>NZ_CYIG01000001.1 GCF_001298675.1 Paenacidovorax caeni
GGCCGCCAATGTCAACGACGTGACCCAGGCCGGCCAGCTGTTGCATGGCGAGGAGACCGATGCCTGGGGCGATGCGGGCTACCAGGGCGTGGACAAGCGCGAGGAGTTCAAGGACAGCAAGGTGCGCTGGGAAGTCGCCATGCGGCCGGGTAAGCGCCGCGCCCTTGATCCCGAGCGCGAGTTGCATCAGTTGCTGGAGAAGGCGGAGAAGCTCAAGGCCAGCATCCGTGCCAAGGTCGAGCACCCGTTCCGCCTCGTCAAACAGCAGTTTGGCTACGCCAAGGTCCGGTATCGCGGGCTGGTCAAGAACACCGCGCGACTGACGATGCTGTTCGCGCTGGGCAATTTGTGGATGGCGCGCCGACAGTTGATGGAAGCGCAGGGATAAGTGCGTCCGCAGGGCGTCAAATGGGCGTGCCGCTGGCTCATAACGCCGGAATTTGCCGGCGAATCGAGCTGCCATCGTCGCTTCGATCCGCATCGCGAAACTCAACGTGCCTCAGTCAGCTCGGACACGCAGGCGGACTGGGTTTTGCAGACCTTCCCTAAGGAAGGTCTGCACGAATCACTTGGAAGTGAGCTACGTCCGTGCGTGAGATAAAGCCTGCTTGGGCAAGGCGCCCAAACGCTGTCCAAGCACCTCCTGGGACAAGCAATTGCCCGATTTCGTGGGCATTACGCCCCTGGCGCACGCACCTGCCCCATGGCCAGCAACTTGTGCCTGACCATCCACAGGTTGGACAGGGCAAACAGCGTCACGATCTGCGCCGTGTTTTTCTTCAAACCACGGTAGCGCACCTTCACATAACCAAACTGCTGCTTGAGCACCCTGAACGGGTGTTCCACCTTGGCCCGGATCCTCGCCTTGGTGCGCTCCAGTTGCTCGATTAAGTCGTCAAGGGGCTTGTCCTTGTCCAGAGCCCGGCGCAGGCCTGGGCGCATGGCCACGTGCCAGCGCGTGGTTTGCTTGGCATCTGGCCGCTTGTCCACCCCTTGGTAGCCTGCATCGCCAAAGGCGTCTGTCTCCTGCCCATGCAGCAGGCTATTGGCTTCGACCACATCCGAGACGTTACCAGCCGTGCCTCGCACTGTGTGCACCAGGCCCGAGTCTGCATCCACCCCGATGTGGGCCTTCATCCCGAAGTACCACTGGTTGCCCTTCTTGCTTTGGTGCATCTCGGGGTCTCGCGCCTTGCCTTCGTTCTTGGTGGAGGTGGGCGCCGCAATCAGCGTGGCATCCACCACCGTGCCCGCCTTCAACTGCAAGCCCTTGGCTTGCAGCAGTGCGTTGACAGTGGCCAGGATTTGTTCGGCCAGCTTGTGGCGCTCCAGCAGATGGCGAAAGCGCAAGATGCTCGATTCGCTGGGAATGTGTTCGTCCCAGTGGGACAGGCCTGCGAAGTCACGAAAGGCTGGCACATCATGCAGGGCTTCTTCCATGGCCGGGTCGCTGAGCTTGAACCACTGCTGCATGAAGTGGATGCGCAGCAGTGTCTGCACTGCAAACGGTTGCTGACCTCGCCTGCCGCTGTCGGGCGCGTAGGGCTCTATCAAAGCCACCAACTCAGCCCAGGGAACCACCAATTCCATGGCATCCAGAAATTCGCGCTTGCGCGTGCGCTTGACTGTGTTGCTCAGGCCCAGACTGCTTTGCTTCATGCCTGTATTGTCCGGGCGTCAAACCCTTGCAAGAACATCAGCGTGGATTCGTGCAGAGGATCCCTAAGTTAAGCAAAGGCCCCTCGGGGCCTTTGTTGTTTGTAAAGTAGGGGCCATATGAACTGAGCTGGCCCGTGTCGGCCAGTGGATGGCCGATGCTGCTGCAAGAGTACCTGAGCGATACCCATGAGTTTGCGAGCCCCGAGCAATGGGGCGTCGTTCAAAGCAACATCCCTCAGCAGTGGATCGAGCAGGCCTTGCAGATGACGGGTGTAGCGACACTGCGCAAGCGGCGCTTGCCCATGGAGCAAGCCCTGTGGCTGGTACTGGGCGTGGCCTTGCTCAGGGATCGCTCCATTGTGAATGTGGCTGAGGTACTGGAATTGGCCTTGCCTGGACAGGGCAATGAAGGCATCAGCTCCAGCGCGCTGAGCCAGGCCCGTCAGCGCCTGGGCAGTGAGCCCCTGCAATGGCTGTTTCGACACACCGCTGCCCACTGGGCACACCAGGAGGCCAGGCGCCATCGCTGGCAAGGTTTGTCGCTGTATGCCCTGGATGGCGTCGTCTGGCGCACCCCGGACACGCAAGAGAACCGGCAGCACTTTGGCTGCCAGCGCAACCATGCCAAGCATCAAAGCCCATTCCCGCTGGTACGCATGGCCTGCCTGCTGGATGCCAGAGCGCGTTTGCTGGTGGACGCCAGCATGGATGCCTACGACACCAGCGAATACACCTTGGCTGAGCGCTTGTGGCCACAACTGCCAGCCGACTCGCTGGTGATCGTGGACAAAGGCTTTTACTCAGCGGGCCTGTTGTGGCCGCTGCAGCACCGCCAGGGACGCCAGTGGCTGATCCCCGCGCGCGCAGGGCTCAAAGGTGAAGTGATGCAAACACACGGCCCGGGCGATGTGAGGCTGCGCATGAAGGTCTCGCCCCAGGCGCGCAAGAAAGACCCAGGCCTGCCGCTCACGTGGGAAGTGCGAGCCATCACACGCGAACTCGATGGCAAGCCTAGAACCTTGTTCACATCCCTGATGGATCCCGCACGCTACAAGGCCGATGAGGTGTTCGCGCTGTACCACGAGCGCTGGGAGATCGAACTGGCCTACGGGGAGATGAAGACGGACATGCTGCGCCAGACCATGACACTGCGCAGCCAGCAGCCACAGGGGGTCAAGCAGGAGCTGTGGGCCACCTTGCTGATGTACAACCTGATCCGTCTGGAGATCACGCGCATTGCGGATGAGGCCAAGGTGCAGCCTTGTCGCATCAGCTTCATGACGGCCTTGCGCTACATCGTCGATGAGTGGCTGTGGAGTTCAAGCTCGCGCACCCCAGGGGCCATCCCGGGCAAGCTCAAGGCCATGCGCCAGAACATCCGCCGCTTAGTGCTGCCGCCTCGCAGATCCGAAAGACGGTATCCGCGTGAGGTTCGCATGACAAAGACCCACTACCCCATCAAGAAAAATGCCGCTCAGGCTTAACTGAGCGGCATAGCCGCAGTGCGGGGCCTTTTTTTGCAATCATTTTCAGCCCCCAGAGCCTGTTTACGATCTTTTCATAGTGCCCGTTGCCCCGCAAAAGTGGCAGGTGTAAGGCGCCAAGCGCAGCCGGGCTGGTGGCCCGGCGAGCATTTGCAACGCCGCAGATGCCACTTTTGCGGGGCAACCCTTCGGGCAAGGCAGCAAAAAGCCGCTACTGCGTCGTTGCGCACCTTGCCCAGGCCGCCAGCATGGCCTGCGGCGCGCGCCTAGAGTGCGCCTTTTTGCTGCCTTGCGGGCACTATGAAAAGATCGTAAACAGGCTCTCAGGGCTTATGCAGCCTGCGCGGGCAGCTCTCTTTTTTGTATCCGTTGTGGCATCAGCCAGCTTGGTAGCGCCCGGGGCGGTGGCTCACGGCCAGGAACACGCCCATCACCACTGCCGCCAACACCGACCAGGCCACACGCGGCCAGGGCACTACCCACAGCGCCAGCAGCACGACGCTGCAGTCAATGGCCATCTGCACCTTGCCCGCACGGATGCCGTAGCAGTCCTGCAGGTACAGCGACACGATGGTGGCCCCGCCCAGGCTGGATTTGTGGCGCGCCATGAACAGCACCCCCGTACCCATCAGCAGCCCCCCCGCCACTGCGGCAAACGCCGGGTGCAGGTAGTCAATATGGATCAGGCGCGGCCCCAGTTCGGCGATCAGCGAGAGGACACCCACGCTGACAAAGGTCTTGACCGTGAACGCCCGCCCGATGCGCTGCCAGGCAAACCAGTAAAACGGCAGGTTGAGGGCGAAGAAAATGGCACCGAACGGCCAGCCCGTGGCGTAGTGCAGCACAAAGGCCAGCCCGGCCGTACTGCCGGTGAGCAGCCCTGCCTGGGCAAACATCATCATGGTCAGCCCCACGAACAGCGAGCCGGTGAAGAGCGCCTGCGCGTCTTCAAACAGGCCGTGGCGCGGCGCGGCCAAGGCCCCGGCAGGGGACGCGGCAAGAGACTGGGGCGCGGTGGCGCCGGGCAAAGGGAGGGTCGTTTGCGGTAGGACGGTGCGGCTGGCCATGGTGAGGTTCCTGGGCATCGTAGGGACCGGCACGGGTAGCGCCGGCGCGCGATCATCGCATGCAAAAATTACGCCCGGTTCACACTAGGGTTTACCCTTTATCTTGCACCCGGTGGATGGGCGCAGGGCCGCCCGCCCGCCTCCTGCCCCTCACCAGGGGAACGGGTTGGCGCAGGGTCAGTTACCGTCGCGCAGTTTTTCCACGCTGGCGGCGCGCAGCACGCGCCCGTCGGCGCCGAAGGTCACGGTGAAGACCATTTCGCGGCTCGGCGGGTCGATCCAGTTCCAGTCCCAATCGGTTTCCTGCTTGAGCACAAAGGCCATCTGCTTGGCGGGCTTGCCCAGCAGGCGGCGCACGGCCTCCTTGTCCATGCCCGGCTGCACCTTGGCAAACTGGTGCGGCGCCAGCACCTGGCGCAGCGCCGTCATCTTGCCGCCGGGCCCGATGGTGATCATGTAGTTCTGGTGGCCCATGGGCTGGCGGTTGTACTCCAGCGTGTGGCCGCCGTCGCTCTCCTGCCAAATGCCGTCGGGCTCGCCGAAGCGCTCGCGCACGTCGGCCTCGGTGGAGACGTCTTCCTCCAGTTCACGGATGCGCTGGGCGTCGCAGCCCACCAGGGCGAGCAAGGCCAGGGCGCCGGCGCCCAGCGAGCGGATGATGCGGTTCAGGGGCTTCATGGGTGTGTCGCTAAAATCGAGGGTTCTGAGAGGTTCACCGTCCATGTCTATTTTCCGCCGTCCCGACTACCAATCCGAAGCCACGCAGTTCATCAACCAGATGAAAACGCAAAAGCCCGAGCTGGACGCCCAGCAGCAGGCCGGCCGCGCGCTGCTGTGGGACAAAAACGTGGACCGCACGCTGTGGGAAGACTACCGCGCCGGCCGCGTGGCGCAAAAGTCTTACGTGTACTACGCCTACAGCCCGGCCAATCAGCAGTAAAAACAGCCTCCAGGCCAATACTGGCAAGCGCTGGCAGCTATGCAAGCAGTAGCAGGCGTGGACTCCGGAAGCGACGCCGATACGCCGCTGCCGCCCGCCGCCATGCCCGAAGTGGTGGACCAGGTGGCGCTGGCGCGCCTGTACGGCGAGCCGCTGTTCGCGCTGCCGCAGGACCTGTACATCCCGCCCGATGCGCTGGAGGTGTTCCTCGAAGCCTTCGAGGGCCCGCTGGACCTGCTGCTGTACCTGATTCGCAAGCAGAACTTCAACATCCTCGACATTCCGATGGTCGGCGTCACGCGCCAGTACCTGGCTTACGTCGATGAAATCCGCAGCCGCAACCTGGAGCTGGCGGCAGAGTACCTGCTGATGGCCGCCATGCTCATCGAGATCAAGTCGCGCATGCTGCTGCCGCCCAAGAAGCAGGAGGGCGCCGAGGAGGCCGAGGACCCACGCGCCGAACTGGTGCGCCGCCTGCTCGAATACGAGCAGATGAAGCTCGCCGCCCAGCAGCTGGGCAACCT
Source organism: Paenacidovorax caeni (assembly GCF_001298675.1). GTDB lineage: Bacteria > Pseudomonadota > Gammaproteobacteria > Burkholderiales > Burkholderiaceae_C > Paenacidovorax > Paenacidovorax caeni. The sequence goes on from NZ_CYIG01000001.1 coordinate 5,675, forward strand.
GCCGCAGTACGGACGCGACTTCCTCAAGGCGCAGGTGACCATCGAGCAGAGCCTGGCGCCACGCTTTCCCGACGTGCAGCTGAGCGACCTGCAGGACGCCTGGCGCGACATCCTGAAACGCGCCAAGCTGGTGCAGCACCACCGCATCACGCGCGAGGAGCTCTCGGTGCGCGAGTACATGGGCATGGTGCTGCGCGCGCTGCAGGGGCGGCGCTTCGTCGAGTTCGAGGACCTGTTCCAGCCCGAGAAAGGCAGCACCGTGATGGTGGTGACCTTCATCGCGCTGCTGGAGCTGGCCAAGGAAACGCTGATCGAAATCACCCAGGCCGAAGCCTTTGCGCCCATCTACGTGCGGCTGGCCTATACCCCGGCTTGAGAGCCGCACCTTTCGCCTTCCCGCCATGACAACCCAAGACTTCGACGTGCTCATCGTCGGCAGTGGCCTCGCCGGGCTCACTGCAGCGCTGCGCCTCGCCCCCACCCACCGCGTGGCCGTACTGACCAAACGCCAGGTGCACGACGGCGCCAGCGGCTGGGCCCAGGGCGGCATTGCGGCCGTGCTGGCCGAGGGCGACAGTTTCGACGCGCACGTGCAAGACACGCTGGTGGCCGGCGCCGGCCTGTGCGACCTGGCAGCCACCCGCTTCGTGGTGGAGAACGCGCCTGACGCCATCCACTGGCTTCAGGGCCTGGGCGTGCCGTTCTCGCAGGAAGAGGGCACGCTGCACCTCACACGCGAGGGCGGCCACAGCGCGCGGCGCATCGTGCACGCCACCGACGCCACGGGCGCCGCCGTGCAGCGCACGCTGATCGATGTGGTGCGCGAAACCCCTGGCATCACCCTGTTCGAGCACCACACGCTGGTGGACCTGATCACCTCGCGCAAGCTGGGGCTGCCGGGCACGCCGCGCTGCCTGGGGCTGTACGCGCTGGACGAGGCCGCCGATGCCGTCGTCACCTTCCGCGCACCACAGACCATCCTGGCCACGGGCGGTGCCGGCAAGGTCTACCTCTACACCACCAACCCGGACACTGCCACGGGCGACGGCATTGCCGCCGCGTGGCGCGCGGGCTGCCGGGTGGCGAACCTGGAATTCATCCAATTCCACCCGACCTGCCTGTACCACCCGCACGTCAAGAGCTTCCTCATCACCGAGGCCGTGCGCGGCGAGGGCGGACTGCTCAAGCTGCCCGCCAGCAAGGGGGGCACGCGCTTCATGCCGCAGCACGATGCACGCGCCGAGCTGGCGCCGCGCGACGTGGTGGCACGCGCCATCGACTTTGAGATGAAGAAGCACGGACTGGATTGCGTGCACCTGGACATCTCGCACCAGAGCCCGCGCTTCCTGCAACTGCACTTTCCCAACATCCTGGCGCGCTGCGCCGAGCTCGGGCTGGACATCACGCGCGAGCCCATTCCCGTGGTGCCGGCCGCCCACTACACCTGCGGCGGCGTGCTCACCGACCTGGCCGGGCGCACCGACCTGCAGGGCCTGTTCGCCATTGGGGAAACTGCCTGTACCGGCCTGCACGGCGCCAACCGCCTGGCCAGCAACTCGCTGGTGGAGTGCATGGTGTACGCGCGTGCAGCGGCACAGGCCATTGCCGAAGTGCCGCGCGCCCCTCTGCCTGCCGTCCCCGCCTGGGACGACAGCCGCGTGACGGACGCCGACGAATGCGTGGTCATCTCGCACAACTGGGACGAACTGCGCCGCTTCATGTGGGATTACGTGGGCATCGTGCGCACCGACAAGCGCCTGGAGCGTGCGGCGCACCGCATCGCGCTGCTCACGGACGAGATTCACGAGTTCTATTCGCATTTCCACGTCAGCCGCGACCTGCTGGAGCTGCGCAACCTGGTGCAGGTGGCCGAGCTGATCGTGCGCAGCGCACAGATGCGCCACGAAAGCCGTGGCCTGCACTACAGCCGCGACTGGCCGGCACTCGCCGCGCCGGCGGCACCCACCATCCTCGTGCCCACGCTGCGGCGCTGACGCGTTATTCCTGTGCGCTGTCGTCCGTGTCTGGCTGGTTGACGAAGATCGCCACCGCCAGCAGGGTGATGCAGAAGCGGAAGGCGCTCTCCTGGCCGTTCCACTGGCTCGACTGCCACATCAGGAACCACTCGGCGCCCACCACCATGAAGCCCAGGAACCAGACGCAAAAACCCGCCAGCACCCCGGCCAGCGCCCACTGCTTGGCCTGGTTGAAAACGCGCGCACTGCGCCGGCGCGCACGCCACAGGGCCCACGCGCCCCGCGCCAGTAGCACGGCCGTCACGCCCTCGCCCAGGATGATGAGTGCATAGGCCAAGTGCCACAGCAACGGCAGGTCGATGGCACGCCAGCGCAAAGGGCTGCCGGGAAACACCGTGTCCATGCGCAGCACATGCTGTACGAAGGCGAAGTTGGCACCGTAGTCCAGCAGGTTGTTGCAGGTCACCAGCGCAGCGAAGAGCGCCAGGCAGGCCACCATGGCGGTTTTGGCGAAGCGGGTCATGGGCATGGGTGGGCCTTGTCAGTCATTCGGCGGGGCTTTGTCAACTTTAGGACGTGTTCTCAGGGGCCGGTCATGCCGGGTGGCACTGGCCCGCACGCCGCGGGCATCCACCCAATCCAGCCCGTGCGGGAGCGTGGCGGACGGCCCGTTTGACTGTATCGCGGGCCCTTGGAACGTGCACGCGAAGTATGGTCGATGGAATGCTGGCGTGAACTCCGTCTGGTTGGCTGAGCGCAGAACCATACCGGACACGCCAGCAAAAAGCCCCGCAAGCATGGCTTGCGGGGCTGACAAGGCTGGACGCCCGCCCGGGCGGCTGGCTTCCCCATCCGAAGGCTGAGGCCCGGCGGCGCCGGCTGGCCTTAGAAGTTGTGGCGCAGACCGATTTCGTAGCCGGTGAGGCTGTTGCCCACGCCAGGCGTCGGGCTCAGGGACGAGCCCAGCTTGCGCGCGGCCTTGTCGTCGTTGCTCAGGCGCGCCACGGCAGCGTAGAGTTCCGTGCGCTTGGACAACTGGTAGCCATAACCGATGGCGAAACGCTTGGAATCGTTGTTGTCCATCTTCTTGTCTTTGTACAAAGAGAAGGCGGCACGCAGCTCGCCAGGGCCCACGGGGGCCTTCACGCCGAAGCTGTACAGGTCCACGCGCTTGTCATTGCCGCGCTCGGAGGCGATCAACACCATGGGGGTGACCACGCCGAAGTCGTACGAGGCGCCCAAGTTGAAGTTCTTGTAGTCCACGGTGCTGGCAGCCGTGCCACCCTTGACGACGCCGTAGGCTGCGGCCACGTTCAGCGGACCATTGGCATAGCCCACGCGCAGGCCGATCGTGCTGGAGAGGCTGGTGCTGCCGGCCTGCTCGCCGAAGCCGTAGGTCACCTGGCCGTACACGCCGCCGAGCTTGGGCAGCAGGTAGCTCACGCCGTTGGAGACGCGCTTGGGATTCGAGCCCTCGGGCGTGCCGGTGGCCGAGCCACTGATCAGGTTGTGGCCGTTGACAGCACCCATGCCGGTGTCGCCGAACGCATGGAAGGTTTCCAGGTTCTGGTATGAGGGCGTCTTGTCACGGCCCAGGCGCACTTCGCCAAAGTTGCCCATTACGCTGACGGTGGAGCGGCGATCGAACTTAAAGCCAGAGCCACCGTCATCGACGTTCAGGCCACCTTCAAGCCAGAAGCCTGCCTTCAGACCGTTCCCCAGGTCTTCCACGCCACGAAAGCCCAGGCGGCTGCTGGAGTTGCCGCCGTTGGCCAGGCCGGAAACGCTCTTGTCGGTGGTGGAGATGTGGGCTACGGAAACGTCGGCCACGCCGAAAAGGGTCACGTTAGAGCTTTGGGCCGAAGCGCCTGCGGCGGTGGCCAGTGCGGCCAGGGCAAGAAGGGTTCGTTTCATGGTGTTCAACTGTGGTTATGTGAATGGGAAAAGCCCGAGGGCTGCGTGCATTACACGAACCACCTGTGAAACCCTCGTGAAAACCCGTAGTACTGCGTCACATTGGCGGAAAAACCACAACCGTGCCGACAGCCCTGTCGGCCACGCGGCCCGGGGGGTTGTATAGACTCACGGGTTTTCATCCGTATTCCCCCTGCGCCCCATGCTCCGCACCCTGCTCAAATCCAAGATCCACCGCGTCAAGACGACGCACTGCGAGCTGCACTACGAGGGCTCGTGCGCCATTGACGAGGATCTGCTCGACGCGGCCAACATCTGCGAGAACGAGCAGGTGCACATCTGGAACGTGGACAACGGCGAGCGCTTTGTCACCTACGCCATCAAAGGCCAGCGCGGCAGCGGCATGATCTCGGTGAACGGCTCTGCCGCCCGCCGCGCCTGCGTGGGCGACCTGCTCATCATCGCAGCCTTCGCCCAGGTGCCTGAGAAGGACGTACTCACCCACCAGCCCCAGTTGGTGTTCGTGGACAGTGCCAACCGCCAGGTGGAACTGCGCCACCACGTGCCCACACAACAGCTCTGACCCCGTTACCGAAAGCCCCCCATGCCCCACCTCACCGTCGAATACACCGACAACCTGGCTGGCCTGCCCGGCCAGCAGCTGCTGGCTGAACTCAATGCCGTGGTCTGCGGCCACACCACAGTGCAGGATGAAGCCGACGTCAAGGCCCGCCTCCTGCCGCTGTCCTGCTTCGAGATTGGCACCGCGCCGGCACAGCGCGGCTTCGTCCACGTGCAGTTGCGCCTGCTCTCGGGCCGCAGCGATGCGGTGAAGAAGGAGTTGTCGGACGCCATGGCCGCGGTGCTGCATCGCCTCACGCCACAGCCACCCGGCATGCTGGTGCAGCTCAGCGTCGAGATCGCCGACATGGACCGGGCCAGCTACTACAAGGGTCGCCTGTAAACCCCGCGACCGTCCCACGCGCGCGCTGCGCGCAATGCCTGCGCCCGGCACGCACATGCCTGTGCGCGTTGGCACGGCCGACGCACAGCCCCGTACAGTTGCTGGTACTACAGCACCCTGCGGAAGTGCTGGAGGCCAAGGGCACGGCGCGCCTGCTGCACTTGTGCCTGCAGGGCAGCCGGCTGGAAGTGGGTGAACGGTTCGACCCCGTACAGTTGAAGGACTGGCTGCACGCGCCATGGCACGCGAACGATGTGCCGCGCCACAGCGTTCTGCTGTACCCGCCGACACCCCACGGTGGCCCTCTGGGCCTGGCAGCCAGCGCGCCTTGGCCGTGCCCTACGCCCGCACCGGGCGCGCTGCGGCTCGTCGTGCTTGATGGCACATGGCGTAAAAGCCGCAAGATGCTGTACGCCAACCCAGCGCTGCAAACGCTGCCGCGCTTGGCGTTGACGCACCTGCCGCCCTCGCGCTATGGCGCTCTGCGCAAGGCCCAGGCCGCACACCAGCGCAGCACCCTGGAAGCGACGGCCTGCGCGCTGGCACAGCTGGCCCCCGCCGATCCGGCTCCGCACGCACTGTGGCAAGCCTTTGAGGGCCTGCTGGCACAGCAGGCCGCACTGCGGCCAAGCTCGGCCCGAGATACCGCCTGATCGGTGCATCAAGGCTTTTGCTGTAACCCGTTCAGCTCTTCTTCCAGCTTGCGCAGTTCGGCCTCCAGCGCCTTAATGCGTGCGTTGCAGGCTTCCTCGGCCTCTTCCATTTCCTGGGCAACCTCCTGCGCCTGCAGCCTGCCCACCACCGTGCGCCGCTGCTCGGCCAGCGTCTGGCGCTCGGCCAAGGCTGCGCGTTCGCGCGCGCACTGGGCGCGCTGCTCCTCCAGGTCGGCCTGCGCGTTGGCCAGGCCGCTGGTTTCGAGCGTGGCGCGGCGCTGCCAGCGTTCACCGAAAACCCCCTCCTTCTTCGCCGCAGGCGCGGGTGCAGGCGCGCGCTTGACGGGGGCGGAGGCAGGCACGGCGGGTCCCGTGGGGAGCTTGACCTCGATCTCCTCCCCCTGGCCCGGACAAGACGCATCTTGGAAAGTGACCTTTCCATCAGGACCCAGGCATTTGTAGATGGCCCACACCGGCGTGGCCGGGAGCAGCATGGCGGTCGCCATAACGGCCATGGCCCATGTCATCTTGCGCATCGACTTCCTTTCCTGAGAGCGTCTTCAAGCTGATTGAAAGCACTCTGACAATGGCGCAGGCGATCCAAAGGCAACACTTTCAGCCAAGCCTTAGGCTGCCCACTATTTCTTGATCGTGTCTGTCACTGACGTCGCGATCGTGATGACCACACCGCGCCCCAACTTGCTGCCAAACGAATCCGGCTGGGCTTGCTCCACGCCATCCAGCGGGCCAATACGATCCTCAAACACCTCTCGGATTTGCTCGCGATCCACATCCAGCAGCGACTGGTTGATTCGCAGAGACTTCTCACGGACGGAACCATCCTGTTGGACTTGGCGGTAAGTCACTTTGAAGTATGCAGACCGGGCATCCGCTTTGTCCGGCGTCAGCTTATCTTTCACCGAAGTAATGTTGGCCCAGGCAATCGGTTTGGTGGGCTTTTTACTCTCAGAGTAGATCACGCCGTGGTCATCTAATACAAGTACGTAGCCCCGGCGCACCAGCCCCAGCAGCAGCGAGACACTGAACCCCAGCAGCGGCAAACTTAGTAGCAGTATCAGCAATACCCCAGGCCACCGGGTGCCCGTCAGCTCATTGACCACGCCACCCAGAATTATCAAGATGAACGGCAACACCGTGACCGACATCAATACAGTCACCAAGACGCTTGCAGTGCGGTAATCGGCATGCAGTCTCTTGCCCGCGCAGTGCTCGGGTCGAAACGGCCGAAGGCAAGGTGAGTCGGTGCCTGCGGTCGTCGGTGACATGGTGGCTCTCTATACTGGGGCTTGAAAGTATGGCACGCGACGCGAACCCTGCGGCATGGGTTGCCGTTGAACTTCCATCGAGCTCTCGCAGATGTGCGAAATACCATCCAACATTGGGCCGTCTTATGGCACGTAAACCATGGTTCTGGCTCCCCCGGCGGATGGCCGAACTCGACATCGTGACGGAGGCCACGGCAAATGTCACTCCACAGCCCCCGATGAGCAGCAAACGGACAGCCGTCTACCTGCTGCTGCATTTCACATGGGCCATTCTCTTTGCCATCGGATCGGTGGCGTATCTGTCGGCCGCACCGTCGAACGCCGACATCAATGTCTGGAGTGTCCGGGTTCTTTCGCTAATGGCATTGGGACTGGCTGGGTCGCTGCTGATTCATCGGTTATGGTGGGGCCGAAAGCAGTGGGCTTCCGCTTGGTTCTGGCTCAGCTGGTGGGGGGTGCTCCTCGTAGGCATCCTGCTTGGCGTGTCCATCGCCCTTAAAGTGGTTCCTATTTGAAACCTCGTTCATCCCCTACGCTATGCCCCCGATCATTTCAAGAATCGTGTTGACGGCTTTTCTAACCGTCAGTTTCGTGACGCAAGCACAAACGCCCCAAGGTGCGCCTGCCCTTTCTCCCACCGCGATGCTGGTTCAGTCTATGGGTTTTGCCGCCGAGTTCAAGGCCCAGGTGCAGCGGATGCAGGCGCTACCCAATCACGCCGAAAAAACCGCCCCCCGCCTGCTGGCGCTTGAGAAAAAAATGATCAACCTGTCCGAGGTTGAGCTAGGTGGTGCCATTGCACGCGCCCTGGATACAAGTTTGTCGGCATCAGACAGCATTCTTATCGCGGAGCATTACAACTCCAGTCTCGGCAAGAAGCTGGCCCGTCTCACCGAGCAGGCGCAGGCCGCTGCGGCCAAGGACAAAACCGCCTCGTTCACCGTCCATCTGGCCAACCTGCTGCAAACGCTGAGCCCTGACGAACGACGGGGGCTGGACACCTTTGCTGCCACGGGAGCAACAGACCGGCTGGTGAAGCTGCTGGACAGCGAGGCTTTTAACCAGGCTCTCCTGCGGGAACTCGAGGCCTTGCCGGTCGCCGCGCGGTAAGAGCGCTTTCAAAACCCTCGATCAGTGCCGAACCTTCCAGAACCAATGCTCTGCGCATCTCGATTTCCTCAATACGGATCAGCGCCACACCATGGAACCACATCACTAAAATCATTGCATGCTGGATGATCGCGCCAAATTGTTGCTCAAAGCGCTTGTGGAACGCTACATCGCCGATGGGCAGCCGGTTGGCTCTCGTACGTTGTCCAAGGCGTCGGGACTGGAACTGTCGCCCGCCACCATCCGCAATGTGATGGCGGACCTGGAGGACTTAGGGCTGATCGTCAGCCCCCATACCTCGGCCGGGCGTGTCCCAACGGCCCGGGGGTACCGGCTTTTCGTGGACACCATGCTGACCGTGCAGCGCAACCAGCTGGTCGCACCCGAACTGGCCCCCGAGCAACCCCAGAAAGTGATCGCCAATGCGGCGCAACTGCTGTCGAATCTCTCGCAGTTCGTGGGCGTGGTCATGGCGCCCCGGCGCACGTCAGTCTTCCGGCACATTGAGTTCCTGCGGCTATCCGAACGACGCCTGCTGGTCATCATCGTCTCCCCCGAGGGTGACGTGCAGAACCGCGTCATCTTCACCGATGTGGACTACGCACCCGACCAACTGGTGGAAGCCGCCAACGTCCTGAACGCGCACTATGCCGGGCTGGCGATGGAGCAGGTGCGCGAGCGCCTCAAGACGGAGGTCGAACGCCTGCGCGGCGAAGTGGCGGCGCTCATGCAGGCCGCTGTCAGCGTGGGCTCCGAGGCCCTGTCGCAAGCGCAGGACGAGGTGGTGATCTCGGGTGAGCGCAACCTGCTGTCGGTGAGCGATTTCGCGGGTGACATGCATAACCTGCGGCGCGCGTTCGACCTGTTCGAGCAAAAGACGCAGTTGCTGCGGCTGCTGGATGTGTCGAGCCAGGCTGAGGGCGTGCGCATTTTCATCGGCGGCGAAAGCCAGGTGGTTCCGTTCGAAGATCTCTCGGTCGTCAGCGCACCCTACGAGGTGGATGGCCAGGTCGTCGGCACGCTGGGCGTCATCGGGCCCACGCGCATGCCGTACGACCGGATGATCGAGATCGTCGACATCACCTCCAAGCTCGTCACCAATGCCCTGAGCCACAGGCGCTAGCACGTACAATCAGCGGTTCTGGTATGAATGGGCCGTTAGCTCAGTTGGTTAGAGCAGAGGACTCATCAAAATGGTGACCATGGGGCGAGAGCCCCATCGGAAAACCGGGTGAACTCAAGGAACCCTACAGCGCAAGCCATGGCAACCTTGAGCCAAGCCCGCCGAAAGGCAGGTCGCAAGACCGGTAGGCGGGAAGGTGCAGAGACTAGGACGTGAGGAGCCCATCCGATAAGCGTCCCACGAGCGCCCGGCGCCCCAACAGTTCGGCTGTGGGCGATGAGATAGTCCGAGGAGCGGGGAAACCCGCACAAACTTGAATCCTTTGGTCGCTGGTTCGAGCCCAGCACGGCCTACCATTCATCCACCATCCGACGGCTGCAGTGGCCGCGCCTTTGTGGTCAAAAAGGGCTCCAGCCCTTGTGGGACAAGCGCTGGCAGCTATCAATTTGCTACGCCGCCGCACCAGGCCACGCATACAGCAGCGCCGTCGTCATTACCAGATAGCGCAGGAACTTCCCCACAGCCATGTAGGCCATGCAGGGCCAGAAGGGCAGCCTGAGCCAGCCGGCGACAGCGCACAGCGGATCGCCCACGATGGGCAGCCAGCTCAGCAGGCAGGCCCTGGGGCCGAAGCGGCGCAGCCAGGCCAGGGCACGCAGCTCCGTGGGATGCCCCGCGGCGCGGTCCACGGCCTTGTGCGTGCCCAGCCCCATCCACCAGCTCACGGCACCGCCCAGCGTGTTGCCCGCGGTGGCCACCAGAATGGCCGGCCAGAACAGCCCGGGGTTGAGCTTGATGAGCCCAAACACGGCGGGCTCGGAACCCAGCGGCAGCAGCGTGGCCGAAATGAACGACACCACGAACACCGTGCTCAGTCCGAATTGCGGCAGGGCCAGCCAGTGCAGCAGTTGGTGCATCCACAGTTCCATGGGGCGCGAGTGTAGAGGTGCGGCGGCGTTTCTTCTTGTATGGTGCGCACTGGCATCTCAACACACAGGAGGCAAACCATGCGCAATCCCCCCTTTGTCACCCGGGCCCTGCCGCGCGCCGCAGCCGCCATGCTGGCGCTGGCCTTGGCGGGCTGCGCGACGCGCGGGGTCGAGGCGCCCGATCTGGTGCCACTCGCCGCCGTAGCGCCGGGAGTACAGCAGGACATGCGCTACCACGGGGCTGACAACTTCATGGGCCGCCCCGTGGCCGGCTACGCGGCGCCCACCTGCTGGCTCTCGCGGCCCGCTGCGCAGGCCTTGCGATCCGCGCAGCAGGAGCTGGAGCCCCTGGGGCTGCGGCTCAAGGTATTCGACTGCTACCGCCCGCAGCAGGCCGTGGACGATTTCGTGCGCTGGGGCAACGATCTGGCCGACCAGCGCACCAAGCCCAGCTACTACCCGTGCGTGCCCAAGGAGGCGCTGTTCCAGCGCGGCTACATCGCCGCGCGGTCGGGGCACAGCCGAGGCAGCACGGTGGACTTGACGCTGGTGGTCACCGACGGTCTGCGCGCGCGCCAGGTGCTGTTCGGCCCCTTGGCCGATGGCGCCGAGGTCGACATGGGTACGCCGTTCGACCTGTTCGACGCGCACTCACACACCGAAGACGCCGACCAGTCCCCCGATGTGCAGCGCAACCGCCGCTGGCTGCGCGCCCTGATGGAGCGCCATGGCTGGCGCAATCTGCCCGAGGAGTGGTGGCACTTCACGCTGCGCAACGAGCCCTACCCCGACCGCTATTTCGATCTGCCCGTGCGGTAAAGCGCCCGCGCGCGCGGCGCTGGCGGCCTGCGGCACGCCGATTTCGGTTGCTGAAATTTTGGGCAGGTACAATCCCGCCTCCCCTGCCTGCCTGCCCCACATGCCCGCCCTGCACATTGGCCATATTCCGTTGGCGAACCGCCTGTTCGTCGCCCCCATGGCGGGCGTCACGGATCGGCCGTTCCGCCAGTTGTGCAAGCAGCTCGGTGCGGGCTACGCGGTCAGCGAGATGGTCACCTCGCGCAAGGACTTGTGGGCCAGCCTCAAGACATCGCGCCGCGCCAACCACGAGGGCGAGAGCGGCCCGATCGCCGTGCAGATCGCCGGCACCGGCGCGGCCATGATGGCCGAGGCCGCGCTCTACAACGTGGACCGCGGCGCCGAGATCATCGACATCAACATGGGCTGCCCGGCCAAGAAGGTCTGCAACAAATGGGCCGGCTCGGCGCTGATGCAGAACGAGGCCCTGGCGGTGCAGATTGCCGAGGCCGTGGTCGCCGCCTGCGCGCCGCGCGACGTGCCCGTCACGCTGAAGATGCGCACCGGCTGGTGCCAGCAGCACAAGAACGCCGTGCCACTGGCACGCCGCTTCGAGGCTGCGGGCATCCAGATGCTCACCGTGCATGGCCGCACGCGCGAGCAAGGCTACAAGGGCGAGGCCGAGTACGACACCATCGCCGCCGTCAAGGCCGCTGTGCGCGTGCCGGTGGTGGCCAACGGCGACATCACCAGCCCGGAAAAGGCCCGCGCGGTGCTGGCCGCCACCGGGGCCGATGCGCTGATGGTCGGCCGCGCCGCGCAGGGGCGGCCCTGGATCTTCCGCGAGATCGGCCACTACCTGGCCACCGGCGAGCACCTGGCGCCGCCGCTGGTGGCCGAGGTGCAGCGCCTGCTGCTCGACCACCTGCAGGACCACTACCAGCTCTACGGCGAGGCCACAGGCGTGCGCAGCGCGCGCAAGCACATTGCCTGGTACGTGCGCGCCCTGCCGGGCGGGGAGGCCCTGCGCCAACACATCAACACCATCGAAGACTGCAGCGCCCAATGGCAGGCCGTCCAGACCTACTTTGCGGCGCTGGGCCAGCGCATGGACCGGCTGCCGGCGACGGTGGCTGCAACGCTTCACGAAGAACAAGAGGGATTCTGCGCATGAGCGCCAACCACAGCAACGTCGAAGAATGCGTGCGCGAGAGCTTGCTGCGCTACTTCCAGGACCTGGACGGCGAGACGCCCGATGGCATGTACGACATGCTGGTGCGCCTGGTCGAGAAACCGCTGCTTGAAGTGGTGATGCGCCAGGCCGACAACAACCAGTCCCGCGCGGCCGAATGGCTGGGCCTGAACCGCAACACGCTGCGCAAGAAGCTGACGCTGCACAACCTGCTTTAAAGCTATATTTTTTATAGCTGCTAGCGCTTACCAGATAAGCGCTAGAGGCCGATTTTATTTGAAACCAGAAGCCACCACCGCCATGAATGCACTGATCTCCGTCTCTGACAAAACCGGCATCGTCGAGTTCGCTCGCGCGCTGCACGCCCTGGGTATCCGCTTGCTGTCCACGGGCGGCACCGCCCAGCTGCTGGCCAAGGAGGGCTTGCCCGTCACGGAGGTGGCCGAGGTCACGCAGTTCCCCGAAATGCTCGATGGCCGCGTGAAAACGCTGCACCCCAAAGTGCATGGCGGCCTGCTGGCGCGCCGTGATGTGCCCGCACACATGGCCGCGCTGGCCGAGCACGGCATCGACACCATCGACCTGCTGGTGGTGAACCTCTACCCGTTCGAGGCCACCGTCGCCAAGGCCGGCTGCACGCTGGCCGACGCCATCGAGAACATCGACATCGGCGGCCCCGCCATGGTGCGCAGCGCCGCCAAGAACTGGAAGGACGTGGGCGTGATCACCTCGGCCGACCAGTACGAAGGCGTGCTGGGCGAGCTCAAGGCGAACGGCAAGCTCTCCGACAAGCTGCGCTTTGCGCTGTCGGTGGCGGCGTTCAACCGCATTGCGCAGTACGACGGCGCCATCAGCGACTACCTGTCGTCCATCCAGTTCGAGGCCGAGAAGCTGTCCGAAACCTACGTGCCCACGCGCAACCTGTTTCCCGAGCAAAGCAACGGCATCTTCACCAAGATCCAGGATCTGCGCTACGGCGAGAACAGCCACCAGCAGGCCGCCCTGTACCGCGACCTCTACCCGGCGCCCGGCTCCATCGTCACTGGCGTGCAGCTGCAGGGTAAGGAACTGAGCTACAACAACATCGCCGACGCCGATGCGGCCTGGGAATGCGTCAAGAGCTTCAAGCTGCCGGCCTGCGTGATCGTCAAACACGCCAACCCCTGTGGTGTGGCTGTGGGCACGAATGCGCTGGAGGCCTACAGCAAGGCGTTCCAGACCGACCCGACCAGCGCCTTCGGCGGCATCATCGCGCTGAACCGCGCGGTGGACGGCCCGGCGGCCCAGCAGATCGCCAAACAGTTCGTCGAGGTGCTGATGGCGCCCGACTTCACGCCCGAGGCACTGGAGGTGTTCAAGGCCAAGGCCAACGTACGCCTCATGAAGATTGCCCTGCCGCCCGGCGGTGACACGCCCTGGCAGCAAGGCCGCAACGCCATGGACGCCAAGCGTGTCGGCTCGGGCCTGCTGCTGCAGACGGCGGACAACTACGAGCTGCAGCTGCCCGACGTGAAGGTGGTCACCGTCAAGCAGCCCACCCAGGAAGAGATGCAGGACCTGATGTTCGCCTGGAAGGTGGCCAAGTACGTCAAGAGCAACGCCATCGTGTTCTGCAAGGGCGGCATGACCATGGGCGTGGGCGCGGGCCAGATGAGCCGCCTCGACTCCGCGCGCATCGCCAGCATCAAGGCCCAGGCCGCGGGCCTGAGCCTGCAGAACACCGTGGTGGCGAGCGACGCCTTCTTCCCGTTCCGCGACGGGCTGGACGTGGTGGTGGACGCAGGCGCCACCTGCGTGGCCCAGCCTGGCGGCTCCATGCGCGACCAGGAAGTCATCGACGCCGCCAACGAGCGTGGCGTGGCCATGGTGTTCACAGGCGTGCGCCACTTCCGCCACTGACCCACGCGCAACCGGCGCAGCCATGGCGGCGGCTGCCGGCTCCGTCAAAAGCGCACCGCGGACACCTTCATGCAAGGGCCGCGCCTGCGCCGTATGCGGGGAAACTCGTGCCTACGGTTCGTGGAGCGGGCTATAGTCTGAAGTCTATGGTTCTACCCTCCATGCCCCGCTTCCACCATGTTGCCCTGATTGGGAAATACCAGACCACCGTATCTGGCACCACAGCCAGCAGCTCGCGCGAGGTGATGGAGGAAATCGCCCATTTCCTGGAACGCCAGGGCTGCGAGGTTTCGTTGGAAGCGGAGACCGCCGCCAACACCGGCATGACCCACTACAACGTGCTGGATGCAGACGCGATTGGCGCCCGCTGCGATCTGGGCCTGGTCGTCGGCGGAGACGGCACCATGCTGGGCATCGGCCGCCGCCTGGCACGGCATGGCACACCGCTGATCGGGATCAACCAGGGCCGCCTGGGCTTCGTCACCGACATCCCGCTGGGCGACTACCAGGCCACCCTCACCCCCATGCTGCAGGGCCAGTACGAGGAAGATTCGCGCCCGCTGATGCAAGCGCGCGTGATGCGCGACGGCGAGTGCGTGTTCGAGGCCCTGGCCATGAACGACGTAGTGGTGGCCCGTGGCGCAACGGCCTCCATGGTGGAGCTGCGCGTCGAGGTCGATGGCCATTTCGTCGCCAACCAGCGCGCCGACGGCCTGATCGTGGCCTCGCCGACCGGCTCGACGGCCTACTCCCTCTCGGCAGGCGGGCCCATGCTGCACCCCTCCGTGGGCGGCTGGGTGCTGGTGCCAATCGCGCCGCACACGCTGTCGAACCGCCCCATCGTGCTGCCCGACAGCACGGAGATCGCCATCGAGCTGGTGGGGGGCCGCGACATCAGCGCCAACTTCGACATGCAGTCGCTGACCTCGCTGCTGCACGGCGACCGCATCCTCGTGCGGCGCTCGGCGCACTGCGTGCGCTTCCTCCATCCGCGGGGATGGAATTACTTCGCAACCCTGCGCAAGAAGCTGCGCTGGAACGAAGGGGGATCCTGACCATGGCCCTGCGGCGGATTGCGTTGCGCGACTTCGTGATCGTGCAGGCGCTGGACATCGACCTGCACCTAGGTTTCACGGTGCTGACCGGCGAAACGGGCGCGGGCAAGTCGATCTTGATCGACGCGCTGCAACTGGCTCTGGGGGCCCGTGCCGATACGGGCGTAGTGCGCGAGGGCGCGCGCCAGGCCGACATCTGCGCTGAATTCGACACCCCCGGCCACCTGACGGCATGGCTCGAAGAAGGCGGCTACGAACAGGGCGACACACTCCTGCTGCGCCGCGTGATCGACACCCAGGGCAAGAGCCGCGCGTGGATCAATGGCAGCCCGGCCACCGCCACGCAGTTGCGCGCCCTGGGCGAACACCTGCTCGACATCCATGGGCAGCACGCCTGGCAAAGCCTGACACGCCCTGAATCCGTGCGCGCGCTGCTGGACGCCTACGCGGGTGCCGGCACCCAGAAGATTCGCCAATGCTGGTCTGCCTGGCGCACGGCGCAGCAGGCCCTGGCGCAGGCACGCGCCCAACAAGGCACGCTGCAGCGCGAACGCGAGCGCCTGCAGTGGCAGATCGGCGAAGTCGAGAAACTGGCCCCAGGCCTCCATGAATGGGAGGAGCTCAACACCCGGCACACGCGACTGTCGCACGCGCGCGCGCTGGCCGACGCCGCGCAGGAGACCCTGACCGTGCTGGAGAACGACCACATCGGCGTGCTCGGCAACCTGGGCCGGGCACACCACCTGATGGCGCAGCATGCGCACATCGATCCGCAATTCCAGGGCATCGCCGAAACGCTCGCCTCCAGCCTGGCCCAGGTCGAGGACGCGCGCCATTCCCTGCACGGCTACACGCGCCGCACCGAACTGGACCCGCGGCAGCTGGAAGAATTGGACACCCGACTCGCCCAGTGGCTGGGGCTGGCGCGACGCTATAAGCGGCCCCCACAGGAGCTGCCCCTGCTGCTGCAGGGCTGGAAGCAGGAGCTGCAGCAACTGGACACGGCGGCCGACCTGGAGCAGCTCGAAGCGGCGGAGCAAGCCCACGCGCAGGCCTACGACGCCGAAGCCCGGCGCCTCTCCCAATGCCGCGCCAAGGCCGCGCCCTTGCTCTCGCGCGCCATCACGCAGGCCATGCAGGGCCTGGGCATGGCTGGCGGCGTCTTCGCAGTGCAGGTGGAGCGCGCGGCGGAGCCCGCGCCCCACGGCCATGACCAGGTGGGCTTCCTCGTTGCCGGGCACCCCGGCATGACGCCCCGCCCCATCGGCAAGGTCGCCTCGGGCGGTGAACTGTCGCGTATTTCGCTGGCAATTGCTGTCACCACCAGCCAGTTGGGCGAAGCGCCGACGTTGATCTTCGACGAAGTGGACTCCGGCGTGGGCGGGGCCGTGGCCGAAACCGTGGGCCGGCTCATGCAGCAGCTCGGCAAGGACCGGCAGGTGTTGGCGGTAACGCATTTGCCGCAGGTGGCTGCCTGTGCGGACCACCACCTGGTCGTCGCCAAACAGCGCAGCGCGGCAGGCAGCGCCAGTACCGTCACCCCGGTGGAACAGGAAAACCGTATCCGCGAGGTGGCGCGCATGCTGGGCGGCGAGCGGCTGTCGGACACCACCCTGGCACATGCGCGCGAAATGCTCCTGTCTTCCAACACCAACCCGTCGAGGTGATTGCCATGGCGCTTGAAATCGTCCTTCTCACCGGCATGTCGGGCTCGGGCAAATCGGTGGCGCTGCACGCCCTTGAAGATGCCGGCTACTACTGCGTGGACAACCTGCCGCCGGAGCTGCTCTCGCCCTTCGTCGCACTTGAACACCAGCACCATGGCAACCGCGTTGCCATCGCCATCGACGCGCGCAGCGCCACGGGCCTGCCGCAGCTGCCGCAGCAGATTGCCCAATTGCGCAGCCAGGGCGTGGTCATCACGCCCCTGTTTCTCGATGCCTCCACCGGCACCCTGGTGCGGCGCTTTTCGGAAACCCGGCGGCGCCACCCCCTGACGCGGGACCACGCGCAGTCGGAACGCAAGGCCCTGGTGCAGACCATCGAACTCGAGCGTGAACTGCTGGCCGGCCTGCGCGAGCAAGCGCACGTCATCGACACCAGCACGCTGCGCGCCTCGCAGCTTCAGAGCACCATCAAGCACCTGGTGGCAACGCAGGCCGGGCAGCTCACCCTGGTGTTCCAGTCCTTCGCGTTCAAGCGCGGGACTCCCATGGATGCAGACTATGTGTTCGACGTGCGGATGCTGCCGAACCCGCACTACGAAGCAGCCTTGCGCGCGCTGACAGGGCGGGACGCGCCCGTGGCCGACTTCCTGCGGCAGCAGCCCGAGGTGTTGCGCATGCAGGAAGACATTGCGCTGTTCCTTGACCGCTGGCTCGACGCGCTGGCGCAGAACCACCGCAGCTACGTCACGGTGGCCATCGGCTGCACGGGCGGCCAGCACCGCTCGGTGTACTTGGTCGAACAGCTGGCGCAGCGCTTCGGGCCGCAATGGACGACACTGCGCAGGCACCGCGAACTGGACTGAGTCGAATAGGAAGCAAATGAGGCTCCAGCGCTTATTCAGCGAGCGCTAGCAGCTATCAAAAAAGAAGCTAAAACCTCACAACCCTTCGAGCAGCTTGCGCACCGGTGCGGGCAAGCCCAGCGCCGGCCAGTCTGAAGGACCGTACCACCTGCCTTGCGCAGGCAGCATGTCCGCGTCACCGGGCACCAGCACGGGGTGCAGGTGCAGGTCCATGTGCGTCAACACGTGCTGAAATGCGGGCAGATGGCGCACCCCCGATACACCCTCGGCCCACGCCAGCGCTGCGGCGCTGTCGAACACCGGCGGGCAGTACAGGCCCGCCCAAATGCCGTTCATGGGGCGGCGCTCCAGCCAGACGGCGCCTGCGGCGTTGCGGCGCAGCAGCAGCCACCACGACTGCGCACTGCGCCGCAGCTTGCGCGTGCGTACGGGATACTTCTCCGGGTCACCAGCGCGCCGCGCCGCGCACACCTCGCCCAAGGGGCAAAGATCGCAGCGCGGCTTGCGCGGCAGGCACCAGCCCGCGCCCAGGTCCATCAGCCCCTGCGTGTAGCGCGGCATGGCGTCGTCCAGATCGTCCACCGGCAGCAGATCGTGCGCATGCGCCCACAGCTGGCGCTCGTTGCGTACCGCCGCGAGGTCTTCGCCAAAAGCCAGCACGCGCGTGAGTACCCGGCGCACGTTGGCATCCAGGATCGGCACACGCTGCGAGAAACAGAACGCCGCGATGGCACCCGCCGTCGAACGCCCGATGCCCGGCAGCGTCGCCAGCACCTCGGCCGTCGCCGGAAACACCCCGCCATGCACCGCCACGACCTGCTGCGCACAGCGGTGCAGGTTGCGCGCGCGGCTGTAGTAGCCCAGCCCGCTCCACAGTGCCAGAACGTCGTCCAGGGGCGCGGCAGCCAGGGCCGCCACATCGGGAAAGCGCTGCAGGAAGCGCGGGTAGTAATCCAGCACCGTGCTCACCTGCGTCTGCTGCAGCATGATCTCGGACAACCACACCCGGTAGGGATCGCGCGTTTGCTGCCAGGGCAGGTGGTGGCGCCCATGGGCCGCCTGCCACCGCACCACGCGCGTGGCGATGTCCATGGCGGCGCCCGCCATCAGACGGCAGGCTCTTGCGCGCTCACCGCAGGCACCGCCAACAGGCGCTGGGTGAATTCCGCCAGACGCTGCTCTAGCAGGAGCAATTCTTCTTCGGACGCTTCGATCTCACCCAGGCGCTCGTCCAGGCCGCTGGCGGCATGCTGGATACGGTCCACGGCCTCAATGCGCCGCGCGAAGCTGCGCTTGCGCTCGCGCAGTTGGGCGTCCAGCTGCGCCGTAGCCGACTTGCTCCACAGCTCCAAGTCGTTGGCAACGGACTCGAACACCGTGCGCAGGCGCATGGACAGGGCACGCACCAGGCGCTGGGAGAACTCTGGCTGCGCCAGCTTCAGCGCGTTGCTCATGCCCAGGTACTGCAAATGGCCCTGTTCGATCTTGGCGATGTCCTTCAAGAAACCGTCCAGCGCTGGCACGTCTGCCACCTGCAAGGAAAAGCCGAACTCGGCATTGAGCTGGCGGAACGTGCCATCAAGCATGGCATGAATCTCCGCGCCCGACGCCTGCGCCGTGTCGATGATCGCGCGCAGGCGTGCGAAGGTTTCCTCGTACACCTTGCGCACGCCCAGCTTGATGCCGCGCTGCTGCAGCGCCTGCGCCAGATCGGCCAACTCGGCCTTCAACGCGCGGGCACCCAGTTGGTGAAACAGGTCGCGCAGCAGCTTGAGGTGCACCGCGCGCACCGCCTGAATCTTGGCCGCGCTGGCGTCGAATTCATGCTGTTCCTGCTCGATGCGGCCACGCATAGCCTCGATCACCGAGGCGTTCTTGCCGCGCAGGCTGCGCAGCTCCAGCATCTGCTCGTCCAGGTCGCGCCGGCGCACGTTGATCACGCGCTCCGTCTCCGCACGCAGCCCGGCCACCCCAGTGGCCACGGCTGAACGCAGGATCGCCTGCCGCTGGCCCATGATGCCCTGGGCCAGCGCCTCTTCCAGCACGGGCAATCCGCTGGATTCGAGCAGCAGATCGTTGCAGGTCACCTTGGCCACCAGGCCCTTTTGCGCCGAAATGGGCACCACCCGCTCGCGCGGCATGGCCAACATTTCCGCCACCGTGGCGCACTGGCGCTCAAGCTGGACCTGCACCTGCTCGGCAGAGTTCAGCGCGTCCCACAGGGTATCGATCTTGTTGAGCACAACCCAGCGGCCTTCGGCCTGCCCTTCCGGCGCGGCCAGGTGCTCGCGCCATATCGACAGGTCGGAACGGGTCACGCCGGTGTCGGCCGCCAGGATGAACACCACGGCATGCGCCTGCGGAATCAGGCTCACCGTCAGTTCCGGCTCGGCCCCGACCGCGTTGAGCCCCGGCGTATCGAGGATAACCAGCCCCTGCTTGAGCAAGGGGTGGGGCATGTTGATCAGCGCATGGCGCCACATCGGCACCTCGACCATGCCCTGCGCATCGGCCATGGGGTTTTCCTCTGGCAGCTCGTCGTGCCAGAACCCGAGGGCGCGGGCCTCCTCCTGGCTCACCCGGCGTACTTCAGAGACCTTCTCAAGCGCCTTGCTCACCTGGTCGGCGTCGTTCACGTCGAGCGCCAGTTGCACCCAGTGCTCGGGGCGCAGACGCCATTCCGCCAAACCCTGCGGCTGCAGGCGCGTTTCGATCGGCAGCAGGCGCAGGCAGGGGGCGATCTCGGGGTCGTAGCCCAGCTCCGTCGGGCACATGGTGGTGCGCCCTGCACTGGCCGGCATGATGCGCCTGCCGTAGTCGGCGAAGAAGATGGCGTTGATCAATTCGGACTTGCCGCGCGAGAACTCCGCAACGAAGGCCACCATCACCTTGTCGCTGCGCACCTGGGCTTCCAGGCGCTGCAGCCGCTCCTCCACGGCGGCATCCATCAGGCCGTTGGCATGCATCCATTCAGACAGCTGCTTGAGCTGCTGCGCAAATGCACGCCGCCACGCGCCGTGCTGATCGAATTGCTCGTTGAATGAGGGTCCCACTGTATTCCTGGAGTTAGACGTCCAGGCCAAGGCTGGAGCCACCAAAATATAGCATCGCCCATAGGCTGCTGGCGAGGCGACTATGGACGTTGGCAGCGAGGACAAAAAAAGCTACTGCGCTGCCCCTGCTTCAGGCATTGGATGGTGCTGCCGCAAGCCAGGCACGGCGCTCCGGCCCGCCCGTACACCCGCGCTGCCAGCTGAAAATGCCCCGGATTGCCAGCAGCGCTCGAAAAATTCCGCAGCGTCGAGCCGCCCCGCTCCACCGCCAATGCCAGCACATCACTGATCGCCTGGTGGAGCCGACGCATACGCACATCGCCAATCGCTGCCGCAGCCACCGTCGGCCGTATGCCCGCGAGGAACAGCACCTCCGACGCATAGATGTTGCCCACGCCGACAACCACCTTGCCGCCCAGCAGCACCTGCTTGATGGGCGCGCGGCTGGCGCGCAGCCCGGCGCGCAGGGCCTCGAAAGTGAATGCGTCGGACAGCGGCTCCAACCCCAGACCACCGAGCAGCTTTTGCGCCACGGCAGCGTCCTGCGACTCGGCAAACACCACGGCGCCAAAGCGGCGCGGGTCATTCAAGCGCAGGACACCCTGGCTGGTGACCAGATCGAAATGGTCATGCATGCCCGCGGGCGGCAGACTGGGCGCGAACCGCAGGCTTCCCGACATGCCCAGGTGCACCAGCAGCAGCCCCGCACTCAGGTCGACCAGCAAGTACTTGCCACGGCGGCGCACGCCCTGCACTCGCTGCCCCACGAGACGCGCTGGACTGCAACCCAAAGGCCAGCGCAGCGGCTTTCCCGGCACGGCCGCGAGGATTTGCGCACCGGTGATTTCCGAGGCGAAACTGCGGCGCGTCACTTCGACTTCAGGCAACTCGGGCATGGCGATGGCTTAGGGAAAATGCGACGGGGCTTGGATTATTATGGGTTGATGCTGCATTTTCTTCGCATCCGGCATCTGTCCTGGGCTCTGGCCCTCCTTCCGCTGGCCAGCTGGGCACAGCCCGCCAGCCGCCCGCCAGCCAGGGCGGCGGCGCTCCCGCAGGCGATCACTGAGGCCCTGAACGCTGAACTGTTCTACGAAGTGCTGCTGAGCGAACTTTCGACGAGTGCCGGCGACCCCGGCACCGGGTACGCGCTCATGCTCGACGCTGCCCGCCGCAGCGACGACAGCGCCCTGTACCGCCGCGCAGTGGAAATCGCGCTGCAGGCACGCTCTGGAGACTCGGCCCTGGCAGCAGTACGCACCTGGAAAAACGCCCAGCCCCAGTCGCGCGACGCCAATCGCTTCCTGCTGCAGATCCTGGTAGCCCTCAACCGCACCGGCGACACGGCAGAGCCGCTGCGCCAGGAATTGGCGTACACGGCTGCACCGAACAAAGCGGCCGCACTGCAGGCGATACCGCAGCTCTACGCCAGAACCAGCGACAAGGCGCTGGCGGCCTCGGTCGTGGAACAAGCCCTGCAAGACGCGCTGAACGATCCGGCGCTGAGCGCCATCGCCTGGAGTACCGTCGGCCGCATGCGCCTGGCTGCCAACGACCCCATGGGAGCACTTGCCGCTGCGCAGACCGCGCAAACGCTGTCCCCCTCGGCCGACAATCTGGCCCTGCTGGCGCTGGAGCTGGTGGCTGAAGGCGTTAGCGCCGCGGAACCCATCGTGACCCGCTACTTCGAGGGCCACACTACGCCAGACATGCGCCTGGCCTATGCACGATCCTTGGTGGGCCAGCAACGCTACGCAGAGGCCGCTGTGCAACTGGACATCCTGACCAAGGAGAAACCGGATCTACCCGACCCCTGGCTACTGCAAGCCACCCTGCAGGTACAAGACAACCGTCTGGACGCGGCGCAAGCCTCCTTGCAGCGTTTCACCGCCCTGGCCGAACAGCTGCCGCAGGAAGAGGCGCGCAAGGCCGGCCTCACCCAGGCCTACCTGCTGCACGCCCAGATCGCTGAGAAGCGCCAGCGCTTCGACGAAGCCGAGGCCTGGCTGGCACGCATCGACAACAGCGACGAACTCTTCGGCGCCCAAGTGCGGCGCGCCTCGCTGCTGGCTCGGCAAGGGCGCCTGTCCCATGCTCGGGCGCTGATCCAGAGCCTGCCGGCCGCGACACCCGAGGACGAGCGCATGAAGCTCTCGGCCGAGGTGCAGTTGCTGCGCAACGCCCAGCAGTACCAGGACGCCTACGAGCTGCAAGGTCGTCTGGTCGCCCTGGCACCGCAGGACAACGATCTGCTCTATGACCAAGCCATGCTGGCCGAAAAGGCCGGCCACCAGGAAGTGATGGAACAGCTGCTGCGAAAGATCATCGCCCGCCAGCCTGACTACCACCACGCCTACAACGCGCTGGGCTACGTCCTGGCAGATCGCGGCGTGCAACTGGAGGAAGCCCGGCAGCTGATCGAGAAAGCCCTGGAATACGCCCCTGGCGACCCCTACATCACCGACAGCCTCGGATGGGTGCAATTCCGCCTGGGCAACCTGTCTCGGGCCCTGGAACTTCTGGAGAGCGCCTACAAGAAGCGGCCAGACGCGGAAATCGCCGCCCATCTGGGTGAAGTGCTGTGGACCCTGCAACAGCAGGACGCTGCGCGCAACATCTGGCGTGAAGGACTGCGCCAGAGCCCCGACAACGAGGTGCTGCAAGGCACGCTCCGGCGCCTCGGGGTCCAGCCTTGAAATGGCTCGCATGCTGGGCCGTGGCGCTGCTGTTGCTGGCTGGCTGTGCCCAGCCGCCCCGGCCGGCTGCCAGCACCCCAGAAGCATGGAGTGGCCGCCTCGCGCTGCAGGTGGACGATCCGTCCGCGCAGTCCTTTAGCGCCGGCTTCGACCTGCGCGGCAGCCCCGAAGCCGGCGAACTCTCTCTCTACAGCCCTTTCGGGTCGGTACTCGCACGCCTGGCGTGGACGCGCGACATGGCCCGACTGGAGCAGGACGGCGCAGTGCGCCAATCCCCCTCGCTGGAGGACTTGCTGCAGGAAATCACCGGCAGCCATCTGCCCGTAGCGGCATTGTTTGACTGGCTGCACGGGCGTTCCGCTGCCGCCGAAGGCTGGCAGGCCGACCTCGGCGCAGCGCGCCAGGGGCGGATCGTGGCCCAACGGTTGCAGCCCCTGCCGCGGGCCACGCTGCGCATCCTTCTCGACCGTTGACCCTATGCAAGCGCTCTACGACCTGCCAGCCCCGGCAAAGCTCAACCTGTTCCTGCACATTACGGGGCGGCGCGCCGACGGCTACCACCTGATGCAATCGGTCTTCATGCTCATTGACTGGTGCGACACGCTGCACGTTGAGCACCGTGCCGATGGCCGCATCACCCGCGAAGACCTGGGCGAAGGCCCTGCCCTGCCGGCGGAGGATTTGATCGTACGCGCAGCACGCGCCTTACAGGCCGCCACGGGGTGCCAAGCGGGCGCCCACATCGGCGTGGTCAAGCGCATCCCAGCGCAGGCCGGCATGGGCGGCGGCTCGTCCGATGCAGCCACCACCTTGCTGGCCCTGAACAAACTCTGGAACCTGCGGCTCAGCACCGCCGAGCTGCAGGCCATCGGCGTCCAGCTCGGCGCCGATGTGCCGTTCTTCTTGTGCGGCACCAACGCCTGGGTCGAGGGAATCGGTGACATAATCTCGCCGCTCGAAACGCCGTATGGGCTGCCGTCCACGACGTTTCTTGTGGTCAAGCCCCAGGCGGGCCTGGATACGAAAACCATTTTTTCGCATCCGGATCTGAAACGCAATTCAGATAGTGCTACAATAACGAGCTTTGCTGCAGACCACTTTGGCTTTGGCCAAAATAACTTGCAGACCGTAGCACAAGCCCTGTGCCCAGAAGTCAACCACGCTATCGCATGGCTTTCTTCGAAAGGATTGCAGGGCAAAATGACCGGATCTGGAAGCGCAGTGTTTGCACAAATGCCGCATGCGGTAAATTTGTCAGGAGCAGATAGCAAATGGCAAATAAAAGTATGCAATAATCTGCAGCTTCATCCTTTGGCAGGATGGGCGTCAGGTTGATAGTTTTCGGTGGGTCGTCGCCAGACGATCAACCAGTGTAGGGGAGTCGCCAAGTTGGTTAAGGCACCGGATTTTGATTCCGGCATGCGAGGGTTCGAGTCCTTCCTCCCCTGCCAAATACCTTTGCGGTCACGCAACATCTCAACGGCGCAGACGAGACGCTCATGCAAGCCACCAATCCCGATTTTCTGGTTTTTACCGGCAACGCAAATCCTGGCTTGGCGGCCGACATCGCTGCCTATCTTGGTTCCTCGTTGGGTGCTGCGGACGTAGGCCGCTTCTCCGACGGCGAAGTCACCGTCGAAATCAAGCAGAACGTGCGCACGCGCGACGTCTTCGTCGTCCAGTCCACCTGCGCGCCGACCAACGACAACCTGATGGAACTGCTGATCATGGTCGATGCGCTCAAGCGCGCCTCGGCCGAACGCATCAGCGCCGTGATTCCCTATTTCGGTTATGCCCGCCAAGACCGTCGCCCGCGTTCCACGCGCGTGCCGATTTCGGCCAAGGTGGTGGCCAACATGCTGCAGGCCGTCGGCGTGAACCGCGTGCTGACCATGGATCTGCACGCAGACCAAATCCAGGGCTTCTTCGACATTCCCGTCGACAACATCTACGCCTCGCCCGTGCTGCTGCGCGACCTGGCGCAGAAAAACTACGAAGACCTGATCGTCGTCAGCCCTGACGTTGGCGGTGTGGTGCGTGCACGCGCGCTGGCCAAGCAGCTCGGTTGCGACCTGGCCATCATCGACAAGCGCCGCCCCAAGGCCAACGTGTCCGAGGTCATGCACGTCATCGGTGACATCGAGGGCCGTAACTGCGTCATCATGGACGACATGATCGACACCGCAGGCACGCTGGTGAAGGCCGCTGAAGTGCTCAAGCAGCGCGGCGCCAAGAAGGTCTACGCCTACTGCACGCACCCCATCTTCTCGGGCCCGGCCATTGAGCGCATCGCGCAGGGCTCTGCACTCGACGAGGTTGTCGTCACCAACACGATTCCGCTGTCCGAGACAGCCAAGGGCTGCGGCAAGATCCGCCAACTGTCCGTGGCTCCGCTCATCGGTGAGACGATCCAGCGCATCGCCTCGGGCGAATCGGTCATGAGTTTGTTCTCGGAATAAGCGTCCCTCCAGACGCTGTTGCGGGTTCACCGCCCGGGCTTGCTGCTGTGAAGGCGGCAGGCCCTTTTTGTCAAACGGGGATCGGCTGGTCGCGGCCGCCCCAACCAGGAGTTACACCATGAAATTCGTCGCTTTTGAGCGCACCAAGCAGGGTACGGGTGCGAGCCGCCGTCTGCGCAACGCCGGCAAGACCACCGGTATCGTCTACGGCGGCACCGCCGAGCCCCAAGCCATCGAGCTGGACCACAACGCCCTGTGGCACGCCCTGAAGAAGGAAGCCTTCCACTCCAGCATCCTGGAAATGGAACTGGCCGGCCAAACCAGCAAGGTCGTGCTGCGCGACGTGCAGTACCACCCCTTCAAGCAGCTGGTGCTGCACGTTGACTTCCAGCGCGTGGACGACAAGACCAAGATCCACCTGAAGGTGCCACTGCACTTCGAAGGCGCTGAAAACTCGCAGGCCGTCAAGGTCGAAGGCTGCACGGTCACGCCGCTGCTGCACGAACTGGACGTGGTGTGCATGCCCTCGCAACTGCCCGAGTTCATCAAGGTGGACCTGAGCCAGCTGAACTCCAAGTCCACCCTGGGTGTGCAGTCGATCAAGCTGCCCAGCGGCGTGAAGGCCGTGCTGCGTGGTTCCAACAAGAACCCCGCACTGATCTCGATCAAGCTGCCCGAGGTGGTGGTCGACGCCGCTGCGGCTGCGGCTCCTGCTGCAGCACCCGCCAAGAAGGGCAAGAAGTAATCTCTTCCCCCCGCGGCTGCCAGCCAGCACGGCCTGGCAGCCCGCACCCGCCAGCGGCCCACCTTGTGTGGGCCGTTTGCTTTGGGACAATGCCACACCATGATCAAACTGTTTGTCGGACTGGGCAATCCGGGCCCCGAGTACGAGGCCACGCGCCACAACGCAGGCTTCTGGTGGATCGACGCGCTGGCGCGCGAGCTGGGCGCCACTCTGGTGCCCGAGCGCAGCTACTGGGGCCTGGTGGCACGCACCAACGTGCAGGGCGAAAGCCGCTGGCTGCTACAGCCGCAGACGTTCATGAACCTCTCGGGCAAATCGGTGGCGGCCCTGGCGCGCTTCTTCAAGATCCAGCCACACGAGATCCTGGTGGCGCATGACGAACTGGACTTCGCCCCCGGCCAGGTCAAGCTCAAGCGTGGCGGCAGCCACGGCGGGCACAACGGCCTGCGCGACATCCATGCCCAGCTCGGCTCGCCCGACTACTGGCGCCTGCGCATCGGCATCGGCCACCCGGGCGCGAAGGCCGAAGTGGTGCACTGGGTGCTGAAGAAGCCGGCCCCCGACCAGCGCGTGCTGATCGAAGACAGCATTGCCCACGCCCTGCAGGCCAAAGATGCGCTGCTGGCGGGTGACATGGAAAAGGCCACGCTGCAAATCCACACCACCAAGCCACCGCGGCCTAAGCCGCCGCGCCCCACCGGGCCGGATTGAACTATTCTTTTAATAGCTGCTAGCGCTTACCCTGTAAGGGCTAGAGGCCAAAAAGGCGCCCAATCACCCCGCCACACGCTGCAGCCGATGGAACTTCTGCCACAGCGTCTCACGGCTTTCCGTGTGCTGCGGATCGACGGGAATGCAGGCCACGGGGCAAATCTGCACGCACTGCGGCTCGTCGAAATGGCCGACGCATTCGGTGCATTTGTGCGGGTCGATGTCGTAGTGCAGCTCGCCCAGGGAGATGGCGTCGTTCGGGCACTCCGGCTCGCACACATCGCAGTTGATGCATTCGTCGGTAATCATCAGCGCCATGGCGTCTCCTGGCACGGGCTCTCAGGCTTCATAGGGGCGTCATTATCCCGCCGCGCAGCCGCCACCGGCCCGCGAATGGTTTTGCCGCTATCCTCGGGCCGCGCCACCCGCCCGCCCTGCCCGCCCTATGTCCCAGTTCTTCCTGCAACGCCTCGCCACCCTCATCGCCACGCTGGCCGTTGCCTCGCTGGTGGTCTTCGGGGTGCTGGAAGTGCTGCCCGGCAATGCCGCGCAAACGCTGCTCGGCCCCGATGCCGACCCCGAGGCCGTGGCAGCGCTGGCCGCCCAGCTGGGGCTTGACCAGCCGGCCTGGCAGCGCTACCTGCAGTGGGTGCACGGCCTGCTCACCGGCGCGCTGGGCGACAGCCACGCTTACGGCAGCCCGGTGGCGGAGCTGATTCTGGAGCGCCTGCAGCTCACCATACCGCTGGCGGTGCTGGCCATGCTGCTGGCGGCCGCGCTGGCGCTGGGCGCGGGCGTATACGCTGCGGCGCACCACCAGCGCCCCGGCGACTGGGGGCTGATGGGCCTGGCGCAGATCGGCATCGCCCTGCCCAACTTCTGGTTCGCCATCCTGCTCATCCTGCTGTTCGCGGTGCAGCTGCAGTGGTTCCCGGCGGGCGGCTTTCCCGGCTGGCGCGCCGAGGATGGCGGTGGCCTGTGGCCGGGGCTACACGCACTGGTGCTGCCCGCGCTCTCCCTGGCCGTGGTGCAGGGCGCGATCCTGGCGCGTGTCACACGCTCGGCCGTGCTCGACGTACTGCGCGAGGACTTCGTACGCACGGCACGCGCCAAAGGCCTGTCGCCGCGCGCCACCCTGTGGCGCCATGTGCTACGCAACGCGCTGGTGCCCGTGGTCACCGTCATGGGGCTGCAGTTCGCCAACCTGCTGGCGGGCACCATCGTGGTGGAGAACGTGTTCTACCTGCCCGGCCTGGGCCGTCTGGTCTTCCAGTCCATCGCCAACCGCGACCTGGCGGTGGTGCGCAACTGCGTCATGCTGTTGGCCGCGCTGGTGGTGGCGGTCAATTTCATCGTCGATGTGCTGACCGCGCTCATCGACCCGCGCATCGCTGAACGACATGACTGAGCGCCCCCTCCCCGCCCGCTGGCTGCGGCGCCTGCGTGGCCAGCCTTCGCTGCTGCTCGGCGGCCTGCTCACCCTGGTGCTGCTGGCCACGGCCACCGTGTCGCTGCTGTGGACGCCACCCGGCGCCTACGCCATCGCCATGGACGCGGCGCTCCAGCCCCCCTCGGCGGCCCACTGGCTGGGCACCGACGCCTATGGGCGCGACGTGGCGGCGCT
This sequence comes from Paenacidovorax caeni, assembly GCF_001298675.1. Lineage (GTDB taxonomy): Bacteria > Pseudomonadota > Gammaproteobacteria > Burkholderiales > Burkholderiaceae_C > Paenacidovorax > Paenacidovorax caeni. The sequence goes on from NZ_CYIG01000001.1 coordinate 34,392, forward strand.
GCTGCTGGCCGGCGCACGCAGCACGCTCACCGTCGGGGTGGTGGCCGTGGGCATCGGCCTGGGGGCAGGCATGGTGCTGGGGCTGCTGGCCGCCGCCCTGCGCGGCTGGGTGGACGAGCTGGTGATGCGGCTCGCCGACTTCACCTTCGCCTTTCCCGCCATCCTCTCGGCCATCATGCTGACGGCGGTGGCCGGGCCGGGCATGGTGAACGCCATCATCGCCATTGGCATCTTCAACATCCCGACCTTCGCGCGCGTCACACGCGCTGCGGCGCAGGGCGTGTGGGCACGCGACTACGTGCGCGCCGCACGCGCCTGCGGCAAGGGCCGCTGGCGCATCACCTGGGACCATGTGCTGCCCAACATCGCCCCGCTGCTGATCGTGCAGGCCACCATCCAGTTCGCCCTCGCCATCCTGGCCGAGGCAGCGCTGTCGTACCTGGGCCTGGGCACGCAGCCGCCAGAGCCCTCATGGGGCCGCATGCTGAGCGAGGCGCAGACGCTGATGTACCAGGCACCGCTGCTGGCCGTGTGGCCCGGCGCGGCCATTGCCCTGGCCGTGCTCGGACTGAACCTGCTGGGCGACGGCCTGCGCGACCTGCTCGATCCGCGCCTGGAGCGCTGACGCATGGTGTAAAAAGGCGGCCCGGCGCCGCGCACGGCGCCCTCCGAGCCCCCGCAGAAAGAACAACGCATGAAGTGGAACCGCCGATGCCTCCTGGCTGGCAGCACCCTGGCCGCCGCCGCTGCTACCACGGGCCTTGCGCCACTGGGCGCCTGGGCCCAGGGCAAGAAAGACACGCTGACGCTGGCCCTGGTGCTGGAGCCGCCCGGGCTGGACCCGACGGCGAGCGCGGCCTCGTCCATCGGCGAGGTGGTGCTCTACAACGTGTTCGAGACGCTCACCAAGATCAACCCCGACGGCAGCGTCTCGCCCCTGCTGGCCGAGAGCTGGGAGGTCTCGCCCGACCTCAAGACCTACACCTTCCGGCTGCGCCGCGGCGTGGCCTTCCACAACGGTGCGCCGTGCAACGCCGCCGCCGTGAAGTTCTCCTTAGAGCGCGCCGGCGGCGACAAGAGCACCAACAAAGACAAGCGCACCTTCGCCAACCTGCGCGTGCAGGTGGTCGATGAACACACCGTGGTGCTCATCAACCAGGACATCGAGCCCGACCTGCTGTTCCTGCTCGGCCAGGCCACCGCCATCATCGTCGAGCCCAAGAGCGCCGCCACCAACGCCACCAAGCCCGTGGGCACCGGCCCCTACCGGCTCGACCACTGGGCCAAGGGCGCCGCGCTCACGCTGGCACGCTGGGACGGCCACCGCAACGCGGGCAGCGCGCGCATTCGCCGTGCCACCTTCCGTTTCATTCCCGACCCGGCGGCGCAGGTCGCCGCGCTGCTGGCGGGCGACGTGGACGCCTTCCCGCGCGTGACGCCGCGCGGCGTCGAGCAGTTCAAGGCCAACCCGCGCTTCCAGGTCATCGTCAGCGGCTCGCGCGCCAAGACCATCCTGGCCATGAACAACGCGCGCAAGCCCCTGCAGGACGTGCGCGTGCGCCGCGCCATCGCCGCCGCCATCGACCGCAAGACCGTCATCCAGGCAGCGGCCGACGGCCTGGGCGTGCCCATCGGCAGCCACTACGTGCCGGGCGCCTTCGGCTACGTGGACACCACCGGCATCAACCCCTACGACCTGGACAAAGCGAAAAAGCTGATCGCCGAGGCCGGCGTCAAAACCCCGCTGCACCTCACCATGACGCTGCCGCCCGCGCCCTACGCACGCCAGGGCGGCGAGGTCATCGCCGCCGAGCTGGCCAAAATCGGCGTCACCGTGAAGCTGCAGAACGTGGAATGGGCACAGTGGCTCAGCGGCACCTACGGCGCGAAGAACTACGACCTGACGCTGATCTCGCACGTCGAGCCGTTCGACCTGGGCAACTTCGCCAAGCCGGGCTACTACTGGGGCTACCAGTCGGAGCGCTTCAACGCGCTGTTCGAGAAGATCCAGAACACCGCGCGCCCGGCTGACCGCGCCCGCCTGCTGGGCGACGCCCAGCGCCTGCTGGCCGAGGACTGCGTGCACGCCTTCCTGTACCAGCCGCAATGGGTCACCGTCGCGGCCAAGAACCTGCGCGGGCTGTGGAAAGACATGCCGGTGTTCGTGAACGACCTGTCGGCGCTGTCATGGGGGTGAGGCGCAGCGCTGGTCTGCTCTCTTTTCAATAGCTTCCAGCGCTTGTCACGCCTTGGTTTACGAGTAAAAATTTTCGCAACCCAAGGTATGCAAAGCGCCAGCAGCTATCAACCCTATAGCACCGCTAGCACCATTAGCGCTGCACTGTCGCCAGCCGCACCGCCAACCCCAGGAACACCAGCCCGGCCAGTCGGTTGAGCACCCACTGCGCGCGCGCCGAGCGCTGCAGCAGTGTGCCGAAGACGCCCGAAAAGCAGGCGATGGCGCCAAACACCAGCAGCGTGGCGAGCATGAACACGCAGCCCAGCACCATGATCTGCGCGGCCACGCCACCGCGCGCCGGGTCGGCGAACTGCGGCAGGAAGGCCAGGAAGAACACCAGCACCTTGGGGTTCGTCAGGTTCATCACCACGCCGCGCCCCACCATGCGCCAGGCGCTGTAGCCCGTCCCGCCCGCAGCCGGGGCGGCCGCGCCACCGCTGCCCACCGGAGCGCGCAGCGCACCCCAGGCCAGCCAGGCCAGGTAGGCCGCACCCACGAACTTGAGCAGCGTGAACGCCAGCGCCGACGCGGCGAACACCGCCGCCAGCCCCAGCGCCACCGCCGTGGTGTGCACCACCAGGCCACCGCACAGGCCCAGCACCACGCACATGCCGGCGCGCCAGCCACGCTGTGCGGACTGCATGAGCACGAAGAGGTTGTCCGGCCCAGGCGAGAGGCCCAGCAGGACAGAGACACCGAAAAACGCAACCAGGGTTTCGATCGAAGGCATGGGGAGCGGCAAACAGGCAACAGGGCAAAGCGGCATTGTCACCGCATGGGAATCACGTACACCCGCTTGCGTGGCTGGCACCCGGGGCCGTCGAAGGGGCCGCTGTCGCGCTCCCAGCCCTCGCCCGGCGAGACCTGGGCGCAGGTGCGCGCGCCGTCAATCTTGCTGCGCCACCAGTACCAGGGCGCGGGCGCGGCCTGCGCCGTGCCCCAGGCCATGAGGGCCAGCAGCGCCAGCGCGCGGGCCCGGGCAAAGCAGCGGCGCGAGGAAGCGGGAACAGGCGTCATGGCAGCATCTTCGCATCGACCGAGCGCAGGAAGGCCTCCACCGCCTCGGTGTAGGGGCCCTCACGCCCCAGGCTGGCGTTGATCTCACCGTGCGTGAGATCCTGCCCCAGCACCTGCACACGCATGCCCAGGCTGCGGGCCTGCGCCACAAAGCCCTCGGCCTGGGCGCACGCCGCGCGGCGCCGCGTGGAGCACACGGCCAGCAGCGGCGCGCCTGCCTGGCGCAGCTGCTGCACGGGCGACACGGGCGCCCACTGCGCCGGGTCGCTGCCAAAGGCGGCGTCGTACAGGCGCAGGTGGGGCCGGCGCATGGTCTCGGCCACGTCGTACACGGCGCTGTCCAGCGCCACCGTGGCGCGCACGGGCACGGCACCCTGGGCCTGCCACAGCGCGGGCGCGGCGGCGAGCAGCGCCACCAGGTGTGCCCCGGCCGAATGCCCCATGGCCACGAAGCGCCCGGGCACCGCACCCCATTGCGGCGCCAGGCGCTGCGCCTGGGCCAGGGCACGCGCCACATCGCGCGCCTGCTCCAGCGGCGCGGCCTCGGGCAGCAGGCGGTAGTTGACCGACACCAGCACCACGCCCTGCGGCACCCAGCGGGCCACCTTGTTGTGCACCACGTTGGCGTGGGCCTTGTCGCCCATACGCCAGGCCCCTCCGTGCACCATGAACAGCACGGGCGCATCGTGCGCATGCGGCGGCAGGTACACGTCCATGCGCTGGCGCGGATGCGGGCCGTAGGGCTGGTCGCGCAGCACGCGCACCGACGCGGGCAGGGGCGCGGACGCCACGGCCGCGTCCATGCCATCGTCGTCGTCCAGGGCCGCGCGCAGCGGCCCCGCGTGCGCCGCCAGGCCTGCGCCGCAGGCCGCCACAAGCAGGGCCCGAGCGGCCGCCCTGCGGATCAGAAATGAAATGAATGCCATACCCGTGCAGTGGATTCAGAAGACCCACGCATTGTGCGACGCGCCGATGGCCCCCGTGCGCCCGGGCAACGCTCTCAAAAAAGGAGCTGCCAGCGCTTTACCGGCATTGCTTTATCAGCAATTTATTCACCAATGCCATACCAGAAAAGCGCTGGCAGCTCTCATTTTGAAAGCACACTCAGCGCCCATGCCATGGCAGCAGCCAGCGCTCCAGGCGGCGCAGCAGGGCGTCGAGCAGCAGCGCAATGGTGCCGATGACGAAGATGCCCATGACCACGATGTCGGTGCGCAGAAAGTTGGAGGCGTTGAGCACCATCTGCCCCAGACCCTGCGTGGCGGCCACCATCTCGGCAGCGACCAGCGTGGTCCAGGCAAAGCCCATGGCAATGCGCAGGCCCACCAGGATGTCGGGCAGCGCCGCCGGCACGATGGCGTGGCGCAGCAGCTGCCAGCGCGTGGCGCCGAGCGAGCGCAGCGCGTTCACCTGCTCGGCGCTGGCGTTGCGCGTGCCGGCGCGCGCTGCCAGCGCCATGGGGGCGAAGCAGGCCAGGTAGATGAGCAGCCACTTCGCCGCCTCGTCGATACCCAGCCAGATCACCACCAGCGGCAGGTAGGCCAGCGGCGGCAGCGGGCGGTAGAACTCCAGCAGCGGGTCGAACACGGCCTGCGCCCAGCGGTTCACGCCCATGGCAATGCCCACCGGCACCGCCGTGAGTACCGCCAGCGCGAACGCGCCGAACACACGCAGGCAGCTCCACTGCGCATGCACCCACAGCGCGTCGCCGCCCTGGATGTCGCCGCGCCAGGCCTGAGCCAAGGCGTTCAGCGCCGCCTCGGGCGCGGGCAGAAACAGCGGTGGCACCCACTGCAGCGCGGTGGCCAGCCACCACAGCGCCAGCCAGCCGGCCACGCACAGCAGGCTCCACAGGCGCGGCGTGCGCGGGCGGTGTGCGCGGAAAGGCGCCACGACCGGCAGCGCCGCGGGGGGTGGCGCAGCCTCCGGCGGGCACGCGTCGGGAAGGGCCACATCCATGGCAAACAATGGCTCTCTGGCCCTGAGGGGATAAGTGCTGGCAGCTCTCATTGCGATCGTCGGTGATGCTGGCTCACGCGGGAACCAGCGAGGCTTCGGAGATGGCGGCCATGAGCTGCTCGCGCATGGCGATGAAGTCGGGCAGCGACTTGACGGCGCGCGCCGGCGCGCCGGCCAGGTAGCGGCGCCCGAAATCGACCACCAGGCTTTCGGTGATGCGCCCGGGGCGTGGGCTCATGACGATGATGCGCGAGGCCAGGAACAGCGCTTCCTCCACGTCGTGGGTGATGAAAAACACCGTGCGCTGCACGGCGCGCGGCGCGGCCCACAGTCGCAGCACCAGTTCCTGCAGCGCCTCGCGCGTGAACACGTCGAGCGCGCCCATGGGCTCGTCCATCAGCAGCAGGTCGGCATCGCCCGCCAGTGCACGCGCAATGCCCACGCGCTGCTGCATGCCGCCCGAGAGCTGCCACGGGTAGGCCTGGGCCCGCTCGGCCAGGCCCACGCGGGCGAGCTGCTCCAGCGCAATGCGCTGGCGCTCGGCGCGCCCCAGGCCGCGCAGGCGCAGGCCCAGGGCCACGTTGTCCAGCACGTTGAGCCAGGGCATGAGGGCGTGCTTTTGGAACACCACGCCGCGCTCGGCGCCCGCATCACGCACGGGCGCGCCGTTCCAGGCGATCTGCCCGGCCGACGGTGCGGTGAAGCCGGCGATGGTGTTCAGCAGCGTGGTCTTGCCGCAGCCCGAGGCGCCCACGGCGACGACGAACTCGCCCGGGGCGATGTCCAGATCCACGCCATGCAGCGCCAGGGCGCGGGGGTCGGCCGGCGCGCCTTCGTAGCGCACCGACAGGCCGCGCACCACCAGCCCCTGCGCACCCTCATTGGCCAGCGGCATGGCGCACCCAGGTGTCGTTCACGCCCACCGCGTAGTCGGGCAGCACCTGCTGCACCGCGCCCTGCGCCTGCAGGAACTGCGCCGTGGCCGCGAGCGACTGTGCTACCACCGACTGCTTGCCGCCGCCCAGCCAGCGCACGCTGGCCTGCTCGGCCGGGGGAATGAAGGCGTAGAGCTTGAGGCTGTCGGGTACGCTGGCGGCCTCGGCGCCCGACCACTTGGCGATGGCCTTGACTTCGGCGGAGTCGGCAGTCCAGGCAGCGGGGTTGCGCGTGTAGCGCTGGTCGGCCTCGGCCAGCACCTTGACGAAGCGTGTGAGGAACTCGCCGTGCGCCTGCGCGAAATCGGTGCGCACGGCCAGCGCGTCAAACGTGGCCTTGCCGGTCTGCGCGGCGATCTCGCCCGAGGTGGTCAGCACCTGGCCGCTTTGCTTGATCTTGGCCAGCACCGGGTCCCAGACAAAGGCGGCGTCGATGTCGCCACGCTCCCAGGCGGCCAGGATTTCTGGCGGGCGCAGGTTGAGAATCTTCACGTCCTTGGCCTGCACGCCTGCAGCCTGCAGTGCCACCAGGGCATGGAAGTGGCTGGTAGAGACGTAGGGGATGCCGATTTTCTTGCCCTTCAGGTCGGCCAGTTGCCGCGCCCCGCTGCCGTTGCGCGCCACCAGCGCCTCGGCGTGGTGGATGTTGTCGGCCACCCAGAACACCTGGATCGGCACGCCCTGCGACAGCGCTGCGGCAAACGGCGCCGAGCCCGCCTCGCCGATCTGGATGGCACCACTGGCCAGCGCGCGCGTCACCTCGGCGCCACTGCCGAGCTTGCGGTAGCTCACCTTGTAGCCGGTGGCTTTTTCCACCGCCTGGGTCTCTTGCGCATAGCGCCAGGGCAGCACCATGTCCTGGTAGCCGATGACCACTTCCTTGGGCGCACCTTGCGCCTGGGCCAGCGGCAAGCCGGCGCCCCACACGGTGGCAGCGGCAGCCAGTGCCAGGGTGAAGCGGCGGGAGCGGCGGGAGCGGGAAATGCGGCGAAGGGTTTGCATGGTTCTTCTGAAAGCAAGGGAAAGAGGCTTTCAGTCTAGAAACAAGCGCGCGCTTTGCATGCGCCCGATTCGCATGAGCACATGCGCAAAACGCGCAACGCGGAAGCACGCGCGGCGATGCGGCAGCTGGAATCACCTGAAAAATAAGCCAAAAAGGCGTTTTACCCTGACCCAGAAAGCGCTAACAGCTATCAATTCAGAAGCAAACGCCTACCCCAGTGCCAGCGCCACCACCCCTGCGGCGATGAGCACCGCCCCCGCCAGCCGCGCCAGGCGGTCACCCTCGTTCAGCAAATGCCCGCCAAGCAACGCCGCGAACAGCATCGACACCTCGCGCGCAGGCGCCACATGCGACATGGGCGCCTCGCGCATGGCGAACAGCACCAGGACGTAGGCCACGGGGCTCACCACCGCCACCAGCAAGGCAAAGCGCCACTGCACCACCCACAGGCTGCGCGCCGTGGGCAGGTCGCGCAGCACGGTGGGCGCCAGCACCGCCACGCGCACGAAGTTGCCCATGTAGTCCACCAGGATGGGTGACATCAACAGCACCTTGACGGCGTAGCCGTCCACCACGGTGTAGGCAGCGATGAAGGCGCCGGTGAGCAGGCCGTAGCCCATGCCAGCGTGCACCCGGGCACGCGCGGCCGGATCGTGCGTGGCGCGCAGCAGCGCTGGCCCGCCCGCGATCAGAAACACGCCCCCCACCACGCCGGCAATGCCCAGCGCGCCGAGCCAGGACAGCTGCTCGCCCAGCAGCGTGATGGCGACGAACGACGACAGCAGCGGCCCCGAGCCGCGCGCCAGCGGGTAGACCACGGTGAGGTCGGCGCGGCGGTAGCCGCGCAGCAGGATCACGTAGTACAGCACGTGCAGCAGGCCGCTGGCGACGATGAAGGCCCACTCGCGCGCGCCCCACAGCGGCACGGCATCGCGCCCCAACCACCAACCCAGGGGCGCCCACACCACCATCATCAGCACCGCGGTGAAGAAGGCAAAGCGCGCATCGCCCCCCGCCTTCTTGGCGGCAATGTTCCAGCCAGCATGGATGAGGCCGGCCAGGATGATGAGGGCGAAGGCGTCAAGGGCCATGGCAAAAAGCAAAGGCCGCAGCGGCGCGGGGCCGGCTGCGGCTGCAGGGCGTGTTCAGCGAAGGGGACGCAGGGAAATCAGGCCCGGCCGATGACGCTGGCGGTGGCCATGAGCTCCTCGAGCAGCGCAAACGACACCTTGCCGGAGGCGGCGTAGGGGTCGAATTCGGGGCGCTCGGAGTACTTGAGCACGATGGAGTGGTTGAGCTTGGCCAGGTTGACCTGGCCCATGGTCCAGCCGCCGAAGCGGCGCTCGCAGATTTCCTCGAAGGCGAGCAGTTCCACGTCCTTGTGGCGCGCGTCGCGCTGGATGTGGCCGTACAGCGCGCTCACGGCCGATCGGCCGCCTTCGATGGCCTGCAGGAAGATGCCGCCGCCGTAGCACAGCACGCCAGTGATGCCACTGGCCGGGTTGTGCAGGCGCGACTGGGTGAGGATGGCTTCGATGGCGGCAGGCGACGTATCGACGGCGCGGCTGACGTAAAGCAGGCGAACCAGCATGGCTTTCAGGTCCTTCCGGGAATGAGCGACAGGAACTCGCGGCGCAGTGTCGGGTTGGTGAGAAACACGCCACGCATCACGGAATTGATCATCTTGCTGTCCATCTCGCGCACGCCGCGCCAGGACATGCAGAAGTGGCTGGCCTCCATGACCACGGCCAGGCCGTCGGGCTGGGTTTTCTCCATGATGAGGTCGGCCAGCTGCACCACCGCTTCCTCCTGGATCTGCGGACGGCCCATGACCCAATCCACCAGGCGCGCGTACTTGGACAGGCCAATGACGTTGGTGTGCTCGTTGGGCATCACACCGATCCAGATCTTGCCGATGACGGGGCAGAAATGGTGGCTGCAGGCGCTGCGCACGGTGATCGGGCCGACGATCATCAGCTCGTTGAGGTGCTCGGCGTTGGGGAACTCGGTGATCGTCGGGGCGTTGACGTAGCGGCCCTTGAACACCTCGCCCAGGTACATCTTGGCCACGCGCCGTGCCGTGCTCTGCGTGTTGTGGTCGCCCTCGGTATCGATGACCAGGCTGTCGAGCACGCCTTGCATCTTGGCCTCGACCTCGTCGAGCAACGCCTCCAGCTCACCGGGGTTGATGAACTCGGCAATGTTGTCGTTGGCGTGAAAGCGCTTGCGCGCCGCCTGCAGGCGCTCGCGGATCTTGACGGAGACGGGAACGCCTTCGTCCGGCGCCGGGGAGGGAGGATCAAAAGACATGGCGGCATGGTACCAGCGAATGCCAGACTTGGCTTTTTAGGCGTTTTAGGGCACTAACGCCCATGGAGCAAGCGCTACAAGCTACAAAATAAGGAGCAAAACAGACCCATCCGACGCCTGCGCAGCGCCCCTGTGTATGCTGTGCCTCCCCAACAATAACCACGAAAGAGGGCGGGCCATGCGCAACCCAGAGGGAGAGACCGCCACCAATGCACCCAACCACCGTTTCTGGCAATCGCTAGGGGCAGGCTTGCTGCTGCTGGCCTGTCTCTGCGTGGGCCTCGCCCTGTGGAGCAGCCAGCGCCAGGCGGCCATCCAAGGCCCGTGGGGCTTGGCCGTATTGCCGGGAAACCACGTCTGGCTGAGTGTGAACGACGCGCTTTGGCGGCTTGACGCACAAGGGCAGCGCCAGCAGGTCGTTCCTGCGGCACAGGCAGGGCTTGCGGGCAGCGCAGGCATTCTGGCGGCGCACCCCGAGGGGCACCTGGTGGCCTGGTCACGGCACAGTCCTGTGCTGCATGTGCTGTCCGCCACCGATGCGCGCCCCCTGCACACCCTCACGCCCGCCTGGCCCGCAGCGCTGCAGCGCCATGGGGACAACGCCATCCGCTTCGCATTCGCGCCCGATGGCCGCGTGGCCATTGCCACCGGTGGCGGCCATGCCGTGGCCTTGTTCGGCCCGCAAGGCCAGCACCTGGGCACCACGCCCGAGGACACGTACCGCTTCACCAACGGGCTGTGGTGGGAGGACGGCCACTGGTGGACCACGGATACCAACCGTCCCGCCCTGGTGCGCCTGGACGACGCGCACCTGGCGCCCGTGCAGCGCATAGAGCTGTTGCAGCAACAAGGGCGCTGGCGTTTCGTGGAAGATGCCATTGCGCCCTACCGCCCGCCAGGCGCCACCGCGACACCCGCCGGCACCCTGGTGCGGCTCGATGGCGGCATGCAAGCGGGCCATGTCGTCGATGTCTGGCCTGACGGCCGGCAAACCCCCTACCCCCTGCCACCCGGGTCATCGGCCCTGGAGCCGCGCGCGTTGGCACGCCTGAACGCCGACTTGCTGGTCGTTGATGGCGCCAGCTTCCGCATCTTGCGGTACGGACCCGATCGCCAATGGCTGGGCGAATGGGGCGATGACGGCGTGCGCGCCACGCTGCAGGCACAGCAGGCGGCCATTGGCTGGTGGCGGGCCGGGTACTACGCCAGCCTGGCAGGCGCCGTGCTGTGGTTTGTGCTCGGACTGGCCTGTGCGCTGCGCGCCCAGAAGATCCAGGCCCAGGCCCAACTGCGCGCGCACCGGCCTGATCTGGCACAGCGCCCCTGCGACACCCTGGGCATTGCGGGCCAGGCGCTCCCCACCCCTTGGCAGCAGGCACGCCTGCTGCTGCGGCTGAATCTGCCCTTCCTGCCCTGGATATTGCTTGCCTTGCTCCTGCCACGCGCCTTGCGCGACCTGCTCCCCCTGCTGCTGGCGAGCCAACCGGGGCGTATCGCACTGGCCGTGCTACTGCCGGTGCTGATGCTCCCGATCCTGGTGTGGCTGCTGCGTGACGCTTCACGGCGCAGCCAGACAGACCCTGCGTTCGAGCCCCTGGTCAACCTGCGCGCCCTGCGTCTGCTGGCCCGGCCCGGGCTTTTCTGGCCCCATAGCCAGGCTGGCGAGATGCCACGCGAGACGTTGGTCCTGGGGCTGCGCTGGGTGGTGCTGACGAACCAGCGCCTGCTGGTTTTCAAGGCCAATGCACGCGATGCGCGGCTGAACCTGGCCTGCCCGCGCGGCACCATCCGCAAGGCCCGCGCTGTCGCGCTGCGGCACGGGCCACGCTGGTACCACCGGGTCCAGGGATGGCTTGTGCCTGGCGCGGTGTACCTGCGGCTGGTACTCGCCGATGGCCGCACGGTCGAGGGAACGGCATCCTGCGCCCAGACAGCACACCGCATCGTCGCCCTGGTGCGCAATGTGCCCGCACCCGCAGCCCCATCCGGCACGCAGCCCACCACGCCAGCAGACCGGCGGCGTGCACTCCGGGACGCCCTGGTGTCCTTCGTTGTGCCAGGCGTGGGGCAATACCTCCAGCGCCGGCGCGGCACAGCGCTGGTGGTTTTCACCATCTGGGGGGCACTGCTGCTGCCTGGCGCCTATGTGGCATGGGCGGCCTGGTGGCCTGCGAAGGACGTGTCTTTGCCTTGCGCCTGCAGCTGGCGCTCACGCTGCTGACCATCCACCTGCTGGCGGCGTGGGATGCGTGGCGGCTGGCGCCTGCGCCGAAAAGCGGCCCATAGCAGTCAATAGCAGTCAATAGCGGTTGCCCGTCACCCACAGCGCCGCCCGCATGAGCGCATGGGCCACCTGGTCGAGCACGCGCTCGCGCCAGGGGCGCTGCTCGAACTGCTGCGCCCCTACCCGCCGCCCCGCCGTGTGCATGGCATGGCGCAGGCGCTGGCGCAACTCGCTGGCGAAGTCCTTGTCGCGCACCACCACGTTGGCCTCGCGGGCCAGCAGCAGCGACAGCGGGTCCAGGTTGCTGGACCCTACCGTGGCCCAGGGGCGGCGCCCGTGGGCGTCAATCACGGCCACCTTGGCGTGCAGGAAGCTGGGCTCGTACTCGTGGATCTCAACCCCTGCGCGCAGCAGCGCGCCGTACACAGGGCGCGCCGCGTGGTACTGCATGAAGTATTCATAGCGCCCTTGCAGCAGCAGCTGCACGCGTACACCGCGCCGCGCCGCCAGCACCAACGCGCGGCGCAGCTTGCCACCGGGCAGGAAGTAGGCGTTGGCGATGATGATCTCGTGCTGCGCGCTGGCGATGGCGCGGCGGTAGGCCTGCTCGATGCGGCTGCGGTTGCGCAGGTTGTCACGCAGCAGCAGCGCGGCGCGCATGCCCAGGCCACGCTGCCGCGGGGGGGAACCAACGCCTGCCTCGCGCAGCGCGTGCACGGCTTCGGGCAGGTGGTACTGGCGCACATCACGCACCGCCTGGATGCGCCACCACAGCTGCTCCATGGTGGCCTGCGCCTGCGCCACCAGGGCGCCTTCGGCGCGCACGGCAAAGTCAAAGCGTGGGGCTTGCAGCGTGCCGAAGTTCGGGTCGTGGTAGTCGTCCAGCACGTTGATGCCGCCGCAGAACAGCACCTGTCCGTCGACCACGCACAGCTTGCGGTGCAGGCGCCGCCAGCGCATGGGCAGCAGCAGCCCCAGCGGCCCCAGCGGCGAGTACACGCGCACGTGCACGCCAGCCGTGCGCAAGCGCTCGTACCACGGCGCAGGCAAACGCCCCGTCCCCACGCCATCGACCACCAGCTGTGTGCGCACACCGCGCTGCGCAGCGCGCATCAGGGCTTCGGCCACCTCCGCGCCAGCGCCGGTGGTGTCGAAGATGTAGGTCTCGAACAGCACTGTGTGGCGGGCGCCGTCCATGGCCTGGGCCAGCGCCGGGAACAGCTCCGCCGCGCCTTGCAGCAACTGGACGCGGTGGCCGGCTCGGAACTGGGGGGTGGTGCGCTTCACACAGGAAAGCTTACCAACGGAATTCGGCAATCAGCGGCAGGTGATCGGACATGCGCCACCAGATGCGCCCGCGTGGCGCGTACAGGCCCAGCGGCGTCAGGCCGCGCACGTAAACGTGGTCGAGCTGGGTGATGGGCAGCCGCGCGGGGTAGGTGAACGCACGGTGCTCTTCATACTCGTGCAGGCCGAAGCCGCGCAGCATGCGCTGGATGCGCGAGCCCCAGTCGTTGAAGTCGCCCGCCACCACCAGCGGTGCGCGCACTGGCACTTCGCGCTCGATGAAGCGCTGCAGCTGGTGGATCTGGCGCACGCGGCTGCCAGGCACCAGCCCCAGGTGGACCACGATGACGTGCACCGGGCGGCCCTGGAACATCACTTCAACGTGCAGCAGGCCACGCTGTTCGAAGCGGTGGTCTGAGATGTCCTCGTGCTGGTGCCCGAGCACGGGCCAGCGCGTGAGCAGCGCGTTGCCATGCTCACCGTGGCGCGTGTAGGCGTTGGTGCGGTACACCGCCTCGTAGCCCTCGGGGGCCAGGTACTCGGCTTGGGGTACGGCGGGCCAGCGGTCGAAGTAATGCTGCTCCTTGCGGTTGAGGCGGCGCACTTCCTGCAGGCAGACGATATCGGCATCGAGTTGTTCCACCGCCAGCCCCAGGTTGTGGATCTCCAGCCGCCGCGCCGGCCCCAGTCCCTGCACCCCCTTGTGGATGTTGTAGGTGGCCACGCGCAGGATGTCGGAGGATTCGGGGCGCTGGAGCGTGAGTGCAGGGGTCATGGGGTGATCATTCGTGGCAACAACAAAATCGCCTCGGCGTTGGAGGGCGAGGTGCAGCAGTCAGCCGCCTCGCGCCAACCCATCCAAGCATATGCCGTGTGTTCGCGGGGATTCAAGGCCACGGCCTGCGGTGCGGGCACTTGCAGGCCGAACACCCGCTCGGTGTTGTGCCACACCCCGGGGGCGTAACGGTGCTGCCAATGGGGGTAGATGGTGTAGACGTTCTCCAGCCCCCAATCGCGCAGCACGCAGCCCGGGGCGTGCGGGTCAAGGCCGGTTTCTTCGCGCACCTCACGCACCGCCGTGACGGCATAGGGCTCGTGCAGTGCATCCTTGCTGCCGGTGACCGACTGCCAGAACGGCTCGACCGAATCGGCACGGCGGATCAGCAGCACGTCGAGCCCGGGGGTATGCACCACCACCAGCACCGATTCCGGGATCTTGTACATGGCGGGATGTCCGGGTGCGTCAACGGCTGGCAGCGTGGGCAGGCACGGGCGGCGGCAGCGCCTTGGCCTGCAGCGCGCGCGCCTGCACCACCAGCTGGTTGTGCGCGTCCAGGAAGGCGGCGGCGATCACCTTGCCCTCGTTGGTGTTGCTCCACCCCGCTCCGGCACCTCCCCCCAGGCGCCCCAGCACCAGCCCGCCTACGCCCAGGTCGGTGGTGCGCGCGGCGCCCGTGGCAGCGGCCACCTGCTCGGTGGTTTCGTTGTCGGACAGCAGCAGTGCGGTCTGCGCTTCCTTGAACTTGACTTGCTCAACCAGGCCCGCCAGTCCGGCGATGTCGCGCAGCACGGGAACCATGGCGATCACACCGGCCAGGCCGCGCCCGGCATCCTGCTCGCTGAAAGTAAGACTGGGCGTGAGGGTGTACTGTGCCTCGTAACCCTTGCCCTTGGCCACGGTGGACTGCGGACGCAGGACGCCCGCATCCTTCAGGTCCTGCTCCTGCACGGTGCCGCGCAGGCCCGCGCCCCGGTCCACCACGCGAAAGCAGCCGCTTTGCTGCGCCAGCAGCTTGATCAGCGGCACCGGCGAAGCGGGCAAATGGTAACTACCGCCCATGGTGTAGCCGTTCGGGTTCTCCGCCAGCGCCACCGTGGCCACGGGGGCATCGCAGCGCTGCAGTTCACGGGCCGCATTCCGGGCCCCCTCGGGCCCCGCCGAGCCGGTAACAACAGAACCGCCCTGGCCCAGCTCGGTTTTCTTTTCGCCGCAAGCGGGTAGCAGCACAGCGATGATCAGACAGACACTCACCAAGCCAAGGGGGACGGGTAGACGGTTTAGAGTCTTCAATCATTCACTCCTCGGCGAAGAAGTCGGAATCGATGCGTTTGAGCTGGTAGGTCGCGGCCACGGAGACGCCCAGATCGTGTTCGATCATCAGGTCTGCCAGGCGCTCCCCATCGATAAGCACGACTTTGTAGTTGCTGTTGCTGGCGGCGTAATCACGTGCTTCCTGACTGAAGCGCGAAGTGGTGATGAACACGCCTTTGCTGGCTCGTTGGCCAGCCAAGGCGCCAACAAACTGCTGGATTTCCGGGCGACCGACCACGTTGATCCAGCGCTTGGCCTGCAGGTAGATGGCATCTAAGCCCAATCGGTCTTCGTTGATGACGCCATCGATGCCGCCGTCACCGCTGCGCCCGACGGCCCGACCAGCCTCCTCACGGCTGCCACCGTAGCCCATTTTGATCATGAGTTGAACAATCAACAGTTCGAAAAACGTGGGGCTGCACTTGAGAAGTGACGCGCGCAGCTCGGTCGACAATTCGTGGCGCAGCGCCTGGTGCGCTCGCTCCATCGCCTCTTCAGGAGGAATGCCCGCTTGCACCTCGACAGAATCTGCAGGTGTGGCCTCGGACTCCGAGGCACTGCCCCTTCGCGCCTGTTGGTACTGCGGTATTTGCTGCAGCAGCTTGAGATCGATCCGATCGGGGCACCGCGCCAAGAGCTGCTGCCCCTGGGGAGTGATGCGAAACACGCCGCGACGAGGTGCGTCGACCAGCCCAGCCATTATCAGATGCTGCTTGGCCCAAGCCAGGCGGTTGTAAAACAGGGGCGCCCGCCCACTAGGCAGAAGCTGTTGGCGATCCTCCGGTGTCAATCGAAAGCTAGCTGCCAGCACTTCGACCGCATCGCGAAATGCATGTTCATTCCCATCACCTGCATGAGTCAGCAAAGGGAGCATCAAGGTCTGAAAATCAGGAATGGCCATGGGCTACACCGTAAAAAAGGGCACCCATAGGCGCCCTCGATTCAACCTTGCAAGCCAAGGGCCAGCATCAGCCCACCGCCACCGGATTGCGCAGGCGGATATGCAGTTCGCGCAACTGCTTCTCGTCCACGGGCGAAGGGGCTTGCGTGAGCAAGTCTTGCGCGCGCTGCGTCTTGGGGAAGGCGATCACGTCGCGAATCGACTCGGCGCCGGTCATCAGCGTGATGAGGCGATCCAGGCCAAAGGCCAGACCGCCGTGCGGGGGCGCGCCGTACTGCAGCGCATCGAGCAGGTAGCCGAACTTAGCGCGCTGGTCTTCCGGGCCGATGTTCAGGGCTGCAAAAACCTTGGCCTGCACGTCGGCGCGGTGGATACGCACCGAGCCACCGCCCAGTTCCCAGCCATTGAGCACCATGTCGTAGGCCTTGGCGATGCACTTGCCCGGATCGGTGTCCATGAGGTCTTCGTGGCCGTCCTTGGGCGACGTGAAGGGGTGGTGCACAGCCACCCAGCGGTCTTCTTCCTCGTCATGTTCGAACATGGGGAAGTCGACCACCCACAGCGGCGCCCAGCGGTTCTCGAACAGGCCGTTCTTCTTGCCGAATTCGCTGTGGCCGATCTTCAGGCGCAGCGCGCCGATGGAGTCGTTGACGATCTTTTCCTTGTCAGCGCCGAAGAAGAGCAGGTCGCCGTCCTGCGCGCCGGTGCGCTTCAGGATCTCGGCAATGGCCGCGTCATGCAGGTTCTTGACGATGGGCGACTGCAGGCCGTCACGGCCCTTGGCGGCTTCGTTGACCTTGATCCATGCCAGTCCCTTGGCGCCGTAGATCTTGACGAACTCGGTGTACTGGTCGATCTCGCCACGGCTGATGGCGCCACCGCCCGGCACGCGCAGGGCCACCACACGGCCGCCCTTGGTAGTGGCCGGAGCGGAAAAGACCTTGAAGTCCACGTCCTTCATCACCTCGGTCAGCTCGGTGAATTCGAGCTTCACGCGCAGGTCGGGCTTGTCGGAGCCGAAGCGGAACGCCGCCTCTTGGTAGGTCATGATGGGGAATTCGCCCAGATCCACGTCCAGCTGCTGCTTGAACACTTCGGTGATCATGCGCTGGAAGATGGCGCGGATTTCCTCTTCGTTCAGGAACGAGGTCTCGCAGTCGATCTGCGTGAACTCGGGCTGGCGGTCGGCGCGCAGGTCTTCATCGCGGAAGCACTTGGTGATCTGGTAGTAGCGGTCATAGCCGGCCACCATCAGCATCTGCTTGTAGAGCTGGGGCGACTGGGGCAGCGCAAAGAACTGGCCGTCGTGCACGCGGCTGGGCACGAGGTAGTCGCGCGCGCCTTCGGGCGTGCTCTTGCCCAGCATGGGCGTTTCGATGTCGATGAAACCTTCCTTGTCGAGGAAATTGCGCACCTGGATCGCTGTCTTGTAGCGCAGCATCATGTTGCGCTGCATGTGCGGGCGACGCAAATCCATCACGCGGTGCGTGAGGCGCGTGGTTTCCGACAGGTTTTCATCATCCATCTGGAACGGTGGGGTGACCGAGGCGTTGAGCACGACCAGTTCGTGGCACAGCACTTCGATCTGGCCGCTCTTGAGCTTGTCGTTGGTGGTGCCGGCAGGACGGGCGCGCACCAGGCCCTTGACCTGCACACAAAACTCGTTGCGCACTTCTTCAGCCACCTTGAACATTTCAGGGCGGTCCGGGTCGCACACGACCTGCACGTAGCCCTCGCGGTCACGCAGGTCGATGAAGATGACGCCACCGTGGTCGCGGCGGCGGTTCACCCAGCCGCACAGGGTAACGGTTTGGCCCATCAGGGCTTCGGTCACGAGACCGCAATATTGGGAGCGCATGGCCATGGGGAGTCTTCCTGCGCCCCGGAAGGGCGCGACGTTTGTTATCTGGAGTGGGCGAGTGCAGCAGGCTCTGGCGGAGCCACCACACCCATGGAGACTATGTATTTGAGCGCGGCATCGATGCTCATGTCGAGCTCGATGCAATCGCTCTTGCGCAGGATCACAAAATAGCCACCGGTGGGGTTGGGCGTAGTGGGTACGTACACGCTCACGTACTCGTCGCGCAGGTAAGCCGCGACTTCACCCGAGGGCGAGCCGGTGATGAAGGCGACGGTCCACACGCCCTCACGCGGCCACTGCACCAGCACCGCCGTACGGAAAGCGTTACCGCTCTCCGAGAACAGCGTGTCGGACACCTGCTTGACGCTGGAGTAGATCGAGCGCACCACAGGGATGCGGCTTACCAGCCCATCGCCCCACGCCACCAGCTTGCGCCCGGCGAAATTGCTGGCCAGCGCGCCCACCGAAAGCAGGATGAGCAGCGTCAGCAGCACGCCGAAGCCAGGTATGTGGAAGCCCAGCAGCTTATCTGGATGCCAGGCCTCCGGCAGGATGGCTAGCGTCTGGTCAAGCGTGCCGACAATCCAGTTCAGCACCCAGGCGGTAATAACGCCGGGCACGATGACCAGCAAACCGGTGAACAACCACTTGCGCAGGGCAGCCATGCCTATCCTTCAGGGGGTCAGTCTGCCTTCGAGGCAGCAGGGCAAGATGCGCAGGCTGCCGGGGCAGCCGCGGGCGCAGCCGCCTCTTCGCTCTTGGTACCCGTCGCCGGGGCGCTGCTACCGCTGCCGCCGCCACGGAAGTCCGTGACATACCAGCCCGAGCCCTTGAGCTGGAAGCCGGCAGCCGTGATCTGCTTGGAAAACGCCTCGGCGCCACAGGCAGGGCACTGTGTCAGCGGGGCATCGGAGATTTTTTGCAGCACATCCTTGGCATGGCCACAGGCGCCGCATTTGTAGGCATAGATAGGCATACGGGAGGAAACGGTGCTTGGGAAAAACCCTCGATTATAGGATGCGCCTCGTTTTCTGCAGGGGGCGCGCCATCACTCCACGCCTGCGATGGCATGGTGGCTGGCAGGCCGGTGGTGCACCCATTGCGGCACCAGCGATCCTGCCACCATGCCCACCACCGCGGCAAGAACGCCCGCCAGTTGCTGCGGAAAGGCTTCATGCAGTGCGGGCGTAGCCATGAACAGCACCCACACGCCAATGCCGAGCACCGTGGCACAAAGCGCGCCCTGCGTGGTGGCGCGCTTCCAGTACAGGCCGAAGACCAAGGGCACGAACGCCCCGACCAGCGGCACCTGGTAAGCGCCGGAAACGAGCTCAAAAATAGGGGTACCTTCCATCTTGATGGAGTAAACCAGTACCGCGATGGCGAACACCAGCACGCTGATGCGCATGATGCGCAGGTTTTCCAGGTCGCTGATGTACTCAGGGCGGAACTGGCGCCAGATGTTCTCGGTGAACGTGACGCTGGGCGCCAGCAGCGTGGCCGACGCGCATGACTTGATGGCAGACAGCAGCGCACCGAAGAACAGCACCTGCATGACCACGGGCATCTTGTCCATCACCAGCGTCGGGAGGACTTTCTGGGGATCATCCTCCAGCAGCGCAGCGGTCTGCTCCGGCATGATGAGCAATGCGCTAGCCACCAGGAACATGGGAACAAAAGCAAACAGGATATAGGCCGTGCCGCCGATCACTGTGCCATGCGTGGCTGCCTTTTCCGTATTCGCCGACATCACGCGTTGAAACACGTCCTGCTGCGGAATGGAGCCCAGCATCATGGTGATGGCGGCGCCAAAGAAGAAAATCATTTCGTGCCAGGTGGGTTCGGGCCAGAAGCGGAACATGTCGCGGCTCACCGCCAGGTCGATCACCTTGCCAGCGCCGCCCGCCATGTCGGCGGCGAAGACGGCCAGCACCACCAGCCCGACCACCAGGATGATCATCTGGATGAAATCGGTCACCGCCACCGACCACATACCGCCCCAAAGCGTGTAAACCAAGATCGAGAGCACGCCGATCGTCATGCCCCAGGGAATGCTGATCACCCCGCCCGACAGCAGGTTGAACACCAGCCCCAGCGCGGTGACCTGGGCCGAGACCCAACCCAGGTAGCTGAGCATGATGATGAGCGAGCAGATCACCTCGACCGCGCGGCCATAGCGTTCGCGGTAGTAGTCGCTGATGGTCAGCAGCGTCATCCGGTAGAGCTTGGCGGCAAAAAATACGCCCACCAGCACCAGACACATGCCTGCACCGAACGGATCCTCGACCACCGCGTTCAGCCCCCCCTTGATGAACTTCGCCGGCACCCCGAGCACGATCTCCGAGCCGAACCACGTGGCGAACGTGGTGGTGATGATCATGTACATCGGCAGATGGCGGCCGGCGATGGCAAAGTCGGCCGAGTTCTGTACCCTTCTGGCGGCCCACAGGCCAATGCCGATGGTGACAAACAGGTAGGCAATCACCATGATGAGCAGCACGCTGGTACTCCTTGCGAGGTCAGGATGGAGGTTGTGAAATAGAGGCCGCGCTCAGAACACGTAGAAGCGCAGGTAGAGCTGCAGCCCCAGCAGCCCGAGCACAAAGCCCACGCCGCCATACATCAGGGCCTGGAGCAGGCGGTTGGTGCGCTGCTGCGCCTGCAGCAGCTCGCGCAGCAATTGCGGCTGCGTCTGCGTCTGGGGCTCCTGGCGCAAGTAGCTGTGCAGCAAGCGCGGCAGCTCGGGCAGCAGCTTGGCGTAATGCGGTGCCTGGTCACGCAGCTCACGCAGCAGGCGCTGAGGGCCAAGCTGGTCGAGCATCCACTTTTCCAGGAACGGCTTGGCCGTGCTCCACAAATCCAGGTCTGGATCGAGCTGGCGGCCCAGGCCCTCGATGTTGAGCAGGGTCTTCTGCAACAGCACCAACTGCGGCTGGATCTCCACGTTGAAGCGGCGCGACGTCTGGAACAGGCGCATCAGCACCATACCGAGAGAAATCTCCTTGAGCGGTCGGTCGAAATACGGCTCGCACACCGTACGCACCGCTGCTTCCAGCTCGTTGACGCGCGTCTCGGGCGGCACCCAGCCACTCTCGATGTGCAGCTCAGCCACGCGCTTGTAGTCGCGGCGGAAGAAGGCCGTGAAGTTCTGCGCCAGGTATTCCTTGTCGACCTCGGTCAGCGTGCCGACGATGCCGAAGTCGAGCGAGATGTAGCGGCCGAACGTCATGGCGTCGAGGCTGACCTGGATGTTGCCCGGGTGCATGTCGGCATGGAAGAAACCATCACGAAAGACCTGGGTGAAGAAAATGGTGACGCCATCGCGCGCCAGCTTGGGAATGTCCACGCCAGCCTCGCGCAAGCGCTCGACCTGGCTGATCGGCACGCCGCGCATGCGCTCCATCACCATGACCTCGGTGTGGCAGAAGTCCCAGAACACCTCGGGCACCAGCACCAGATCCAGCCCTTCCATGTTGCGGCGCAGTTGCGCGGCATTGGCAGCTTCGCGCATCAGGTCAAGTTCGTCGTGCAGGTAGGTGTCGAACTCGGCAACGACCTCGCGCGGCTTCAGGCGCTTGCCGTCGGCCGAGAGACTCTCGAGCCAGCCCGCCATCATGCGCATCAGCGCCAGGTCTTTTTCGATCACCGGCAGCATGCCGGGGCGCAGCACCTTCACGGCGACATCGCGCTGCACGCCGTCGCGGTCGCGGATGACGGCGAAATGCACCTGCGCAATCGACGCACTGGCCACAGGCTCACGCTCGAACGAGATGAACACCTCGCCCAACGGCTTGCGAAAGGCACGCTCAATCGTCGCTACGGAAATTTGCGAATCAAACGGCGGCACGCGGTCCTGCAACAGCGCCAGCTCGTCGGCGATGTCCGGCGGCATCAGGTCGCGCCGGGTGGACAGCACCTGGCCGAATTTGACAAAGATAGGGCCCAGCCGCTCCAAAGCCTCGCGCAGGCGCTGGCCACGTGGTGCCTCCAGGTTGCGACCAATCGACACCAAACGCGCCAGCAAGCGCAGCCAGGGATGCTCGAAGCTGGACAGCACCAGCTCATCCAGTCCATAACGCAGCACCACCCAAACAATGGTGGCGCCACGGAAAACACGGCTCATGACGGCGCCCGGTCAGGAGGCTGCGAACCTGCACGCCCGCCCGCGAATCGGGCAACGAAGGCGCCCAGCGCCTGGGTCACTCGGCGTGCGCCTTGGGCGATGGCGTGGGCAGGCGCATCCCCCACGATCCGCGCCAGGTCTTCCTCCAGATCCCAGCGCACATGGTCTACGAGCCAGTTGATCTCGCCCGCCAGTTGCACGTCGCCCTGGATGCTGATGGTGGGCTTGTCGCCGCGCAACGCCGTTTGCGCCAGGGCCAGGGGAGAGGTTTCGGTCACAACGATCTGCAGATCGGGCTGCGCGCCCGGCGCCGCCACGTTGAACAGCCCGGCGGGCGTGACCTGCAGGGCCATCGAAAACTGGCGCCATTGCACACGCGCGACACGGCCAGACTGGCCAAGAAGCCGGCCCATGGCCTCGCGCTCCTGCATCAAGACATGATTCAACAGCAACACGACGCGCTGCTGCACCTCATGCACCATCCACTGCGGCGGCTGCGGCCCCGCCACGATGCGTTGGGCGAGGTTTTCCAGAAATGAAAAAGGGGACTGTGTTGCCATAGCCCCCGATTATTCCCCAGGACGGTACCGCCTGGTTTTTGTGGCACCCGTGTTACTGCAGTGCCTGCAGGCCCGCCACCAGCCAGCCGCTGTTGCCGCTCTTGGGCTTGGTCATGTTCCAGACTTCACGGAAGGGGCTCAGGCCAGCGCCCTGCTCTTCACGGATCATGCCGGAAAACTCAACGCTGGCCATGTAGTCGCTGCCGAGATCCTCAATGCCCAGGAGCTGTGCATCGATCACGTCGACATCCGTACGGTTCGGCGCATCGCCACGGTGCTGATCGCGCTCGGCGAGCTGGGCGCGCACTTCGCTCAGCAGCTCGTCCGTCATCATGGAGCGCAAGGTGGACAGGTCGCCACGGTCCCAGGCGCTTTGCAGCGTGACGAAATTGCGCTTGGCCGCGGCGAGAAAGCCCTCGGTATCGAAGCCCTCCGGAATACCCCAGTTCTGCGAACCGGTGAGCGCAGAGCCGATAACGACACCACCCGCCACAGCACCGCCTGCCATCTGCGGACGTGCAGCTTCGAACGCCGCGCCCTGGCTCTCCCAGGGGCGCGCCGAGGCGTCGTTGCCGACCTTCTCGGGGTTGTACTGGCGCGCCACGGGCGCATCCACCGGCGCACCCGCGCCCTGGAATGCGAAGGGAGCACCACCTGCGGCTGCGGGTTTGCGCGAGCGCATGATCATGCCAATCACGGCGAATGCCGCCAGGGCCAGCAAGGCGATCAGCAAGATATTGCCGAACGCTGCACCCAGGCCGAGCGAGTGGGCCAGCCATGCCAGGCCCAGGCCAGCAGCCAAGCCGCCGAGCATGGCACCCCAAGGCTTCTTGGGCGCCGCAGCGGGTGCCGGGTTGGCAGCGGGTGTGGCGGGTTTGGCCGCATTTTGCGCAGTCGCGTTTTGTGTGGGGGCAGCAGGCGTCGAGGGAGGCGTGCTGGCCTCGCGCTGGGTGACATTACTGGACTGCTTGCCCATGGACTTGCCGCCGCCCATGCGGCGGGCATCGGCATCCATATGGGCCATTGCCAGCATGGCGACCAGAACCACAGACCACAAGTTTTTCATGTCAATTTCCGCTTTCTATAAAGAGTCGAGGGGGATTCAGCCGTTCAGCACTTGATGCCCACATGCAGGGCGACAACGCCGCCCGTCATGTTGTGGTAATCCACGTGCCCAAAACCATTGTGTTGCATGAGCGTCTTTAGTTCCTCCTGGCCCGGGTGCATGCGGATGGATTCCGCCAGATAGCGGTAACTGGCATCGTCGCCCGCCACCAGCTTGCCCAGCCGGGGCAGTACGTTGAAGGAATACCAGTCGTAGGCCTTTTCCAGCGGCTTCGCCACCTTCGAGAACTCCAGCACCAGCAGGCGCCCGCCGGGTTTGAGCACACGGCACATCTCGGCGATGGCGAGATCCTTGTGCGTCATGTTGCGCAGGCCGAAGGCAACGCTGACCAGGTCGAAGTGGCCCGTGGGAAAAGGCAGCTTCTCGGCATCGCACACCAGGGTGGGCAACACCACGCCCTTGTCGATCAGACGGTCGCGGCCTACGCGCAGCATGGCCTCGTTGATATCGGTATGCACCACGCGGCCGGTGGCGCCAACCTTCTTGGCGAACGCCAGCGACAGGTCGCCCGTTCCGCCCGCAATGTCGAGCACCTGGTCGCCATCACGCAGGTTGGCCACCATGACGGTGTAGGCCTTCCAGGCGCGGTGCAGGCCGCCGGACATCAGGTCGTTCATCACGTCATACTTGGACGCGACGGAGTCGAACACGCCGCGCACACGGCGTGCCTTGTCCTGTTCATCGACGGTTTCAAAACCGAAATGCGTGCTGCTCATGGGAAGAATCCTAGGGGCGTACCGGCCCCGCGTACAGCGACAACCCCGCACCTTCATGGGGCATCGTCGCCAAAATGGAGAAAAAACGGCGCTTGGCGGCCCTCAATGGCTGCCGCAGCCCCCGCCCTTGTGCGGCCGGGGGGCCATGGGGGCATCGCGGTCGGCGCCCACATCCTGCAGGCGCTGCAGGTAGCGCTGCCAAAGTTGCTCCTGGTCGCGCCCGAGTTCATGCAAGTAAGCCCAGGTGAAGATGCCGCTGTCGTGGCCGTCGGAGAACACGGGCTTGACGGCATAGTGGCCCACGGGCTCCAGGGCCAGCAGCGTGACGTCGCGCTTGCCGGTCTGCAGGACTTCCTGCCCCGGGCCGTGGCCCTGGACCTCGGCCGAGGGCGAATACACGCGCAGCAGCTCGAACGGAATACGGTAGACCTCGCCACCGGCAAAGACAACCTCGAGCACACGCGACTGGGCGTGCACGGTCAGCGCTTCAGGTACGGGCGCACTGGAATCGGCCATGGTGTCACCTCGAAAATTGCAAGTAAAAACAGGCTCTAGCGCTTACCCAGCAAGCGCTAGCAGCTATGAATTGGATAGTGCATGACGCAGCGCGGCGTCCAGCGCAGGCAAGCGCGCGGCCAGGGCCGCCTCCTGCGCTGCGTCGCGCGCGCGCTGCGGCGGCGCCCAGACGGGCGCGGGAAAGTGGCTGTCCCAGGCGAAGCGCGCAATCACGTGCCAGTGCAGGTGCGGCACCATGTTGCCCAGCGCTGCCAGATTGACCTTGGCGGGCGACAGCTGGGTGCGCAGCACCTGCTCCACGCGCGCCACGACGTCCATGCAGTGGGTACGCTCGGCAGGCGACAGATCGGAGAACTCCGCCACATGCGCGTTCCACACCACGCGGTAGAAGGCGGGAAAACCGGCTTCATCGGCGCGGATCAGGCGCAGCTGGTCGCCGCGCCAGACCAGCGTGCCGCCGTCTGTTTCGCACAGCGCACAGGTCATACCAGGACCCGCTCAATGCCGCCGGCGTTGGCACGCTGCACGTACTCGGGCAACCAGTTGGCGCCCAGAATCTGGCGTGCCATCTCGATCACGATGTAGTCGGCTTCAAGCAGGCCGGTGGACAGGTCATCCTGGTAGCGCGAGATGCCCTGCAGGCAGCTCGGGCAGCTGGTCAGGATCTTGATGTTGTCCTGCGCGCCCACGGCGCCGCTGCTGCGCAGCTGCGCTTCGCCCTTGCGAATTTCCTCGGTCTTGCGAAAGCGCACCTGCGTGGAGATGTCCGGCCGCGTCACGCCCAGCGTGCCCGACTCGCCGCAGCAGCGCTCGCTCTTGAGCACCTTGTCGCCCACCAGTGCGCGCACGGTCTTCATCGAGTCGCCCTGCTTCATCGGGTTGTGGCACGGCTCGTGGTACAGGTAGCCGCCCTGGCCCTCGGGCAGCTTGATGCCCTTTTCCAGCAGGAATTCGTGGATATCGACAATGCGGCTGCCCGGGAAGATCTTGTCAAACTCATAGCCCTGCAACTGGTCGAAGCAGGTGCCGCAGCTCACCACCACCGTCTTGATGTCCAGATAGTTCAGCGTGGTGGCCACGCGGTGGAACAGCACGCGGTTGTCGGTGATCATTTTCTCGGCCTTGTCCTGCAGGCCGCTGCCGCGCTGCGGGTAGCCACAGCACAGGTAGCCCGGCGGCAGCACGGTCTGCACGCCGGCGTGCCACAGCATGGCCTGGGTGGCCAGGCCCACCTGGCTGAACAGGCGCTCGGAGCCGCAGCCCGGGAAGTAGAACACCGCCTCGCTGTCGGCCGTGGTGGCGGCCGGGTCGCGGATGATGGGTACGTAGTCCTTGTTTTCGATGTCGAGCAACGCGCGTGCCGTCTTGGTGGGCAGGCCACCGGGCAGCTTCTTGTTGACGAAGTGGATCACCTGCTCCTTGATCGGCGCCGTGCCCACGGTGGCGGGCGGGCGCGCGGTCTGCGGGCGGCTCAGGCTGCGCAGCGCGTCCACGGCCATGCGCTGCGCTTTGAAGCCGACGTTGACCATGCCCGCGCGCAGCAGGTTGATGGTGTCGGGGTTGGTGGCATTGAGCATGGCCATGGCCAGCTTGTTGCCGGGGCGCAGGCTCTTCTTGCCCATCTTCACCAGCAGGCTGCGCATGGCCATGGTGACGTCGCCGAAGTCGATCTTCACCGGGCACGGCGTGTAGCACTTGTGGCACACGGTGCAGTGGTCCGACACGTCCTCGAACTCCTGCCAGTGCTGGATGGACACGCCCCGGCGCGTCTGCTCCTCGTACAAGAATGCCTCGGCCAGCAGCGAGGTGGCCAAAATCTTGTTGCGCGGCGAGTACAGCAGGTTGGCACGCGGCACGTGCGTAGAGCACACCGGCTTGCACTTGCCGCAGCGCAGGCAGTCCTTGACGCTGGCAACGATGTCGCCAATGTCGCTCTGGCGCATGATCAGCGACTCGTAGCCCATCAGGCCGAAGCTCGGCGTGTAGGCGTTGGTCAGGTCGGCAAAGCGCAGCGAGCGGCGTGCAGGAATTTTGGCCAAATCGGCCTCCAACGCCCGCCCATCGTGCGCTGACAGCTCCTGATTGCGTAGCAGCTTGCCATCGTTGAAGCGCCCTTGCGGGTCAATCCGGCGCTTGTATTCGGCAAACGGCGCCAGCTCCTCGTCGGTGAGGAACTCCAGCTTGGTGATGCCAATGCCGTGCTCGCCCGAGATCACACCGCCCAGGCTGCGCGCCAGCACCATGATGCGCGCCACCGCTTCGTGCGCGGTTTGCAGCATGTCGTAGTTGTCGCTGTGCACGGGGATGTTGGTGTGCACGTTGCCGTCACCGGCATGCATGTGCAGCGCCACCCACACGCGGCCCTTGAGCACGCGCTGCTGCACCTCGCCCAGCGCACGCATCAGCGGCTCGAAGTCGCTGCCGGTGAAGATGTTGCGCAGCGGGTCGCGGATTTGCGCCTTCCAGCTGGCGCGCAGGCTGTGGTCTTGCAGCTGCGGGAACAGTTCCTCCACGCGCTGCAGCCAGTCTTGCCACAGCGCACGTGTTTCGCGCACTTGGGCCAGCGCCAGGGCCAGCTTTTCTTCCAGCAGCTCGGGCGAAGGGGGCTCGCCGCCCGCCTCGGGCTTGCCCAGCGGCAGCTCGCCACGTGTGAAGAACGCCTCAATCGCATCGGCCAGCTCAATTTTGTTGCGCAGGCTCAGTTCGATGTTGATGCGCTCGATGCCGTCGGTGTACTCCGCCATGCGCGGCAGCGGAATCACCACGTCTTCGTTGATCTTGAAGGCGTTGGTGTG
Source organism: Paenacidovorax caeni (assembly GCF_001298675.1). Taxonomy (GTDB): domain Bacteria; phylum Pseudomonadota; class Gammaproteobacteria; order Burkholderiales; family Burkholderiaceae_C; genus Paenacidovorax; species Paenacidovorax caeni. The sequence goes on from NZ_CYIG01000001.1 coordinate 62,056, forward strand.
GCGGCTGATGGCGGCGGTTTTCTTGCGGTCGGCCCAGAATTTCTTGCGCGCTTCGGCGCTCACCGCCGTAAAGCCCTCACCCGAGCGCGAGTTGGCGATGCGCACCACCTCGGCGGCGGCACGCGCCACGGCGTCGGGGTCGTCGCCCACAATGTCGCCCACCAGCAGCATCTTGGGCAGGCCACCGCGCTTGCTCTTGGTGGTGTAGCCCACGGCACGCAGGTAGCGGTCGTCCAGGTGTTCCAGCCCGGCCAGCAGCACGCCCGAGCGCTTTTGCTCGGCAAACATGAAGTCTTTGATCTCGACGATGCTGGGCACCGCTTCCTTGGCAGAGCCAAAGAACTCCAGGCACACAGTGCGCGTGTGCTCCGGCATGCGGTGCACGATCCAGCGCGCACTGGTAATCAAGCCGTCGGTGCCCTCTTTCTGCACGCCGGGCAGGCCCGAGAGGAACTTGTCCGTCACGTCCTTGCCCAGGCCCTCCTTGCGGAAGGTTTTACCCGGAATGTCCAAGCGCTCCGTGCGCACCGGCGTCTTGCCGTCGGCCTCGAAGTACTGCAGCTCAAAGCTGGCAACTTCGGCGTCGTGAATCTTGCCCAGGTTGTGGTTGATACGCGTGACTTCCAGCCACTGCGCATCAGGCGTGACCATGCGCCAGCTCGCCAGGTTGTCCAGCGCCGTGCCCCACAGCACGGCTTTCTTGCCGCCCGCGTTCATGGCAATGTTGCCGCCAATGCAGCTGGCCTCGGCGCTGGTCGGGTCCACCGCAAAGACAAAGCCTGCGCTCTCCGCCGCATCGGACACGCGCTGCGTGACCACGCCGGCCTCGGTCCACACCGTCGCCACCTCCTGCTCGACACCGGGCAGGCGGCGCATTTCCACGCCGCTCATGGCTTCGAGTTTTTCGGTGTTGATGACGGCGCTGCGCCACGTCAGCGGAATGGCCCCGCCCGTGTAGCCGGTACCGCCGCCACGCGGAATGATGGTCAGCTCCATCTCGATGCAGGCCTTGACGAGCTGCGCCATCTCGGCCTCGGTGTCGGGCGTGAGCACGACAAACGGGAACTCGACGCGCCAGTCGGTGGCGTCGGTCACGTGGCTGACGCGCGACAGGCCGTCAAACTTGATGTTGTCCTTGGCCGTGTGGCGCCCCAGTCGGCGCGCGACGCGCTTGCGCATTTCGCCCACCTCGGCCAGCGTGGCGTCGAATTCGGCGATGGCGCGGCGCGCGGCATCCACCAGCAGGCCGACGCGGCGGTCGCGCTCGGGGTCTTCCTGCGGCAGGCGGCGCTTCTCGATCTCGGCGATGCGGTGGCGCATGGCGTCCACCAGCAGCTTGCGCCGCGCGGGGGTGTGGATCAGGTCGTCCTGCAGGTACGGATTGCGCTGGACAGCCCAGATGTCGCCCAGCACTTCGTACAGCATGCGCGCCGAGCGGCCGGTGCGGCGCTCACGGCGCAACTGGTCGAGTACGTCCCAGGCCGAAGCACCCAGGAGGCGAATCACGATTTCCCGGTCGGAAAACGAGGTGTAGTTGTACGGAATCTCGCGCAAGCGCACGGGCTCAGCGCCCTGTGCCTGCTGCAAGGCAGCCAGCTCTATCGGAACATTCATGGGGTCAACCTGGGATGGACGCGCGACGCGCCCTCGTGCCTCGGGGGTGCGATTTTAAGGGCGCGGCCTGCTACGCCGCTGGCGCATAGGGCCACACGTCTAGAACAGCACGCGGCAGCGGATGGTGCCTGCCACCTGCGAGAGTTTTTCCAGCGCCAGTTCGGAGGACTGCGCATCCAGGTCGATGACCACGTAGCCCAGTTTGTCGTCGGTCTGCAGGTACTGGCCGGCAATGTTGACGTGCAGTGCCGCGAACACCTGGTTGATGGCCGAGAGCACGCCCGGCTGGTTGTGGTGCACGTGCAGGATGCGGTGCTTGCCCGGGTGCGCGGGCAGCGCCACCTCGGGGAAGTTGACCGAGGTGATGCTGGTGCCGTTGTCGCTGTACTTGACCAGTTTTTCCGCCACCTCCAGGCCAATGTTGGCCTGCGCCTCCTGCGTGGAGCCACCGATGTGCGGCGTCAGGATCACGTTGTCCAGCCCGCGCAGCGGCGAGGTGAATTCGTCCTTGTTGCTCTTGGGCTCGACCGGGAACACGTCCACCGCCGCACCCGCCAGGTGGCCTTCGCGCAGCGCCTGGGCCAGCGCGTCGATCTCGACCACGGTGCCGCGCGAGGCATTGATGAGGATGGCACCGGGCTTCATGGCGGCGATTTCGGCGGCGCCAATCATCCACTGCGTGGAAGGCACCTCGGGCACGTGCAGGCTCACGATGTCGCTTTGCGCCAGCAGCGCGTGCAGCCCAGCCGCCTGGCGCGCGTTGCCCAGCGGCAGCTTGCCCACCACGTCATGAAACACAACCTGCATGCCCAGCGCTTCAGCCAGCACCGACAACTGCGAGCCAATCGCGCCATAGCCGATGATGCCCAGCGTTTTGCCCCGGGCTTCGTAGGCGTTGTCGGCGCTCTTGAGCCAGCCGCCGCGGTGCGCCGCCGCGTTGCGCGCGGGCACGCCGCGCAGCAGCAGGATGGCCTCGGCCAACACCAGTTCGGCCACCGAGCGGGTGTTGGAGTACGGCGCATTGAACACTGCGATGCCGCGCTCGCGCGCGGCCTGCAGGTCCACCTGGTTGGTGCCGATGCAAAAGCACCCAATGGCCACCAGCTTGTGCGCATGCGCCAGCACCTCGGCCGTTAGCTGGGTACGCGAGCGCACGCCGATAAAGTGCGCATCGGCGATCTTGCGCTGCAGCGCCTCGCCCTCCAGTGCGCCAGGCAAGGCCTCGATCTGGGAATAACCTGCCGCACGCAGCACCTCCTGGGCACTGGGGTGGATGCCTTCGAGCAGCAGGAAACGGATCTTGCTCTTGTCCAGGGATGTCTTGTGCAACATGGGAGGGCCTTTGGCGGAAAGTGACGGGAAACAAGCATGCTGCATCGCACAAAACCTTAGCGAATGCACCGCTATTGGGCAGACGCCCTGCCATTCGTCACAATGCGCCCCTGACGACAGGCTGACGACGGGTTTCCCCCGGTTGTGACACGGGCGCGGCTTGTGCGACAACGACACCGTTCTGTCACCAACGCCCCCTACCCTGGGCCGTTTGGTAGCCCTTGCCATCCCAACAGGAGTCTTTCATGCAATTCAAACAACTGGCCATGGCCGCGGCCATCGCCGCCACTGCGGCTGCGACGCACGCGCAAACTGAAATTCAGTGGTGGCACTCCATGACCGCCGTGAACAACGAGTGGGTCAACGACCTGGCCAAGCAGTTCAACGAAAGCCAGAAGGACTACAAGGTGGTGCCCACATTCAAGGGCTCCTACCCCGAGAGCATGACGGCGGCCATCGCCTCGTTCCGCGCCGGCAACTCGCCACACATCCTGCAGGTGTTTGAAGTGGGCACCGCCACCATGATGGCCAGCAAAGGCGCCACCGTGCCCGTGGGCAAGGTGATGCAGGACGCGGGTCTGGCGTTCGACCCCAGCGCCTACATTCCGGCCGTGGCGGGGTACTACACGGCCCCCAACGGCCAGATGCTGAGCTTTCCGTTCAACAGCTCCACCACCATCTTTTATTACAACAAAGACGCTTTCAAAAAGGCCGGCCTGAACCCCGACAAGGCCCCGGCCACCTGGCCCGAGGTGTTTGAAGCTGCCAAGAAGCTCAAGGCCAGCGGCCATAGCTGCCCGATGACGCTGGCTTGGCAAGGCTGGACGCAGCTCGAATCGTTCTCGGCCTGGCACAACGTGGAATTTGCCACGCACCAGAACGGCCTGGCCAAGGACGGCTATGCCGCACGCCTGAAGATCAACTCGCCGCTGCACGTGCGCCACATCAACAACCTGGCCCAGGCCGCCAAGGCGGGCGAGTTTGTCTACAAGGGCCGCAACTCCGACGCCCAGGGTTCATTCACCTCGGGTGAGTGCGCCATGATCCAGACCTCGTCGGGCTACTACGGCGATGTGGCCAAGAACGCCAAGTTCGCCTACGGCTTGGCCCCCCTGCCCTACTACCCTGACGTCAAGGGCGCACCGCAGAACACCGTGATCGGCGGTGCTTCGCTGTGGGTGATGGCCGGCAAGAAGCCCGAGGAATACAAGGGCGTGGCCAAGTTCTTCGACTTCCTGTCGCAGACCAAGGTGCAGGCCGCCAGCCACCAGCGCACGGGCTACCTGCCGATCACCATGGGCGCCTATGAGCTGACCGACAAATCCGGCTTCTACCAGCAGCGCCCTGGCACCGATGTCGCCGTGACGCAGATGATCCGCAAGGTCACCGACAAGTCGCGCGGCATCCGCCTGGGCAACTACCTGCAGATCCGCACCATCGAGGACGAGGAGCTGGAACTGGTCTGGGCCGGCAAGAAAACCGCCCAGGAAGCGCTGGATACCATCGTCAAGCGCGGCAATGAGCTGCTCGCGCGCTTCGAGCAGGCCAACAAGGGCAAGTAAGCGGCCTTCCGCATCGGCCTCCGCCGCCCACGGGCGCGGAGGCTTTTTGCCGTTTCTGGAACGACCTTCATGGAAAAACGCGTACTTTTCCGTTCGCGCTGGCTGCCCTGGGTGCTGCTGCTGCCCCAGTTGGCCATCGTGGGCGTGTTCTTTTTCTGGCCCGCCAGCCAGGCCATCCTGCAATCGGTGCAGATGGAGGATGCCTTTGGTATGAGCCGCGAATTCGTCGGGCTGGAGAACTTCGAGCGCCTGTGGAACGACAGCTCGTACCTGGCCTCGTTCCAGGTCACTGCCCTGTTCTCGGTGCTGGTGGCCGGCATCGGCATCGTGCTGGCGCTGGTGCTGGCGGTGTTTGCCGACCGCATCACGCGCGGCGCGCTGGTCTACCGCACGCTGCTCATCATGCCCTACGCCGTGGCGCCGGTCATTGCGGGGGTGCTGTGGATGTTCATCTTCTCGCCCTCCATCGGTGTGCTGGCCTACGGTCTGGAGAAGATGGGCTACACCTGGAACCACCTGATGAACGACAACCAGGCCATGGCGCTGGTCGTCATCGCCTCGGTGTGGAAGCAGATCTCGTACAACTTCCTGTTCTTCCTGGCGGGCCTGCAGTCCATCCCCAAGTCGCTGATCGAAGCGGCCGCCATCGACGGTGCGGGCCCCTGGCGGCGCTTTTGGAGCATCCAGCTGCCGCTGCTGTCGCCCACCACCTTCTTCCTGCTGGTGATCAACATCGTCTACGCTTTTTTTGACACCTTCGGCATCATCGATGCCACCACGCACGGCGGGCCCGGGCAATCCACGTCCATCCTGGTCTACAAGGTGTACCTGGACGGCTTCAAGGCGCTCGACCTCGGCGGCTCGGCGGCGCAGTCGGTGGTGCTGATGGTGATGGTCATCGCCCTGACGGTGGTGCAGTTCCGCTACGTGGAAAAGAAAGTGCAGTACTGACCATGATCGACCGCAGCCCTTGGCTCAACTTCCTGTCGCACGCCGTGATGGTGCTGGGCGTGGCCGTGGTGGCCTTCCCCCTGTACCTGGCGTTCGTCGCCTCCACCCACACCCCCGACACCATCGTCCAGACCCCCATGCCGCTGCTGCCCGGCGGCCACATGTGGGAGAGCTACAAGGCCGCGCTGTTTGGCGCGGGCAAGCTGGGCTCCAACACCACCGCGGCCCACATGATGTGGGTGAGCTTTGTGGTGGCCATGGTCATCACCGTGGGCAAGATCGCCATCTCTTTGCTGTCGGCCTTTGCCATCGTGTACTTCCGCTTTCCGCTGAAGATGCTGTGCTTCTGGGCCATCTTCCTCACGCTGATGCTGCCGGTGGAAGTGCGCATCCTGCCCACCTACAAGGTGGTGGCCGACCTGGGCCTGCTCAACAGCTACGCCGGCCTGACGCTGCCGCTCATCGCCTCGGCCACGGCCACCTTCTTGTTCCGCCAGTTCTTCCTGACGGTGCCCGACGAACTGGTCGAGGCGGCGCGCATCGACGGCGCGGGGCCCATGCGCTTCTTTCTCGACATCCTGGTGCCGCTGTCGCGCACTTCGATCGCCGCGCTGTTCGTGATCCAGTTCATCTACGGCTGGAACCAGTACCTGTGGCCGCTGCTCATGACCACCACCGAAGACATGTACCCCATCGTCATCGGCATCAAGAGCATGGTGGCCACGGGCGGCGAGGCTGCCATCGACTGGAACGTCGCCATGGCCACCGCCATCCTGGCCATGCTGCCGCCCACCGCCGTGGTGGTGCTGATGCAAAAGTGGTTCGTCAAGGGCCTGGTCGACACCGAGAAGTAAGCATAAAAACTGGCTCTAGCCCTTACCCAACAAGCGCTAGCAGCTATCAAACTGAGTGCAATCATGGCATCTATTTCCCTGCGCAACATCGTCAAGCGCTACGGCCACGGCCCCAAAGCCCACCAGGTGATCCACGGTGTGAACGCCGAAATACAGAACGGCGAATTCATCGTGCTGGTCGGCCCCTCGGGCTGTGGCAAATCCACCTTGCTGCGCATGATCGCCGGGCTGGAGGAGATCACCGGCGGCGAGCTGTGGATCGGCAACCGCATGGTGAACACCCTGGAGCCCGCCAAGCGCAACATCGCCATGGTGTTCCAGAACTACGCGCTGTACCCGCACATGAGCAACTTCGAGAACATGGCCTACGGCCTGAAGATCGCGAAGGTGCCCGCCGACGAAATCCGCCGCCGCGTGGACAAGGCCGCCAAGATTCTGGAGCTGTCGCACCTGCTCGAGCGCAAGCCGCGCGAGCTCTCGGGCGGCCAGCGCCAGCGCGTGGCCATGGGGCGCGCCATCGTGCGCGAGCCCCAGGTGTTTCTGTTTGACGAGCCGCTGTCCAACCTCGACGCCAAGCTGCGCGGCCAGACACGCATCGAAATCCAGAAGCTGCACGCCGAGCTGGGCATCACCAGCCTGTTCGTCACGCACGACCAGGTCGAGGCCATGACGCTGGCGCAGCGCATGATCGTCATGAACGCCGGTAACGTCGAGCAATTCGGCACGCCCGAGGAGGTCTACCACCAGCCCGCCTCCACCTTCGTCGCCAGCTTCATCGGTTCGCCCCCCATGAACCTGCTCCACCATGCGCCCGGCGGCCAAACCGGGCGCATTCTGGGCGTGCGGCCCGAGCACATCGACCTGGTGCCGGGCAACGGCAGCGGCGGCTGGGAATTCACCGTCGAGACCGTCGAGCTGCTCGGCGCCGAGCGCCTGCTCTACGGCAAGGTGGGCGGCGAGGACGTGACCGTGCGCGTCGAAGAAGGGCGCCCCTACCCCAAACCCGGAGAAACTACGCGCATCGCCGCGCGCGCCGACCGGCTGCACTGGTTCGACCAGACAACAGGCCAAAGGATCACCGCATGAGCACCCCGCTCCCCTCCTGGCCCTATCCCCGCTGGATCGCCCACCGCGGCGCCGGCAAGCTCGCCCCCGAGAACACCCTGGCCGCCTTCCGCCTGGGCGCGCGGCACGGCTGGCGCATGTTCGAGTGCGACGCCAAGCTCAGCAGCGACGGCGTACCCTTTCTGCTGCACGACGCCACGCTGGAGCGCACCACCAACGGCCAAGGCACCGCCGGCGACCTGCCCTGGGGCGCGCTGGCCCGGCTCGACGCGGGCGCCTGGCATTCGCGCGCCTACGCAGGCGAAGCCCTACCCACGCTGGAGAACGTGGTGCGCTGGTGCCTCGCCAACGGCCTGGACCTGAACGTCGAGATCAAGCCCACCCCGGGCACCGAAGACGCCACGGGCCGCGCCGTGGCCTCGCTGCTGGCGCGGCTGTGGCCCGCCGGCCGCACGGCGCCACTGCTGACCTCATTCCAGCCCGCGGCACTGGAAGGCGCGCGCGCCGCCGCGCCAGCGCTGCCCCGCGGCCTGCTGGCCGACCGGCTGGCGCCTGGCGGCGACGATGTGCAGACCGCCCTGGCCCTGGGCTGCCAGGCCCTGGTGCTGAACCACGCGCTGTGGGACGCCGCGCTGGTCGCCCATGTGCACGGCGCTGGCCTGCGCTGCCTGAGCTACACGGTGAACGACGAGGCGGCGGCGCAGCGCCTGATCGGCCTGGGCACCGACGGCATCATCACCGACCGGGTGGATTTCTTCTGCCCGGCGGGCTGAACGCCTTCAGCGCCAGCCGCGCAGCAGCAGCCACTGGCTGCTCGCGCACGCCAGCACCAGTGCGGCATAGGTGAGCATCCGGCCGTCGCGCCCCAGCCACCACAGACCCGCCAGCAGCACGGCACAACCCACTACGCTATTGATAGCTGCTTGCGCGTACCAGGTAAGGCTTGAGGCCCCTTTGGGCCCCACAAAACGCCCGCCCAACGCCAGCAGCAGCGCCAGGAACAGCGCAGGCGCGGCAAAGTTGAACAGGTGGCCAAGAAGGGCGAAGAAGTCCACGAGCGTGACGTAAATCAAGACATATGCAGTACCTATTTCCCAAGGTACCGCAAGGGCAGCGGCGAATTTTATAATCCGCCCCATGGCAGTCTGGGCCCTCGGCATCAACCATACGACCGCGCCGCTTGATCTGCGCGGCCGTTTTGCGTTCGCGCTGGATCAGATAGCGCCCACGCTGCAGGGCTTGCGCCAGGCCCTGACCGAAGGCACGCGCCACCCGGCGGTCGAGACCGCCATCATTTCCACCTGCAACCGCACCGAGATTTACTGCGCTGCCACGCAGCCCGCGCTGGACCACACCCTGGACTGGCTGGCGCACACGGGCGGCGTGAATGCGTCGGTGTTGCGCTCCCATTCCTACACCCTGCAAGACGGCTTGGCCGCGCGCCACGCCTTCCGCGTGGCCAGCGGGCTCGACTCCATGGTGCTGGGCGAAGCGCAGATCCTCGGCCAGATGAAGAACGCCGTGCGCGCCGCCGAAGGCGCGGGCGCACTCGGGACCACGCTGAACCAGCTGTTCCAGCGCAGCTTCGCCGTGGCCAAGGAGGTGCGCACCAGCACCGACATCGGCGCGCACAGCATCAGCATGGCCGCTGCCGCCGTGCGCCTGGCGGGCCAGCTGTTTGAAGACCTGGGCGAGATCCGCGTACTCTTCGTCGGCGCGGGCGAGATGATTGAGCTGTGCGCCACGCACTTCGCGGCCAAGACGCCCAAGCACATCGCCATTGCCAACCGCACGCTGGAGCGCGGCGAGAAACTGGCCACGCGCTTCGGCGGCGAGGCCATGCGCATGGCCGACCTGCCCGAGCGCCTGCACGAATTCGACGCCGTGGTGAGCTGCACCGCCAGCAGCCTGCCCATCATCGGCCTGGGCGCCGTGGAGCGTGCGCTGAAGAAACGCCGCCACCGCCCCATCTTCATGGTCGACCTGGCCGTGCCGCGCGACATCGAACCCGAAGTGCAGCAGCTTGAGGACGTGTACCTGTACACCGTGGACGACCTGGCCAGCGTGGTGCAGAAAGCGCACGCCAACCGCCAGGCCGCCGTGGCTCAGGCCGAGGCCATCATTGACGCTGGCGTGCAGAGCTTTCTGCACTGGGTCGAGTTGCGCAGCCCGGCCCACGGCGACGCCAGTGGCACGGGCGGCGTGGTGCCGCTGATCCAGCAGCTCAACGCCCAGACCGACGAATGGCGCGCACTCGAAATCGCACGCGCAAAAAAGCGCCTGGCCAAGGGCGAGGACATCGACAGCGTGCTCGAAGCCCTTTCGCGCGGCCTCACGCAGAAGATGCTGCATGGCACCATGGCCGAACTGCGCGCGGGCGACGCGCAGACGCGCACCCAGACGGCGCAAACCGTCTCGCGCCTGTTCTTGCGCTCGCAAAGCAAGAGCAGCCTGTAGCGGCGCTGCACGCGCCCGCCTTTCGCTTTTCCAAGCGTTTTATGCCCCTGGCGCTTGCCTGGCAAGCGCCACCAGCTACCAAAGTGGTAGCAAAACCCCTCCAAACCCGATGAAACCCTTTCTCCGCAGCCAGTTGGAACGCTACGCGCAGCGCCTCGAAGAGCTGGACTTCCTGCTCTCGCGCGAAGACATCATGGCCGACATGGCGCAGTACCGCACCATCTCGCGCGAACATGCCGACGTGACTGCCGTGGCCGGGCGCTACGCGCGCTACCGCCAGCGCGAGGCCGACCTCGTGGGCGCGCGCGACATGCTGGACGACCCCGACATGGCCGAAATGGCGCAGGAGGAAATCGCCGCTGCCGAGGCCGAGCTGCTGCAACTGGAAGACGAGCTGCAGCGCCTGCTGTTGCCGAAAGACCCCGACGACGCGCGCAACGCCTTCGTTGAAATCCGCGCTGGCACGGGCGGCGACGAATCCGCCCTGTTCGCCGGGGACCTGGCGCGCATGTACACACGCTACGCCGCCACGCAGGGCTGGAAAGTGGAGGTCATGAGCGCCAACGAGAGCGAGATCGGCGGCTACAAGGAAGTGGTACTGCGCGTGGAAGGCGACCACGTGTACGGCGCGCTGCGCTTCGAGTCCGGCGGCCACCGCGTGCAGCGCGTGCCCGCTACTGAGACACAGGGCCGCATCCACACCAGCGCCTGCACCGTGGCCGTGATGCCCGAGCCCGACGAGCAGCAGGCCATCACGCTCAACCCCGCCGACCTGCGCATCGACACCTTCCGCGCCAGCGGCGCGGGCGGCCAGCACATCAACAAGACCGACTCCGCCGTGCGCGTGGTGCACATTCCCACCGGCATCGTCGCTGAATGTCAGGACGGGCGCAGCCAGCACAGCAACAAGGCCAAAGCGCTGCAGGTGCTGCAGGCGCGCATTCAAGAAAAAGAGCGCAGCGAACGTGCTGCCAAGGAAGCCGCGCTGCGCAAGGGCCTCATCGGCTCGGGCGACCGCAGCGACCGCATCCGCACCTACAACTTTCCGCAGGGGCGGCTGACCGACCACCGCATCAACCTCACGCTGTACAAGCTGCTGGCCATCATGGAAGGTGATCTGGGCGAAGTACTGCAGGCCCTGCAGCATGCGCGCGAAGCCGAGCTGTTGGCCGAGCTGGAAACCTCGATTTAAAGGAAAAAGGCCTCCAGCCCTTGCCAGTCAAGCGCCAGAAGCTCTCAAAACCATAGTGAACATCCCTCTGCGCAATGCCTTGCAGCAAGCCCAGCACCTGGGCCTGGCGCGCCTCGACGCACAAATGCTGCTACTGCACAGCCTGGGCCGCGACCCGAACGACCGCGCCTGGCTGCTGGCGCACGACGACGATGCGCTGCCTACCGATACCCTGGCCGCCTACCTGGCCCTGTGCCAGCGCCGCGCCGCAGGCGAGCCGGTGGCTTACCTGACAGGGTGCAAGTCGTTCTACGGGCTGCCGCTGGCCGTGGATGCGCGCGTGCTCGACCCGCGCCCCGACACCGAGACCCTGGTGGACTGGGCGCTGGAGCTGCTTGCACCCTGCGTTGCGCCGCGCATCGCCGACCTGGGCACCGGCAGCGGTGCCATCGCCCTGGCCCTGCAAAGCCAGCGCCCTGACGCCCAGGTGCTGGCCGTGGACGCCAGCGCGGATGCGCTGGATGTGGCGCAAGCCAACGCCGTGCGGCTGGGCCTGCCCGTGCGCTTCGTGCGCAGCCACTGGCTTGATGGCGTGGCCGGGCCGTTCGACGCCATCGTCTCCAACCCGCCCTACATACGGGCGGACGACCCCCACCTGGCCGCGCTCACGCACGAGCCGCTGTCGGCCCTGGCCAGCGGTGCGGACGGGCTGGACGACATTCGGACCATCACCGCCCAAGCGCCTGCGCGCTTGGCGCCGGGCGGCTGGCTGCTGCTGGAACATGGCTGGGACCAGGCCGATGCAGTGCAAACACTGCTGCGCGCGGCGGGCTTCAGCGACGTGGGCAGCCGCCACGACCTGGCGGGCATTGCCCGCTGCACCGGCGGACGCTGGGACGGCTAAGGCGTGTTGCTGCGGTGCACGCCAAAGCCCTTTGGCGCGAAAGATGCACCAAGGGTGAAATAATCGCCCCCACCGCCGCGCGCAACCCCACGTCCCCGCGTGCGGCCCGTTTTCAGGAGTATCCATGGACAACGCTACCCGCGAACGCATCGACCAACTGGTCAAAACCAACGACATCCTGCTGTTCATGAAGGGAAGCGCCAGCTTCCCCATGTGCGGCTTCTCGGGCCGTGCGGTACAGATCCTCAAGGCCTGCGGCGTCGATGCCAAAAACATCGGCACCGTGAACGTGCTGGAGGACGACGCCATTCGCCAGGGCATCAAGGATTACAGCAACTGGCCCACGATCCCGCAGCTCTACGTGAAGGGCGAGTTCATCGGCGGCTCGGACATCATGATGGAGATGTACGAATCGGGCGAACTGCAGCAGCTGCTGGGCACCCAAGGCTGACTTCGTAGCCACGCCGTCCTGCTGGGCCGCCTTCGGGCGGCTTTTTTGCGCCCCCCGCCGGTGCTCTGGACCGTACGCGCCGCTGCGCAGGATCTGTCCCACGCCGGCAGCAGGCCCTGGCTACACTGTTGTGCATGAGTCTGCTCGAAAGCCTTCTGACCATCGTCCTGCTGATCGCTGCCAGTTCATTCTTCTCGATCGCCGAGATTTCCCTGGCCGCATCACGCAAGCTGCGGCTGCGCCAGATGGTGGACGAGGGCGATGCGCGCGCCGGGCTGGTGATACGCACGCAGGAGCAGCCGGGCGAGTATTTCACCGTGGTGCAGATCGGCGTGAACGCCGTGGCCATTCTGGGCGGCGTGGTGGGCGAAGGCGCGCTCACGCCGTATTTCTCCGGCTGGCTCACACCCTGGCTGGCACCCGAGACGGCGGCCACGGTGGGCTTTCTCGCCTCCTTCGTCCTCATCACCTCGCTGTTCATCCTGCTGGCCGACCTGCTGCCCAAGCGCCTCTCGATGGCCGAACCGGAGCGGCTGGCGGTATTGGTGAGCCGCCCCATGCAGTGGCTCACAGCGCTGTTCAAGCCGCTGGTGTGGTTGTTCAACTGGCTGGCCAACCGCCTTGCGGCCCTGCTGGGCCTGCCCACGGTGCGCGACGACCGCGTCACGTCCGACGACATCCTGGCCCTGATGGAGGCAGGCGCCCGTGCTGGCGTGCTGGCCGCGCGCGAGCAGCAGGTCATCACCAACGTGTTCGAGCTGGATTCGCGCACGGTGGCATCGGCCATGACGCAGCGCGACCGCATCGCCTACTTTCTGCGTGACGATCCGGACACGGTGATCCGCGCGCGCATCGCCGCTGAGCCGTTTTCCACCTACCCGGTGTGCGACGGCGATATCGACCACGTGGTGGGCTATGTGGATGCCAAGGACCTGTTCCAGCGCGTGCTGAACAACCAGGCGCTCTCGCTGGCCGACGACGCCCTGCTGCGCAAGGTGTTGATCGTGCCCGACCGGCTCACGCTGGCCGAGGTGCTGGAGCAGTTCCGGCTGGTGCACGAGGATTTCGCCGTGATCGTGAACGAATACAGCCTGGTGGTGGGGGTGGTCACGCTCAATGACGTGATGAGCACGGTAATGGGTGGCCTGGTGGGCCCCACGGATGAAGAGCAGATCGTGCGCCGCGACGAGAACTCGTGGTTGATCGACGGCGTGACACCGATCGAGGACGTGCTGCACGCGCTGCAACTCGATGCGCTGCCGCACGCCGAGGAGTACGAAACACTGGCGGGCTTTCTGATGGTGATGCTGCGCCGCGTGCCCCGGCGCACCGACAGCGTGACCTTCGGGGGCTACAAGTTCGAGGTGCTCGACGTGGACAGCTACCGCATCGACCAGGTCATGGTGTCGCGCCTGCCCCAGGAGGCCACGACTCCTCAGACGGTGTAAATGCATCCGGCGTGCCCGCGCAGGCGGCACAAACGTGCGCCATCTAGGCGCAAAGCACAGCCATAGCGCGGGCTATGGCGGGCATGTCGGATTCGTTCACACCGTCTCAGCCGTTTGAGCGCAGTTCTGCCGTCTGCAACGGCGGCGGAAAGACCCAGTTGCGCTGGGCACCGAACACCGCGTCCGGGTAGGGTGACTTGCCCCGGCTGCCGTTGTAGCGCCCCAGGGCCATGAACAGGTCGCCGCGTTCGCGCTCGATGTAGTGGCGCAGGATGACGCAGCCGAAACGCAGGTTGGTCTGCATGTGGAACAGTTTGCCTGGGTCGCCATCGCCAATCACGCGCGTCCAGAACGGCATCACCTGCATGTAGCCACGTGCACCCACGCTGGAGACGGCGTACTTGCGGAACGCGCTTTCCACCTGGATCAGCCCGAGCACCAGCGACACATCGAGCCCGGCGCGCTTGGCTTCGTACCACACGGTCTGCAGGAAGTCGCGGCGCACCTCCCAGTCGGGCTTACGGCGGCGCAGACGGTCGCTCATGGTGCCGAGCCAGCGCAGGTAATGCAGACGCGCCTCGGTCGTGAAGAACTCGGGCTCTGGCGGTGCTTGGTTGGCAACGGCGGAACTGAGCGCAGTGCGCACCGAATCCACCAGCGGCTCCTCCAGCTGCCCTCCAGCGTGGGCCGTGCCCGGCAGCGCCAGCCACGAGGCGGGGCCGGCCACACCCAAGGCAGCGCAACGCACCAGGCAATGACGGCGGGATACAGAGGTGCTCATGGCCACGTTCATGCCGACAGGCGGCTCCTCACATAGGTGGCGATGTCACCTACCGCCACCTTGGTGGCGGCAGCGTCGCGCCGGTGCTGGTACTCGACCACACCGTCCTTCAAGCTCTTGTCGCCGATGGTGACGCGGTGGGGCACGCCGATCAGCTCCCAGTCGGCAAACATGGCGCCGGGGCGCTCGCCGCGGTCGTCCAGGATCACGTCGATGCCCGCCGCAAGCAGATCGGCATAGAGCTGCTCCGCTGTGGCTTTCACGGCATCGCTGCGGTCCATGCCCACCGGGCAGACGACCACGGTAAAGGGAGCGATGGCGTCAGGCCAGATGATGCCGCGCTCATCATGGTTTTGTTCGATGGCGGCGGCCGGCAGACGGGTGATACCGATGCCGTAGCAGCCCATCTCAAAGAACGCCGGCTTGCCATCCTCGCCCAGGAACGTGGCGTTCATGGCCTTGGAGTACTTGGTGCCAAGATAGAACACGTGGCCTACCTCGATGCCGCGTTCGATGGCCAGTTCACCCGCACCGTCGGGCGACTTGTCGCCGGCCACGACGTTGCGCAGGTCGGCCACAGCGTCGGGCTCGGCCAGGTCACGCGCCCAGTTCACGCCGGTGATGTGGTAGTCCACCTCGTTAGCGCCGCAGATCCAATCCGCCATCACGGCCACTTCGCGGTCGGCAATCACCTTCACCGGCTTCTTCAGCCCAACGGGGCCCAGGTAGCCAGGCTTGCAGCCGAAATGGTCTTCGATCTCGGCAAGGGTGGCGAAACGAAAGCCCTTGTCCAGCCCCGGCACCTTGGAAACCTTGATCTCGTTCATGTCATGGTCGCCGCGCAGCAGCAGCAGCCACACTTGCGAGCCCACGATGTCACCGGCATCGTTCAACGTATCGGTGGCCAACACCAGCGACTTCACGGTGGTGGACAGCGGCACGCCAAGCAACTGCGCCACGTCGGCACAGGTGGCCTTGCCGGGGGTGGGTGTCTTGGTCATGGCCTGCGCAGCTGCAGGGCGCGGTTGCACGGGCGCCAGTGCCTCGGCCTTCTCCATGTTGGCGGCGTAGTCGCTTTGCGGGCAGTAGACGATGGCATCCTCGCCGGTTGCAGCGATCACCTGGAATTCCTCGCTCAGGTCGCCACCAATGGCGCCACTGTCGGCAGCCACAGCACGGTAGCGCAGGCCGAAACGGTCAAAAATGCGGCGGTAAGCCGCTGCCATCACCTGGTAGCTGGCCTTGGCGCTGACCATGTCGCGGTCAAAGGAATAGGCGTCCTTCATGATGAACTCGCGCCCGCGCATCAGGCCAAAGCGCGGACGGCGCTCGTCGCGGAACTTGGTTTGAATCTGGTACAGATTCTTGGGCAACTGCTTGTAGCTGCGCAGCTCCTGGCGGGCGATGTCGGTGACCACTTCTTCGCTGGTTGGCTGGATCACGAAATCGCGGTCATGGCGGTCCTTGATGCGCAGCAGCTCGGGGCCCATCTTCTCGAAGCGCCCCGTCTCTTGCCACAGCTCGGCCGGCTGCACCACGGGCATGGCGCACTCCACCGCACCCGCCCGGTTCATCTCTTCACGCACGATGGCCTCGACCTTGCGGATGACACGCAGCCCCATCGGCATGTAGTTATAAATTCCGGCCCCCAGCTTCTTGATCAGCCCGGCCCGCATCATGAGCTTGTGGCTGACCACTTCGGCGTCCGCCGGAGCTTCCTTGAGGGTCGAAATGAAGAATTGGGAGGCTTTCATGGATGGGCAATCAGGCTATTCGGGCAAGTACCCTTGGCAGGTACAGGGCAGCATGCATAATGGCTGCAGTTTAAAAATTGGGGTTAGATTATGCTTGACCGGGACGGCTTCAGGCCCAACGTCGGCATCATCCTGCTCAACCACAGGAACCAGGTGTTCTGGGGCAAGCGCATACGCACCCACAGCTGGCAGTTTCCGCAGGGCGGTATTGACCGGGGCGAATCTCCCGAGCAGGCCATGTTCCGCGAGCTGCATGAGGAGGTGGGGCTCCATCCCCACCATGTGCGCGTGGTGGCCCGCACCCGGGATTGGTTGCGCTACGAGGTGCCTGACCGGTATATCCGCCGCGACGCGCGCGGCCACTACAAAGGCCAGAAACAAATCTGGTATCTGCTGCAGCTGTTGGGGCACGACTGGGATTTGAACCTGCGCGCCACCGACCACCCCGAATTTGATGCGTGGCGCTGGAACGACTACTGGGTGCCGCTGGACGTGGTGGTCGAGTTCAAGCGTGGTGTGTACGAGATGGCGTTGACCGAACTGGCGCGCTTCCTGCCACGCCAGGATCAGCGCAACCGGTATCTGCGCAGCGGCATGCGCACCAGGGAGCAGCAAGCAATCCACGCGCCCAATGCTCCGCGCAGCCTGCAACGCCCCTCCGGCATGGAACTGCCGCCGGGAGCAAGCTTCGATCCCGATCCCCAGGGGGCCAGCGACGCGCCCACAGACGCTTCCCCGCCCGCCAATTAAGAAAAGCCCGCGACTGCGGGCTTTTTCATACCGGGTCAGCGCCCCACCAACACCAGGTTGTCGCGGTGCACCATTTCAGGCTCAGCCGCATAGCCCAGCAGTTGCTCGAATGCACCCGAAGGCTTGCGGCACAGCAGGCGCGCCTCGGCGCTGGCATAGTTGGCCAAGCCCCGGGCAATTTCCCGCCCGTCAGCGTCCCGGATGGCGATGACATCGCCACGCGAGAACTCACCTTCTACTTGGGTCATGCCAATGGGCAGCAGGCTCTTGCCTTCTCCGCACAGCTTGGCGGCAGCACCGGCATCCACAACGACGGCACCGCGCAGCTGCAGATGGTCCACCATCCATTGCTTGCGCGCCTGTGTCTTGGCGGTTTGCGCCACCAACAACGTACCAATGGCCTCGCCCTGTGCCAGACGCACCAGGACGTCGGGCTCGCGCCCCCAGGCAATCACCGTGGAAGCACCCGAGCCGGCAGCACGCTTGGCGGCCAGGATTTTGGTGATCATGCCCCCCTTGCCGATGCTAGAGCCCGCTCCACCCGCCATGGCCTCCAGCGCGGGATCGCCCGCACGCGCCTCATGCACAAACTGCGCGGACGGATCTTTGCGCGGATCGGCGGTGTAGAGGCCTTTTTGGTCGGTAAGGATCACGAGTACGTCGGCCTCGACCAGATTGGCCACCAGGGCTCCCAGGGTGTCGTTGTCGCCGAACTTGATTTCGTCGTTGACAACGGTGTCGTTCTCATTGATGACCGGTAGCACCCCCAGCTGCAGCAGCGTCAGCAGAGTGGAGCGCGCGTTGAGGTAACGCTCGCGGTCCGCCAGGTCAGCATGGGTAAGTAGCACCTGCGCGCTGCGCAACCCCTGCTCGCGCAGCTTGGTCTCGTACATCTGCGCCAGGCCCATCTGCCCCACTGCGGCGGCAGCCTGCAGCTCATGCACCTCGCTGGGCCGGGCGCTCCAGCCCAGACGCTTCATGCCCTCGGCGATGGCCCCGCTGGACACCATGATGACCTCGCGCCGGCCCGCGTCGTCGCCTTGCACCAGCGCTGCCAGCTGGTGGCACCACTGGGCAATGGCCGATTCGTCGAGCCCCCGGCCTTCATTGGTCACCAGACTGGACCCGACCTTCACCACGATGCGGCGGGCATCGCGCAACACACTGGAATTCATTTTGGGTCTTTTCGGGCTCTAGCGCTTAGCAGGCAAGCGCTAGAAGCTATCAAATAATGAGCAAAATCACTGTGGTGCATCGTCCACAAAGCGGGGATCCACCTCTACCACGCCATGCTCGGCCTGCTGCAGGTCGTGCACATGCTGGTAGATTGCCTTGATCAAGGGCTCGCAGCCTTCGCGCGTGAGGGCGGAGATCTCGAACACTGGCCCTTTCCACTTGAAGCGCTTAACGAAGTCCTTGACTTTCGCTGCGCGCTCCTCCGCTGGCACCATGTCAAGCTTGTTGAGCACCAGCCAGCGCGGCTTGTCATAGAGCTGGGCATCGTACTTCTTCAACTCGCCCACGATGGCCTTGGCCTGTGCCACCGGATCCACCGCCTCGTCAAAAGGCGCCAGATCGACGATATGCAGCAGCAGACGCGTGCGCTGCAGGTGGCGCAGGAACTGGTGTCCAAGCCCCGCCCCCTCGGAGGCCCCCTCGATCAGACCCGGGATATCGGCCACCACGAAGCTCTGCTCCGGCCCCACGCGCACCACCCCCAGGTTTGGGTGCAGGGTCGTGAACGGGTAGTCGGCAATCTTTGGCCGCGCGTTCGATACAGCGGCAATAAAGGTGGACTTGCCTGCATTCGGCATGCCCAGCAACCCAACATCGGCCAAAACCTTGAGCTCCAGCTTCAGGCTCTTGCGCTCACCCGGCCAGCCCGGCGTCTTCTGACGCGGCGCCCGGTTGATGGCGCTCTTGAAACGCAGATTGCCGAAACCGCCATCCCCGCCCTTGGCAATCGTGATGCACTCGCCGGGGGTCAACAGCTCGTAGAGCACCTGGCCCGTCTGCGCATCGGTGATGATGGTGCCCACGGGCATCTTCAGGGTGATGTCGTCACCTGCAGCGCCGAACATATCGGAGCCCATGCCATGCTCGCCACGCTTGGCCTCATGGCGACGCGAATAGCGGTAGTCCACCAGCGTGTTCAGATTGGGATCGGCCACCGCGAAGACATGGCCGCCGCGCCCACCGTCACCGCCATTGGGGCCGCCGAACTCCTTGTACTTTTCATGCCGGAACGACACGCAGCCGTTGCCACCATCGCCAGCGGCAATGTCAATATAGGCTTCATCGACGAATTTCATGGGGTATCCAGTTTAGACAAAACAGGCCCTGCCCTGAAAAGCACAAAGCCCCGCAAGGCGGGGCTTCGCAACAGCTCAAAGTGACGGGACCTCAGGCGGCCGGGGTCACGTTCACCGTATGCTTGCTCAGCGCACCCTTGGTGCCGAACGACACATGGCCGTCCACCAGCGCAAACAGGGTGTGATCCTTGCCCACGCCCACGTTGGAGCCGGGGTGGAACTTGGTGCCGCGCTGGCGCACGATGATCGAGCCTGCGCTGATCAGCTCACCGCCGAAAGCTTTCACGCCGAGCATCTTGGGCTTGGAATCGCGCCCGTTTCGCGTAGAGCCGCCGCCTTTTTTCTGTGCCATGACTCAAACTCCGATTAAGCAGTGATCGCACCGATTTGCAGCTCGGTGAACTGCTGGCGGTGGCCTTGGCGTTTCTGATAATGCTTACGGCGACGCATCTTGAAAATGCGCACCTTGTCGTGCTTGCCGTGGGCCACGACGGTGGCTTTCACGGTGGCGCCGGACACCAGGGGCGTGCCCACCTTCAGTTCTGCGCCGTTGCCGACTGCCAGAACCTGGTCGATCACGATCTCCTGGCCAACGTCCGCAGCAATCTGTTCTACCTTAATTTTTTCGCCGGAAGCAACGCGATACTGCTTGCCGCCGGTTTTTATGACCGCGTACATGGATAACCTCTTGGATTGGAGAGTTCTGCAGACGGATTTCCGCAGAGCCGAGCATTGTAGCACGGACGCCAATTTGCGCCCGCACCCACCCTTTGCACGAGCGCCCTTCCTATAATCCCGTGCACACCGCATGCCTCCATCTTCCTGCGAGCGCTTCCCATCTTGACCTCAACCCCCAATCCCGCCATCTCGCCCCTCGCACTCATCGCCGACGACATGCGCGCGGTCGATCGCGTCATTGCCCAGCGCCTTACCACCAGCGTGCCGCTGATTGGGCAGATATCGCACTACATCATTGCAGCCGGCGGCAAGCGCTTACGACCCGCATTGCTGCTGTTGGTGTGCGGCGCACTGGGCTATGAAGGGGCGCAACGCTTCAATCTTGCCGCCGTCGTGGAGCTGATCCACACCGCCACCCTTCTGCACGATGATGTGGTAGATGAATCCACGATGCGACGCGGTCGCGCCACCGCCAACGAAAGCTTCGGCAACCCCGCCAGCGTTCTGGTGGGCGACTTTCTGCATACGCGCTCGTTCCAGATGATGGTCGAAGCAGGCAGCATGCGCATCATGGAAATCTTGTCGGAGGCGACCAACGTGATCGCCGAAGGGGAAGTCCAGCAGCTCATCAACATGCACGACGCATCCCTGGATGAAGCAGGCTACCTGCGCGTCATTCGATCCAAGACCGCCAAGCTGTTTGAAGCCAGCGCTCAGCTGGGCGCCATTCTGGCAGGCAGCCCACCCGCCATCGAAGCCGCCTGCGCCACGTACGGACAAGCGCTAGGCACCGCTTTCCAGATCATTGACGATGTACTCGACTACGACGGTGATACCGCAGAGATGGGCAAGAACATCGGCGACGATCTACGCGAAGGCAAATCCACCCTTCCACTGATCGCCGCAATGCAGCGCGGCACCCCAGAGCAAGCCGCTACCGTGCGCCACGCGATTGAACAAGGCTCCACAGAGTCTCTGGAGAAAATTGTTGCCATCGTCAAAGAAACGGGCGCGCTTGAGGTAGCCCGCGCGGCTGCCCACGCGGAAGCTCAGCGCGCCATCACCGCGCTGGCTTGCATTCCAAGCAATATGTACTCCGCGAGTTTGCTACAATTAGCGGCTCAGCTGTTGGCTCGCCGAACTTGAAGCACAACAGAGGAACACCATCGGGGTGTAGCTTAGCCTGGTAGAGCGCTACGTTCGGGACGTAGAGGCCGGAGGTTCGAATCCTCTCACCCCGACCAGGACACCACAGAAAAAGCCCAAGTGAATCAACCACTTGGGCTTTTTGCTTTGAATCGTCATTCATGCCGATTGAGAGTAAATTTGTCCCGTCGTTGTCCCAAATTTGTCCCAAAACTCTGTATGTTTGTGACTACGAAGGTCGTTTTTCAGCGGTCGGAGGCACTTGACGGGCAGCGAGTGTGCCCTTACCGTACTGTCATTCATAGTCGCTGATAGCAGCATCCACGTGAAACTACACCTCAAACAGCCGCGCATCATTGAGGCCGCCGGATTTCGGTTGGTCGGGATGGCCTGTGTGGTTGGTTTGTTGAGTCTTTTCGTTGCTTTTGCGGCTGAGCACATCCAAGCACTATCTTGGCTCAATCCAGTCGCTGGGAAGTTGTTGACAGTTGCGTTGATCTGCGCGCTGCTAACGTTCGTGGGGTCACCTTTTTGCGCGTTCCCGTGGCTCGTGCGTCGCATCATCTCGTGCGTTGAGTTCTTTCTCCCGCTGCCACCTGCAGGCAGCCTCACCGATTACAAGCCGAGCAACGACACTCCACCTCCTCGGCATCACCTTCACTGAGTTCCCACGTGCCGCGCGCAACGCGCGGTGTTCGGCGGCAAAGCCGCTGATGTTCAGTGAATGGTGACCAATGACCAAAAAATCTCACACGGCTGCAGAAAACCAGTCGCATTGCATCCTATTTGTAGAGCAGCTATCCGAGCAAATCGGGAAAACAGCGAACACGATTCGCACCTGCGCGACCAACAAAAAATATCAGCACCTGATCCCCCGTCCTTTCAAGTTGCCTAACAGCCGTCGCCTGTGCTGGTACGAGCACGACGTGCTGGCTTGGATCAACTCGACTCGCCCGGCCGAGCCGCCACCGCCCAAACGCCCGCGAGGACGGCCCACCAAAGTGGAGCAGCTTGCCCGCGCTCGCTGGCAGGAGCTGAATGCTTCCATCCAACACCAGAGACGGACGGCAGAGCCCGCCGAGCCGCATCCGCCCGCACGACCGCAAGAACGGCTCACTAAGGCAGAGCGGCCTGCGTACGCGCGCCGGGACGGGCAAAACCCAACAGTCCAGCAGCGCGCAGGGGGCAAAAAATGAAGTCCCAGAAGTTGCTCGATAAGCTGTTGGCGGATGGTGAACTGATCCGTGCTACCGCGCCTGCCGGTGACGACCTGGCCTTTCACCATTCACTCTTGTGCTCGCTTGGCCTTCCGCGACGCCCTACTGTGGCCCGAGAATTTATGCGGCAATCAGGCGAGGGATGGTTGTATGTTCAAGCTGGAGCCATTGACCTTGGCAATGGCCCCATTCTTCAGCCTGTTCCTCACGGCGCTGTACCGCGCCTCGCGTTGATCTGGATATCGACTCTTGCCAGACGCTCACGCCACCCTGAAATTTTCATTGGCCGCAGCGCCTCGGAGTTCCTCCAGATGCTGGGGTATGACGGACAGGGACACTGGTATTCCACGTTGCGAGACCAGCTGCATGCGTTAGCCGCGTCCCGACTACAGATGGGTTATTGCGGGCGCACCGTCAACGAGACCGCCATCAAGCGCATTGACGCATGGCTTCCGGCCGATCACACACGACGCACAACTTGGCCTGGAACGCTCATGTTGGATCCCAGTTTTTTTGATGAGCTGGTCCAACACTCAGTCCCTCTCGACGCTCGTGCCTTGCACGCGCTTCGCGGATCAGCGCTGGCACTGGATGTTTACGTCTGGCTCGCGCATCGCCTTCACCGCATCAACCACTGGCCACTGTGGCTTCCTTGGCGGACGCTCAAATGCCAGTTCGGCCAAGAATATCGAGGCACGCACGGACACGGGGACTTCAGTACCAGTTTCAAGCTCGCCTTGAAGAAGGTATTGATCGTTTACCCAGCAGCGCGGGTGGCCGTCCAACGCGGTGGAATCGAGTTGCGTCAATCAGCTCCGCCCGTGCCACCCAGAACCTGGTTTTCGGTCAACGCACCACTGCAAGCTGCACACAGCGCATCAGTCAATCGGGAGGCGGCATGAACGAACTAACCCTCAGAATTCAGGAGTTGGCAAACCGCTGCCAGGCAATCCTGGATGCCATGCGATCCCCAGATGTTCAAGAACAGCGCAGCACCTCGCACAAGACGAAGATTGAATACGAGCGACAAGCGCAGCAACTTCTTCAACGTGCGCGACACGTTGAAGGTGGCTTGTTTGCGGTCGTTCAATCAACAAGGTGTGTGACCACATTTCGAAAACGCCTGATAGCACTGGAACACTTCCTTTTCTCACAGCAGGAGCAACTGACGCGACAGTTGAACGCTCCAGCAGTACAAGCCGCAGAAATTCTTCACCTGCGATTTTTTCTGCAACTGAAACACCTGCAAGCGCTACAACGCCTGCGGCAGCAAGGCATGACAGGTGAGCGTGCCAAACGCCGCAGCAAGCGTCAGTCACTGGCCGGGCTACCGGCCAATTGGCGCATTGACCTGTGCAAGCGCGCTGTAGGTGGCCGGTACCTGTTCTCGCTCATTGTGCTGGCCCTGACCGGGTGCCGCCCGAGTGAGCTGGTGCATGGCATTGACATCTGGCGCGGGAAAGACGAAGTCACAGGCAAATTGCTGATCCATCTCCGCATCCGGGGCGCAAAGGTTAAAGACTCGCAAGGCCAACCGCTTCGCACGATCTCCTATGACACCAATGACCCCCACCCCTTAGTCGTTGTCGTCAACGAGTTGCTGGATACCCAGTCGGAGCCGCGGGTGTTCGCGCAGGTCAGAAGCGCCGTCAATTTGACAGTGGAGATACGCCGCCTAGCACGCAGCTTGTGGCCCAAGCACAAGCAACCGATCACGGCCTACTGCTTCCGCCACCAGTTTGCCGCCGATCTGAAGGCCAACGGCGATGACGAAGCCACAAGCCGTGGACTGGGGCACATCAGCGCCGAAACCCGGCGCTTGTATGGCACCGCCGGCCAGGCCAGCAAAGGGCACCGCCTTCGTCCTCTGCGGGTTGAAGTCGAACGCCCTGTGAAGCCTCGCAGTCGTGGGCCATGCACGAAGTGGCGTATCGAGCCAGCGTCATAAAACCTGTGTGTCGGATTGTCATGCTCACTTATCCACGACAGTCCGACACCACATCGCCGTATGAAGCATAGTCACCGTAATAGCGGACCGAGGGGCTGAGCACACAGAATCACTCGCCTCGCCAAAGTTTCCTTCAATCCTTGACTGCCACCCGCGTAGCGCCGCCGTGCTGAGTTACCCGAGGCCTGCAACGCAGCTTCACGGCCCCTTTGGAAAACGAGTCATCAGTCGCTTTGCTCGACCACACATAGGCCTCTCCCGATTTCAGAAGCGCCATGCGTTCTGGCGTCAAATTGCTCAATGCTGCATTCGCCTTCTGGATGTGCTTCAACCAGGCGGGTGAATTGAACTTGTGCATGATGATCTGGCTGGATAGCTCGATCAGGCTCACTGGTACCGACGGCGGGTCTTGGCTCGCCACCATGATGCTCACACCCTTGTGCCGCATCTCACGAACGACCTCGATCAGTCCGGCTACCAGGTCAGGGCTTTCGATGTACTTGTGAGCCTCATCGAAGACCACCAGTTTGTTGAAACTGCGGCCGTTGATTCGCGCGTCAGCAAACATCTGCAAGAGCACAACGAATAGGCCCAAAGCTTCGTCCTTTTCGATGAACTCATCCCGCAAATCCACGATGATCAGCCGCCCCGGTCGAACGACATCACTCAATGAGGTCGTATCGTTGATGTACTCTGCAGCCAAGTCCAGGCGCATCCTGGCCATTTCCTTGAGGTGATCGGGAACAGACGATGCGTCAATACCAGCGCGCAACCCATCCAACGTAATGTCGTCGCGCATGGACTTCATGATGCGCATGATCTGCCGGATGTAAGTCGCCTGATTTCCCACGGCTCCCATCAGGAATTTCCAATGCGACGCTTTTAGCTCCGACGCTGAGAACTGAAGAGGCAAAACCTCAACATCCGGATACTCAGCACGCCGCTCCTCGATCTTGTCTGCCGGCACTAGCAACACAACGTCCCTCAGAGCCCTGGGCGAGGCCCCATACGTGTCCCTCAGCGCCTTGACTTGATCCTCCACACTGTTGGCCCCAACCATCGATGTGAACTCCGGCTTGTAATCCATCGTCGGGCTGTAATGGAAAATCACCGTAGCCAGAGGCTCCGGCAAGCAGTTGATACCGGGGATTGCCATCGAGGCCATCTCCGCCACACTGCCTAGTGTGTAGCTTTTCCCCCCTCCCTGGACCCCAAACAGGCTGATCGTGTGGGTCTGGTTCAGATCGAGCGCCACTTTGCGCCCGGAGACCTCCCCCAACAAACCAAACTGGGGTGTCGGCCCTGTTGCGCCCAACATGATGTCGTAGGCTGCATGGCTATGGGCGATTGGTGCTTCGGCTGAAAGCAGCCTAGGCTCTTCGCCCCTCATTCTTTCCACTTGTGCATCGGCACGCGGTTCCATGGGGTGCTGCGTCACCGCACGCTCAGGGGTAGAGGTAGGTGTTTTTGAGGTCACACTGGCAGACGGCGACAAGAACAGCTTCGGCTCAGGCTCACTCACCTGGGTAGTAACTGCCGGTCGAGAATCCGAGTACGACATTCGCGGACTTTCGTCCCACGACAGTGTGCGGTCACGAGGCGGACTCAGGAATGCGGCTGTCTCGAAGGTAGGCACGGCAGGCGCCAGCGTCCTGCGACGAAGCAACTCTTGCGTCACCTCGCGACTCATGTCGGCCGATGACCGTGCAGTCTGCACGCTGGCCAGCGTCTCGGTATCTATCACCGCAGCCTCAACCAATTGCCGAATCAAGTTACTCCCGATGCGGTAGAACTCAATGCCGTTTTCATGCTCCGCAGGCTCCGTGCCGGGTTTGCTGAAATCAAATACAACGGCACTGCGAGTGAACTGCAGGGTGTAGGGCATTTCGTCAAGACGGCGCAGAAAAAAGCGTGCCTCCTGCGCAGCCTCGGGTAACACCACCCCATAGCGTTCGGAACGATCCAAATAGAACCCCAGCAATGCAGCCAGATCACGGTTCTTGATAGCGCGATCGGGACGCTCCGCGTCACCCAGCTTGGGGTCAAAGTGATGTGCGAGTACGTGTTCCGTCTGCTCAATCTGTTCAGCAATCGAGGCCTTCAATTGCTCATAGGCAGACAGATCACCGACTTGAGAATAGCACTTCACTTCCACCAGTCGGCAGGTGATCACCCTGTTCGCGGGGTCTGGGTCAAGATCAAACAAGGCAAGGTCAGTGCGACGGAAGTTCACCCCATCCCCGAGTTCTTCCGCGTTCTGACGCAGCGCTTTGTACAGTTCCAAATGAGCGTCCAATGGCACCACAATCTGATTCTGAAACACGCCTTGGTGCTCCAGGAACAATCGCGACAGAGCAAGCCCCATCGCCTCCGCACGCTGTGACGGTGAAGACAACAACTTCAATGCCAGCCGCCCCGACAACGAACGCAGTTGATCCAACAGCACCAACGCATGACGTTCAGAGGATGGCAAGTCATAGTCACGCAAAATCGGGGACAGCAGTGCCTCCAACTCTGCAACTGAGCGTGAGGTGATCACCAGCCGATGACTCATAGCATTTGCCATGTCCGGCGAGTGATCGATCAAATAGTCGGGGCGAGTGGCATGACGCCGATGATCGAAAAACTCAATGCCTAGGTTACGGTCAATGGTCATCACCCAGTCACTGACTTCATGAACCTGGTGCAGCATGGCGCGTTCATCGGCCGACAAGTTCAAGGCGACTACCGGGCGTGCATGAGGCAAATACTGACTGCGCGCCAAAGTCGCGACGGCGACCGATACCGAGCGAGAAAGTCCCCCAATCAGGTCAGATACGGCCTCGGCCCCTTCGATCGGTTGGGGCACGCCGTGCAGCGGGCGGCGCAACCAGGTAATCGACTGTTCGTCCTCCAGGTAGTCCACCTCAAAGGGCTGGACAAGGCCATGAACGAACGAGGCATCGTCTGAATCCTGAACATCAACCGCGCGAATTTCCTCAGCAGGAAACAGATCGAACAGGAAAGACAAGTGTGCGGCATGAGCCTGAGGGTCGTCGCGGAACTCACGGATCGCTCGAATCGCCAGCCGCAACTTCGGATGCAGGTGGCTGTCGGTCGGTGTCGAGAAAGCATCCGCTTCCTTCGCATTGGTACCCAAGTCAGGCGCGAGGAGTTCGAGCAAGGCCTCACCTGTTGCTGGTGCAGCAGGGTCAAGCGCGAACAAGCGGATGTCATAGCGCAGGTCGGCGAACTCGGGGCGTCTTTGCAGACCGAGCAGCACCTCGGCCAAGACTGCCGCACGACCGGCGTTGAATGCATTAATGGTCAACGTTTCCACATACGGATGCTGAATCAAGTAACGTTGCACTCGCGCACCCAGATAAGCGCTGTCGATTGCCGCACCGCCAATCGCAGGTTCGGGTAAGCCCAGTGCCGAACACACCTCGCCCACCAAGCCACGGGGGTCTTCCTCGTCGGTCGCCGCGTACAGCGACCAGAAGGGATTGATGTTGTCCACGGCCAAGGCGCTCCGGCCCAACTCTTCTCCGAAAGGCATCACAGGAGGGAAAGCAACCGGCGCCAACTGTTTGAGCACGGCATCCCGCACCGGGACTACGAACTCACGGCTGCTTTCGCGACTGCGCTCCAACCACCGCTGGCCCAGTTGGCTCCAAGCCACATGCCAACTGGCTCGCAGCGGATGGGTCGGACTCAACAACACGGCGTCCCGTCGCCGACCTTGATAGTCTTCCAATACCAGGCTCACCGAGTCAATGGTGAGCGCACAACGCAGTTCTTCGAACGCCTGCCGGAACATCGGCGTGTCCGAGGATGAGCCGCATCGTGCAAGCACTGCGTCGATCCAGGCGAGATAGGCGGCCGCGTAGTTCTGTACTGGATCAAGCAGGCCCAGCATGTCGCACGCTTGCATGATCAGACGTCGATCGCCCTGCAAAAGCGTGGCAAAAAATGTGGCGCGCGCTTCCTGGAATTTTTGTGCCTCCTCGGAAGCGGGCCACTTGAAAGAAACCGATGAATGGGTGCAGCTACCGGCAGCGTTGATCGACAGCCTGACCCGATTCACCCCTGTTGGGTCTTCCAAGAATGCGCGTTCCAGATTTGCCAAAACGCCCGACACCAGGACGTTCGCCTTGCCCTCCTTCCCAAGGCGAACCTCCAGTGTTTCAGCGCTGCTGGCGAGCTTGCTGCTGCGCTCCAGCCAGGCAGCACCTGTGACCGAGACCGCAGCAGGATCGCGATCCTGAACCACCGCCGCAAAACGCGCTCGCAGCAATGCGTGCATCAGGCTGGGCTCACGCGGGACAGCGCGCTGCGGTGGCTCGACCTCTACCTCATCATCGGTGACAACATAGAAAAGATCACTCTCGTGTGACAACGCGTGACCTTCTCCTGAACCCCCTCCATAACGAATCGAGTTGCCCTGATCATCAGCCAGCGGAATACGTTCGCCGTTCTCCGTTTCGGCATAGACGCGAACGAAATGCCAACCTTCTTCCCAATCAATCTTGCCGATGGAGGTGAATGAGATCAGTCCCGCGTCTGTGTTCTTGCTCCATGCGGCCTTGCGGCGACGTAGCCCAGTCGGGCCGTTGTCGCGCGAAACGACCTCCGCCACAAACCGCGCCAGGCCTTCTACCTTTGACGGAACAGGATCTACCCTGAAGGACACGCTGAACTTCTTCAACCCGGTCTTTGAGATCGGCAACACGCGATGGCCAATCAACTCCGAGAGCCTTGGGTCTTCTTCATCCTCCTTGATCACCGGCAGGTCAGGCAAATCGACATCTCCGATGAACACGGCATCGGGGTTGACTCCCCCATCCTCGAATAGCCATTTGTTGAACGCCAATGGCCAGTTGGCACGATCACGAACGATCAGCCGTGTCCATTCCTTTGGATTGGCAACACCGGTGCGTGCGAAAAACTCTCCCAGTTGCTTGCAGAACACCGGGTCGAGCAAACCCAGCTCCAAAGCACGTACACGCTCTGTTTTGGTGGACCAGGTAATGCACTCCACACATTCCCGATTGCGTGCCAATCGTGCAGGCGCACGCTCTGGCAGTTGTAGCCACTCGAAATCGGGAACCAGCGCCAGCTCAAACAGTGCCGCCCCCATCGCATCCAGATCGAAATCGTTGATCTGGCAGGTGATCAGGTAGCGGGCTATGGCCGCATCGTCAGCATAGGGCCAGAACGCGTCATGACGCCGCAGCTCGCGCAAACCAGCATCGACCGCCAGCCGCAGCGGCACCGGAACCTCCATCAGCAACTGGGCATTCAGATCCGCATAAACACCGTCGACCGAGAGCGCTTCAAATGTGGCCACGCCAAACGAGTCCTCAGCCGACGCCCGCAAGTCGTTGGGCACGAAAACCAACAGAGCTGGTCGCAACTCGTCGTTGGGCAGCGGATTGCGCAGTTCCACCAGCTTCGTACTTGAGACAGCCAATTCGGGAGCCTGGGCGCGCAGCGCCTCATCGGCCAAGACCACCACATTGGCTGACGGCACTCTGGCTCGCAGCCCACCAGCCAGACGGATCATCAGATCGCGATCCAGGTCGGTAACTCGCATGCAATGCCCAAGCCCACGCGCGGCCAAGACGTCGGCCAGCCTTGGCAGCAGCACCGACTCCAGCGCCGCATTCAACTCGTGGCTGGTCAGTTCGCGCAGCCCTTGACTCATGTGCGCGCTCCTTCTAATTTTTCTGCAATGGTGTAGCGCGGCACAACGGTCTGGGTCACATAGGCATCGGACAAATCGCGGTAAAACCCGATTTCGCGCAGCCGCGCAGTGAATGCCTGAACATTGCTGCGCAAGGCTTTGCGCTCGTCAATGGTGGGTGCTGCGAAGCCTTCCCCCGGCGGTAGCTGATCGATATACAAGCCATAGCGCTCGCGCAAGAAGGCCAGGAGATCGTCGATCCGCATCTCTCCGGTGAAGTAGCCCTTGTCGCCACCAGGGCGCAACACCGCGATTTGCAGCAACACCTCCAGCAAGCGGCTATCCAAAGTGAAACGGCGTGGGGCGTTGCGTGCACGGGTTTGCGCCAGCAGGGCACCAGGCCTGTTCTTGAGCATCGTCGAGTCCAACGACTCAATGATGTACTTCCGATGGAAGGCCCCACGCAGCGCCACGAGAATTTCAATGTAGGTCTCGAAATCCGACAATCCCATCTTGGTGATGGCCTCGACTTCCGAGTCCAGACCCGCGTCGCCTTCGGACAGTGATTCCAAAAGACCTGCCAGGCGCTCCCCGAAGAACTTGTCGCGTTCCTCCGCAAAAGGTTCGCCCTGCAAACCATACAGCTCACCCACTGAGAACACCGAATTCAACGGGCGAATCACTTTGCCACGTCGAACCAGATGCTCGGAAAACTCGTCCAGCTTTTTGGCCACGAAGTAGGCGCGCACGAAACCCGGAATACGCCGGTAGTACCCGTCCGCACTGCGTTCGGCCAATGCAACAGTATCGGATTCGGCGTTCCCTGACAGATCGACGAACAGGCCCAGCTTGTACGGACAGTCGCCCTGCGGTTGATGGGGTTCACGCGGCTTTACAGGGCATGTCGCCTCGGCGCATAGCGCATTTGCACCTCCCAGCTTTTGCCAGGCCGGCAAGAGCTTGAGCAGACGCAGATGGTAGAGGGCCAGATGGAAGGCCAGCAGCACCTTCAGGTACTCCACCATCACCGATCGCGGCATGAAAGACTTGTAGAACAGTAAGCGCTGAATGTCCTCGGCCATCAAATCTGCAGCGCCGATGCACACCGGTGCAAAACGATCACCGCCTGCCCGTGTGTCCGCCGTGTCTTTGCGCTGCGAGAGAAAGTGCAAGAGCGTGCCCGTCTCGATGTCGGTCAAAGCCTTGTCGTTCAGCTCGCGCGTGAGCTTGTCGAAGCCATCAAAGAAAAAACTCTTCAGGTGCTCGATGGCGTTGTGCCCCGACCTTTGTCGTGCGTGATACAGCATCTGGTACAGATGCTGCGCAGCGCCGTAGTCGCGCGAATGCTTGGGGTTGCGAAAGCGGTAGGTGTAGCCGTGCAAAGGGCGGGGGCCAGCCACTGCGGCGTTCTTCCTCCCTCGGTTAACGATGTCCATCAAATGGGTTTCGACCCAGCGCGTGACGATGTCGCGGTGCTGTGAAAATCCCAAAAAACGGTCATTCGCCTCAAGAATGTCCGCAACAAACTTCTCCACCGTCAGTTCACGCTTGTCACGAAAAACACTCGGGTAGCCACCGTGCTCCAACCGCTCGAACAAACCCGTGAGGACACGATCCATCTCGATGGTCTTGAAGTCAAGGTAGCTGATCTTGGGAAGACGGAACTCCCGGTCTTTCTTCTGCAAGGCCATCACTGCCCCTCCATGTCTTGTACGAGGGCCTGCCCCTTATGCCCCTCTGCCGCCCCTTGCAACAAGCGCATCTCTACACGTCCATCGTCATGGCGCGCCAGCCGGTAGAAATCGTGTCCGGTGGTGGTCAGCAAAATTTCGCTGTAGGGCTGCGCATTAAGGCTGTTCTTGAACACACCCAGGCAAAGATAAAAGCCTTGCATCTCTTCCACGCTGGGGCGGTAGCCCTCATTCAGGCGCATCAGCATCTCGAACACATCAAGGTTGATGCTCAGCTCACTGACCGTGGCGCCCGCACCCTGGCCCTGGAAACGCAGCAACAAACCGGTGGGCAGGTGCTCAACGAACCGCGCCTTGGCCGCGAAGTCCTGGACCTGCAGGTCAAACCCCTCCACGGGGAAAAGGCGGTAGCTGCGAATGGTGCCGTGATCCACCTGCCGCAATTGCAGTGCCAGACTTTGCCCGAGACGCTCCGGCCGTTGCAGCCCCTCTCCCCGGTTAATGGCATACAGGATTTCACCCGTCAGTGCGTCCAGCGATGCCTTGCCACGCACGATCTCCACCATCCGCTTCGCAGAACGGTAAGGCAGCATCGTTTCCCAGCTGGCATCACGCCGTTCGAAGAAGTGCTTGCGGCGGGCCATCGCCACATACGCGCGGTGCCTGCGGGCACGCTGCCTAACCGTGCTTTCAGACACGCCACGCGGCAACTCAGCAAACAGGCGTTTGAATACCTCGAAGTCAAAGCGCCCACGCCGTTCAAAGCGGAACAACGCACGGTCGTCTGGCTGCACGAAATCCAGGCCCCGGTCAAAACGCGGGTCTTCCTGCCTGCCCACATCCAGCTCACCAAGCAGCGCGAGAAGGCGATCCGATGTCGGTCGGCCACCTCCCATCCAGCTATTGAAGTAATAGCTGTTGGCGACCTCGTCATAACGGCCAGCAGCATAAACCGCATGAATTTCGGCGCAGTCACGGTTGCCTATCAGCATGAAGGACAGGGCCGAGCGCAGATCGCGCATGGTGATGTGCAAGCGGCCGCGCAAGTGCGCCATCGTGTACAGCGTCTTGAGCCTCTCCCGCAGGCGAAGGCCGGCAATTTCGTCCTGGAAGCTGCGGGCGTTGTGCAAGGCATAGCAACTGTCCTTGAGGTCGCAGCGCTCGCAGGCTGACCAGTGGCTTGGCTGCACCATGGTGTTCAGCGTCCGCTCCAGAATTGAGCCGCCTTCGGCTTCTGCCACCACACTGCGCAGGTTCAGGTTCACCAGCGCCACGCCAGACTCGGCCTCGCCACTGGCAAACGCGCGCCGAACCAAGGCTGTCAACGCCGCAAAGTCCCGCTCATGCGTAGTCAGAAAATCCACCAACCGACCTTCGTTGATCGCAATCAGGCGGATTTCCTGTGGCGTCCAAGCCTTGGCATCTTCGCCCCTGAAGGGCGCCAGAAAGTCCAACAACACCTGGTTGTTGTCCTTGTTGCCTTCGTCTTGGCTGCCGTCGTAGTTGATCAGGAAGCGCTGGCCCGCCAGGCTCAGCTCGCTGCCATTGGGCAGGCCGCGATGCGCTGCACCGCCGCGTGCCTCCACCTCTTTTTCCAGGCGCTGCAAAAACGCTGTCTTGCCATCACCTGCGTTGCCCGAGATCAGCACCAGGCGAAACTCGCCCTGCAAAACCGCTGGCAACAGCTTGCGATCCAGTTCCGTCTCCACGTAGGCGGCATGGCCCAAGGCATCCATGCCACGTGTGCCGGCATTGCTGCGGCTGCTCTGGCTGTAGAGCGTGAGCAAATGCGAGACGAAGGCATTGCTGTTTGGCGCTGACTCCACCAAAACGGCTTGGCCACTGCGAACAGCCGCCGACATGGCCGCCACGCTGACGGCTTGAATGCGGCGCGCATGGCGCACCTCGGCCAGCGCATCGCGGAAATCAACGGCGGTGTGATATCGCTCAGCCCGGCGCGGGGCAATGGCTTTGAGCACCACGCTCACCAGCTCGGGGGCCAGATCGGCGAAACCCGAAAACTCGCGCGGGTCGGGCGCAGGTTTGTTGATGGGGGGCTCCGCCGTATCCCAGGGGTAGCGCCAAGTCAGCGCCTCATACAGCGTCAACCCCAGCGCGTACAAGTCACGATCGGCGCGCTCGCCGTTGTGCGGGATCACCTCCGGGTCAAAGTCCGGCGGCAGGTAGCGGCGCGAGCCACCCCCACGCGACTCCTTGTCGTCGGCACGCACCGACACATTGAAGTCAATGATCTTCGCGCCCTTCTGCGTCCACAACAGATTGCGCGGCTTGATGTCGCAATGGTGAAATCCCTGGGCATGCAGGTGCACCAAACCATCAATCGCCTGCTTGCCAAGCTCCAGCGCATCTTCGGGCGACAGCATGTGATCGCGGATCATGTCGCCCACATCCGCGCCTTCCACGTACTCGAACACCAGAAAGGGGATGCCGCGATCCGGAATCACATCGGCGTCCAGCACGCGCACCACATGCGGGTGCTCGGGGATTTGCACCAGATGGCGGTATTCCTTTTTCAAGCGCTCCAGCGTGGAATGCCGGTCGCTGACGATGAGTTTGACCGTGCGGGCCACATCGCCCAGCGTGTCGATGACCTTGTAAACCACGCCAAAACTGCCGCGTCCCAGCTTCTTCTCGACAATGAATTTGTGTGTGAGCCGATGGCCAGCCGACAGGTTCAGGTAGTCGATGGGTTCCGGTGCAGTGGTTTCCGGCTCCCGCTCCGGCTTGGCAGGCTCGCTGGGCCTGGCCTGGGGTTGGTCGGCAGCTACCGGCACCGGTTGCAGCAAGGTCTGCAAGCTGGCCAAGGCTGCTGCAGCACCTGGCCGCTGGGCCGCATCGAAGGCGCACAGGCTTTGCAACCAGACATCAAACGCGGCGTTCAGCTCGGGCCGCAGCGCCGACGGCTTGTGCAGAAACTCCCCCTCCCGGTCCCACACCGTGGTGAGCTCGCCCGCAAAAGGCTTCTCGCCGGTAAACAGCTCGTAGAGGATGACCCCCGCCGAGAAGATGTCCGACGCGGCAGTGGCTGCCCCTGGTTCGCGAAAGGCTTCTGGTGCCACATAGGCCTTGTCCACCAGCTCCACAATGTCTGCCGCAATCGTCTGGCTGCGGTTCACGCTGGGTTTGGCAAAGTCGAAGTCCGTCAGCCGGGTGGTGCCATCCTGCCCAACCAGCACCGCGCTCGGCGTCAGGTTGCGGTGCACCACCGCGTGTTGGTGGGCGTGCACCAGCGCGGCCAGCAGGTCTTTGGCCACGCGCCACTTCT
This sequence comes from Paenacidovorax caeni, assembly GCF_001298675.1. Classification (GTDB taxonomy): domain Bacteria; phylum Pseudomonadota; class Gammaproteobacteria; order Burkholderiales; family Burkholderiaceae_C; genus Paenacidovorax; species Paenacidovorax caeni. Next base: position 97,093 of record NZ_CYIG01000001.1, read on the forward strand.
GATCCAGCGTCAGCGCCAATTGCGGGCGCGCCATATGCACGGTGAGCGCTTGGCCCGGCACATCGTCCAGAATCAGGATGAACGACTTGTCGTCATCGGAGGGGAAGAAATCCCGCGCCGCGACGATATTGGGGTGCAGCGACAGCTTGGACAGCGCCCGGTAGGCATTGGCAATGCGCAGGGTTTGCGCCTGGCGCTCGGCGTCCGGAAGATAAGGGTCGGCCTGGTACACCCGCAAGCGGGCCGAGCCACCGGCAAAGGCGTTTTCGGCGCGGTATTCGGTGTAAGTGGCAGCGGCACCCAGCTTTTCCTTGACCACCCAGTGGCCAAAGCGCGGCACGCTGGACGCGGGCTTCACCACCTTCAAGGCATGCAGTATCAAGCCCTGCTGCTGCAGAATGCTCCGGGAAAAGCGCGGCGGAATTCGCGTGGCATCCTTGAAGTAGCGCTCGGCGTCCTTGAGCTTCACCACCCGGTCTGCATCGAGCTGTTCGCGGTCGCTCAGATGGGCGTCCGGCGCGGTCAGCAAAATGGCTGCATCCACATAAATGTCATCCAGCTCGTGCCGCCCCGGATGCGCCTGGGTGATCAAGCCCTTCACGGTACGCGCGTGCCCGCGCAGCTTGGCCAGGGGCGACGGAAACGGCGCCCGCCCCTCGGGGTACCACTTGCTGCCATACACGTCGATGCTGCCGCGCGTGCCCTTCACGTCGATCAGGTACAGGGCATGGGGTGTGAGCAACGCCAGGTCAATCTCAAAGCGCTCGCCCTGGCGCTCGATCTCGAAGTTGTGCAGCAGGGTGTAGCTGTCGGGCAAGCGATCCCGCAGGTGGGCGATCGCGGCGCGTTCGGCGTCGTTGACCGGTTGGCCTACGGGGATCACTTTAGCCATCAGCTTCCCTTCCTAATTTTTTCTTCTAGCAACTCAACCGCTGCTGCTTCTAGTTCGTTGCCCTTGTTCTGCGCTGCCACCGCTTTACTAGCAAGCGTGGCAATTTCTTGCCGATCTGCCTCGGACAGCCATGGAACCATCAGTTCGCTGATCAAAGAGGAATCGAGACTCGGGATCGACGATCCGAACGCCGTACCGATCAGTGCCCAGTACCCTGGCTCAGATGCCAGTACAGCCCACAGGTAGGCTGCATCTGATGGCGAATGACACCTCACCCGAACCAAGTGCTCACTCCCAGCTTGGCCTACGTTCATCGGTAGAGGCAACACCGCACGGCCAATGATCCCGCCAAGCTGACCGCTTCGAGGCAGCAGTACATCGCAGTCGGAAAGCAGCAGTCCTTCAAGATGTGGCGTCAGCGATCGCGACACCAGATACTCCGCGCTGGGGTTCAATTCGAATACTGAAGAAGACGAAAGGAAGGGCACACCAAATGCAGGGTCTGTGACCTTCAACCGCGACCCTCGATTGGGCTCAAAGACTCGTTCAACCTGATCGCCCAGCCGGACGCTGCGATGGGACGACAGCGCAGATCGACCCGCCTCCACGCGTGGCGAGTAGTGAAATGCGTCCATTCTGCCCAGCAAAGACGAAGCCATCGGAGCAATTGCAATGGGCCTAGGCTGATCACTCCAGTCAATCTTGGCTTCTAACAGCTCAATCGCCGCGCGACGATGCTGAGATGCCGCAACACGCTCAACAGCAGCCGCTTCGACCGCCTGCGCTACTTTCTGTTCGAAGTTGGACTCGAATCGCGGTACCGGCAAATCCGCAATGTGCTCCGGCTCAATGTGCTGAATGATGGCGCCATAGGTGCCCGAAACCACCAAGGGCACGCCGTATCGGCTGGACAAGAAGGCGTATAGGTAGCCCGGTGGAATGCGATCTGGTTTGGGGACAACGCGAAGCACATGCTCTGAACAAGCCATACCGGCCATGTCTGGCCGAACGTAGGCCATACGACCAATCGTGCCTGAGCGCGTGATCAGAGTCCACGCCTCTCCCAGCTTGAAAAGCGGGTTGCGCTCAACCTGCTTCTTAGAGATCAAAGGTAGGGTTGATAGGTCTGCCGAGAGAATATCCGAGCTACCCATAAACGGGATGCCATACCGAGGGTCATCCACCCATGTGCGCCCTTCGCGGCCAGCATGAAAAATTCGCTCCGTAACGTCCGAAAGTATTTCCGTCTTCGATAGGCGCCTCAGCGCATCCCGCGCCTCCAGCGCACCCGACATATACGGGTTGCAGTCCAGCCGACGCCCACCTTCCTCCAGCCAGGCCGCGCGCACGGCCTTCCACTTCGGGCCGCTCATGCCGTCCCCTCCGGCGCGAACCAGGCTTGCAGGGTGGCGTGCAGTTCGCCAAAGGCCGCATCGGTGCAGCCCCTGGTCGAAACCTGCGCGGCCAACTGCTGGTAGATCGCCGAAGAGCGGGGCTGGCGGGTTTGCCTCAGCACCCATTGGGCGGCCTCTTTGGGGCGTGGTGGTTTGGCTGCGTCCAGCGGCCACAAACCTCTGTCAGCCAGCAGTTGCCGCAGCGGCGGCTGGCCCTTGTAGCGCAGGGCCTGGGCCACCTGCGGCTTGTCTTGCCATAGCCAATTTTCAAGCTCCGGGTCGATGGCGATCACCTTGACCGCACCGTCGGCCCAGCCACTGGCCACCAACTGCTCGGTGATATGGGCCTCGATGGCGGCCTTGCCCGGCGAGCCGTCCCATTCGCAATCGAGCACGACGATGGCGTGCTGGTGGCTGGACTGGTAGGGGCGCAGCAACTCATGCCCCTTGGTATAGACGCCAGGGTCGTTGCCGCCCTCGTCCACGATCAGGTCAGCGCCGACTTGGGTGTTGATCTCGAACGGTGCGCAACCCAGGCTCAGATGCCACCCTTCGCGCTGAAAAAAGCCACGAAAGGCGGCGGCCATGTTGCTGTCGGCCACCAAGATGACGCAGGGGCGCTTGTGCATCATCCCAGCACCCCCGCCGCGAACAAGCTGCCCAGGTCGATGCCGCCGCGCCATTCCTGCAGGCGCGGGTGCTCGGTGCCCGGCACCATTTCCACGCCGCCTTCGCTGGCAAGGCGTGCGCACAGCAACTGGTCTAGCTTGGCGCGGGCAAGCACCACGGGCGAATGCGAAGACACCCAAACCTGGCTGTCGTACAGGGACGAGAGCGATTGCAATACTGCCTCGATGGCGCGGGGGTGGATGCCGTTTTCCGGCTCTTCCGTCACCAGAATGGCGGGCTGCTTGCTCAGGTACGGCAACAGCGTCAGCGTGAGGATGCGCAACGTGCCCTCGGACAACCCTGCTGACGGCACCTTGAAATCGCCCCGGTAGCTGACCATAAAGTAGGCGTGGTGATCGTCTTCACGCTCACGCACGTCGATGTCCACGATCTGCGGCAGCGCCGTTTGCACGTGCGCGATCCAGTCGGCATAGCGTTCGCTGCGGTAGGCAGCCGGAGCGTCTTTGCTGGCGCCCTCGCGCTTCAAGTCCAGCGCCAGCCACGGGATGTTGCGGCCATTGGCGGTAATGACCTTGGGCTGCCCTGGCGGGCTGGCCTGGCGCATGGCGGCCCAATCGGGATCAAGGAATACCGCGTCCGCAGTCAGCAGGCCGAGCAACCAGCGAGCTGCCGGGTATCCGGCCTCGGCCTCGAACAGCACGCGCGGCATGGCCAGCAGGGTGTCTGGCAGGCCGACTTGGGCATTCTTGGCCTGGGGAGTTTCGGGGTTGAATTCGGCCTGATAGCCAAATTCGCGTTTCAAGATCAAGTGCCAATTCTTTTGGTCTTCTGCAGCCACGCCATGGAGCCCGGCCAGACGCCGGTCGGGCTGATGCGCTTCGGGGAACAGAAACAGGTATTCGGCAACCACCTGAAGATTGCGTTCTTCACCGATGCGCAGGCCCAGCTCGTAGCGGATATGAGTAGGCCATCGCGCGCTGTCGTTCTGAAGCGCTTGGCGCGCACGCTCATTGCGGCGTTCAAACATGCCGCCCAGCACTTTGCTCTGAATGTCGTCGGGCAGGCGCGCCTCGACCGCCAGAGAAAAGTCGTTGCCCCGGCCTGCAAACACCAGCTCGCTCAAGCTACCAGCGCGCGGCGCAAGATCGGCCCGTCGCTCCAAAAAGGGGATCGCCACGTTGTTCGTGCGCAGCAGCTCGCCCAGCAGCACGGGTAAGTCGAGCAAGGTGGTCTTGCCCGAGCCATTGGCCCCGACCAAGACCCTGAAGTCGCCGACATCGATGCCCAGGCGCTCGAAACAGCGGTAGCGGGTGGCTTCCAGCCGGGTGATCATGGGCCTGGCTCCAGGTTATTGGCGCGAAACTCGGCGTAAGCCTTGGCGATTTCGGGCAGGTCGTCGTCAAGAATGCGCTCCTTGCGATGCAAGATGCGGGTTTCAAGCTTGCCTCCCCTGCGCACCTTTTCTTCTACCGTGACATCGATGAGGATTTCCTCGCCATCGGGGTGGCGCTTGTAGAGGGTGTTGCCACGGCGGTCGAAACCCACCTTCTCCGCCACGGCCATGAAGACGGGGTAGTCCTGCTTTTGCCCCAAATCTTCGGCCTGGATGACCTCCTCGGGCTTGCGCTTGAGGAAAAGCAGGCTGGTGAGGATGTTGACGTTGGCTTCGACGATGAAGGACTCCACCGGTAAGTCGATGCTGGCCAGCACCCAGCAGTGGCGCAGAATCCAGTAGCGGATGAATTCGTCACCGGGGTTGCCGAGGATGCCATCGGGCAGGACGATGCCCATGCGGCCACCGGGCTTGAGCCACTTGACGCAGCGCTCAATGAACAACACTTCGGGTGATACCGCAGGCTTGATGGCGTTGCCCATCACAAAACCGTCGCCTTGCCGCTCCCAGCGGCGGGCCAGCTCGTACTGCTCCAGAATGGTCTTTTCGGTGACCGGGATGTCGGAGCCAAACGGCGGGTTGGTCATCAGCACATCGATGGAGCCAAGTGGCATGTGGTCTCTGGCGGGCTGAACGCCCGGCAGATCGCCGCGTGGAAACTCCAGCGAGTTCATGTGATAGAGGTGGCCCAGCGAGTTGCTGGCCATCATCACGTTCATCTGCGCGGCACGTACCAGGAAGGGGTCAAAATCAGCGCCGAAGAGCTTATTGGCGGTGTAGCTGGCCAGCCGCTCGCGAATGGACAGAAATTCATCGGTGTTCTCTTCGCCGGCCTTGACGCGTTTCTCTTCCTGGAACTGCTTGTTGAGGTAGTTCAGGGTTTCAACCAGGAAGCCGCCCGTGCCGCACGATGAATCCAGCACGCGCTCGTGTTCCTTGGGGGCGAGCATTTGCACTACGAGGCGAATGGCGCCACGGGGGGTGAAGTATTGGCCACGATCCCCACGCAGGTTGGTGCCCACGATTTCCTGGTAGGCCGTGCCCTTGGCATCGACATCGGTGCGGCCAAAGTCATAGCGTGCCAGCTCGGAAACGATGAAGGCGAGCGCCCGGTCGGACAGGGTGATTTCTTCGTTACCCTTGAACAGGCCGTGGTACTTCTTCTTGACCGCCTCGAAAAGCGGCTTGATGCGCTTGCGGATTTGTTCACGGCCAGCAGGGTCAAAGGGCTCGAACGCGCCTACCCAGAACTGCCGCGCTTCGTTGGGCTGCTGTTCGTCATACATCTTGCAGAAGATGAGATACAGAAACTGCCAGAACGCAGCGTCCTTGGGCATGCCTTCATTGCCGTGGATGTAGTTGTGGCAGCGCCGGAAGGCGATGCGCAGCATTTCCGGCTCGGCACGGCGCAAGCGCCCCATGGAACGGCCTTCGACGCTGAAGGTGTCATCACCCAGGGGCCAGTCACCGATGGGCTTGAACTTGGTGTCGAAGCGGGTGACTTCCTTCTTGAAGAAGAAAAATTCCAGGCCATTAGTCCACAGGCCGTAGTCGCAGCTATCGACTTCGGCCATCACGGTTTCGAGCAGCTCAAACTCTTTGCGCGCCTCTTCCGGGTCACGCATGCGGTAAGCGCCCTTGGTGCCGATCTTGGGCTCTTTCTCGACCACAACGGCGCGGTAGAGGTTGTCTTCGGTGTGAGGTTGCCCTGGCTTGAAGATGGCAATATCAATCTTGCGGTTCTTGCCGTGCAGCTTGACCTTGAAGTCCGGCTCCATGTCTTCGGCGGCAATGCCGTATTCATGAATGATGGCGCGGGCAATGCGTTGACGCACCCGCTCCTTGTCGGTTTCTTTGACTTGCTTGCCAGTGATGTAGTCAAAGACCTTACCCTCTTCGAGCGCACTCTCGGGCGCTTGGGCTTCTAGATCGAGGTCACTCATATCGCTGTTGTCCTGTGTGGGGCGCTGCTTAGGCATTGCGCGGCTCCTTGTCGTCAAAGTCGTCGCTGCCAGAGGCGGCACCGCCTTCCCGCACCCAGGCGTCCACGTCTTCTTTCTTGAACTTCCAGAAGCGCCCGACCTTGTGCCCCGGCATGCCTTTGGAGGTGACCCAGGAGTAAATGGTGTCCCTGGCAACGCCAAGATAGTCAGCGATTTCATCCACGGAAAGCCAGCGGTCGTCCATATCAATATCCATGCACATGTGAACGGAAACGTACCGTGACAACGGCGACAGTTGAACACAGTGTAAGCCAGCCTGACGAGGCTGAAGCCGGTTTGACCAGGTTTGAGCCGAATGAGACCGTTTGAACCTGCGGTGGAATCATCATCGACTTGGTTGACTGACCACTCCAGCACCATGGTGACACCAAACTGCTCCTTCGCAGCACGCAATTGACACCGCGATGAACCAACTCGCCCCCTTGGTGGCACCCACACGGCACGCTCACGGCACCGTGACGACACACAAGTCGCAAATGGCACGGGGCACGGCAGCACCACGAGAGCACCCAACGAGCACACATACGGCTCCGTCATGGCTCCTTGACGACACGCTGCCAGAGACAGGCCTCGCTTTCTGCACTCCAGCACCATGGAGGCTCTCTCCCAACACCACTGCGGCACGCTGGCAGCGCCTATGTGGCACCTTTGTAGCACCGCACCTGGGCGCAAAAGCCACAAAGAACACCTGTCCCCAGCGCCAATCGCCCCCATTCTTTGTGCTGGTCGATGAAGCACAAAGAATGGGGCCGCTGGGTCAGATTGCGGGAGAAATCGGGCACGGCGGCATCTTGGGGACAAAACCGCTCGCTCCTGCGTCCAAGGCGACGACTCCATTTGCGGCCACTTGCCGTGTTGCCGCCACTCGCGGTCTTGTGGCCTGCAGCGATGGCGTGACCTTGGTGCCATCCAAGCCATCCCGGCTCACAAATCCTTGAGATCGGAAGGATTGTCTATGAACATGCCCATGCCGTCCGTGCCACGACCTGGCCTGTGCAACGGCGTATCTCTGCCGCCACCAAATCAATCATGGCCAGCCCTTCAGGGTGTGTCACCTGCGCACGCAACGCACCGGCCACCTTGGGCAGCTCCCGTTCAATGCGCAAGCAAATGTCCAGCCGGATTGTGCGCAGCAGCTGCGGTTTGACTGCCAGCTCGACAGCCAGGCGATCCCAGTGCCTGCCCATGATCCAGCCGGGGCGGCTTTCGCCGCCGATCTTGAAGGCAAAACGCCTGCTCAGATGCTCATAGACGGTCGTGCAGACCAGGTCGTAGAAGGGCGCCAGTCGAGTGTGCCCACCCGTAGCCAGCAGGGACAGGTTTTTGGCGTGACTGTCCATGTTGCCAACCGCCACGTTGAATACCGCCCATTCCAGCATCCGCTTCTTGTCCAGGGCCGGTTTGCTGCTGTGCTGCATCACTGCAGCGCAACACATGGGCAGCGTCGGCCCTCCCTCGGATTCGTGCTTCCGCCCAGGCTCAATACCCAAGGTTTGGCACAGGTCGTTCTGGTGCAGGCGTTGCAGATGGCCACCCACTGCCGGTCATATCGTGCAATCACGGCGGCATCCAGCTCGGGGGCATACCGCACCGGCGCAACGTCGAGTCCAATGGCAGCGGCAAGACCCATCACCAGCGCCTCATTGATGGCTGTTTGCGGCAGATGGGCGCGGTGGTCCATCGACGGCTTGACGATGTGGCTCGATGGAGCGTCGCCCAAAGGGATTGCCATTGCACCCGTCGGCGCAATGAACACCGCCATCTTGTCTTGCGCTCCAGCCAGTGCGATGCGGGCCTCGCCACCAGCCAGGTTGATCGGAATGCCTCGTGATGAGGCAAAGCATTTGTGAACGGCCTCATGGGTCATCGGCAGATAGCGCGGTTTGGGCGAGGGCAATTGCCCCTGCGGCAGCAGCGCCAAGGCGCCCGCCGTATCGCCGCCAAAGCGCTCCAGCAAAGCAAAGACGTTGCCGGGCGAAACGTGCAAGGCTCTGGCCGCAAAGTCACGCACGCCACCCTCGGGCAGCAGGTTGTCAAAGTAGGCCGCGACGAATTCCCCCGCGTGCCACTGCTCATCCAGTGGCAGATTGGGCGCCAAGGGGATGGCATCAGTACGCGCCAGCCAGAGGCGGCTGTAGCCAAAAGCCATCACGCCGCCATCATCTTCACGCAAATGGCCGATCAGCTCGCCGGTCATGAAAACATCCAGCTGTTTCATTTCGCCTACCGAATGCGCCCAGCCCGAACATGATCAAATTTTCCGGCCTGAATGCAACGGCCATTCACGTCCGTCACCCCGCAAAACCCCACGCCAAAGGCCGCGAACCCCAGCCGCACCTGATCGCGGCTGTAGTCCAGGCAGTCATGGTGGTGGCCATGGAACGCCTTGCCGACACGCAGGCTGCGCGCCAGTTCATCAATCGCCTCAAAGCCATGCGGGTGGGCGCTGGGCGCCTCGTGCGTCACCAGAATATCGGCACGTTGCGAGACCAGGCGAAAGTAGTCCTCCGGAAAGATGGAACTGCGGTGTTTGCGCGGCAGCCCGTCGCGCCAGCGATTGCCCCTGCCGCAGCGCGCAGTAAATTCTTTGGCTGATTCGTACAACCAGTCCACCGGCGGCGTCCACACCTGCCCTCGGAACACGCCACCCAGCCCGGCAATGCGCACGCCATCGACCACGGCAACGCGCCCATGCAGGTTCCTGTCCGCCAACGCCGAGCCAAACAGGTGATCGTAGTCAGCGTCCGAATCCGTGTCGTGGTTACCATGGATGAACCAGACTTCGGTCATCCCCAGGATGGATTCCAGCTCCACTTCCAGCGGGCGCTGCGCCTGCAGATCACCCAAAAAGACCATGGCTGCAGGGCGATCCCTGGAGACGATCTCCAGCACATGCCGGAAGTGGCCGTGGGTGTCGCCAAAGAAGTAAATCATTGCGCCCTCGCCATTCGCAATTTGTGTTCCAGACGATCGCGCAAGCGCGGCAAAGTGGCAACCCAGCCGAGCCTGACGACCTCTGCGGATTCAACCTCTTCGCCGGGGTGCACCTCGAAATACCTCACTGCTGCCTCCATAAGCCGTTTTTTTGATTTCGGAAAGCTGCTGCCGATGACCATAGCCGCCACACGCATGACATTGGCCTGCTGCGCCGAGCAAGGCATTGCACGGACGCCTTGGGCAACCTCCAGGCAGCTCATCAGCATGACTTCTTCAGCCTCGCGTGGATTCGTCGGCACAACCACGCCCAATTGCTGCATGAAGGCCCGCTCGTTCTCCGACACCTCGTACTGCGCCAACGCCGAACCAGCAGCCTCATAGAGGTAGCGGCAAGCCCGACCATCAAGCTTGGTGGCTTGAGTGCGCGTTGCGGCAAGAACTGACAGCGCCGGATAGTCGGCAAGACGGTGAAGTGCCCGCATCACTGCTGGGTCACTGAACGCCTGGCTGCACACCCAACCCTCCCAGTCCCAGGCGTAGGCAGCACGCTCCACCCCCTCGACGATGGGACGCCCGCAGCCATGAAGCGCCGCCCAAAACTCCTCCTGCCATGGCTGCGGGATGTCGGCCAGATCGACATAGTTGCGCCCGCCTTCCGCCTTGCGGATGAGCACGCTGGCGAGCAATTCCTGCCTGGTCAATGCCCGTGGCAGGGCCTGGCCCGCCTGCAGTAGCAGAGCGACGATTTCATCCTGGCGCGCCATTTTTTGCACTGGCGCCCATTGGCTGGCGTAGCCCATCTTGAGCAGCAACGCCCACTCACGCCGAAGGGCGTCGGCCTGCTTCTGGCTCATGGACTGTGCACTGTTGGCAGTCATGTTCATCTCCCGCGAGGGATTGTTGTCACAAGCATGGGCTTGCGTGAAACGGCGATTTCATGGATAGTTAGTTTAACTAGTGTTGTTAATTAAACAAGCATGTCACGTCCACGAACCGGAAGGCAGACCTCCGCCGAGTACCAACGCCGCTACCGAGAACGCAAGAAGGCCCAGGGCGCCATGGCGCAAACCAACTGGATGCTGGACGTGCGCCTGACGGATGCAATCCGGCACGAGGCGAAGGCCCGAGGCCTGCGCGAATCCGAGCTCGCCACGGACATCCTGGGCGACTGGTACGAAGCGCGGTTTGGCGGGCGGCTGCCACCGGCACAGCCCGAACCGCCCTCGAACACCGCTGCGCCCCTTCCGCCGCCGACGCCCATCAATGCCACGGTCGAGCTGCTGCTGGGCAAGCTGGAGGAACTGGGTTTCATCATTCCGCTGCAGGGCATGGCCACGCAATGCCTGCATGGGGACGAACGCAATGGCCTGTGGGCCACGGTCACCCTCAATGGGCTGGACGCCATCGAGTTCGGCCTGGTCGAGCGCATAGACGGCCTGGCGCAGAACATCCTGCATTGCGTGGTGGACACGGTGGCGCGCCATGCCTGGCTGACCAGCGATGCCTATGGCGAGCTGAACCAGGACAGGGACATCGGCACGAAGATCAACACGAAAGGCCTGCAGGCACTTGACGATGCCTTTGCACGGCTGCGCGAGTTCATCATGGCCAAGCGCAAGCCGCTGCACTATGCAGAGACGCTGGCCGCCCTGCCGAACTACCTTGACCAGGAACCGTCACGCTCGCTGCTGGCACTGGCGTTTCAGCGCATGGGGCTGGAGCTGGTGCATGTGGCGCCCACCGATCTGGTGATTTCTGCCGAAGAGACCCCGGAAAACGTTGCGCTGCATGACCTGGAAGCCCTGGCGCAGTACGTGCGACAAGAATTCCTGCGCATGGGGAAAACGGTCTGCACCTTTCCGCTGTGGGATGGCGGAGAACTCATCGCCTTCGCTCCCGAGGAACGGGCTGTCGTATATGCCGGGCTGCGGATGCAATCACCCGATCCCGAGAGGGGCAATCCATGAACACCGTCGATGCCGCCGAGCTGGCTGCCGAGCTGCGCAAGGCAGCGCAAGACCTGCTGCTGTGTGTGAACGTCATCGTGGGCCAGGAGCAGTCCCTGGCTGCTGATCTGTTGAGGCATTTTCCGGGGCGGCTGGAGTTGCTGGCCTTGCGTGTGGCGCCGCACCCCGAGCCCGACCTGCCGCCCGAGTGGCCGCAGTGGAATGCGCCCGGTGAAACCCATTTTCAAGCCCTGCTGGAACGCCAGCAGTGGAGGTTGCATCGTCGTTCGGAAAGGAACTCGTCATGAATCGGAATTTGCGCGCTCTGCGTCGGTGGATTGCTTGCGGCCTGGCCGTGTCTGGCGTCGGCCTGGCGTGGGCACAAATGCCTGTGCCGTTGCTCGATGCCGCTGCACCAGCAGCCACGTCAACAGCCGCTGCACAACAGCTCGAAGCCTTGCTGCAATGCAAGGCCGGTACGGTATTCAAGACCGATGAAGTGGAATCCAAGCTCCAGGCCATCGGCTTGGCCAAAGGTGCCGATGGTTTCTTTCTGCCCATGCAGAAGGGGCAACGACCATCACTGTTCGGAGACGAAGTGGTGGCTGCGTTGGTCACCGCCGTCGATGGCGAGAACAAGGCGACCGTATATCTGAAGCGCCAAACAGGCAAGCAGTTGGCCAAACGGCTGGGCGTCAGTCGAATCGACGAACACGCCAACACCGACGAGCCGTCCTACTTCAAGCAGCCCAGCAAGAAAAACACTTTGCTGGTTGGCGCGGCAGCTGAAGTGTTTGTGGGTAACGACAGCATCAAGTACCAGTCAGCGGTGGCTTGTCAGCAAATCAGGTGAGCGGGCCATTGATCAAATTCATTTCACCACGGAGAAGAAGATGAAGAAGAACCTCTTTCAGGCCGCCGCTCTCGCAGCCTCGATCTCGATGCTCGCCGGCTGCGCGGGCTACGATCAATGGGCAGAAAGCACCAACCGCAAGATGAACACCGGTTGGACGGAGATGCTGTACGGCAAGCAAACGGTGGACGCATCGGCGCTGCCCAAAGACATGACGGTCAATCTCTCTTACGGCAAGGGCGAAGGCAGCGGCATCCCCGGCCCCGCCGCATCGAAGTTCTACGACAAACTGCTTGGTGACGTGACTTACGCCAAGAGCTGCAAGAACATGCTGATGTTCAACGCGGGCATGTTCAACGATGCCGGTGGTCTGATCCGCACCGAGCCCATCGTGGTCGGCCCCTACACGGCAGGCACGAAGGCGTTCATCAGCAAAGACGTGATCGCCGACCCGCAGATGCAGAAGTCCAATCAGGTAACCCGGCTGGTGCTTTCGGGGGCGCGGTGCACGTAAAAGTCTTCGCCAGCAGGCAGCGGTCGCACTGGTCAACTTGCTGACAAAGTTGCAAGGCGGGAGAAGCTCGAACCATCGCCAGAATGCATCTTCGCCACTTCGAACGCATCCCACAGCGTGTCCGCAGTAGCTTTACTTTGCAGCATTACGCCGATTTGCCGCTTGTCCTGTGTCGTGGAGAGGAAGTTGTAACTTGACACAACAACCACATCGTCATAGACCAACACACGGGCATGTGTGCCTTCACCAAGGCTCATAGAGCCGCCAACGACGCCGACCAATTCCTCTAGCCGGTTTTGATCCTCCGAAGTCCAGCTATCTCCCTTGGGTTTCCTGCCGGAGACGAGGGCAAACCGAAGTCCATCGTTTCGCTCTCTGCGGGCCAGCCACTCCAATTTTCCGCCACCGTCATTAGGGTCTCCCGTAGCGCTGCGGTTGAGCTTGTGGCTTGTCACCAGCAGTCGTTGATCAGCGTTCATCAGCCCCTCGCGGAGCATTTGGGCGTGCCCCTCGTCAAAGATCACGCGCGCCCTGCTTACCGGTGTGTCTTGCTCGACGCTGGGTGGCTCTTGTTGCGCCAAATGCAAACCAATCTGACGCCAGCGTAGTGGAATACCGCTTGATTGCTGCCCGCCGTCATCAAGCCACCCTGCCAGGGTGGAGCAAATGCTCCCCACTAGACGCGGATCGTAGATGCGGACACTGGCCTCTGAGCCACGGCGTTCGGCAACAGAGCCGACCAGCCCGTAGAGCCAGTTGTAGCTGCCAACAATGGCTTGGTATGAACCATCTTGCGTATCCCAAATCAAAACCTTGCCATCCGAATTGAGAGGTTCCGCATTGACGGCCAAGTTATCGCCCGAACCGCTGGAAGACTTGCGTATAGCCTGTGACCAACTCTTGGTCGTTTTTGCGTGAGGCTCGCCGCCCTCATCAAGGGAAGGTAAACCCCAAAGCACATCCACACGCACACCGCGAAGCATCGCCGCTGTGATGTCGGCTTGGAGCGTATTCAGCATCTTTTCCGAAACATGAGCAGACACAATCAGCAGATGGCTGTGGGCTTGCTTGATAGCATCAAGCAGCGTGGATTCATGGCTTGATGCTGTAAGTAGCAGGTCGCTTTCGCGCAGATTGATTTCGCACCATGCCAAGTCCTCAATCGGTTCATCGTGCTTCGACACGCCCACATAGCTGACACCCCGTTTTTTAGCTTCCGCAACGAGTAGCGGCTGCAGATGCCCCCATTGCCTCGGCAGCCCGGAGATGCGCTCCTCGTCCACAGTCACCTTGAAACTGATGCCATCACGCACGGGGATGATGGATTCCACCGAGTGCAAATGCATGCCCTGATAGTCTTTGTTTGCCTTGAGTTCCTGGAGAAGAAGTCGCTCCATCTCTCCAAACGAGCTATTTCCCAGCGCCGTTCCCGGCGGGATCTCACCTTTTTCACGCGCATACCAAACAATGCGTCTCGGGCCGATACGGCCTGTCAAATCCTCGCGGAGAAAAATCAACTCCTCGGCATCGCCCAGTCGCTCGCCGAAGGTTGTCAGGCGTTGTTCCAGGCTCCGGGTTCCAAACTCGGTCAGGCGAAATCCGCTTCCGCCAATGTCCAGCGCAAGTAAGGCCATATCCATCAAATCAATCAAACACTCGACCAGCAATCGTTCCGGAAGTTGGAAAATAGGCGCTAGATCACTGACCGAGCTTGCACCAGTGGCGATTGCTTGCATGACCAAACGGTCCAGCTCCGTGATGGGACGACGGCTCCCGGCTCGAAACTTGACACGAATCTCGGTCAGAGGTATGCGCAATTCTGTACTCATTGCAATACCTCTTGCGCGGTGATTTTCAAAGCCCGACCGTCCTTGCACATAGCATTGAGTTCCTCAATTGTTTTTTTGAAAGGCCCGTAATCGGGATCGATGTAGTTCCCGTCAGCATCCGTGGCAGACGAAACATCGGCCACACAGGCTGAGAGAAAATCCCAGCAGCCAACGATGATCAGCAGGCGTTTGGGCCTGGACAGCATCACATTCAGGCGATCAGGTTGGGCAATAAACTCGATGTCGCTCGCTGACAGCGTTTCTTGTGCTCGCGTCGGTTTATTACGCACAAGGCTCACAATGATGACGTCCGCCTCGTCACCTTGGAAGGAATCCACCGAATACGCTTTGGCTTTGCTCTCACCGATCTCGCGGTTCTGTGCGCTGCCGAATTGGCAACCAGAAGGGGGGGTGATGACTGCATCTCGATTGATGGCAATCTTCTGCATGTTGTAGGGAGTAAGGATGGCCACAGTGTTTGGCCGCCCAGTTGTCTGAGTATCCGAAATCGCCATCTGCTGCAAAAGATGCTGGATGACCTGCTGCTCACTACGGTTGGCATAGCCGGTTTTCTTGAACTCCTTGTGTTCCTGAGTCCAAGGAATGTCCACCCAGACCAAGGATTTGCCAGCAAGCCAGACTGGCGCAACAAAGGGATTGCGATGGCCCTCGTCTGGACCACCTTCCGCATCAGCGGTTGCATTGCTCACCTCACCCTTGTAAAAAACTGTAGAGTTGAGGTCGCCAACCACAGGTGGCATCCGATACTGTTTTGTCAGCAAGCCTGCGGAAGCGCCAATGGACTGATTTTGAGTAATGCCCCTGAGCTTCCTGCGCCCTTCAAAGATACTTTCAAAGCTGGCGAGCCAGCGTTGTGCGTAATTCGGAAAGGACTTGGCCCAGTTCGCATCGGCATCAAGTTTTTCCTTGAGCCACTCGATGTCAATGAGCCGAGCATTGCCCGGCTTTTGACCGAGTTCATCAAGGATGCCGATCACGCCTCCCGTTCCGCCCTCTCCTCTGAGTTGATTGAAACAAGCCGCGAACTCGTCATAGAGAAAGGGGCGCAACTGTTTGTGGTCACCAAGCAGCAGCCAGCGGTGACCGGCCTGAAGCGGCAGCGCCAGGTCAAATCCATGGGTTTTGCCGGCCTCTTCGACGATAGACCAGTCGAACGAGTGTGCCCCTTTAGCCAATTCTTCAAGGTCGCCGGAACTGGTGGTGCAGTAGGTAATGCTTGCGCCGCGCCGCACCAAATCAACGAGCGCATTTGACAGCACTTGAGCAGATTCACTCTGGCCATCACTATTCCATGTCTGGAGAAGGGCGCGCCAATCACGCTGTACGTCCGCATAAGCAGTCGTGCTTTGCAAGGTGTTCTTGCTGATTGCATCAAGTGCAGTCTTCATCAATTCCTGAGCTTGCTCCTTGGCATGGTCATTCCCGTCGCGGCGATTCAGCCGAATGGCCAGAGGGAGTTGCTCCTTTGAGGAACCTTCGTATGCTTGCCGCATGACTTTGTCGAGCAGCACATCCACAGCGGCATGATCCTTGGCTGTGACCAGGATTTGCGCCATTGGATCGTCTTCGAGTATTTGCCGCAAAAGATGGGCGACCAGCGTACTCTTGCCAGTGCCGGGCGGGCCTTGCAGCGCATATTTCGGGCGCATCCTGAGGATGTCCTTGATGGACGCAAGCTTGTTTTCATCAACCGCTCCACCCTCCTCGATCTGAGGCCAAGGAAATTCACTTTCACTGGCATCAATGCTGGTAAAACCCGGCGTTGCAAGTGTTCGCAACAAAAAGGCGTGCGAAGACAAGCGGTCAATGGATTGTTTGCGCCGTTCGATCAGTCGAATCTGACCGTAATGGCCGAGTGTGCGCAAATGCCCCTCCTGTGGCGGCAGAGCAATACCCTGCGCGTTTTGCCGAAACAGCGTGAGGGTTTCGTTCTCTTGGTCAATGTCTTTGACCGCCCACTGCTCCCTGTCCACATCAAATGGCGCACTGGTTACGCTCACACCGGCACGTTTGAGAAACAAGGAATCCGAATCGGTCAGCAAGACTTTGTCGCAGTCCCGCTGTCCAGATTCCATTACCTGCTGGATGAAATCAACCATCCTCTTGTTGGCCTTGAAAAATTGCCGCGAAGGGCGGTTTTCATCAACGGGGGCAATGGTGATTTCCGTGTTGCCCTGCTTCTCTGCCGAATGGACAATCTTGTATTTGAACAACTCGGCATCGCGGAGCAAAACCTCAAACTGGTTGGATACATGGAGAAACTGCTGCAGGTTCTCAGAATCCGGCCCCAATCCTTGGGTATTTTCTTGTTTGGGGGCGAAGCTATCCCACGGAATGAATCCTGAGCCTGGGCCAATTTTCTTGTTGACTTCATGAAGCATGAACTCAACCTCGATGCGAACATCGTCAAATCCACTGGCTGGCACTGGCTCCGGCAAGCGCGATGTGTTGCTGAGGTTGGCCTTCGCAGCTTTCCAAGATTGTTCCCTGCTGCTCCGGTCCATCCACTTATTGCCTCGAATGAAAAGACTTCCACCCTTCAGTTCAAACCAGGCACCACCACGACTCCAACTCAATTTTGAGTTACGCAGTTGTCTGACGATGAACTCCTTCAGACGGACAATATGCTCGGACTCAGTAGGCTTAAACTCGTCGAAAGGGGCATCCGGATTGGCCACAAAGCCCGCCCTTCTTGCCGAATCAGTGGTTTCCGGATTCTTGGGATCGAGATGCAGCAAAACTCGGCGGCCACCCCCTTTGCCTAAATGGCCAAAATCGAGAGATTCGATGATCTTCTCGATGCACCCCAGAATTTCCGTGGCGCGTTGCAGGCGATCCAGACGATTGGGAGCGGCGATGGCTTTGATGAAATCTTTCTCTAGCAGCTCAAGGCTACAGGGATTTTCTCTAGAAATGGCCGAGATTAAGCCTTCTGCAAATGCAGGATTTTTATTACTGAGATGCTCAACTTTATGGAAACACCTGGCGACTGTAGTGCCAAAGCCATACCAGTCGGAAGCAAATGAATAGCCCACTTGCTGAAGTTCTGGGGGCGTGGCCCACGAGCTACGATCATGGATATTGGCTACATGCCCGATGCGAGCACTCCAGTCAAAACCGCTCAAGCGCAGTGATTCTGATCCTCCACCTTGGTGGCCCCAGATTGCCTCTGGGGTGACATTGCGATGTATCAAATTCTGGTCGTGGAGCGATTTCAGCCCCTTGGCCAGTTGCAGCAGGGCGCGCCACAGCTCCCTTCGGGAGTGACGTTCTTTCAGGCTCTTGAAGGAAAGCCAATCGGTCGCCTCACGGTTCTTCAGTATTTGGGCAAAGGTGATGTGTTGCCATCCTTCATAGACTAGGATCATCACGCGCGTGTCGGCATCAATGCCAGCGTCTTTCATGACCACGAGTTGCCTGTCGGCCCCTGCGCTGCTGCTGAGGCGATACATCACCCGCAGGTCGTTGTCCCACAAGCGGCGAATTTCGGGCGGCGGCTTTGTGCCAGTGTAGGGTGTGATTTTCAGCGTGTAGGTGTTGCCATCGCTGTCCGTTGCCTCCCAAAGCTCGGACGACTGAATGCTGGGCATGGCGACGACACGCTCTGTCAGCGTGTATCGGCCATTGAGTACGGTATCGTTTTCGTTCATCTACAATCCCCTCCTTAAGGCATCACTCCGGCAAGAACTGTGCTTGCCGGAGTGACCCCATTCCTCAGTTCCTGTTCTCAGAAATCACGATGTTCAGCATAGCAGCGGTGAACATCAGCCACGACATGGGCGCGCCCTCTCAGTCGAACAGACTGCGCACAAGCGCGATGCCGCCAGCCAGCAATGCCACTGGTGCAATCACAGGAGCTGCCACCGTTGCCGCCGCCGTGAGGCCAACGGCCTCCAAACCGATGGCAGCGCCAGATGCCACAAGATAACCGAGGCCAGCACCAGAGCCAGTAGCGATGGCCGAGCGCCCGACAGAGACCTCACTGGTGCCGGTGATGGTGCGGGAGAGTTTTTCGCCGGCCAGTCCGGCGGGAAGTGCTTTGTCGATCATGGTCGATCCTTTCGTCTTGGTTGCCGACGCGGGAGTGCGTTTGGTGAATCGAACTTTAGGTGTCCGTGCATCATTGTTAGCGGAGAACTACCGGAGCACCGTCACGGCAGCGAGGTACCGGAGAGTCTTTTCAGCCCTTCGACCAAGCTTGTGACGTTACCTTTGGTACTCCACAGCCGACGCAGTCCAACGCTCCTTACCCCACCACCGAACTGTTCACGCAGCGATCTTTCCCAGTCCCCAGCAGGTTCGTCACCTTTTTCGAGTTCCCGCAGCACGGCCACGGTGTTCCCATTGATGTTTCGCTCGTAGGCATTTCCCTCCAGTCTTCCCCAAGGCGTTCCAAGTTCAAGGCGCGCAAGCCCGAACACTCCCCCCGTGGTGTTGCTGCCCTGGATCTGGTAACGGAAAAGATCTGCAGGGAAAAGCAGAGCGTCAGGCGCAACGCTTATCGACACATAGCGATCCTCCCGAATTTCCACTAGGCCGGGCAAGATTGGCTGGATTCTTTCGTGCAGGCTGCGAGCGAGGGACACAACGCCTGGCGCATCAATCCAGCCATTGCCTAGCAAGCGAACTCCGGCGTCGGCGTTTAGCCGCATCTGGAAGTCCCGCATGTGCCATCCCAACAGCATTAGAAGTTGCCATTCGGCTTCTCCCAGCCGGTTGATCGGGCGCACAGATTTTTCCTTGCCCGGCTTGCCAAGTTGAAACGCCGCGTCGGGCGTTCCAGGCAAGTCCAGCATCATGGACTCACCCGTGAAAGTCGGCTTGCTAGCCTTTGAATCGGAAGCAGTGGATAGGTTTTTTTCCAGGTCTTTGCCCCACGCTTGATGCAATGCATCCACGTATGCGGCAGCGCCGTCCGCGCGCTGCGGGGCCGCGATTTCGGCTGCGATAAACCATGTCAGCCGTTCGTCCTCAGCTATCCTGGAAAGCAAATGTGTTTCGCCCGCTGAAGTGAGTTTGACTTGAAAGAGATGAAATTTGTAGGCGCTGTAAGCGTGCCGGTTGCCCGCGCCGTTGACTGCCTTGTAGGCCGGTAGTGGTCGCCCGAAGGGCTCGTAGGAGTAGTGTTTGTCCTTGAACATTCCCGTTTCTTCTTCCAGCTCCCGCTCCAAGGTGGCGGTGATGTGCTGAGCGACGACTGTGGAGTCCAGTTTGAAAGTCTCTTGAAGAATGTCCGTCTGTGACTGGATGGCGGGCGGCAGATCGCTCAGATTGAAGCGGCCGCCCACCATGCCGTAGCCCTTTTCACCCTGTCTGCTTTTATCTTCCCGGCGATGCAGCAGGAACTTGTTACCCCAGCGAATGAGCGCCCACGCGACATAGACGACGCGGATAGGCTGCGCTTCAGGGTTACGCCGGGCACGTTCGGTTTCGATTCTGTGCAGAAGCACCCGCTGCTCTTCCTTGACGTCATCGGGGCGATGATCACCTTGCTCCCAATAGTCGGACGGCA
Source organism: Paenacidovorax caeni (assembly GCF_001298675.1). Classification (GTDB taxonomy): domain Bacteria; phylum Pseudomonadota; class Gammaproteobacteria; order Burkholderiales; family Burkholderiaceae_C; genus Paenacidovorax; species Paenacidovorax caeni. The sequence goes on from NZ_CYIG01000001.1 coordinate 117,017, forward strand.
GCAAAGTTTGGTCTGGCGTTGCTAGGGTGGTAAGCCATGAACGGCCAAGCAAAGAAGCGGGGAAGGACACAAAAGTCCAACGCCCCTTTTGCAACTCCACTGGGTCAAGCAGGGCCAGCGCCGCGAATTGTCGGCGCAAGGCATAAATCAATGCGGATGCAGTGTCTTTCGGAATGCCTTGCGCGGCGACTACGCTCACCAATTCGCACTCGGCAACAATTTCTCGTCGCCTATCTTCTTCCGCATGCAGAGGCAGTTTCGAAAGAACCGCTTTCATTGCCGTATCAGCAACATTTGGGTTGTGGTAGCTAGGCTGCGGGAGGCGGTTTTCTTGCTGGCGCGGCATCGGTTTCAAGATCGGACTGGAGGGCTTCAGTCTATCGGTCAATTTTTGACTTGAACACGAAACATTTGGTTTTCCCATCGAACCTTTACCGATGGCATCCTCGGGCCGGGGTACTGAGCCTAGGATGGATCGGCTGTCGGACTGCGCAAGGCCGCGCAAGACCTGCAGATGTGTGTCAACGCCATCACTGGACAGGAGCGTTCAAAACCGATGAAGTGAAATCTAGGCACTAGGGGGTCAGCCTGTGCAAAGAGCGACGGATTCTTCCGGCCCCTCCAGAAAGGGTAACGACCATCGCTATTCGGGGACGAAGTGGTTGCAGCGCTGGTCACTGCCGCGTATGGCCAGAAAAAGGCGACCGTCTGGCTCGGCTCATGGGTGCTGATCCGGCCAGCAGGCGGGAGTGACCTGCCCCATTCAGTCGATTCAGACCGCATTTTTTGCCCACCGACGCATCGTCGCCCGCAACGTCTGCTGCGCCTTGACATCCAGGGGCATGTCGCCCACGAGCGCCAGGGCGACTTCCAGGCTCACGTAGCCGTACTGCAGCAGCGCGATGCAGAACTCCCGATCCTTCTCCCGCGCAGCCACAGCCTTGGCGAGGAACAGGTCGAGAACGTCCAGACAGTACCCGATGCGATCCTGGGTATTGCGGTTCTGGATGCGATGCACCCGCTGCATCCAGTCTGCTGGCAGGCAAGCCGTTTCCGGGCCGACGCCCTGCGCGTAGTAGCCGTAGGTTTCGTGGAACTGCGAGCCTTCGCCGATGGCGCCATCGATCTTGTCGGCCTGCTCCGGTGCCTGCAGGGGATAGATGTCCGCCTCCATGGACACCGTGAACACATCCTCGGGCCGGGGCACCGCGCCCAGGATGGACTGGCTGCCAACGATGACAAACTCGTACTGGTCGGTGATGTCACCGCTGGCACGGATGATGTGTTCCAGCTCCTCTCGGGTCATGGCTGATCCTCGGGTGCATCTCCCATCTCGTCGCCCATCGTCACACCCCTCTTGAGTTCACCCACCTGTTGCAGGATGGACTGGCGGGTCTCGGGCGGCAGGATCGTGACCAGTGGCGATGCCTGGCGCAGCTGCTGCGCACGGCGAGTACGGGCCAATACCTTGCGCCAGGCGCCCGCCTTCAGGATGTCCTCCCACTCACGCCACAAGGCTGCAGAGCGAACATCTCCAGTAGCCAGCCAGCGCTGGAGCGTGTCCTTTGCCTGCTGAACCTGAGCAGGGTCGGCCTTGGCCAGCCGCACGGCTTCTTCATGCAGGGCCAGGCTTTGCAAGTCCTGCAGCTGATGCCTGGTTGGGTCGGCGCGCACGCGCACATGCACCACGGGCGCGGGATGCCGCGAACGCGCTGCGGCGGAACCCGCAGGCGCCGGTTGCAAGACATCGCCCGCCAGCAACGCCAAATCACCACCAACGCCCAGGATGGACATGACGCGCAGGTAGGTGCCGATGGATGGCGCAGGATCGCCCGACTCGATCGCGCGCAGGGTGTTGCGCGTCATGCCCGCACGCGCAGCAAGCTCTACCGTGCCCAGGCGCTGGGCCTTGCGCAGGCGCTTGAGGCGGTCGCCCAGCTGCAAGAGCAGTTGGCGTTCAAGGAGGGCGTGTGATTGGACACCAATCATTTGGTCATTATTTTAATCAATTTAGCCATATTGGTCAAATTATTGATCATTTTTCCAGTCGAACTTACTCGACGAACCTCTCCTGCCACCCTACAAACGTTTTCCACTGCCACGGCAAGATCAGTTTGGTTGGGTTGCACCGCCTCAACCGCTACAAGCCGTCCAAGAATCCGCAAGCCACGGCCACGCAGTGGTCGAAGTTCGGCGTGTATTCCAGCGTGGCGATCGCGTCGAACGCTGCCTGCAGGCTGGGATGCGGCTGCCGAATCTGAGCCAGAAAAGCACTACGGTGGCGCAGCAAAAATGGCTTCGCAGCCAGAAGCTGCAGAGGTTCGCGCTCGATCACCAGCGCCAAATCAAACAGGTCGCGCGCCGTGACGCGGTCGCCACGGTGATACATCTTCTTGGCGATGATCTCGGCAGCCGTTTCCACTTTGACGGCGCGGCCTTGGATATCCCAGATTTCCCAGGCGTCATCCAGCAGATTGGGGGCGGATACGAAGTCCACCTCACCCTCTTCGAACTGGAGCTTGACGAACATGCCTGACTGCTCTGTGTAGTCCTCGGTCAAATCCGCCGCCGTGTCGCTCAGCCGTGGAGTGACAAAGCCCAGGTACTGCGGATCAGGCACAAAAATGTCGATGTCCTTGCTGAGCCGGTGGCGGTAGCGGAACATCAACACGGTTCCACCGCCCAAGGTCCAGAACGGGTTTGCTATGCCGCCGTACTTGCTGATCTCGTCGATCAACGCCAACGCACGCGGAAACAGGCTCTCCCAAGCCCCGCCGGGCAATGAATCGGCTTTCATGCCCACAGTGCCCGGCGGTGGACGGATAGCGACTGCGCGAGCTTTGCCACGTTGCGCCAGACCTGCCGAGGCGGCAGGTGCGCATGCGCAGCTGCCTCCTCCACCGCCATCACGACGGTGGGCACGGGAGCCTCATCCAGCAGATGGGTCAGGTGTGGGGCGAATGAAGGCGGCACATCGCCACTGGCCAGGGCCTGCTCCAATACCTCGGGGGCCAGTTCATGCGCATAGCTGACACTGGCCGTCTTGGCCGCCATCCACAAGCCGCGCTTTTTGCGCCGCGCCTGGATGTCCGGCTTGGCGCTATCCAGTCCCAGCACTGCCATGACCTGTCCAACACGGTTGACACCCAGATCACTCAAGTTGCCGTTTTCCAGGCCCACCAGAGTCTGACGCGACAGACCACTCAGGTGCGCCAGTTGCACCTGGGTCAGGCCCAGCTCGGCGCGCCGGGCGCCCACGACATGGCCGATTTCGATCAGGTTCATGGTTGGTGGCGCATTTGATAATGTCTAAAATATTTTACATTTTAGTTCGTCGCACGCTTTCAGGCAATGGAGCCTGACCTGCCCCAGCCAAGCGGCAGACTTTTCCACCGAAACTGCAAGCGCTACCAGCAAGAACTATAGGAAAGCTATAGGAACACCCTATAGGTATAGACAAGGGGTGATCTATCGAACCGACGAGGGGCGATCTAACGAACCCGCCCCAGAACACAATCAGGGGCGATGTATCGAGCCATCAAGGGGCGATATAACGAGGACAACCCGAGCAGAACACAGTCTTGTCCACAGCCCAGGTGGCCCAGCTACCCCAGCTTCTTCGCCAGGTCTTCGGCACGCGGATGGTAGTAACGCTTGAGCATCCGCAAGTCCTTGTGACCGGTCACGGCGGACAGCTCCAGGACGTTGCTCAGCTTTTCCGACAAGCGCGATGCAGCTTCGTGGCGGGTGTCATGGAAATGGACATCCTCCAGAAAGCCACGAACAGGGCGTTTACTGGCTGCTCGGCAGTCTTCCTTGTACTGCTGCTGGGCACGTTCCAGGGCGCGCTTGAATCCTTTGCGCAGCGCCATTGCTGTCGTCTGGAACACCGGCCCCTCATGGGCATTGTTTGCACCAGCCAAGCCCTGTAACTCCTGCAGGATCGCCACAGCCTTGCGCGACAAGGGCACCATACGCGAATCGCCATTCTTGGTGTCGGGCAGGAAGGCCGTCTGCCTGTCCAGATTCACACACTCCCAACGCAATGACAACAGCTCCCCTCGGCGCATGGCCGTCTCCACAGCCAACTCCACCAAGGGCTGCAGCCAGGGGTTACGTGCACCCTTACTGAACGTGCCATCGGTCAGACGTTCACCGCCCGTCAAAGCGGCGAGCAGGTACACCATCTCCTCATCCGAAAAGCGCCTATCCCTGGCTTTGGCCTTCTCCGGTCGCCGCACCAAGGGGATGGGATTTTCGATGTGAATACCCCACTCACGCCGCGCGTGATTGATTGCCGCCGACAGAATGTCGATCTCACGGTTGACCGTCGCCCCGCTGACCTGCTTGAGGCGACGGTCACGCCAGGCGGCAACAATCGAACTACTCAAGGCCGAAGTCTTGATCTGGGTAAGGGCAGCATCCTTGAGCAAGACCTTGATCTTGGTGGCCTCCATCGCTGCAGATTTCTTCTGCGGCGTGACCTCCTGCTCATACCGCAAGAGGATGTCGGCCAAGGTGTTGCGCTCGGCCTCCCGGCGGTCGATAAAACCGGTCGTCTCCAGCTCGCGCTCCATCGCGCGAACCCAGCGTTCAGCGTCCTCTTTGTAGGAGAAGGTTCGTGATTGCGCAGGGAAGCCACGGCGTCTGACCTTGGCCTGCCACTGCAACTCTCCGCGTTTTGTAATAGTGCCCACCGGCCCGTGTCCCCGAAGTGTCCCAAATAATGGATTTCATCGTACAACACGTTGATTTCATTGACAATGATCAGGCGTTCGGGACGTAGAGGCCGGAGGTTCGAATCCTCTCACCCCGACCAAATATCTAAAGCCCAGCCGCCTTTAAAGCGGCTGGGCTTTTTGCATTGCACAAACAAAAGCACAACCCTTCCACAAAACCGCAACAGCTACAAGTTATGTAGCAATTCCACGCATTTCCAGGCTGTACATACACCCACGCTATCGGCGATGATAGGATCGTTTGTCACCTCAAAACGTTTTCGGTTACATGGCAGCTGTTGATACCGCACAAAAAGACGCTCCGGCCGTCGCCCTCCCCGGCTTGGGGCGGGCCTTGATGTCTGCGGGCAAATTGACGCAAAAAGCCGCCGAGGAAATTTACAAAAAATCACAGACCAGCAAAACAAGCTTTATTGCCGAGGTTACAGGCTCCGGTGCCGTCTCGGCAGCGGACGTTGCATACACCATGGCCACCATGTTTGGTGCCCCGTTGCTGGATCTGGCAGCATTTGACCCTGCGCGGCTGCCCAAGGATTTGCTGGACGCCAAAATCTGCCAAGCCTATCGGGTGCTGCCGCTGAGCAAGCGCAACAACCGCCTGATCGTGGCGACAGCAGACCCAACCGACCAGGAGGCTGCAGAAAAGATCAAGTTCACCACGCAAATGGGTGTGGACTGGATCATTGCCGAATACGACAAACTCACCAAACTCGTAGAGGCGGCCTCGAAGAGTGTGAGTGAATCGATGGAGTCGCTGACCAGTGGTGGCGACTTCGAATTCGGCGACATCAACGTCGAGGAGTCCACGGAATCCAACGAGGCAGAAACCTCGGACGTGGAAGATGCACCAGTCGTCAAGTTCTTGCACAAGATGCTGATTGATGCGTTCAACATGCGCGCATCGGACTTGCACTTTGAGCCTTACGAACACACCTATCGCGTGCGCTTTCGCGTTGATGGCGAATTGCGGGAGATCGCCTCCCCCCCCATCGCCATCAAGGACAAGCTTGCCTCCCGCATCAAGGTGATCTCACGCCTGGACATCTCGGAAAAGCGCATTCCCCAAGATGGCCGCATGAAGCTCAAGGTCGGCCCCGATCGGGTGATTGATTTCCGCGTTAGTACCCTGCCGACATTGTTCGGCGAGAAGATCGTGATCCGTATCCTGGATCCGAGCAGTGCCAAGTTGGGAATCGATGCGCTGGGCTACGAGCCTGAGGAGAAAGCACGCCTGCTGCATGCGATTGGGCGGCCCTACGGCATGATTCTGGTTACCGGCCCCACGGGTTCGGGCAAAACGGTGTCGCTTTACACCTGCCTGAATCTGTTGAACAAGCCAGGGGTGAACATCGCGACGGCGGAAGACCCCTCGGAAATCAACATGCCTGGCGTCAACCAGGTCAACGTCAATGAAAAGGCCGGCCTGACCTTTGCTGCGGCACTGAAGTCATTTCTGCGCCAGGATCCCGACATCATCATGGTCGGCGAAATCCGTGACCTTGAAACTGCGGACATCGCGATAAAGGCGGCACAAACCGGTCACTTGGTGTTGTCAACGCTGCACACGAACGATGCGCCCACCACGCTCACCCGTATGCGGAATATGGGCATCGCCCCCTTCAACATTGCCTCCAGCGTGATCCTGATCACTGCGCAGCGCCTTGCCCGTCGGCTGTGCGCCCAGTGCAAAGCACCAGCGGATATTCCCCATGAAGCCCTGATTGAGGCGGGATACAGCGACAGCGAAATCGACGGCAGTTGGGTTACCTACCGGCCTGTAGGCTGTTCCGCCTGCAACAATGGCTACAAAGGGCGGGTCGGCATCTACCAGGTCATGCCGATTTCCGAGGAGATGCAGCGCATCATCTTGCAGGACGGCAGTGCGCTCGAAATTGCCGAGCAGGCCAAACGCGAAGGGGTGCGCTCCTTGCGCGAATCCGGACTGCACAAGGCCAAGATGGGGCTGACCTCACTTGAAGAGGTGCTGGCTGTCACCAACGAATAACAAGTAGCAGCAACCACAGGGAACTACGAGGGAGCACCATGGCAACCGCAGCATCCAAGGACATCAAGGATTTCGTCTTCGAATGGGAAGGCAAGGATCGCCACGGCAAGATCGTACGGGGAGAAATACGCGCCGTTGGCGAAAACCAAGTCCAGGCCACTTTGCGACGCCAAGGGGTTTTGCCCACCAAAATAAAGAAACGGCGCATGCGCGCGGGCAAAAAAATCAAGCCCAAGGATATCGCGCTGTTCACCCGCCAGATGGCTACGATGATGAAGGCGGGTGTGCCCTTGCTGCAAGCTTTCGATATTGTGGGGCGCGGGAACGCCAATGCCAGCGTAACCAAGTTGCTCAACGATATCCGTTCGGATGTCGAAACTGGAACCTCGCTGAACGCCGCCTTTCGTAAATACCCAATGTATTTCAACAGTCTCTACTGCAACCTGGTTGAGGCTGGTGAGGCTGCCGGTATTCTTGAAACCCTGCTTGACCGGCTGGCGGCCTACATGGAGAAAACGGAAGCCATCAAAGCCAAGATCAAATCGGCACTGATGTATCCGATCTCAGTGATCATCGTGGCTTTCGTCGTGGTCACCGTCATCATGATCTTCGTGATTCCGGCATTCAAGGAAGTGTTCACCTCATTTGGAGCCGACCTGCCAGCACCCACGCTTTTCGTGATGGGTATGAGCGAAATTTTCGTGAAATGGTGGTGGCTGATCTTCGGCATCATCGGCGGCGGTGGCTATTTCTTCATGCAAGCCTGGAAGCGCAGCGAGAAAATGCAGATCGCCATGGACCGATGGCTGCTGCGCATTCCCATCTTTGGCGCATTGATCGACAAAGCCGCAGTAGCGCGCTGGACACGTACGCTCTCCACGATGTTCGCCGCCGGGGTGCCTCTCGTCGAAGCACTCGATTCCGTTGGCGGTGCTGCCGGCAACGCGGTATATGCCATGGCCACGGACAAGATCCAACAGGAAGTCTCCACAGGTACCAGCCTAACCGCAGCCATGGGCAACGCCAACGTCTTCCCCACCATGGTGCTGCAAATGTGCGCCATCGGTGAAGAGTCAGGCTCCATCGACCACATGCTCGGTAAAGCAGCGGATTTCTACGAAGAAGAAGTCGATGACATGGTGGCCGGCCTGTCGAGCCTGCTAGAGCCCATCATCATCGTTTTCCTGGGCGGTCTGATCGGCGGCATCGTGGTGTCCATGTACCTGCCCATCTTCAAACTCGGTCAAGTGGTCTGATGGTGTTCGATCCTTGGGCCAGCGCTGCCTTGGCTGGTATTTTCGGTCTGCTCATCGGCAGTTTCCTCAACGTCGTTATCCACCGCCTGCCCAAAATGCTGGAACAGCAATGGGCCGCCGAATATGCCCACTACGCTGCCGAAGGCGCTGAAGCATCCGAGGCGCAGGCGCCTGCCATCAGCCTGTCGCACCCCCGCTCAGCCTGCCCGAACTGCGGCCACGCAATCCGCTGGTACCAGAACATCCCCGTCCTCAGCTACCTGGCTTTGCGTGGGCGCTGCGCGGGCTGCGCCAAACGCATTAGCCTGCGCTACCCGCTGGTCGAACTGATCACGGCGGCACTGTTCGCTTTTTGCGCATGGCGCTGGGGCGTCACGCCCACGGGGGCGGCGTGGTGCCTGTTCTGTGCAGTCATCGTGGCCTTGGCGGCGATCGACTGGGACACGACCTTGCTGCCGGACGACCTCACCCTCCCATTGCTTTGGGCCGGGCTGCTGGCTGCGGCGCTGCAGTGGACCGACGTACCGCTTTTTTCGGCGGTCATGGGTGCTGCGGCCGGTTATCTGTCCCTCTGGTCGGTGTATTGGGGGTTCAAGCTGGCCACTGGCAAGGAGGGCATGGGGTATGGCGACTTCAAGCTTTTCGCCGCACTGGGGGCCTGGTTCGGCTGGCAGGCCCTGGTACCTATCATTCTGATGGCCTCTGTCATCGGCGCCATCGTCGGCATCGCCATGAAGTTGACCAGCGGGCTGCGCGAGGGCGGCTACGTTCCCTTCGGCCCCTTCCTGGCTGGAGCCGGGCTCACCGCCCTGGTTTTCGGGCCACAGGCCGTGATGCAGCAATTTCTGGGCTGGCTGGGACTGTGACGCCCCCTCCCTCCATGGTGCGACTGGGCGTGACGGGTGGCATTGGCAGCGGCAAGAGCACGCTGGCGAGCATGCTTGCGCAACGTGGTGCGGCCTGGATTGATGCCGACCAGATTGCCCGTAGCGTAACGGCCCCCAGGGGCGCAGCCATCGCCGCCATCCGGCAGACCTTCGGCGATGCGCTGATCGACACCCACGGCGCGCTGGACCGTGCCGGCATGCGCGCACTGGTCTTTGCCCACCCGGCTGCACGCCAGCAGCTCGAAGCCATCGTCCATCCCTTGGTCGGCCAGCAGACTGCCGAGCAGGCTGCTGCGGCGGCCGCACGGGGCCACCGCTTGGCGGTGTTCGACATCCCCCTGCTCGCGGAGTCTGGCCACTGGCCGGCGCGCCTCGACGCCGTGGCCGTGGTCGATTGCACGCCAGAGACCCAGTTGCTGCGCACCATGGCACGCAGCGGACTGGACCGCGCTACGGTGCAAGGCATCATGGCCTCGCAGGCCTCGCGTGCACAACGCCGTGCCGTCGCCGATATCGTGGTCTGTAACGAAACGCAATCGCTGCAAGAACTGCAAGCCCAAGCAGACCGGATCGCCGCGTGGTTCGGGCTATGATTCTTTTCTTGAGTGCCTCCAGGAATCCGGCAGCGTGATCCTTTACGAATATCCTTTCAACGAACGGCTGCGAACCTACTTGCGCCTGGAGCAGCTGTTTCGCCGCCTGGGCGAACTGGTCTCCCGCACGCACCCGCTCGACCACCACTTCGCGCTGGTCACCCTGTTCGAAATCATGGACGTTGCGGCGCGTGCCGACCTGAAAGCCGACGTGCTCAAGGACTTGGAGCGCCAAAAGCACCTGCTCGACAGCTACCGGGGCAACCCATCCATTTCAGAATCGGCGCTCAACGCCATCATTGCCCAGCTCGACCGCTGCTTTACCGCGCTGAGCAACCAAAGTGGCAAAGCCGGCCAGGCACTGACCGACAATGAATGGCTGATGGGCATTCGCAGCCGCCTGGGCATTCCCGGGGGCACCTGTGGCTTCGATTTGCCGGGCTACCACGCCTGGCAGCACAGCGACCCGACCTACCGCCAGCGCGCCCTGGAAACCTGGGCCAGCACCATGGCACCGCTGGCCGAATCGATCTACCTGCTGCTGAAAATGCTGCGCGACGCCGGCGTGCCGCAACGCGTGGCGGCCGAGCGTGGCCAGTTCCAGCAAAGCCTGCCACAAGGCCGCACCTTCCAGTTGCTGCGCCTGCGCATCGACCCGTCCCTGGGGCTGGTGCCCGAGATCAGCGGCAACCGGCTGCTCGTCTCGGTGCGCTTGATGCGTGTGGACGGCGATGGCCGGCTGCAGCCTTGCCAGGACGATGCAGCCTTTGAATTGACGCTGTGCGCCTAAGCCTAACAACCTAGCCCGCCTCTCTAGTTGCATGGACAACACGCCCGCCCGCACCGTGCCCTGTCCCACCTGCGGTGGTGACAGCGTTTTCAGCCCGGCCAACCGCTTCCGGCCCTTTTGCAGTGCGCGCTGCAAACAGATTGACCTGGGCGCTTGGGCCACTGAGGAGTTTCGCGTCCCCTCGGAAGCACCTCCCGAAGACGCTGCGTACGGCGACCCCAGGCGCGAAGACGGCTAATTTTGAGGGAAATCAGCCTCTAGCGCGCACGCAGCAAGCGCAAGAAGCTCTTAATTCGATAGCACTTCGGGATCAAAGACCTGGCCCCGCTCCTCGGCCAGCCAGCGCAGCACATCGTACGCACCAGGCAGTACGGGCCGCACATCCAGCGGAAACTGCTGCCACGCCATCTGCTGCCCCTCACGCATCTCGAAATCACCGTCCCACGCCTGCACCTTGCACCAGTGCAAGCGCACCAGCGCGTGGGGGTAGTCGTACTCGGTGACCTTCCAGTGCTGCACTGCGCCGATGGTGACGCCCAGCTCCTCGATCAGCTCGCGGCGCAGCGCCTGCTCCACGTTCTCACCGGGCTCGATCTTGCCGCCAGGAAACTCCCAGTAGCCAGCGTATGCCTTGCCCGGTGGGCGCGTGGAAAGCAGCATGGCCCCGTCACTGCGCAGCAGGATGCCGACAGCCACCTCGGTGTGCTTGCGTGCCTGCGTCATGCGTCCAGCCGTCCTGCGAAGTCGCGCGCGAACTGGTAGGCCACGCGGCCGCTGCGCGAGCCGCGCTCCAGCGCCCAGACCAGCGCCTCGGGCCGCGCTGCGGCAATGGCCGATTCCGCCACGCCCAGCGCTGCGAGCCATTGCGCCACGATGGCCAGGTACTCCTCCTGGCTGAACGGGTAGAAACTCACCCACAGGCCGAAGCGCTCGGACAGCGAGATCTTCTCCTCCACCACTTCGCCGGGGTGAATCTCGCCATCGGCCGAGGTGGTGTAGCTCAGGTTGTCCTTCATCTGCTCGGGCAGCAGGTGGCGGCGGTTGCTGGTGGCATAGACCAGCACATTCGGCGTGCTTGCGGCCACCGTGCCATCAAGGATGGACTTGAGTGCCTTGTAGCCGCCCTCCCCTTCCTCGAAGCTCAGATCGTCGCAGTAGACGATGAATTTCTCGGGCCGCCCACCCACCACCTCGACGATGTCGGGCAAATCCGTCAGGTCGGCCTTGTCCACCTCGATCAGGCGCAGGCCCTGCGGCGCGTACGCGTGCAGACAGGCACGGATCAGCGAGGACTTGCCCGTGCCGCGTGCGCCCGTCAGCAGCATGTTGTTGGCCGTGCGGCCCTGCACGAACTGCGCGGTGTTGCGCTGGACTTTTTCCTTTTGCGCGTCGATTTCCTTGAGGTCTTCCAGGCGCATCGGCGCCACCTGGCGCACCGGCTCCAGCACGCCGTGGCCGCTGCTGCGCTTGCGGTAGCGCCAGGCTACGGCGGCCGACCAGTCGGGAGCGCCCAGGGGCTGCGGCAGCACCGATTCGATGCGCGCCATCAACTGCTCGGCGCGGGTGACCAGTCGTTCAAATTTTTCGTTCATTTTGGCCCTTAGCCCTTACCAGTCAAGCGCAAGCAGCTATCAAAAACAAAGCATAACGGTACGCATCAAGACCGATAGTCTGCGTTGATGCTGACGTAGTCATGGCTCAAGTCGCAGGTCCACACGGTGTCATGTGCCTCGCCCCGGCCCAGTCCAACACGCACCGTGATCTCGCTTTGCTGCATCACGCGCTGGCCATCTTCCTCACGGTAAGCGGGGTTGCGCCCGCCTTGCGTGGCGACATGCACGTCGTCCAAGTGCAGTTCGATGCGCGTCTGGTCCAGGTCCTCGATGCCCGCGTAGCCCACCGCCGCCAGGATGCGGCCCAGGTTCGGGTCGCTGGCATAGAACGCCGTCTTGACCAGGGGCGAATGCGCGATGGCGTAGGCCACCTGGCGACATTCGGCGGTGGTCTTGCCGCCTTCCACACGCACGGTAATGAACTTGGTCGCGCCCTCGCCGTCGCGCACGATGGCCTGGGCAAGCTTCTGGGCTACGCCGAGCAGTGCGGCCTGCAGCGCGCGGCCTTCGCTGCTGTCCAGCGACGTGATGGGCGCATGCCCCGCCTGGTGCGTGGCCATGAGTACGAAGGAGTCGTTGGTGGAGGTGTCGCCGTCGATGGTCACGCGATTGAAGGACCCGTCGGCCAATGACCGCACCAGCGGCTGCAGGAGTTCAGGGGCAATGACCGCGTCGGTGGCCAGAAAGCCCAGCATGGTCGCCATGTTCGGGCGGATCATGCCCGCGCCTTTGCTGATGCCGGTGATGCGCACCGTGGCGCCGCCGATCACCACCTGCGTGCTGAAGGCCTTGGGCAGCGTGTCGGTGGTCATGATGCCCTCAGCGGCGCGCGCCCAGTGGCCGGGCTGGGCGTCGGCGATGGCGGCGGGCAAGCCCGCCTCGATGCGCTCCACGGGCAGCGGCTCCATGATGACGCCAGTGGAGAACGGCAGCACCTGCTGCGGCGCCAGGCCCAGGCGGCCCGCCAGCGCCACGCAGGTGGCGCGCGCGCGCGCCAGGCCGTCGGCGCCCGTTCCCGCGTTGGCGTTGCCGGTGTTGACCACCATGGCGCGGATGCCCTGGCCCGCCGCCAGATGCTCGCGGCAAACCTGTACCGGTGCGGCGCAGAAACGGTTCTGCGTGAACACGCCGGCCACGCTCGTGCCCTCGTCCAGCAGGAAGACTGTCAGGTCTTTGCGATGGGCCTTGCGCACGCCGGCTTCGGCAACGCCAATGCGTACGCCGGGCACGGCATGCAGGTCTGCGGCTTGGGGGCTGGAGAGGTTCACGGGCATGGGTGTGTTCCTGGAAAGGATAAAAAAGAGGGCACCAAAGCAAACACGGGCCGCAGCCCGTGTCGTGCAACGTTATGGCATCAGGTCAATTTGCCGTGGCATTGCTTGTACTTCTTGCCACTACCGCAGGGGCAGGGGTCGTTACGGCCGACTCGCACCCCCGCAGGCACAACGGAGGCCAAGGTGCTGGGATCGACGGTGGACTCGACCTCGCCGCTCTCGGTCGGTGCGGTGTAGGTGACGTTGGTGATGGCCTCGGCGCGGCTCCCGAAGGCTTCGGTGGCCTGGTCGATCTGTGCGGGCGACTGCACCTGCACGGTAAGCAGGATGCGCGTGACCTCGTTCTTCACCTGGTCCAGCAGTTGGCGGAACAGCTCGAAGGCCTCGCGCTTGTATTCCTGCTTGGGCTGCTTCTGCGCGTAGCCACGCAGGTGGATGCCCTGGCGCAGGTAGTCAAGCGCGGACAGGTGGTCACGCCAGTTGCTGTCAAAGCTCTGCAGCAGCACCGCGCGCTCAAACTGCATGAAATTCTCGCGCCCCACCAGCTCGACCTTGGCGTCGAACTGGGCCTTGGCGGTCTGCAGCACCTTCTCGAGAATTTCCTCGTCCGTGATGCTCTCGGAGCCCGCCACCTCCTGCTGCAGGGCCAGCTCGATCTGCCACTCGCCGGCCAGGGCCTTCTCCAGGCCGGGCAGGTCCCACTGCTCCTCGACGGAATCGGCGGGCACGTACTGGCGCACCACATCGGCCAGGCAATCGTCGCGCATGGCGTCAATCATCTCGGCCAAGTCGCTGGCGTCGAGAATCTCGTTGCGCTGCTGGTAGATGACCTTGCGCTGGTCGTTGGCCACGTCATCGTATTCCAGCAATTGCTTGCGAATGTCGAAGTTGCGCGCCTCCACCTTGCGCTGCGCGCTCTCAATGCTGCGCGTGACAATGCCGGCCTCGATGGCCTCGCCGTCGGGCATCTTCAGGCGATCCATGATGGCGCGTACGCGGTCACCCGCGAAGATGCGCATCAGCTGGTCGTCCAGGCTCAGGTAGAAGCGTGAGGAGCCGGGGTCACCCTGGCGGCCCGAGCGGCCACGCAACTGGTTGTCGATGCGACGCGACTCGTGGCGCTCGGTAGCGATGATGCGCAGCCCCCCCAGGGCCATGACCTTCTCGTTATCAAGCTTCCACTGCGCGCGCATCTGCTCGATGCGCGTCGCGCGTTCGGTGTCAGACAGCGACTCGTCCGCCTCAATCGCTGCCACGGCTTTCTCGATGTTGCCGCCCAGCACGATGTCGGTGCCGCGGCCTGCCATGTTGGTGGCGATGGTGATCATGCCAGGCCGACCGGCCTGGGCCACGATGTCCGCCTCGCGCGCATGCTGCTTGGCATTCAGCACCTGGTGCGGCAGGCCGGCCTTGTTCAGCAGCTCGTCGATGATCTCCGAATTCTCGATGGAGGTGGTGCCCACCAGTACCGGCTGCCCACGCTCGTGGCACTCGCGGATATCGGCGATGGCGGCTTCATACTTCTCACGCGTGGTCTTGTACACGCGGTCCAGCTGGTCGTCGCGCTTGCTGGGGCGATTGGGCGGGATGATGACGGTTTCCAGGCCGTAGATTTCCTGGAATTCGTAGGCCTCCGTGTCCGCCGTGCCGGTCATGCCACCCAGCTTGGCGTAGAGGCGGAAGTAGTTCTGGAAAGTGATCGACGCCAGCGTCTGGTTCTCGGCCTGGATGTTCACCCCTTCCTTGGCCTCGACAGCCTGGTGCAGGCCCTCGCTCCAGCGGCGGCCAGCCATCAAGCGGCCAGTGAACTCATCGACGATGACAATTTCGCCGTTCTGCACCACATAGTGCTGGTCGCGGTGGTACAGGTGGTGTGCGCGCAGCGCTGCGTACAGGTGGTGCACCAACGTGATGTTGGCGGGGTCGTAGAGTGACGCCCCCTCGGCGATCAAGCCGGCCTGGGCCAGGATGCGCTCGGCGTTCTCATGGCCTTGCTCGGTGAGGAAAACCTGGTGCGATTTTTCGTCGAGCGTAAAGTCGCCGGGCTTGGTGACGCCCTCGCCGGTGCGTGGATCGGCCTCGCCCTCCTGGCGTGTGAGCAGAGGCACGACTTTGTTGATAGCCAAATACATGGCCGTGTGGTCTTCGGCCTGTCCGCTGATGATCAGCGGGGTACGCGCCTCGTCGATCAGGATGGAATCCACCTCATCAACGATGGCGTAGTTCAGGCCGCGCTGCACGCGGTCACGTACCTCGTAGACCATGTTGTCACGCAGGTAGTCGAAGCCGTATTCGTTGTTCGTGCCGTAGGTGATGTCAGCACCGTAAGCGGCCTGCTTTTCCTCGCGCGGCATCTGCGGCAGGTTGATACCCACCGTGAGGCCGAGGAAGTTGTACAGACGTCCCATCCACTGCGCATCACGGCCCGCCAGGTAGTCGTTCACGGTAACCACGTGCACGCCCTTGCCCGACAGGGCATTGAGGTACACCGGCAGCGTGGCCGTCAGGGTTTTGCCCTCGCCCGTACGCATTTCAGCGATCTTGCCGTAGTGCAGCGCCATACCGCCGATGAGCTGCACATCGAAGTGGCGCATCTTCATCACGCGCTTGGAGCCCTCGCGCACTACGGAGAATGCCTCGGGCAGCAGCGCGTCCAAGGACTCTCCCTTGGCCACGCGCTCCTTGAACTCCTGGGTCTTGGCCCGCAACTGGTCGTCGCTCAGCTTCTCATACTCAGGCTCCATGGCATTGATACGCGCCACCGTCTTGCGGTATTGCTTGAGAAGCCGGTCGTTGCGGCTGCCGAAAATTTTGGTGAGAAAGTTGGTGGCCATGCGAGCAAGAGCCGCCGCCCCCGCATCGCGCCGGAACAACGACCCAAAATCCCTAAAAAATGTGGAATTCAGTTGGGGCCGCTGCCCGGCAATGCAAGCCTGCCCATCTGGCAACGGGACCCAAATCAGGAATTCTACTGTGCGCCCCATGCCCGTCTCTCAGCAGCGTGCCAGGGGCTGGTCAAGGTTCGCGATAATTCGCCGGCACCAACCTTCACTGCCATGCACCGACGCCACCACGCCATCACACTGCAACAAGCCAGTGAAGAATCACCCACACTGGCCCAACTGATGTCGCTTACGCGCGAGTCCAGCGCACGCCTGCAGGCCATCCAGCCGCTGCTGCCGCCTGCGCTGCGCAGTGCCATCCAGGCCGGGCCGATCGAAGGACCGAGCTGGTGCCTGCTGGTCAAAGGCAATGCCGCAGCCGCCAAGCTGCGCCAGCTGGCGCCAGCGCTGGCCGCGCATTTACGCAGCAAGGGCTGGGATGTACAGGGAATTCGCCTCAAGGTTCAATAACTGAACGCAGGCCCTGCAGGGCCACGGCGGGAAAAAGATGGTGCCGGTTGTCGGATTCGAACTGACGACCTACCGCTTACAAGGCGGGTGCTCTACCAACTGAGCTAAACCGGCGAAAACGTTTATTTTATACCGACCACGCAGCAAAAAAGAAACACGCCATGAGAATCATCGGCCAGTTTGCGCTCACTTGACACGTTTAAGCGCGGGCCGCCCACCGCCACCCGCAGGCGGCACCGGGCGCGGCTCCTCAGCATCACTATCCGCCGTATCCGCCACAGTCAACTGCACCACCCGCTCCTGCGCAGGCGCAGCCCCGGAAGACTCAAGCGGCTGCGACAAGGCCGGTGCGCTCTCGACCACAACATCCTCGGGGGGAGGAAAGGCCATGCCCTGGCCATTTTCACGCGCATAGATGGCCACGACGTGATCGACAGGCACGATGATTTCCCGCGGCTGCCCACCGAAACGCGCCTTGAACTCGATGTAGTCGTTACCCAGCTGCAGTGCACTCGTGGCGTCATAGCTGACGTTCAGCACAATCTCGCCGTCCTTGACATACTCCCGCGGCACCTGCACGGAAGCATCCACGCGCACCACGACATAGGGGGTAAACCCATTTTCAGTGCACCACTCATAGAGGGCGCGGATCAGATACGGGCGCGTCGAAGTGGTGTCGTTGCTTTGCATAGCGTGAAGAGTCGAGGACAGGACAAGAAAGCAATTACTTACGCATGACCTTTTCGGACGGTGTCAGCGCCTCGATGTAGGCTGGGCGGGAGAAGATGCGTTCAGCATACTTGAGCAATGGCGCGGCGTTCTTCGACAACTCAATGCCGTAGTAATCCAGGCGCCACAGCAGCGGCGCGATGGCCACATCGAGCATCGAGAAATTCTCGCCCAGCATGTACTTGTTCTTGAGGAACACGGGCGCCAACTGCGTAAGGCGGTCTCGAATATGGGCACGCGCCTTCTCAAGCGCCTTTTCGTTGCCCTTGGTCGCGCGCGACTCCAGGGCGCTCACGTGCACGAACAGTTCCTTCTCGAAGTTGAGCAGGAACAGGCGCACGCGCGCACGATCCACCGGATCGCCGGGCATCAGCTGCGGATGCGGGAAGCGCTCGTCGATGTATTCGTTGATGATGTTCGACTCGTACAGGATCAGGTCGCGCTCGACCAAGATCGGAACCTGGCCGTAAGGATTCATCACGCTGATGTCTTCCGGCTTGTTGTACAGATCGACGTCGCGGATCTCGAAGTCCATGCCCTTCTCGAACAGCACGAAGCGGCAGCGGTGGGAGAAGGGGCAAGTCGTTCCCGAATAAAGCACCATCATGGTGAAAGGCTCCTAAAAATCAAAAAGAGTGGGATGCGCGAAGCACCCACTCTGCAAAGATGACGCCCCGGCGCGCGCCTGCGAACCGGGGTACGCCCTATCGTGTTATTTGACGTCTTTCCAGAAAGCCGCGTTGAGTCGCCACGCAATGACCGTGAAGAGCGCCAGGTATAGCAGCACCCACACGCCCAGGCTCTTGCGCTTGTCCTGCGCGGGTTCGCCCATCCACTGCAGGTAGTTCACCAAGTCACCAACGGCCTGGTCGTACTGCTGCTGCGTCATGGCGCCAGGGGTCAGTTGCTCCCAGCCCTTGAAGACATGCTCCTTCTGGCCGTGGCTCTCAACCTCTTCAAAAATAGCGCGACGCTCACCCTGCAGCTGCCACAACGCATGCGGCATGCCAACGCTGGGGAAAACGAGGTTGTTCCAGCCCGTGGCCTTGGTCTCGTCGCGGTAGAAAGTACGCAAGAAGGTGTACAGGTAGTCGGCACCCGTGCCGTTGTGACCGGCACGCGAGCGCGCGATCACCGTCAGGTCTGGCGGGTTGGCACCGAACCACTCGGAAGCCTGCTTGGGATCAATGGCGGCCTTCATGGTCTCACCGATCTTGTCGGTGGTGAACAGAAGGTTGTCTTTGATCTCCTGATCGGTCAGGCCGATGTCCTTCAGGCGGTTGTAACGCATGAACGCTGCGGAGTGGCAGCTCAGGCAATAGTTGACAAACAGCTTGGCGCCGTTTTGCAGCGAAGCCTTGTCAGTGGTGTTGACAGGCGCCTTGTCCCAGGCCATGCCGCCGCCGGCGGCGTGTGCGCCGGTAGCGATACCGAGGGCTGCGATCAGCGAAAAAAGCACTTTTTTCATTGTTGTTCTCCGGCTCAGTGAGGCTTGAAGGTCACGCGGTCAGGCACAGGCTTGGGTGTGCCCAGACGGGTCCACCAGGGCATCAGCAGGAAGAAGCCGAAGTAGAACAACGTACCGACCTGCGAGACACGCTCACCCACCGGCGACGGCGGCTGCACGCCCAGATAGGCCAGGATCACGAACACAACCACGAACACGGCATACAGCCACGTGTGCCAGCCCGGACGGTAGCGGATCGAGCGCGCCGGGCTCTGGTCGAGCCAGGGCAGGAAGAACAGGATGATGACGGCACCACCCATCACGACCACGCCCCAGAACTTGGCGTCGATCGACAGCATCAGCGCGATGACCACAGCGGCAGCGACCACGATGCCGCCCTTGATGAAGCCGGGCAGCTTGGCCTTGAGCACGCCGAAGCCGGCGCCCAGCACCACGCAGGCGATCAGGGCATACATCATCTCGCTGGTGATGGCACGCAGCATGGAATAGAACGGCGTGAAGTACCACACCGGAGCGATGTGGTTGGGCGTCTTCAGCGGGTCGGCCGGGATGAAGTTGTTGTACTCCAGGAAGTAGCCACCCAGCTCGGGGGCGAAGAACACCACGGCCGAGAAGATGAACAGGAACACGCCGACGCCGAAGATGTCATGCACCGTGTAGTACGGATGGAAGGGGATGCCGTCCAGCGGATGGCCCTTGGCGTCCACCGGCTTGCCGGGGCCCTTGATCTCGATGCCGTCGGGGTTGTTCGAGCCCACGTCGTGCAGCGCCAGCAAGTGGGCCACGACCAGGCCGATCAGCACCAGCGGCACGGCGATCACGTGGAAGCTGAAGAAGCGGTTCAGCGTCGCGTCGCCCACCACGTAGTCGCCGCGGATCAGCAGCGCCAGGTCAGGACCGACGAAGGGGATGGCCGAGAACAGGTTCACGATCACCTGTGCGCCCCAGTACGACATCTGGCCCCAGGGCAGCAGGTAGCCCATGAAAGCTTCGGCCATGAGCGCCAGGAAGATGGCGCAGCCGAAGATCCACACCAGTTCGCGCGGCTTGCGGTACGAGCCGTAGAGCAGGCCGCGGAACATGTGCAGGTACACGACCACGAAGAACGCCGAAGCACCCGTGGAGTGCATGTAGCGGATCAGCCAGCCCCAGGGCACATCGCGCATGATGTACTCGACCGACTCGAACGCCTTGGCGGCATCGGGCTTGTAGTGCATCACAAGGAAGATGCCGGTGACGATCTGGATAACCAGCACCAGCAATGCCAGCGAGCCGAAGATGTACCAGAAGTTGAAGTTCTTCGGAGCGTAGTACTCCGACATGTGCACCTTGTAGGCGTCGAAGGCCGTCGGGAAACGGTTCTCGAACCAGTTGGTGAGTTTCGCGCCCGCCGAGGCGTTGGGCGAGAGTTCCTTGAATTCGCGGTAAGCAGCCATGTGTACTGTCTCCCTCAGGCCTTCTTGTCTTCACCGATCAGGAGCTTCGTCTCCGACAGGTACATGTGCGGCGGCACTTCGAGGTTATCGGGCGCAGGCTTGTTCTTGAACACGCGACCGGCCATGTCGAAGGTGGAACCGTGGCAGGGGCACAGAAAGCCACCCTTCCAATCGTCGGGCAGCGAGGGCTGCGGGCCGGCGACAAATTTATCCGAGGGCGAGCAGCCCAGGTGGGAACAAATGCCCACAGCCACCAGCACCTCGGGCTTGATGGAGCGCCACTCGTTGCGCGCGTACTCGGGCGTGAGCTCAGCCGGGTTGCGCTTGGATGCTGGATCGGCCAGCTGGCCATCAAGCTTCGGCAGCTCCGCCAGTTGCTCTGGCGTACGCTTGACGATCCACACGGGCTTGCCGCGCCACTCCACGGTGATCTTTTCGCCGGGCTTGAGGCTGGAGATATCGACCTCGACGGCCGCGCCGGCCGCCTTGGCCTTCTCGGAAGGCTGGAACGTACTCACAAAGGGGACGGCAGCAGCCACGCCGCCCACCGCGCCAGCGCAGCCGGACGCGATCAGCCACGTCCGTTTGCCGGAGTCGATCGGAGTTTCACTCATGGGGGGATCCTCGGTATGCAACGCTATTAGGGTCAACCACAAATTGTAGCGGAGTGATAATCGTGGCCGGAGGGCTGTCGCGTGCCAAGGCGCTGCCCTATATCAAGCAATAGGGCGGTTTTTCAAGCCCACCACCACCGGAGTGCGTTGAAATGAGCATGTTGAAAGAATTCAGAGAGTTCGCCGTCAAGGGCAACGTCATCGACCTCGCCGTGGGCGTGATCATTGGCGGGGCGTTTGGCAAGATCGTTGACTCCGTCGTTGCCGACCTGATCATGCCGGTGGTCGGCCTGGTTTTTGGCAAGCTCGATTTTTCCAACCTCTTCATCGTGCTGGGCACGGTACCCGAAGGCACGGCGCGCACGCTGGATGCGCTCAAGAAGGCCGGCGTGCCGGTGTTCGCTTACGGCAGCTTCATCACCGTGGCCGTCAATTTCCTGATCCTGGCCTTCATCATTTTCATGATGATCAAGCAGATCAACCGCCTCAAGCGCGAGGCGCCGGCCGCCGAACCCGCGCCCGCGCCGGCAACACCGGAAGACATCGTGCTGCTGCGCGAGATTCGCGACAGCCTCAAGCGCTGAAAGACGCCTGCCCATCCAACGCCCGTGGCCTCTGCGCCACGGGCGTTTTGTTTTGCGTCAAGCGGCCAGCGCGCGCGCCATGCGCACCGCCTCGATCAAGCTGGCTGCGTCGGCCACGCCCTGCCCCGCAATGTCAAAGGCCGTGCCATGGTCCGGGCTGGTACGCACCAGCGGCAGGCCCAGGGTGACGTTCACGCCCTTGTCCACGCCCAGGTACTTGACCGGAATCAACCCCTGGTCGTGGTACATCGCCACCACCACATCGAACTCGCCCGGGCGCGCACGGGTGGCGCGCGCGCGCATGAACACCGTATCCGGGGCGTAGGGGCCGCGCACGTCGAGCCCCTCGGCACGCGCCTGCGCCATGGCAGGCGCGATGACCTCGATCTCCTCGCGACCGAAAAGCCCTCCCTCGCCCGCATGCGGGTTCAGCCCGGCCACCGCAATGCGCGGCGCGCGGCCCAGGCTACGCGCCAGCGCGGCATGGGTGATGCGCAGCGTTTGCAGCACGTTGCCAAAGGTCACGGCCGCCAAGGCATCACGCAGTGACACGTGGATGCTGACCAGCACGGTGCGCAGCTCGTCGTTGGCCAGCATCATGCGCACCGGCATGTCGGCCAGCGGCACGCCCGCGTGCCTGGCCGCCTCGGCCTGCAGCAGCTCGGTATGGCCGGGAAAATCCACGCCTGCCGCCGCCAGCGCCTCCTTATGCAGCGGCGCCGTCACCAGCGCCGCCAGTTCGCCACCCAGCGCCGCGCGCGCCGCCCATTGCACGCAGTGCGCAGCGGCACGCCCTGCCTCGGCGCTGACCTGGCCCCAAGGCTGCGGCCCGGGCAGGCCGGGCAACGCCAGCACCGGCAGGCAGCGCGGCGGCATGTCCCATGCCTCCTGCGCATGCGCCAGCCGTGCCACGGGCAAGGACGGGTGGCCCGGCCCCTCGATGCACGCGGCGGCGCGGCGCAGCGTGGCCAGCTCACCCACCACAAAACAGCCGCGCAGCAGTTCCGGCGCATCACGAAACGCCTGGGCGATGGTTTCCGGGCCGATGCCGGCACTGTCGCCCTGGGTGATGGCGATGGGCTTCTTTGTGTGCGTGGAGTTCATGGTCAAAAATGGCTCTAGCGCTCGCCAATCAAGCGCTAGCAGCTATGAAATAAGAAGTACAAAACGCTCAGGCTGGATTCGCAATGTCGATGAACTGGTGCTCCAGACCGTACTGCGCCGCCATGTGCGCCGCCACGGCGGGAGCGCCATAACGCTCGGTAGCGTGGTGCCCGGCAGCGATGAAAGCGACACCGGTCTCACGCGCCAGGTGGGCCTGCGGCTCAGAAATTTCGCCGGTGATGAAGGCGTCAGCCCCGGCGGCGATGGCGGCTTCAAAAAACCCCTGCGCGCCCCCCGTGCACCAGGCCACGCGGCGAATGGCCCGCGCGCTGTCCCCCGGCACCAGCGTGGCGTCGCGCCCGAGCACGCGCTCCACATGGGCGGCCAGCGCCTGGGCATCGGCGAACGCCGCCGGGGCCACGCAGCCCAGCTCCTGGTCGCCAAAGCGCTGGTCGGCCTGCCAGCCGAGCACGCGCCCGAGCTGCGCGTTGTTGCCCAGTTCCGGGTGGGCGTCGAGCGGCAGGTGGTAGGCGAACAGGCTGATGTCGTGCGCCAGCAGCAGGCGCAGGCGCTCCTTCATCCAGCCCACGATTCGCCCGTCCTGGCCACGCCAGAACAGGCCGTGGTGCACGAACAGGGCATCGGCGCGCGCGGCAATGGCGGCCTCGATCAAGGCGCGGCTGGCCGTCACGCCGCTGACAATGCGCTGGATACTGTCCTTGCCCTCGACCTGCAAACCATTCGGGCCGTAGTCCTTGAAGCGCTCGGGCTGCAGCAGCCCGTCCAGGCCACGCAGCAGTTCGTTACGGGAAATGCTCATGCGCCGATTGTCTCAGCCTGCGCCGGACGCGGGGATGCCGCACAATGCCGGTTTCACTGCCCCCACTGAAATCCAATCCATGAAGCGCTTCTGGCTGCTGTTCTCGCAGGCCGTGACCGTGCTGGTCGCGGCCTATTTCGTCGTCGCCACGCTGCAGCCCGACTGGCTGCGGCGCGGCCAGCGCATGTCCAGCGCCGGCATCACGCTCTTAGAGGCCGCGCCGCAGCCGGAGGGCGCAATCGCACCGGGCAGCTTCAGCACCGCCGCGCGCAAGGCGGCCCCGGCGGTGGTGAGCATCAACACCAGCAAGGCCGTGCGCCACCCGCGCAGCAACGACCCGTGGTTCCAATTCTTCTTCGGCGACCCCGGACCGCAGGCCCAGGTGGGCCTGGGCAGCGGCGTGATTGTCAGCCCCGACGGCTACATCTTGACCAACAACCACGTGGTCGAGGGCGCTGACGAAATCGAGGTTACGCTCACCGACAGCCGCCGAGCCCAGGCGCGCGTGATCGGCACCGATCCAGAGACGGATCTGGCCATCCTGAAGATCGAACTCGACAAGTTGCCCGTGATCGTGCTGGGCAACTCCGACCAGCTCGCCGTGGGCGACCAGGTGCTGGCCATCGGCAACCCCTTCGGCGTCGGCCAGACGGTGACCAGCGGCATCGTCTCGGCCCTTGGGCGCAGCCAGCTCGGCATCAACACCTTCGAGAACTTCATCCAGACCGACGCAGCCATCAACCCCGGCAACTCCGGCGGCGCGCTGGTCGACGTGCTGGGCAACCTGCAAGGCATCAACACGGCCATCTATTCGCGCTCGGGCGGCAGCATGGGCATTGGCTTCGCCATTCCCGTGTCCACGGCGCGCATGGTGCTGGACGGCATCGTGCGCGACGGCCATGTCACACGCGGCTGGATCGGCGTGGAACCCAACGAGCTCTCGCCCGAGCTGGCCGAAACCTTCGGTGTGAAGGCTTCCGAGGGCGTCATCATCACCGGCGTGCTGCAGGGCGGCCCCGCTGCCGAGGCGGGCCTGCGGCCGGGCGACGTGATCGTGCAAGTGGCAGGCCACCCGGTGCGCAACGTGTCGGAGCTGCTCACCGCAGTGGCGGCGCTCAAGCCCGGCCAGCCGGCCCCCTTCGTCTTGCAACGCGGCGACGGCGCGGTGGAACTGCAGGTGTCGCCCGGCGTGCGTCCGGCCCAGCGGACAGCGCGGCGTTAATCGCGCCAGACGCTATAAAAAAAGAAGCTCCCAGCGCTTGCCACACAAGCGCTGGGAGCTTCTTTTATGCTTAATCAGGCTTCCTCGCTGTCTTCCGGCGCCTTGGATACCCTGAGGAACCAGCCCGCACCAAGAATGCCCACCTCGTACAGCACGCACATCGGTATCGCCAGCGCGAGCTGCGAAATCACGTCCGGCGGCGTGACCACGGCGGCAATGACGAAGGCGACGACGATGAAATAGCCACGGAAGGCCTTGAGCTTGTCGATCTCGACGATGCCAAAGCGCACCAGCAGCATCACGACAATGGGCACCTGGAACGCCATGCCGAACGCCAGGTACAGCGACAGGATGGATTCAACGTAGGAGGCAATGTCCGGCGTGGCGGCCACGCTGGTCGGCGTGAAGCCCTGGATGAAGCCGAACATCTTGTCGAGCACGAAGAACTGCACGAAGGCGATGCCCACGTAGGCCAGCAGGCTGCCGAACAGGATCAGCGGCAGTGCGAACTTCTTCTCGTGGCTGTACAGGCCAGGCGCGACGAAGGCCCAGAGCTGGTAGATGATCCACGGCAGCACGGCCAGCACGGCCACCAGCATCAGCACCTTGAGCGGCACGAAGAACGGCGTGAACACGCCCACGGCGATCAGCTTGGCATCGGGCGGCATGTGCGCGCGGATGGGCTGGGCAATGAAGTCGATCAGCCCGTTCGGGCCGGGCCAGATGGCAAGGACGATCAGCGCCACGGCCACGCCATAGATGCAGTACAGCAGGCGGTCACGCAGCTCCATGAGGTGCTGCACGAAGGGCTGCTCAGTGCCCGCGAGCTCGTCGTCTTGGGAAGGGGTCTCGGACATGGGAGGGGTGTTTTCAGGGGCGGGCGCAGCCAGGCTGCTGCTGCCGCTCCGGGCCGCGCGGCGGCCCGATCAATGGAATTTTTTGGGCCGGTAGCGTGCCACGCGCGCCGCGCCCGAGAGAACCTTGGTGCGCACGCCAGCGCGTGCCTTGTACCACTGCGGCATGGCGCCGCGCTTGAGGCGCCAGTTCTTGCCAGGATGCTTGTAGGCCGGTGCGGGCGGCGTGTCCTCAAACGCGGACGCAGCGCCGTCAGCAGAAGACAGGGCGCCTGTGGCCTCGTTCCAGTCCTTCTCGAACGCACGCGCCTCGGTCTGGATCGACTGCTCGACGTCGCGCGCCGCACCCTCGACCTGCTCCTTCATTTTGCGCAGCTCGTCCAGCTCCATGCTGCGGTTGACCTCGGCCTTGACGTCGGCCACGTAGCGCTGCGCCTTGCCCAGCAAGGTGCCCACGGTGCGCGCCACACGCGGCAGTTTCTCCGGGCCGATGACGATCAGCGCCACGGCGCCAACCAGCGCCATCTTGGACAGGCCAATGTCGATCATGGCGTGGGTCAGCTCTTTTGTTTGGCTTCCACGTCGATGGTGGCCTTGTCAGCTGCCTGGTTGTTGGCCACTTGCCCGGCGGGCTTGCTGGCAGCCTCCTCTGCGGAGCTGCCGTCCTTCATGCCATCCTTGAAGCCCTTGACCGCACCGCCCAGGTCGGAGCCGATGTTCTTGAGCTTCTTGGTGCCAAACACCATGACGACGATCAGCAGCACGATCAGCCAGTGCCAGATGGAAAACGAGCCCATGAAATTCTCCTAACGAATCCGTTCATTGTAGAGGGCGGATATGACACCACCCGCACATACCCGGACGGGCGTCCGGGGCGTGGAACCCCGTCACCCCTTGAGCCAGGGGCGGGGGCCACCCATCACATGGATGTGCAGGTGATGGATCTCCTGGCCGCCCTCGTCGCCGGTGTTCACCACGATGCGAAAGCCGCCCTGCGGGTAGGGGCCGCAGCCCTGCTCCAGCGCCAGCTTGGGTGCCAGGGCCATCATGCGGCCCAACAGCGCCTCGTGCCCAGCGTCCACCTGGGCCATGGAGGGCACGTGGCGCTTGGGCACCATGAGGAAGTGAACCGGCGCCCAGGGGTGGATATCGTGGAACGCAAAGACGTCGTCGTCCTCGTAGACTTTTTTCGACGGAATCTGGCCGGCGATGATCTTGCAGAAGATGCAGTTCGGATCGTGCATGGTGAAGTCGGGTCAGGGAATGTCGGCAAGGTTGATGGTCGGACGCAGGCCCACATCGGCGGCATGCGCGCGCAGCCAACGCTCGCCCTCGGCGCGGCCCAGCGCGAACAGCTGGCGCACAAAGGCCAGGTCGGCGCGCGCCTTGCTGGCAGCGCCAAAGCCCTGCAGCAGCGCGCCGCCGTCAATGCGGTGCAGGCGCACGTCCTTGTAGCGCCGGGGGTCGAGCCGGCCTTCGGCCAGCAGCCGGCGCACGAACTCGATGGCGCGCATCTCTGCCAGCAGGCTGGCGTTGAACGTCACCTCGTTGGTGCGTTCCATGATGTCCTGCGCCGTCTCCGGCAACGTGTGGTGCTCGATCGGGTTGATCTGCACGAGCAGGATGTCGGCACATTCCGTGTGGTAGATCAGCGGGTGCAGGGCCGGGTTGCCTGAGTAGCCCCCGTCCCAGTAGTGCTCGCCGTCGATTTGCACCGCCTTGAACAACAGCGGCAGGCAGGCCGAGGCCATGACGGCGTCGGCCGACAGGCGCGGCCCCGAGAAAATCTCGCCGCGCCCCGTGCGCACGTTGGTAGCGCACACGAACACCCGGGGGCCGCGTGCGCCGCGCACGTGGCACAGCGCGTCGAAATCCACCTCGCGCTCCAACAGGCGGCGCAGCGGATTGATATCGAGCGGGTTGGTCTGGTACGGCGACAGCCACTGCGCCATGAGGCCGAGCACCGGATTGCCCTGCAGCGGCACACCCCACAGCAAGCTGCCCAGCGTGCCCACGCCCTCCCACAGCCGCGCCAGGGTCTGGCGCGCCAGCGCGCAGCCCGCAGCGTGCGCGTCGCGCGTGTCCTGGTGCTGCAGCGCGGCCTGGGCGAAGCCATGGGCCACGGCCACGGCGTTCATGGCACCAGCACTGGTGCCACTGATGCCCTCGAACGCAAAGCGCCCGTCCTCCAGCAGTGCATCCAACACGCCCCAGGTCAGTGCGCCGTGCGAGCCCCCGCCCTGCAGCGCCAGGTTCAGGGGAGCCAGCGGGGCCGCGCGGGTGGTGTCTTCAGGCATGAACCGGGCGGTTCTGGTTCATGGCCACCATGCCGCGCACGATGCGGTACAGGAACCAGATGGAGATCAGCCCCCAGGCGATCCAGCCCGGGGCGAGGAACAGCAGCCACAGCGGTGCCGTGACCAGGTACAACACCCCGGCCCACAGCACGGTGCGGATGCGCCAGGAGAAGTGCGAACCCTGCCAGGTGCCCTCGGCGTCGCCGCGCTTCACCAGATCGAGCACCAGCGCGATGATGAGCAGCGCCGCGCTGGGCTGCGCGCCGGGCACGACGGCGGCCACAGCGACGATGAGGTGCAGCACATAGCTCACCCAGCCCCAGGCCTTCAGGCCCTCGGCTTTTTCTTCGCTGGTCTGCACGTCGATGATGTCACTCATGGAGAGCCCTCCTCGGTGGCCCGCGCAAGCGCCTTGCGCAGGGCTTTTTCCTCGATGCCGCTGGTGCCTTCACGGCGCTCCAGCTCGGCAATCACATCCGCGGGCGCGAGGCCGTAGTGGGCCAGCGCCACCATGGAGTGGAACCACAGGTCGGCCACCTCGTACAGCAGCTTGGACTTGTCCGCGCCATGGTCAACATCCTTGGCGGCCATGACAACCTCGGTCGCCTCCTCGCCGATCTTCTTGAGGAAGGCGTCCGGCCCCTTGTGCAGCAGGCGCGCAACGTAGCTTTTGTCGGGGTCGCCGGCCTTGCGGCTTTCGATGACGGCGGCAAGACGCGCGAGCGCGTCTTGCGACGCGGGGGCCAGGGAATCGTTGGAACGCATAGCTCTTACTTGTAGATGGATTCAGGGTCTTTCAAGACCGGATCGACAGCCTGCCACACGCCGTCCTTGAGTACGCTGAAGAAACAGCTATGGCGCCCCGTGTGGCAGGCAATGCCAGGCGCGTGGCCCAGCTGCGTCACCTTGAGCAACACCACGTCGCTGTCGCAGTCGATGCGGATCTCGTGCACGGTCTGCACATGGCCGGACTCCTCGCCCTTGAACCAGAGCTTGCCGCGCGAGCGGCTGAAGTACACGGCGCGGCCCAGCTCGGCCGTCTTGGCCAAGGCCTCGCGGTTCATCCAGGCGAACATCAGCACGTCGCCCGTGCCCTGCTCCTGCGCGATCACGGGCACGAGGCCCTGCGCATCCCATTTGACTTGATCCAACCAGTTCATGCTCTTGAATATGTAGCTGCTTGCGCGCTCTGGACAAGCGCTAGAGGCAAATTTGGCTTAAAGCCGCACCGGAATGCCACGCTCGGCCATGCGCTGCTTGGCCTGGGCCACGGTGTATTCGCCGTAGTGGAAGATGCTGGCGGCCAGCACCGCGTCGGCGCCGCCTTGCTGCACACCGTCGGCCAGATCGTCCAGGGTGCCCACGCCACCCGAGGCGATCACGGGCACGCTGATGGCATCGCTCACGGCGCGCGTCAGCTTCAGGTCGAACCCGCTCTTGGTGCCGTCGCGGTCCATGCTGGTGAGCAGGATTTCGCCCGCGCCGCGGCGCGCCATCTCCATGGCCCACTGCACGGCGTCCAGGCCGGTGTTCTTGCGGCCGCCGTGGCTGTACACGTCCCAGCCCTCGCCGCGCTGGGCCAGGTCGTCGCCCTGGCGGCGCTTGGCGTCGATGGCCACGACGATGCACTGGGCGCCGTACTTGTCCGAAGCTTGGTTGATGACGTCGGGGTTGGCAATGGCGGCGGAGTTGAAGCTGGTCTTGTCGGCACCGGCGTTGAGCAGGCGGCGCACGTCTTCCACGGTGCGCACGCCACCGCCCACCGTGAGCGGAATGAACACCTGGCTGGCCACCGCCTCGATGATGTGCAGGATCAGGTCGCGCCCGTCGCTGGTGGCGGTGATGTCGAGGAAGGTGAGCTCGTCGGCGCCTTGCGCGTTGTAGCGCGCGGCAATCTCCACGGGGTCGCCCGCGTCGCGCAGTTCAACGAAATTAACACCCTTGACGACGCGGCCGCCGGTCACGTCAAGGCAGGGAATGATGCGTTTGGCAAGCATGCGCCGGCACTCTGAAGGTTGGGAACAAGGTGTGCAAGATACCACGGGCGGGCCCGCCGTGCGCTACTAAAAAAATAGCTGGTTGCGCTTGGCATTCCTTGATTTCCATAGTGATTGATAGAAAAAACAAGGCCTAACAAGCGCTACCAGCTATCAATCAAGGAGCATTGGCGAGCCTGCGCGCCTCGCCGTCCTGCCAGCGCCAGGCATCGCGGCACATGGCCTCGACGCCACGGCGCGCACGCCAGCCCAGCAGGCGCTCGGCCAGCGCGGGGTCGGCCCAGCAAGCGGCCACGTCGCCGGGGCGGCGCGCCACGATGCGGTAGGGCACCGGGCGCCCGCTGGCCTGCTCGAAGCCGCGCACCATCTCCAGCACCGACACCGGCTGGCCCGTGCCCAGGTTCACCGTCAGCAGACCCGGGTGCTGGCGCAGGTAGCGCAGCGCCGCC
This sequence comes from Paenacidovorax caeni, assembly GCF_001298675.1. Lineage (GTDB taxonomy): Bacteria > Pseudomonadota > Gammaproteobacteria > Burkholderiales > Burkholderiaceae_C > Paenacidovorax > Paenacidovorax caeni. The sequence goes on from NZ_CYIG01000001.1 coordinate 147,101, forward strand.
ACATGGCCCTCGGCCAGATCGCAGACATGGATGTAGTCGCGCACCCCCGTGCCGTCCACGGTGGGGTAGTCGTTGCCGTACACGCTCAACGCCTCGCGTTGCCCCGCGGCCACCTGCGCCACGTAGGGCAGGAGGTTGTTGGGAATGCCCCGCGGGTCCTCACCGATGAGGCCGCTCTCGTGCGCGCCCACCGGATTGAAGTAGCGCAGCCGCGCGATGCGCCACAGGCCCGGCTCGGCCGCCGCCACGTCGGCCAGCACCTGCTCCATCATCAGCTTGCTCCAGCCGTAGGGGTTGGTGGCCGAGAGCGGAAAGTCCTCGCGGATCGGCAGGCTGGCCGGGTCGCCGTAGACCGTGGCAGAGGAGGAGAACACCATGCTGCGCACGCCCGCGTCGCGCATGGCCTGCAGCAGCGCCACCGTGCCGGCCACGTTGTTGCCGTAGTACATCAGCGGTTCGCGCACCGACTCGCCCACGGCCTTGAACGCCGCCAGGTGCACCACCGCCGAGATGGCGTGGCGCGCAAACAGCTGTTGCAGCAGGGCGACATCGCGCACGTCACCCTCGACAAAGGCGGGCGCCTGGCCCGTAATGCGCGCCACCCGCTCCAACACCGAGGGCCGGCTGTTGCTGAAGTTGTCCACCACCAGGTACGGCTCACCCGCCTGGGCCAGGGCCACGCAGAGGTGCGAGCCGATATAGCCACAGCCACCCGTCACAAGAATCACACGGCACCTCTTTCTTCTGCACCACCGTGACAAACCACAGCAGAAAATTCAACTATTGTTAACAAATGAATGATTTGCAAAATCTATTTGCATCTTAATAGAATCGCCCGAACTCCCGCCTCCAGGATCTCTTTTTGCCCGCCACTGAATCTATCGCAATGACGACGCTCGCCATGGCGCGGCACCTCGGACTGCGCCTGGGGCGAGGCCTTGTGCGCCTGCTGGCCTGCGGGCTGCTGCCCACTGCCTTGCATGCGGCCACGCCGGCCGTCGCGCTGTACTACGGTAATGCGCTGCCGCTGTCTGACTTCCGCGCGTTCGACATCGTGGTCGTCGAACCGGACCACGCCGCCCACCCCACCGGCAACGCCCGTGCGCAACTCGCGCCCACGCGCTTTTACGCCTACGTCTCGGTGACCGAAGTGCTGCCTGCGCGCGCGCACTACGCCGAGATTCCGCCGGCCTGGAAGTTCGCGCGCAACAAGGACTGGCAGTCCGACGTGATCGACCAGAGCGTGGCCGACTGGCCCGACTTCTTTGCCAGCCGGGTGGTGGCCCCGCTGTGGGAGCGCGGCTACCGGGGCTTCTTTCTCGACACCATGGATTCCTACCGCCTGGCGGCGCAGTTCGACGAACAGGCCCAGCAAGACGGCCTGGTGCGTGTGATAGAGACCCTGCACCAGCGCTTTCCCGGCATCCGGCTCATCCTGAACCGTGGCTTTGACATCGTGCCGCGCGTGCGCGACAAGATCGAGATGGTGGCGGCCGAGTCGCTGTACCGCGGCTGGAACGCCCGCACCCAGCGCTACGAGGACGTCACCCCCCAGGACCGCGCATGGCTGCAGGCACAGCTGCGTACCATCCAGCAGCGCGACGGCCTGCCCGTGCTGGCCATCGACTACGCGCCGCCGCACGACCGGGCGCTGGCGCGCGCCACGGCCGCGCGCATCGCCGCCGACGGGTTCATCCCCTGGGTCAGCGACGCGGCCTTGTCCACCATCGGCATCGGCAGCATCGAGCCCGTGCCACGCCGCGTGCTGGTGGTCTACAACGGCGCCGAGACGCCCTCGCTCAACTATTCGCTGGCGCACCGCTTCCTGCAGATGCCGCTGAACCACCTCGGCTATGTGGTGGATTTCGCCGACATCCGCGAGGGCGCGCCGCCCGCCGTCGGCCGGGACCGCTACGCCGGGGTAGTGACCTGGTTCACCGGCTATGTGCCGGAGGACCGCGTGGCGCCCCTGGCGCGCTGGCTGCAGGCGCGGCTGGACGAGCAAATGCCCTTGCTCGTGCTGGGCGACTTTGGCTTTCTGCTCACGCAGTCGCTGTCGGAACGGCTGGGTATTCAGCCCGTGCGGGCCAACGGGCCGCAACGCATCGTGCACACCAGCCCGCTGCTCGGTTTCGAGGCCGACCCCGAGCCGCTCGACGGCCCCCGCTTTGTCTGGAACGCCCCGCAAGCGCCTTCGGATGGTGCGCAGCCGCTGGTCGAGCTACGCAACGAACGCGACCAGGCGTTCCTTGGCGGCGCCCTCATGCCCTGGGGCGGCTTCCTGGCCAACCCGTTCGTGACCGCCGAGGTGCCCGGCACCGAGTTCTCGCACTGGGTGGCCGATCCTTTCGCGTTGCTGCAGCGCAGCCTGCGCCTGCCCGCGCTGCCCGTGCCCGACGCCACCACCGAGAACGGGCGCCGCATGCTGTTCGCCCACGTGGACGGCGACGGCTTCGCCTCGCGCGCCGAACTGGCCGGCAGCCCGCTGGCCGCCGACGTGATGCGGCGCGAGATCATTGAGAAGTACCGCATTCCCCACGCCATCTCGGTCATCGAGGCGGAAACCGCGCCACACGGCCTGTACCCGGAACTGAGCCCACAGCTCGAAGAGGTGGCACGCAAGATCTTCCAGCTGCCGCATGTGGAAATCGCCAGCCACACGTTCTCGCACCCGTTCCTGTGGGACACCAAGGTGCGCCACGGCGTCTTCGGCGACAAGTCGGAGGCGGCCGAGGGCCTGCACGTGCCGGGCTACACCATGGACCTGCGGCGCGAGATCGTCGGGTCGAGCCAGTACATCAACGAGCGGCTGGCGCCGCCGGACAAGAAAGTGCGCATCCTGCTGTGGTCGGGCGATACCGCGCCCAATGCCGAAGCACTGGAGATCACCGAGCGCGCCGGCCTGCTGAACATGAACGGCGGGGACACCTCCATCACCGACAACGTGCCCACGCTGACCGAGGTCGGCCCCCTGGGCATCACGAAGAACGGCTTCCTGCAGGTGTACGCCCCGATCACCAACGAAAACATCTACACCTCCCTGTGGAAAGGGCCGTTCTATGGCTACCAACGGGTGCTGCAAACTTTTGCACTGACCGAATCGCCGCGCCGCCTCAAGCCCGTTGATATTTATTACCACACGTACTCGGCCAGCAAACGCGCCGGCCTGAACGCATTGCACAAGGTCTACAGCTGGGCCGTGGCGCAGCCGCTGCACCCGGTTTTCCCTTCGGAGTACATCTACAAGGTGCAGGACTGGCATGGCATGGCCATCGCACGCGATGGCGCAGGTTGGCGCATCCGCGGCAATGGCGCATTGCGCACCGTACGCCTTCCCGCAGCCCTCGGTACACCGCTGCCTGCCACGAGCCAGGGCGTGGCCGGCTGGCGCGAAGGCCCCGAAGGCAGTTACGTGCACCTCACGGGCGGCGACGCCTGGCTGCGCAGCGGCACAGCCGCCCAGCCCGCCGCACGCCCTTCGCTGTACGAGGCCAATGCGCGCCTGACTGCCTGGCAGGCCGAGGGCACGTCGGTACGCTTCTCGCTGCAAGGCCATGCGCCTCTGGAGTTCAGCCTGCGCGACGCTGGCGCCTGCCAGGTGCGCGCCGATGGCCGTGCGCTCAGCCCCCTTTCTTCATCCCGTGCCTCCGGCCCTGCCGCGCGCGCCTACCGGCTCTCCCATGCTGCAGCAGACATCCAGGTTCAATGCCCAGCCCGCTGAGCGGCCAGTCCTGGCCCCAGCCTGGCTGATCGTGCTCCTGGCCGGTCTGATCGGCGGTGCGCTCTGGCTGCTCTATCCGCGGCAGGATCTGGAGCGGCGCCTGGCCACGGCCACGGCCGACACCGACATCGCGCTGTCGGTGGTGTACCTGGAGAACCTGCTGCGCAGCGACCCGGCCAACATGCAACTGCACCTGCTGCTGGCGCGCCAGCACCTGCTGCTGGGGGAACTGCCCGAGGCGCGCGAGGAGCTGCAACGCGTGCGCGGCAGTTCCGACCCGCAGATTCAGCGCGAGCTGGCATGGCTGGACTGGGAGCTCGACTACGCCGGGTACATCGCCCTCGCTGCGGATAGCGAGGAGCGCGCCCGCCTGCGCCCGGTGATGAAGCAGAAGCTGCAGGCACTGCGCCGCTACGACTGGCCCGCCGACCGGCTGGCGCGCCTGGGCCAGTGGGGCGCACAGTTCCACGACCCGGCCTTCGCGCAACAGAGCGCGCGTGAACTGGCCGCACGGCAGGCCGACCCCGAAGAAGCCGCCCGCCTGTACGAACAGGCCGCGCGCGAGGCCCTGGGCGTTTCCGACTACGAAACCTGCGCCCAGCTCTACATCCTGGCGCGGCGCACCACCACCGATCCGCAGCACGCCAAGGCCTACTTCCTCGCTGCCCTGGACGCACTGCAGTCCGGCAACCGGCTGGCCGACGCGGTGGCCCTGGGCGAGCGGGAGATCGGCGTACTCATCGATGACCCCCAGGTGCTGCTGCGCATGACCGAGCTGGCCCGCGCCGCTGCGCGACCGGACGTGGCCGACCGCTACGTGCGCAAGCTCCTGCGCATGGCCCTACTGCGGCCCGCCGAGGACGCACCGGCCCCACTGCAGGTGGCAGCCCGTCCGTTCATGCAGCCCGCCGCGCTGCGCGCGCAGGCACCGCGCCAAGCGCCCGTGTTCGACGACGGCGCGCACTGGCTGCTGCCCCCAGGCAGCACCACCAGCCCGGCGCTTGGCCCTTGGCGCATGGTGCGCGCAGCCGAAGGCAAAGCGGCAGCGCAGCCCCACGCACCTGGCCTGCCCTTCGACGACAAGGTCTACAGCCTGGCCTACGAGGTTTTCCTGGAAAACCGCAAGCAGGACGACGCCTGGGCCATTGCGCGCGCCGCCGTGCGCCAGCGGCCGCAGGACATCGCCTGGCGCGAGCGCCTGGCGCGGGTGTCGGAATGGACGGAGCGCGCCGACGTGGCCTTGGAGAACTGGCTCGCCATCGCGCAGCAGACGCAGCGCCCCGATGCCTGGCAGGCGGTCCTGCGCATCGCCCCCGGACAGTTCGACGACGCCGCGCTGGCCCAGGCCCTGCTGTACCAGCTGCGCAGCCGCCCGTCCGACATGCGCCTGGTGCGCGAACTGGTGGCTGCCTACGAACGCCTGGGCGAGCCCCAGCACGCCATCGACTACCTGCAGGCGCACGGCCAAGGCGTCGAGGCCCAGGAACTGCTCGCCCAGTTGGCCGAGCGGGCCGGACAACCCGAACTGGCGCTGCAGCAGTGGCGCAAGCTCTTCGCCCAGCCCGACACCCTGACACCCCAGCGCGCCATGCAGGCCGCCGTGCTGGCCCTGCTGCTGCGCCAACCACAGCTCGGACTGCCCTGGCTGGAAGCCGCACGCCACGGCGATGTGCCCCAGGCACAGGCCCAAGACTACTGGCGCCTCACCGGCCAGCTGGCCGACAGCCGCCAGCGCCAGGCCCTGGCCGTGGAGGCCTACCGCAAGCTCATCACGCTGCCCGAGGCCGAGCCCTCCGACTTCGAGGCGCTGGTGCGCCTGCTGCGCAGCGACTACCCGCTGGAAGCGGCGCGCATCAGCGAAATGGCGTGGCAGCGCTACGCCCAACCGGAATACCTGGTGGACGCGCTCACCTTCCACGTCAGCCGCAGCCGCTGGGCCGACACCGCCCGCCTGGTGCACGACGTGGACGCCCCGACGTCCGCACAGCGGCAGGCCGCCGCCGCGCTGCTCGCCACGCCCGAGTACCTGCGCCTGGCGGGCACCTACTACCAGAACACCGGCGCCACTGGCCGCGCGCGCGCCTACTTCGAGAACGGCCTGCGCGCCGCCCCCAGCTCCACCGACATGCGCAGCGCCCTGCTCTGGCTGTTCATCGACAGCAACGACGCTGCAGCGCTGCGCCAGTTGCTCGCCACCCACGAGGTGCGCTGGAGCGCGGACCCGGAGCTGCACGACTCCCTGGCCTCTGCCTACCAGGCCCTCTCCCTGCCGCAGACGGCGCTGGACCGCTACCTGACGCCGCAGCTGCACGCGCACCAGAGCGACTTCCTGTGGCTCATGAACTATGCCGACGCGCTGGACCAAAACCAGCAGGCCGACCAGGCCTGGCGCCTGCGCCGCCACCTTTTGGCGCAGCAGCGCCAGCAGATGCATGCGGCCTCGGCCGCCGAGGCACGCCAGCGCTGGCTGACCGAGGAGGGGCTGGACACCACGCGGCGCATCGCACGCGCGCGCCTGCTGATGACGCAGCGGCCCGGCGATCCAGCCCTGGCCATCCTGCGCGAGCTGCTGCGCCTCGACCAGGACGCGGAAGACAGCCTGTCGAACGCGGCGGCAGAAACCGCCATCGGCTGGTTGCAAGACGCGGGCGAATACACCGCCGAGCGCGGCTACCTGTGGCACCAGTACGCGCGCGCCCACGGCCTGCGCGCCAACCGCCCGCTGTGGGCTGACATCACCGTGGCCCTGGCCGAGGACGACAAGGCCGCCACGGGCCAGCTGCTGCAGGAATTCGACGAGCGCCTGCCGCGCTACGACCGCGTGAACGCAGCCGCTGCCGTGCATGACGTGCGACTGGCCCAGAGCGCCGCTTTCGAGACCCAGCACGACCAGCACGACGATGCCCCGTTGCACCTGCAGCTCACCGAGAACCTGCTGGCTTTCAGCGACCAGGCAGGCGCCAGCACGCAGTACAGCCAGCTCGGCGGCATGGACGAGGTGCGCAACGCCGCGCTGCTGCACCTGGCGGTCAGCCCCCGGCTGTCGCTCGACATGGAGCTCACCAGCATCCGCCGCCTGCGCACGGCGCCGAACCTGCTGCGCAACGTGCCCGACGAGGAAGTGGCGCAGGTGCTGGTGCGCTGGCGCCATACCGACGGCGAGACCCAGCTGCGCGCCGCCGCACGGCACGGCTACGCCACCACCTACCCGCGGCTGCTGGCCCATGAGCAGCGCCTGGACAACCGGCTGACCCTGGGCGGCGAAGTCGGCACCCAGCAGCCCAGCGAGGAAAGCCTGGCGCTGCGCATCGGCGGCATGAAGGACCGCGCCGCGGCAAACCTGCGCTACCAGGCCACACGCCAGGACCAGTTCACGCTCACGCACTGGGCCGAGCGCTACATGCTGCAGACCGGCGCCGTGGTGGGCACTGGGCGCCACAGTTCGCTCCAGTACAGCCACACCTACCGGCAGGAAGCGCCCGGGCTGGCGTTCGGAGCGTTCTGGTCCCGCCATGCGTTCGAGCGCCGCGACCCCGGCAACTTCCTCGGCCCGCAGGGCCAGCAGTTCCAGACCCTGCTGCCGCCCGGCACGGCCATGGGGCCGGACCTCTTCCTGCCCGAGAGCTTTCGCTTCTACGGCGTCGAACTGTCCAGCAACCTGCGCTACGCGCAGGAATACACGCGCGCCATGCGCCCCTACGCCAGCGTGAGCCGCACCTGGCACAGCAGCCTGGGCCCTGGCTACGGGCTGCGCCTGGGGGTGTCGGGCAGCGTGTTCGGCCCGGACCACCTGAACCTGGACTGGAGCCTGACCAAGTCCGGCGTGCAATCGCTGGGCCTGACGCGTTCCCTGCAACTGTCGTACCGGCTCCATTTTTGAGTTTGAATGAAAATGGCCTCTAACCCTTACCGGAAAAGCGCTAGCAGCTATCAAAACAAGAGTCACCCCGATACTGCCCGCCCCCGCCCCGCCTCTTTCTAGTGCTTCCCAAGGAGAAACCACATGCTCCCTCGCCCATCGCTCACCCGCCGCCTGCGCATGCTGGCCACTGCTGGCGCGTTCCTGCTGCTGGCGGCCTGCTCCACCATCGACCGCGGCACACCGCCAGCGCTGGAACGGCAGTCCAGCTGGGTCGTGCTGCCCTTCGCCAACCACACCGAAACGCCGCTGGCCGGCAACCGCGCCGAGGCCATCGCCCAGGCCCTGCTGCACGCCCAGGACGTGGGCGCGGTGCGGCGCGCGCCCAGCACCACGCAGCAGGAAGCCCTGTTCAACGCCGGCGACAGCGCCCGCATGAACGACGCCCTGAACTGGGCACGCGAGCAAAAGATCCGCTACGCCCTGGCGGGCACCGTGGAGGAGTGGCGCTACAAGGTCGGCGTGGACGGCGAGCCCGCCGCTGGCGTCACGCTGCAGATTCTTGACGTGGCCACGGGCGACATCCTGTGGAGCGGCTCTGGCGGCCAAAGCGGCTGGAGCCGTGAGGCGCTCTCCGCCGTCGCGCAGAAGCTGATCCGCAAGCTGCTGCAATCGGGCCTCTCGGGTGCCCGTTGATCGGCCGTACCATGGCCGCTGACCCTACCGCTTCCCCCACCCCCAGCACCACGCGGCGCCAGATAGCGCACCAGGCCGATGGCCCGCTGGCAGGCAATGGCAAGGCGCTGCACCTGCCCGTGCACCTGCTGGGCAAGCTCGCCACCGCCAGCACCCGCCCCACCGTCATGGCGGGCGAGACCCTGGCGCTGCCGCTGATCGCGCTGGCGCTGGGCCTGCTCTGGGCGCCCGAGGACCCGCTGCAGGCACGGGGCGCCTTTCCCTGGCCGTGGCTGGCACCCGTGGTGCTGGCGCTGCGCTACGGCCCCATGGCCGGACTGGGTGGTGCCTGCGTGCTGCTGGCAGGATGGCTGGCGCTCAACCTGGGCCACTTCGACGCCTTCCCCCAGATGTACTTCCTGGGCGGCCTGATCCTGGTGCTGCTGGTCGGCGAGTTCTCCAGCCTGTGGCACGCACGCACGCGGCGCGCGGAAACCCTGCAGTTGTACCTGGACCAGCGCCTGGAACACCTGGTGCGCCAGCACTACCTGCTGCGCCTGTCGCACGACCGGCTGGAGCAGGAGCTCATCGGCCGCCCCATGTCGATGCGCGACGCACTCTCCACCTTGCGCGAGGTCGGCCGCAGCGACCGTGCCGAGGCAGAAGGCCCGGCCACCCTGCTGCGCCTGCTGGCGCAGTACTGCCAGCTCGAATCCGCCGCGGTGTACCCGGTCGCGGGCGACCAGCCCGTGCCGCAGGCACTGGCCAGCATCGGCACAGCCACCGCCCTGCAGGTGGACGACCCGCTGGTGCAGCAAGCGCTGCAAACGCGCAAGTTGTGCCACATCAGCCAAACCCTGGCCGCCCAGCGCGAATCGCGCTACCTCGTCGTGGCGCCGTTGCTGGACCTGGCGGGCGAGCTGTACGGCCTGCTCGTGGTCGAAGAGCTGCCTTTCTTCGCGCTGCAGGCAGAAAACCTGCAGACCATCCACCTGCTGCTGGGCTACTACACCGACGGACTGTCGGTGCAAACGCTGGCCCGGCCCATCGTGCAGGAGTTTCCCGGCTGCCCGGCGCTGTTCGCCTTCGAGGTACAGCGCCTGGCACACATCCACGCCAGCACCGGCGTGCCCAGCATCCTCGTGGCGCTGGAGTTCCACGCGCGCGCCGTCTCGCAGGGCATCCCGCAGCAGATCCAGCGCCTCAAGCGCGAGCTGGACGAGATCTGGCGCATCGAAGCACCGCAGCGCGAGGTGCTGGCGGTGCTGATGCCCCTGGGCGACGCCGCCACGGCCGAGGGCTACATCGCACGGCTGGAGAGCTGGATGCACCAGAAGAACGACCAGTCGCTGGCCGAGGCCGGCGTCTTCGCCCACGTGGTCGCGCTCGACAGCAACGCACCCATCGAAACGGTGCGCCACATCCACGGCATCGCCCATGCTTAACCTCAAGCTCGGCCTGTCGGCGCTGGGGCTGGAGCTCAGCGCCTGGAGCACGCTGATCCTGCTGCAGGAGCGCTCTGACGGCGCACTGCTCAGCTATCTGCTGCTGCACGCGGCGGCCAGCGTGGCCCTGTCGCTGACGCTGCTGCCGCTGCTGCCCAAGCGCCTGGCCAGCCCGCGCTGGGCCGCCCTGCTGCTGATGGTGGCCTGCAGCTACGCGGTGCCCGTGGCCGGCTTCCTGGGCGTCGTGGCCGCGTTCGTCGTGCTGCGCCTGTACCGCCAGGGCCAAACGCAGCAGGATTTCGAGTCCCTGCAAATGCCGGAGTTCGACCAGCACCAGCGCCGCCAGGGGAGTTTTCGCCACGTCGGCCTGCGCTCGTTCCTGGGCAACACCCAGGCGCCGCTGCAGGCGCGCATGCGCGCCATGGCGGCGCTGCAGTACGTCTCGGGGCGCACGGCCTCGCCGCTGCTGCGCTCGGTCCTGAGCGACCCGAGCGAAGACCTGCGCCTGCTTGCCTACGGCATGCTGGACAACCTGGAAAAGCGCATCAACCGCGCCATCGACAGCGAGCTCGATGCCCTGAGCGCCGCGCAGGCCGAGGACGCCACCGGCGCCCGTGCGCTGGAGTCGGCGCGGCGCCTGTCGGACCTTTACTGGGAGCTGATCTACCAAGAGCTGGTGCAGGGCGACCTGCGCGAGCATGCCATCAAGGAATCGCTGCGCTACTGCGAGCAGGTGCTGCAGACCCAGGGCGACAACGCGCCACTGATCCTGCGCAAGGGGCGGCTGCTGCACGCCCAGGGGCATGCCGACGCAGCGCAGGCCGCCTATGCGCAGGCCCGCGCGCTCGGCCTGCCGGCCACCCGGGTCCTGCCCTACCAGGCTGAGCTGTGTTTCGAGCGCGGCGACTTCGCCCAGACGCGCGCGCTCATGCAGGAGCTGGGGCAGTGGGGCGCCCTGCCACGGCTGCGCCCCGTGATCGACTACTGGAACCAGCCATGAACCATCCTAAGAACGTGTTGACGGCTTTTTCATGGAGCCCGCAAAAGTGGCATCTGCGGCGTTGCAAAGGCTCGCCGGGCCGCCAGCCCGGCTGTGCTTTGCGTCTGGCACCCGCCACTTTTGCGGGGCAACCGGCTCCATGAAAAAGCCGTCAACACATCCTGAAGCGCAGTCAGCCGACATCGCCCTGCTGCTTGAGGGCACGTTTCCCTACGTCAGCGGTGGTGTGTCGAGCTGGATCAACCAGATCATCCGGGCCTACCCGGAATACCGCTTCGCCATCGTTTTCCTGGGCAGCCGGCGCGAAGACTACGGCGAATTCCGCTACCCCCTGCCCGACAACGTGGTGCACTTCGAGGAGCACTACCTCTACGCGCCCATCCACTGGCACCAGCAGCCTGCGCCGCGCAAGGGCAGCGAACGTGGCGAAGCCCTGGCGCTGCGCCTGATCGACGCCTTCAGCGAGGGCATGGACAGCCCCCGCGCCATGGACGCATTCCGCGAAGCCGCGCTGGAGCTGCTGCCCGGCGGTGCCCTGCGGCTGGAGGACTTTCTCTACAGCCAGAGCGCTTGGAACATCATCTGCGACATCTACCGCAAGCACTGCGCCGACCCGTCGTTCGTGGACTTCTTCTGGACCGTGCGCATCATGTACCAGCCCTTGTGGATGCTGGCGCGGGTGGCGCACGAGCTCATTCCGGTGCGCGCGGTGCACTGCGCCTCCACGGGCTACGCCGGTTTCCTGGGCGGCCTGATGGCGCAAACGCGCGGCACGCCGCTGATCCTGTCGGAGCACGGCATTTACACCAAGGAACGCAAGATCGACCTGTTCAAAAGCGAGTGGATCCGCGACAACCGCAACATCTTCCAGCGCGACCCGACCGAGCTGTCGTACTTCCGCCAGATGTGGATTCAGTTCTTCGAGTGGATAGGCCGCTACTGCTACCACTGCGCCGACCCGATCATCGCGCTGTACGAAGCCAACCGGCTGCGCCAGGTGCTCGATGGCGCACCGGCTGAGCGCACTTTCAACATTCCCAACGGCATCCAGTTGGCACGTTTCGCGCCGCTGCGCACGCAGCGCCCCGAGGCGCCGCCGCCCGTGCTGTGCCTGATTGGCCGCGTGGTGCCCATCAAGGACATCAAAACCTTCATCCGCGCCATGCGCCGCGTGGTCAACCAGCGCCCCGACGCGCAGGGCTGGATCGCCGGGCCCGAGGACGAGGACCCGGCCTACGCCACCGAGTGCCACAACCTGGTGCGCAGCCTGGGGCTGCAGGAGCACATCCGCTTCCTAGGCTTCCAACGCGTCGAGGCCCTGATGCCGCAGATCGGCCTGGTGGTGCTGTCTTCCATCAGTGAGGCCCTGCCGCTGGTGCTGCTCGAAGGCTACGCAGCCGGGGTGCCCACAGTGACGACCGACGTCGGCTCATGCCGCCAGCTGGTGGAAGGGCTGGACGACGAGGACCGCGCGCTGGGCCATTCCGGCATGGTGGTACCGATCGCCGACCCGCAGCGCCTGGCCGACGCGGCGCTGGCCTTGCTCGGCGACACCGCTGCCTGGCAGGCGGCGAGCCAGGCAGCCATTGCCCGCGTGGAGCGCTACTACACCGACACGCTGATGTTCGCGCGCTACCGCAAGGTCTATGAAACCGCGCTAGAGCGCACACCCCCAGCACCCCACGCCCCCGGAGACCCCGCATGGCAGGCATAGGATTCGAGCTGCGCCACATGCTGCGCAAAAACACCCTGCTGGGGCTGGTGCAGGCCTACGCCTACGCCGGTGTCATTGGCTCCGGGCCCTGGGTGCTGTCCATCGTCGGCATCCTGCTCATCGGCATTTTCAGTGCCAGCGTGGTGGTGCCCGGCCACCTGGTGACGCAGTTCCAGACCTCGGTCACCTACCTCGTTGCCTGCAGCCTGATCTACACCGGACTGGTGCAACTGGCGTTCACCCGCTTCATCTCGGACCGGCTGTTCGAAAAGCAAAGGCAGCTCGTCCTGCCCAACCTGCACGGCCTGATGGTGTTCGTGCTGATCGGCGCAGGCCTGCTCGGCTCGCTGGCGCTGTTCGTGCTGCTGCCCGGGCAAAGCCTGCTGTACCGGTTGCTGATGTTGGCCGGCTTCACGCTGCTGTGCGGCGTTTGGGTGCTCACGGTGCTGCTGTCGGGCATGAAGCGCTACAAGGCCATCGTCGCGCTGTTTGGCCTGTCGTATGGGCTGATTGTGGCGGCCTCCCTGTGGATGCGTGCCTGGGGGCTGGAAGGGCTGCTGGGTGGCTTCGTGCTGGGCCACTACGTGCTGCTGGCAGGCATGTGGCTGCTGGTGGTGAAGGAATTCAGCCCCGCCAGGCGCCTGGTGGCGTTCGATTTCCTGCAGCGCGACAAGCTCTACCCCTCGCTGATCGCCATCGGCTTTCTCTACAACCTGGGCATCTGGGCCGACAAGTTCATGTTCTGGTTCTTTCCGCCCACCTCGGACGAGATCATCGGCAGCCTGCGCGCGTCGCTCATCTACGACCTGCCGGTGTTTCTGTCCTACCTGTCGATCATTCCCGGCATGGCGGTTTTCCTGGTACGCATCGAGACCGACTTCGTCGAGTACTACGACAAGTTCTACGACGCCGTGCGCAGCGGCGGCTCGCTGGAATACATCGAGTCGATGCGCGACGAGATGGTGTACTCCATCCAGCAGGGCCTGGGCGAGATCGCCAAGATCCAGAGCCTGGCCGTGCTGACCACCTTCGTGGCCGGCCCGGCGCTGCTCGACGCCCTGGGCATCTCGCGCCTGTACCTGCCACTGCTGCATGTGCAGGTGGTTGGCGCGGGCCTGCAGGTCGGGCTGATGGCGGTGCTCAACGTCTTCTTCTACCTCGACCAGCGGCGCACCGTGCTGCTGCTGTGCGCCCAGTTCGTGCTGCTCAACGTGCTGCTCACCGGCTACACGCTGCTGTACGGCGCGGCCCTGTACGGCTACGGCTTCGCGCTGGCCACGCTGCTGACGCTGGGCACCGGCCTGGCCCTGCTGACGCGCCGCCTGAACCAGCTCGAATACCAGACTTTCATGCTGCAATAGAGGCCCGCGAGCCGTCACAATCGCGGCATTCCCGCCAACTCCCTGGAATCCCTCCCCATGCACCACACACCACGCGCACCCTATCGCCTCGCGGCCTCCCTGCTGGCCCTGACCGCCGCACTGGCGGGCTGCGGGGGCGGCGGGTCGAGCGACTCAGGCGGCAGCACGCCGACTCCCACGCCGACGCAGCAGATCAACGTGGCCTTCACAAGCCCCTCCGCTGCAAACAATGTCCACGACATCAACACCCCCGTGTACCTTGAAGTGCGCGTGGACGTGAACGACAACCCCGCAGCCAACAACACCCCCGTGATCTTCAACGGCGCTGCCGCCAGCTTCGCGCCGGTACAGGCCATGACCATCGGTGGCAAAGCGACCACCACGTTCCAGGGCAACCAGGTCGGTCCGCTGCAGGTGCAGGCCACGACCACCGTGTCCAACCAGTCAAAGAGCGAGAGCCGCACGCTGTACATCCGCCCCAAGCGCGAGCCGCTGGAAGTGCTGGTGCCGGCCTACTTCAGCCCCGGCAAGAACTCCCCCTGGGACACCCTGATCAGCGGCGCCAAGAGCTACCCCGACGTGCGCATCACCGCCATCCTGAACCCGAACGACGGCATCTTCACCAAGGAAGACACCAAGTTCACCGAGGCCATCACGGCCTTCAAGGCCCAGGGTGGCAAGGTGATCGGCTACGTCTCCACCGCCTTCGGCAACGGCAAGCGCTCGGTGGCCGACGTCAAGGCCAACATTGATGCCTACCGCACGTACTACCCGACCATCGATGGCATCTTCCTCGACGAGATGGCCTCCAGCGCCAACCGGCTCGACTTCTACCGCGACATCTACAGCTACATCAAGGGCCTCGACGCAACCCTGCACGTGGTCGGCAACCCTGGCACCTTCCCCTCGGCGGCGTATGCCGGGGTGGCCAATGCGCTGGTCACATTCGAGGACAAGGAAGAAGATTACCGCGGCATCGACCCGCAGCAGCTCGGCAACACCTGGGTCTACGACCGGGCAAACAGCGCGCAGGTCATGCTGGCGCACAACGCCGGCACCTGCACCGCCATGCAGAACGCGGTGAAGACCGCCAACCTGGCCCGTACGAACGCCGGCGTCGTCTACGTCACCGACCTGGAATACGACTCTGCCACCAATACCGGCAATCCCTGGGCAACGCTGCCCACGTACTGGACCCAACTGCTGGGCACGGTGGACGCGATCAACAAGAGCCGCGCCCTGCCGTCCTGCTGAAACGGCGAGGCCCTCTGCCGCTTGCGCGGCAGAGGGCCTCGAAAATGATAGCTGCCCGCGCTTGCTGCAAGCGCCCTGGCAGCCAAAAAGACGCTTAAACCGTCAGTTCGTCGGCGCGCTCCTGCGCGGCGGCGAAGTCCAGGTCGCCCGAATAGATGGCGCGGCCGCAGATCACGCCCTCCACACCCTCGGACTCCACGGCGCACAGCTGTTCGATGTCGGCCATGCCTGCCAGGCCGCCCGAGGCGATCACCGGAATGCTCAGCGCCTGCGCCAGCCGGACCGTGGCTTCGATGTTGATGCCCGAGAGCATGCCGTCGCGGCCGATGTCGGTGTAGATGATGGACTCGACGCCCCAGTCCTCAAACTTCTTCGCCAGGTCCACCACCTCGTGGCCGGTGAGCTTGCTCCAGCCGTCGGTGGCCACCTTGCCATCCTTGGCGTCGAGGCCGACGATGATGTGGCCGCCGAAGGCGCTGCAGGCGTCCTTGAGGAAGCCAGGGTTCTTCACCGCAGCGGTGCCGATGATGACGTAGCGCATGCCGCCGTCGATGTACTTCTCGATGGTGTCGAGGTCACGGATGCCGCCACCGAGCTGCACCGGGATTTCGCCGCCCACCTCCTTGAGGATGGACTTGATGGCCCCGTGGTTCTTGGGCTGGCCGGCGAAGGCGCCGTTCAGGTCCACCAGATGCAGGCGGCGCGCGCCGGCAGCGACCCACTTGCGCGCCATGGCGGCCGGGTCTTCACCGAACGTGGTCGATTGGTCCATATCGCCCTGCTTGAGGCGAACGCAGTGGCCGTCCTTGAGGTCGATGGCGGGAATGAGCAGCATGGTCGTGCAGGTGGGTGGAAAGAAGAAAAAACGGGCGCCTTCGTCGCCCAGGGCGGAGGAGTCAGGGATTCCAGTGCAAGAAGTTGCGGTACAGCCGCAGGCCATGGTCGGCGCTTTTCTCGGGGTGGAATTGCGTGGCGAAAATATTACCGCGCGCCACGGCCGCCGCAAAGCGCCCGCCGTAGTCGGTCTCGCCCGCACAGTGCGCGGCATCCAGCGGCTGGGCATAGAAGCTGTGCACGAAATAGAAGTACGCGCCGTCGGGAATCCCGTCCCACACCGGGTGCAACACGCCGTTGTGCGGCACCGGGTGCACGCGGTTCCAACCCATTTGCGGCACCTTGTAGCGGCTGCCGTCGGGCTGCAGGTGCCCGGCAAGGTCGAAGCGGCGCACCTGGCCAGGAATCAGGCCCAGACCGTCCACGTTGCCCTCCTCGCTGTGGTCGAGCAGCATCTGCATGCCCACGCACACGCCGAACAGCGGCTTGGTGGCGGCCGCCTCCAGCACCGGCTGCAGCAGGCCCGATTCGCGCAGCTCGCGCATGCAGTCGGGCATGGCGCCCTGGCCCGGCAGCACCACGCGCTGGGCAGCGCGCACAGCGTCGGGCCGGGCGGTCACGACGACCTGCCAGCCCGTGCCCTCGGCGGCAGCCTGCACGGCCTGCGAGACCGAACGCAGGTTGCCCATGCCATAGTCCACTACCGCAACGGTTTTTGCTTCCATTTTTATAGCTGCCAGCGCTTACCAGGTAAGCGTTAGAGGCACTTTAAACAATATTTTTACAACGAACCCTTGGTCGAGGGGACGACACCCGCGCTGCGCGGGTCGAGTTCCAGCGCGGCGCGCAGCGCGCGCGCGAAGGCCTTGAACACCGTCTCGCACTGGTGGTGCGCGTTGATGCCCTTAAGGTTGTCGATGTGCAGCGTCACACCCGCGTGGTTCACAAAGCCCTGGAAGAATTCGTAGGTGAGCTGGGTGTCGAAGCCACCGATGCTCGCTGCCGTGAACGGAATGTGCAGATGCAGCCCTGGGCGGCCCGAAAAATCGACCACCACGCGCGACAGCGCTTCATCGAGCGGCACGTAGGCATGGCCGTAGCGGCGGATGCCCTTCTTGTCGCCCACGGCACGCGCGAAGGCCTGGCCCAGGGTGATGCCGACGTCTTCCACGGTGTGGTGGCCGTCGATATGCAGGTCACCGTCGCAGCGCACTTCCAGATCGATCAAGCCATGGCGCGCGATCTGGTCGAGCATGTGGTCGAAAAAGCCGATGCCGGTGTTGAGACGGGCTTCGCCGCTGCCGTCGAGATTGACGCGCACATGGATACGGGTTTCGGCCGTGGTGCGGCTGACTTCGGCCGTGCGGGCCGTGGCGGCGGAGGGAACGAGTGCGGAAGAGGTCATAGGGAGGCCTGGAGCGCGGCGAGCATCTGGGCGTTGTCGGCGGCTCTGCCAACCGTCAGGCGCAGGCAGCCCGCCAGCAATGGATGCATTGTAGAAACGTTCTTGACGAGGACCTTGCGGTTTTTCATGCCCTCGAAGGTGCGCGCCGCATCGGGCACACGCAGCAGCACCATGTTGGCTTCGCTGTCCCACACTTTCAGCACGCCTGGCAACGCGCGCAGTTGCGCCACCAGCAGGTCGCGCCCAGCGCGCAGCTCGGCGGCCTGGGCGGCAAACACGTCGGCATGTTCCAGTGCGAACAGCGCGGCTTCGCTGTTGAGCACGCTCACGTTGTAGGGCGGACGCACCTTGTCGATCTCGTGCACCAGGGCCGCCGGGCCCATCAGGTAGCCCAGGCGCACGCCGGCCAGGCCGAACTTGGAGAGCGTGCGCATCAGCAGCACATGGCCGTGACGCGCTGGCTCGGCACGCATGCGGTCGAGCCAGGTGCGGCTAGCGAAGGGCTGGTAGGCCTCGTCGATGACGACGATGCCGCCCTGGGCACCCGCCGCATCGATGGTGCGCAGCACCGCCGTGTCGTCCCAGAGCGTGGCCGTCGGGTTGTTCGGGTAGGCGACGTAGGTAATGGCCGGGCGGTGCTGGGCGATGGCGGCCTCCATGGCCGCGGCGTCGAGTTCAAAGTCGGGCGTGAGCGCCACGCCGGTAAAGCCCAGTCCCTGCAACTGCGCGCTCATGCCGTACATGACAAAGCCCGGCAACGGCGCCAGCACCTGCGCGCCAGGCCGCGCACAGGCCAGGGCCACCAGGCTGATGAGCTCATCCGAGCCGTTGCCCAGCATCAGCGCGCAGCCCTCGGGCATGCCGGCGTGCCGCGCCAGCGCGTCGCGCAGCACCTCGGTGCGCGGGCCCGGGTAGCGGTTCAGCGCCAGCGCACCGAGGCGCTGGCCCAGCGCGGCCTGCAGCGCGGGCGGCAGGCCGAAGGGGTTCTCCATGGCGTCCATCTTCAGCAGGCCGTCGGCGGCCTGCACGGTGTAGGCGTGCATGGCGCGCACGTCAGCACGGATGCGGGACAAGGCGGTTTCGGTCAGGGAGGCGTTCATGGTTGCGTGGCCTCTCCACTGGGGGCCTGTAATGCGGGATGCACGACCTGCACGCCACCGAACGCCGCACCGTGCGCCAGCGTGGTGGACAGCAGCAGCGCACAGCCGCTGTGCTGGGCAGCCGCCAGCGCCAGGCAGTCGCCAAAGGCCAGCTGGTGGCGCGCCTCGATGGCCCAGGCCGTCTCCAACGTGGCGGCGTCGGTCTGCCAGGGCGTCCAGGCGTGGTAGCGCCGGATGGCGGCACGCGCATCGCCCTGGGGCATGGCGCCCTCGGGGCGGGTGGTCACGTTGTCGTAAAACTCGGCCAGGGCCTGCATGCTGGTGCAGCCGCTGCGCGTGCGCCACAGGTGGTCAAGCCAGTCGCAGAGGGCATTTTGCAGGTCCGGATCGGCGCCATCTTCGGCCGCGATCAGCGCCGAGGTATCGACGAATACAGCGCTCATGCCGACGCCTTGCGCGACAGCGCCGCACTGCGCGGGCCACCACGGCCCGGCGCCCGCGCCGCGCTGGAGCGCCAGGTGCGCTCGTCGGTGCGCCAGGCAAGGTAGGCGCGCTCATAGGCATCCTCGCGGCGCTGCATATCGGCCATGAAATCCCCCACCATGCGCGACACGCTGGTGCCGCGGCGCGCGGCCTCGATGCGCGCCCACTCCAGCACGCCATCGTCCACGGTGATGGTGAGGTTCTTCATGCCGGCCAGTTTACACGAAGTTCGTGCAACACGAAATTCGTGTCATGGCAATATCCCGGATTCCCCCGCCCCCGGCCGGGCCCGATACTGGCGGTCCCTTTGGACGCAGGAGGTTTCCATGCCCGCTTCGCTCACACGCCGCCAGGCGCTCGCCCACGCCCTGGCCCTGGGCGGCAGCCTGGCGCTGCCCTCGGCACATGCCGCCGAGGCGCCCGACCGCGTCCTGCGCGCCGCGCGCCAGTTGCCCGCGCTGGCGCGGCAGTTGCAGCGCGCCACCGGCGTTCCGGGCCTAGCCTGGGCCGTGGTGCATGGTGGCCAGACGATTGCCGCCCAAGGCCTGGGCGTGCGCCGCCTGGGCCACCCTGGCAGCGTGGATGCCGACACGGTGTTCCAGCTTGCGTCCCTGTCCAAGCCACTGGGCGCCACGGTGGTGGCACGCCAGGTGAGCCTGGGGCGGGTCGACTGGGACAGCCGCATGCACGATTTGCTGCCCTGGTTCGCCCTGTCGGACGCGCAGGCCACGCAGCGCCTCACCGTGGGCGACCTCTACGCCCACCGCAGCGGCCTGCCCGACCATGCCGGCGACAAGCTGCAGGAGCTGGGCTACAGCGCCTTCGAGGTGATGCGGCGGCTGTACCTGCTGCGCACGGCGCCGCTGGGAAGCACCTACGCCTACACCAACATGGGCCTGACGGCCGCCGCCCAGGGCGTGGCGCAGGCCGCCGGGCAGGACTGGGCCAGCCTGTCACGCACCAGCCTGTATGCGCCCCTGGGCATGGCGCGCACCACCTCGGTCTATGAGGAATTCACTGCGCAGCACAACCGCGCCTGGGGCCACGTGCGCACACCGGACGGCGGCTGGGCAGAGGGCCTGCCCTTCAACGCCAATGCGCAATCACCCGCCGGTGGTGCCAGCTCCAGCGTGCGCGACATGGCGCGCTGGCTCGCCCTGCTGCTGGCGCGGGGCCGCTGGCAGGGCCGCAACCTGATTGCCACGACGGCGCTGCAGCCCCTGTGGGAGCCACAGGCCCCGGGCGGGCACTACGGCTACGGCTTCAACCTCGGTGCCACCGAGGCAGGGCTGGAGTTCACCGGCCATTCCGGCGCCTTCATGCTGGGCGCGGCCACCGCCTTCACGCTGGTGCCGGCGCTGAACGCGGCCATCGTGGTGCTGACCAACGGCATCCCCCTCGGCGTGCCGGAGACGCTGTGCCGCCAGTTCGTGGACCTGGCGGCCGAGGGCCGCGTTACGCAGGACTGGTGGCTGCGCTACAGCCAGGCCATCGCCCCGCTGATGGCGCCCGAGGGCCGCCTGCTGGGCCAGCAGCCCCCGGCCCTGCCCGCACCCGCCGGGGCGCTGACGCGCTACACGGGCCGCTACCACAACGCCTACTATGGCACGCTGGAGGTGGAACAGGCGCAGGACGGGCTGCAGCTCACCCTGGGCCCGGTGCGCCAACGCTACCGGCTGCGCCATTGGGACGGCCCGCGGTTCAGCTTCGCCCCGGCGCTGGAAAGCGCGCCACCCGGCAGCCTGTCGCAAGCCACCTTCACGCTGGCGCCCGACGGCACGGCCCCGGCGCAGCGCCTGTGGCTGGAGTACTACGACGACGAGGGCTGGGGCACCTTCGAGCGGATTTAGGCAACAAATTGGCCTCCAGCCCTTTCCTGAAAAGCGCTAGAAGCTATCAAAAATAGAGCGCGATTCAGCCCTGCGC
The DNA here is from genome assembly GCF_001298675.1 of Paenacidovorax caeni. Classification (GTDB taxonomy): domain Bacteria; phylum Pseudomonadota; class Gammaproteobacteria; order Burkholderiales; family Burkholderiaceae_C; genus Paenacidovorax; species Paenacidovorax caeni. Next base: position 167,878 of record NZ_CYIG01000001.1, read on the forward strand.
GGCCAACTCGCCCACGCGGCGCAGCGCTTCCAGGTGCTGCGCCGTCCAGTCGCCGCCCAGCCCCAGGCGCAGGCCGTTGCGAAAGCGCCCGGTGGTACTGAACACCGTGCCCGGCGCCACCAGGATGCCCTCGGCCAGGCAGGCCTCGTGCAGCTGCACGGCATCGCGCCCGCGCGGCAGCTCCAGCCACAGCAGCAGGCCGCCGGGCGGGTCGCTCACGCGCGTGCCCGGCGGAAAGTGCCGCGCAATGACGCCACGCGCCGCCTCAATGCGCGCGCCCGCCTGCGCGCGCAACTGGCGCATCGCCGCCGCGTGCCCGGCCTGGGTGATGAGGTCGGCCAGCGCCAGCTCCAGCACGGCCGACTGGCCGCCCGACTGCGCGTCCTTGATGCCGTGCACCGCCTGCGTCCAGCGCCCGGCCTCGACCCAGCCCAGGCGCAGGCCCGGCGCCAGCGTCTTGGAAAACGAATGGCACAGCATGACGTGGCCGCTGGCGTCGAAAGACTTGACGCTGCGGCGCAGTTCGTCGGGCCCGGCCAGGTCGTTGTAGATCGCGTCCTCGATCACCGCCAGGCCGTGGCGCTGCGCCATCTGCGCCAGGCGCCGGCGCTCGGGCAGCGGCATGCTGGCGCCGAGCGGGTTGCTCAGCGTGGGCACCACCAGCAGCGCCTTGACGGGCTGGGTGTCCAGCGCCAGCTGCAGCGCGTCGAGCGACAGGCCATGGCGCGGGTGCGTGGGAATCTCCAGCGCGCGCAGGTGCAGGCTTTGCAGCACCTCCAAGAACGAAAAATGCGTGGGCGACTCCAGCGCCACCACGTCACCCGGCTGCGTCACGGCGCGCAGGCACAGGGCCACGCTGTCCATGCAGCCGCTGGTGACGATGACGTTGGCCGGGTCCAGCGTGCAGCCCAGCCCGACGGCATAGCGCGCAATGGCGCGGCGCGTTTCCTCCTGCCCGGTGAACGAGGGGTAGGTGCACAGCAGGTGGCGGTGGCGCTGCACGGCGCGGGTGACGGCGCGGCGCACACGGTCGGGGTTGAGCATCTCAGGCCCGGGCGTACCGCTGCTGAACGACACCAGACCGGGCGGCTGCGCGTGCCCCAGAATGCGCTGGCCCAGCCAGTCCACCGACACCGCGCGCGGACGCTGGCGCGGGCGCGATGCCGCCGGTTCCGTGGGCTCAGGCAGCGCCGCCGCGCGCGGCGCCACGAAGAAGCCTGAACGCGGCCGCGCCACCGCCAGGCGCGCGTCCTCCAGCCAGTGGAAGGCCTGCACGACCGTGCTCTGTGCCACGCCGTGCTGGCGCGCCAACGCGCGCACCGAGGGCAGTTTCTCGCCGCGCGCCAGGGTGCCGTTGCGCACGAGTTCAGCCAGCTGGCCGGCAATCTGCTGGTACAGGGGCGGGGCTTCGTCAATGGGCATGCGCGCATTCTGTATTGCTCCGCCACCACACAGGCCGTACAGACAGGTGCCATGCCAGCCAGTACAGCCCCTGCGCACACCGTGGCTGTACGGCCCCAGGTTGCACGTACCTGCGGCTGGTACGCATGCCGTGGCACCCGCACAGTGCAAGCCATGGCACACACAACACTTCTCCTCCCCCCACAGCCGCCCGCTCCACGCCCTGGCAGCAGACCGTGCTGGCGCCCCGCCAGCCCGTGCAAACGCAGGCCGTGCGCCGGGGTGAAACCGCCCTGATCGAGGCCACGCAGGGCCGCGTCTGGCTGACCCGAGACGGCCAGCCGCAAGACCACATCCTGGAGGCTGGGCAGCACCTGGCATTCGCTGGCCCGGCGCGGCTGCGCGTCAGCGCGGAAGGCGGCGGCGCGCAGCTACGCTGGGCCAGGGTGCGGGCTTAGCCCTCCTGCTGGAGCCGCATCTCGGCCGCGCGGGCGTGGCCCTGCAGGCCCTCGCCGTGCGCCAGCACGCTGGCGATCTGGCCCAGCGCCTGCGCGCCCTGGGCGCTCACCTCGATAAGGCTGCTGCGCTTTTGGAAGTCGTACACGCCCAGCGGGGAGCTGAAGCGCGCCGTGCCGCTGGTGGGCAGCACGTGGTTGGGGCCTGCGCAGTAGTCGCCCAGGCTTTCGCTGGTGTAGGCGCCGAGGAAGATGGCGCCTGCGTGCTTGAGCAGCGGCTCCCAGCGGTGCGGGTCGTTGCTGCTCACCTCCAGGTGCTCGGGGGCGATGCGGTTGGAGATTTCGCAAGCCTCTTCCATGCTGCGCGTGTGGATCAGCGCGCCGCGCCCGGTCAGGCTCTTGGCGATGATCTCGGCGCGCGGCATCTCGGGCAGCAGGCGGTCGATGGCGGCTTGCACGGCGTCGATGTAGGCGGCGTCGGGGCACAGCAGGATGCTTTGCGCCAGTTCGTCGTGCTCGGCCTGGCTGAACAGGTCCATGGCCACCCAGTCGGGCGGCGTGCTGCCGTCAGCCAGCACCAAAATTTCTGAGGGGCCGGCAATCATGTCGATGCCCACCAGGCCAAACACATGCTTCTTGGCGCTGGCCACGTAGGCATTGCCGGGGCCGGTGATCTTGTCCACCTTCGGCACCGTGGCCGTGCCGTAGGCCAGCGCGGCCACGGCCTGCGCGCCGCCGATGGTGAAGGCGCGCGTGACGCCCGCCACGTAGGCGGCGGCCAGCACCAGCGGGTTTTTCTCGCCCTTGGGCGTGGGCACCACCATGATGATCTCGCCCACCCCGGCCACATGCGCGGGGATGGCGTTCATCAGCACGCTGCTGGGGTAGGCCGCCTTGCCACCGGGCACGTAGATGCCGACGCGGTCCAGCGGCGTGACTTTCTGGCCGAGCAGGGTGCCGTCGGCGTCGCGGTAGCTCCAGCTCTCGCCGTTGGCCTTCTTCTGCGCTTCATGGTACTGGCGCACCCGGGCTGCGGCAGCGGCCAGCGCATTGCGCTGGACGGCGGGCAGGCTGTCATAGGCGACCTTCAGCTCCGCCTGGGTCAGCTCCAACGCCGCAATGGTGGCCGCCTGCAAGCCGTCGAAGCGCGCGGTGTAGTCGAGCACCGCCGCGTCGCCACGCTGGCGCACGTCGGCCAGGATGTCGGCCACACGCTGCTCAATGGCGGCGTCGGTGTCGGCCGACCAGTGCAGGCGCTGGGCAAAATCTTGCTCAAAAGTGGCGCTAGACGTTGACAGGCGAGCGGGAGCAGCTACAAAAGTCATAGTCTTCAATCCTGTTGAATGGCCTGCGCAAAGACGTCGATGATGCGTTTGAGCGGCGCTTGCTTGAGCTTGAGCGCGGCCTGGTTGACCACCAGGTGCGAGCTGATATCCATGATGCGCTCGACCTCGACCAGGTGGTTGGCCTTGAGCGTGTTGCCGGTGGACACCAGGTCGACGATGGCGTCGGCCAGGCCGGTGAGCGGTGCCAGCTCCATGGAGCCGTAGAGCTTGATCATGTCCACGTGCACGCCCTTGGTGGCGAAGAAGTCGCGCGCGATGCTGGTGTACTTGGTGGCCACGCGCAGGCGCGCGCCCTGGCGCACGGCCTGCTGGTAGTCGAAGTCGTTGCGCACGGCCACGCTGACGCGGCACTTGGCAATCTGCAGGTCCAGCGGCTGGTACAGGCCCTGGGCGCCGTGCTCGATCAGCGTGTCCTTGCCGGTCACGCCCAGGTCGGCGCCGCCGTACTGCACGTAGGTGGGCACGTCGGTGGCGCGCACCAGCACCACGCGCACGTCGGGCTGGTTGGTGGGCAGGATGAGCTTGCGCGACTTTTCCGGGTCTTCCAGCACCTCGATGCCAGCGGCGGCCAGCAGCGGCAGGGTTTCGTCAAAGATGCGGCCTTTGGAGAGAGCAAGGGTGATCATGCGGAGATTCTTTCGATGTCTGCGCCCAGGCCGCGCAGCTTGGCTTCCATGGCGTCGTAGCCGCGGTCAAGGTGGTAAATGCGGTCCACCACGGTATCGCCGCGCGCCACCAGCCCGGCAATGACCAGGCTGGCCGAGGCACGCAGGTCGGTGGCCATGACCGTGGCGCCCGAGAGCTGGGCCCCGCCCGTGACGGTGGCCACGCGCCCATCGATGGAGATGCGCGCGCCCAGACGCGCCAGCTCGTTGACGTGCATGAAGCGGTTTTCAAAGATGGTTTCGGCCACCGTTGCCGTGCCCTGGGCCACCACGTTCAGCGCCATGAACTGCGCTTGCATGTCGGTAGGGAAACCCGGGTACTCGGTGGTGCGAAAGCCCTGCGCCTTGAGCTGGGCCGCGCCGGGGCTGTGGATGCGCAGGCCATCCGCCACCGCCTGCACGGCCACGCCGGCGTCGCGCAGCTTGTCGATCACGGCATCAAGGTGGTCGGCGCGGGCGTGGCGCAGCAGCGCCTCACCGCCCGTGGCCGCCACGGCGCACAGGAAAGTGCCGGCCTCGATGCGGTCGGCCACCACCTGGTGCGTGCAGCCGTGCAGCGTGGCCACGCCCTGGATGCGGATGCGGCTGGTGCCGTGGCCTTCGATCTGCGCGCCCATCTTGATGAGCATCTCGGCCAAGTCGGTCACCTCGGGTTCCTGGGCGGCGTTTTCCAGCACGGTTTCGCCTTCGGCCAGGGTGGCGGCCATGAGCAGGTTCTCGGTGCCGGTGACGGTGACCATGTCGGTGGTGATGCGCGCGCCCTGCAGGCGCTGGCGCCCAGCGGGCAGCGCCGCGACCATGTAGCCATGCTCCACCACGATTTCGGCGCCCATGGCCTGCAGGCCCTTGATGTGCTGGTCCACCGGGCGCGAGCCAATGGCGCAGCCGCCTGGCAGCGACACGCGTGCGCGGCCAAAGCGCGCCAGCAGCGGGCCCAGGGCGAGCACCGAGGCGCGCATGGTCTTGACCAGCTCGTAGGGCGCCTCGGGGTTCAGGCTGTCGGGCGCCACAAAGCTCATGCCGCCGCGCTCGCCGTGGGTCTCGGTGGCCACACCCATGTTGTCGAGCAATTTGCGCATGGTGCGCACATCGTGCAGGCGCGGCACGTTCACCAAGTGCACGGGCTCAGCGGTGAGCAGCGCGGCGCACATCTCGGGCAACGCCGCGTTCTTGGCGCCGGAAATGGTCACCTCGCCTTGCAGGGAGCGGCCGCCGCGTACCAGTAGTTTGTCCATGATTTTTAAGCCAAATAGGGCTCCAGCCCTTGTGTGGCAAGCGCCAGCAGCTATGAAAGAAGGAGTAGTCTCAGGCCGTTTGCGCGGCAGTCCACTCGGCGGGCGTGAAGGTCTTCATCGACAGCGCATGCACCTCGTCGCGCTGCATCTTGTCGCCCAGCGTGGCGTACACGCGCTGGTGGCGCTGGATGGCACGCTTGCCTTCGAACTCGGCCGAGACGATGGTTGCGTACCAGTGGCGGCCGTCGCCTTCAAGCGTAAGGTGCTCGCAGGGCAGGCCTGCGCTGATGATGTCCTTGAGTTGGTCTGCGGTCATTTCATGTTCCATGTGGCTATGTGTCGCCCACGCCCTGCGGCCTGTCGCGGCCCAGGCCAGCAGACGCCGCGCAAGGGCCGCCCCGCCGCGCTGGCGGCGTCCCCCCTCCCGCAAAGCGCAGCTTTGCCAGAGAAGGGGGAAGGAGCGAAGCGACACAGGGGGTTGCTCATTAATTGCGGATTTTGTAACCCGTGCGCAGCAGGTGCACGGCGAGTGCACTCACGGCCAGCCAGGCCGTGCCGACGATGGCCAGGCTGAGCCAGGGAGAGGCGTCGCTCTGCCCGAAGAAGCCGTAGCGGAAGCCGTCGATCATGTAGAAGAACGGGTTGAGGTGACTGACCTTTTGCCAGAACGGCGGCAGCGACTGGATGGAATAGAACACGCCCGAAAGGAAAGTCATCGGCACGATGATGAAGTTCTGAAAAGCCGCCATCTGGTCGAACTTGTCCGCCCACAGCCCGGCAATGATGCCCAGCGTGCCCAGCAGCGCAGCGCCCAGCAACGCGAACACCACAATCCACGGGGGCGCGGCGAACTCGGGCCGCGCGAAGGCCAGCGTGACGATGAACACGCCCAGCCCGACCAACAGCCCGCGCAGCACCGACGATCCGACATAGGCCATGAACCAGGCCCAGTGCGACAGCGGCGTGAGAAGCACAAACACCAGGCTGCCCATGATCTTGCTCTGGATCAGGCTGGACGAGCTGTTGGCAAAGGCGTTTTGCAGCAGGCTCATCATCACCAGCCCGGGCACGAGGAAGGCGGTGTAGCTCAGGCGGTCGTACACCTTGACGTGGTCTTCCAGCACATGGCCGAAGATCAGCAGGTACAGCACAGCGGTGAGCACGGGGGCGGCCACGGTCTGGAAGGAGACCTTCCAAAAGCGCAGCACTTCCTTGTAGAACAGGGTACGCCAGCCGGTCATGCAGCCTCCGCCGGGGGGGTGTTGGCGCCCATCACCTGCAGGAACACGTCCTCGAGATCGGCGCGGCGAATCTCCACGTCCTCCGGAGTGATGCCAGCCTGGCGCAGCGCGGCCAAGTGGTGTTCGATCTCGGCGGCGTCAGAGGCGGGCAACTGCACGATGCGCCCGGTCACGCGCGCCTGCGCGGCCATGGCGGGCGGCAGCGCCACATCGGTTTTGAAGAGCAGCACGTTGGAGGTGGCCGTCTTGAGCAGGTCGGACGTGCGGGACAGGGCCACCATGCGTCCGTTCTTCAGCATGGCAATGCGCTGGCACAGGGCCTCGGCCTCTTCGAGGTAATGCGTGGTCAACAGCACCGTGTGGCCCTGCTTGTTGAGCTTGGCGATGAAGTGCCACAGCGTCTGGCGCAGCTCCACATCGACACCGGCCGTGGGCTCGTCGAGCACGATGATGGGCGGCTTGTGCACCAGCGCCTGGGCCACCAGCACGCGGCGCTTCATGCCGCCCGAGAGCTGGCGCATGTTGGCCGTGGCTTTATCGGACAGACCCAGGCTTTCGAGCAGCTCGTCGATCCATGCGTCGTTGTTCTTCACGCCGAAGTAGCCGGACTGGATGCGCAGGGTCTCGCGCACGTTGAAGAACGGGTCGAACACCAGCTCCTGCGGTACCACCCCCAACTGGTGGCGCGCGTTGGCGTAATCGGCTTGCACATCGTGCCCACGCACCAGCACACGCCCCTGGCTGGCGCGCGCCAGCCCCGCGAGGATGCTGATGAGGGTGGTCTTGCCCGCCCCGTTGGGGCCAAGCAGGCCGAAGAATTCGCCCTCTTCAATGTCCAGGCTGACCTGGTGCAGTGCCTGAAAAGGGCCCTTGGGCGTGGCGTAGGTCTTGGAGACCGATTGGAAGGAGACGGCGGCGGGCATGGGAACCTGCCATTTTACGGTTTCAACCGAGGCCCTGCTGCTGCAGGGTCAGGCTGCGACGGGCAGCAAGCCGTCGACGCCATACAGATCCGCCATGCTCGCCAGGCCGGCGGGCAGGCCTTTGACGGCAAAGTCCTTGCCCCGGTTCAGGGCCTCGCGGCGGCATTCGAGTAGCACGGCCAGCGCGGAACTGTCGAATACCGCCAGGGGCCCCGCGTCGACGACGAGGCGCGGCCCCTGCAGTGCCTGCAGCCCCTGCAGCAGCAGACGCAGGCAGGCGCTGGCCTGGCGGTGGGTCAGCTCGGGCGGCAGGATCAGCATGGCAGCGGCTTACTTGCTTTCGCCCGTAGCGTTGCGCTGGGCCAGGGTCGCGATCAGGCCGTCGACGCCCTTGGCGTTGATCTCCTGCGCGAACTGGTTGCGGTAGGTTTCGACCAGCCACACGCCCATGACGTTGAGGTTGTAGATCTTCCAGCCGGCACCCTCGCCCGGCGTCTTTTCCAAGCGGTAGTCGAGCTGCACCGGGTCGCCGCGGCCACGCACCTCGGTACGCACCAGCACGTCGGTGTCGCCGGGCTTGGCACGCATCGGCTTGACAGTGACGCTCTCGTCCTTGACCTGGGCCAGCGCACCCGCATAGGTACGCACCAGCAGGGTCTTGAACTCTTGCTGCAGGCGCGCCTGCTGGTCGGGCGTGGCCTTGCGCCAACCCGGGCCGACAGCCGAGGCCGTCATGCGGCGAAAGTCCACATGGGGCATGACCACCTTGTCCACCAGTGCGACGATTTTGGGCAGGTCGCCGTTCTGGAACGACTTGTCGGTGCGCAGGGTCTGCAAGGCATCGGCCGACACGCGCTGGATCAGCGCATCCGGGGCTTCATCGGCAGCCCAGGTGGGCAGGGCCAGCGCCAGCAAGGCGCTGGCGCCCAGGCCCAAAGCCTGGCGGTGGAGAGATCGACGGTTCATCATGGTTGGCATCCTTTCGTCCTGCGCGGCGTTCAGTCTTCGCGCGGCAGGCGTCCCGCGTCACCGCCTTCATCATTGAGCGGCAACGGCTGCCCCGCCTGTTGGGCGCGCAGCTGCAGGTAGGCATCACGGGTAAAGCTGTATTTGTCCAGAGCAGCCTGGTCGAGGAACGAGGTCACCCCCAGCAGGTTGGCCCGCTGGTTGACCGCGCGCAGCACGTACAGGGAGTTGCGCACGGGCACATCGTGCACTTCGCCCACCAAGCCCCCTTGGGTGTCCACTACAAAGCCTGCGGTGTCGCGCACCGTCGAGGGACCGAGCAACGGCAGCACCAGGTACGGGCCGCTGGGCACGCCCCAGCGCGCCATGGTCAGGCCAAAGTCCTGCTTGTGGCGCTCAATCCCGGCTTCAGAGGCGATATCAAACACCCCCCCAAAGCCCAGCACCGTGTTCACGCTGAAGCGCACGGCGCTGTTGAACGACCCCTCCAGGCGCAGCTGCAGCAGGTTGTTGACGAACGACCAGGCATCGGTCAGGTTGGCAAACACATTGGTCACCCCCTGGCGGGCCAGGCCGGGCACAGCGTCCTTGTACGCAGTGGCCACGGGCTTCATGACGGCCTTGTCCAGGTCGTCGTTAAAGCGTGTCATGCCCCGGTTGTAGCCTTCGAACGGGTCGGCAGGGTTGGCCTGCGGCCCCGTGGCACAGCCGGCCAGCAAGGAGGCACCCAGCACCAGGGCCGCAGCAGCGGTGGTGCGCAAAGGAGAGAAAGAGGTCGTGGTGGTCATTTTTTGTTGGCGTTGGCGTTGGCTGAGCCACCGTCTTCGGCCTTCCCATAGAGGAACTGGCCGATGAGGTTTTCCAGGACCACGGCCGACTGGGTGGAAGTCACCTTGTCGCCGTTGGCGAGGTTCTTGTCGTCTGCCCCGGGCTCAATACCGATGTACTGGTCTCCCAGCAGGCCACTGGTCAGAATCTTGAGAGAGCTGTCGCGGGGAAATTTATAGCCATCCTGCAGCGACAGCGTCACTTGTGCCTGGAAGGTGGTGTCATCGAAGGTGATCGACTCCACGCGCCCCACCACCACGCCCGCGCTGCGCACCGCCGCTTTGGGCTTGAGCCCACCGATGTTGTCAAACAGCGCCGTGACGCGGTAGCCCGACTGGAAGCTGATATGGAGCAGGTTGGCCGACTGCAACGCCAGAAAGACCAGCGCGGCGGCGCCGATCATGACGAACAGACCAACCCAGACATCGTTCTTGGAATGCTGCATGGTTCTCGAATCTTTCAAATGCTGAACATCAGGGCCGTCAGGACAAAGTCCAGACCCAGTACGGCCAGCGATGCCATGACCACCGTGCGCGTCGTCGCGCGCGAAACGCCCTCGGGCGTGGGCTTGGCGGTGTAGCCCTGCAGCAGCGCCACAAACGTCACGGTGAGGCCGAACACGAAGCTCTTGAGCACACCGTTGCCCAAATCCTGCCAGACATCGACGCCGCTTTGCATCTGGCCCCAAAAGGCCCCACCATCGACCCCGATCATCAACACGCCAACGACCCAGCCGCCAATCACGCCAACCGCGCTGAACACAGCCGCGAGCAAGGGCATCACGATCACACCGGCCCAAAAGCGCGGCGCCAAAATGCGGCTGACCGGGTCCACGGCCATCATCTCCATGGCACTGAGCTGCTCGCCGGCCTTCATCAGGCCGATCTCGGCCGTGAGCGAAGTGCCCGCGCGTCCCGCAAACAGCAGTGCCGTGACCACAGGCCCAAGCTCACGCACCAGCGACAGCGCCACCAGCAGGCCCAGCGCCTCGGCCGAGCCGTAGCGCTGCAGCGTGTAGTAGCCCTGCAGCCCCAGCACGAAGCCCACGAACAGGCCCGACACGGCAATGATGGACAGCGAGTAATTGCCCAAAAAATGAATCTGATCGCCCACCAGCTGCGGGCGGCGCAGCGCGGCCCCCAGCAAGCGCAGCAACTGCACGAACAGGCGTGCGCCCTGGCCGACATCCGCCAGCTTGCTGCGCACGGCGTAGCCCACATGGGCGGGATGCCACCAGCTCATCGGCCACCTCCGCCGTACGACGTACCGGCCGGGCCGAAATCCTGCGCCACGTCCGGGCCGGGGTAGTGAAAGGGCACCGGCCCCGTGGGCAGCGCATTGACGAACTGGTGCACCAGCGGGTCCTGGCTGGCGCGCACTTCTTCGGGCGTGCCTTGGGCAGCCACGCAGCCGGGGCCCAGAATAATGACGTGATCGGCCACGCGGAAGGTCTCGGCAAGATCGTGCGATACGAGAATGGTCGTCAACCCCATGGCGTCGTTCAGACGGCGAATGAGCTGGGCTGCCGTGCCCAGGGAAATCGGGTCGAGCCCGGCGAAAGGCTCGTCGTACATGACCAGCTCCGGGTCCAGGACGATGGCCCGCGCCAGCGCCACGCGCCGCGCCATGCCGCCGGAAATCTGGCTGGGCATCAGATCGCGCGCGCCGCGCAACCCGACGGCGTGCAACTTCATCAGCACGATGTCGCGCACCAGCTCATCCGGCAGGTCGGTGTGCTCGCGCAGCGGAAAAGCCACGTTCTCGAACACGCTCATGTCGGTAAACAGGGCGCCAAACTGGAACAGCATGCCCATGCGGCGGCGCACGGCGAAGAGTTGCTCGCGCGCCATGGCACCGACGTCCTGCCCATCGAACAGCACCTGGCCCTGCTGCGCACGCTGCTGGCCACCGATCAGGCGCAGCACCGTGGTCTTGCCGCCACCCGAAGCCCCCATCAGCGCGGTGACCTTGCCGCGCGGCACCTGCAGCGAGACGTCGCGCAGGATCACGCGCTCGCCATACGAGAACGTGACGTTGCGCAGTTCCACCAAAAGAGCAGGTTCAGCCATGCTGCAGAAGAAAGGGAGGTGTGAGAGTGGAGGGGATTGTCAGGGCAAACCCGCAAATTGTGATGGTAACAGAACATACATTCATGTATGTTTGTGAATTACCTCACAACATGCTTTGCAAAAATGCCCGTGTGCGCGCGTGGCGCGGCTGGGCAAAGAACTCGGCGGCAGGTGCCTGCTCGATGAGCTCGCCACCGTCCATGAATGCCACGCGGTGCGCCACTTCGCGGGCGAAGCCCATCTCGTGCGTGACCACCAGCATCGTCATGTGCTCCTGCGCCAGCTCGCGCATCGTGCGCAGCACTTCCCCGGTGAGCTCGGGATCGAGTGCCGAGGTGGGTTCGTCAAACAGCATGATGTCGGGCTCCATGCACAGGGCCCGGGCAATGGCCACGCGCTGCTTCTGGCCGCCAGACAGGCGCGCCGGATAGTTGTCGCGCTTGGCCGACAGGCCGACCTTGTCCAGCAGCTTCTCCGCCCGCGCTACGGCCACGTCGCGCGCTACGCCCTGAACCACCAGCGGCGCCTCGATGAGGTTTTCCAGCACCGTCAGGTGCGGGAACAGGTTGAAATGCTGGAACACCATGCCCGTCTTAGCGCAGATGCGGCGCACCTGCGCCTCGGCCGGGTAGCGGCAGTGGCCCTGGGCGTCGGTGCTGGCCAGCACCTCGCCCTCGATGGTGATCTGCCCGCCATCGATGGTCTCCAGGTGGTTCAAGCAGCGCAGGAAGGTACTCTTGCCCGAACCCGAGGGGCCAATCACCGCCACCACCTCACCACGCGCCACCGAGAGCGACACGCCGCGCAGCACCTCATGGTGACCAAAGCGCTTGCGCAGATCGCGCGCGTCAATCATCGGGGCCTCACTGGTCGAATTTGGCATAGCGTTGCTCCAGGCGCTGGAAGGCCCAGGTGAGCACCAGGGTCATCACAAGATAGAAAGCCGCGGCCACGATGAACGGCGTGGTCGTGAAGTCGCGCTGCACGATGCCGCGCGCGGCGCGCAGCAGGTCGTTCAGTGCCAGCACGTAGATCAGCGAGGTATCTTTGACCAGCGTGATGGTCTCGTTGCTCATGGGCGGCAAGATGTTGCGCACCATCTGCGGCAGCACCACGCGGCGCATGGTCTGCCCATAGTTCATGCCCAGCACCTTGGCGGCCTCGTACTGGCCACGGTCCACCGATTGGATACCGGCACGGAAAATCTCGGCAAAGTACGCCGCGTAGTTCAGGGCGAACGCCGCCACGGCGGCCGGAAAGTCCGGCAGGCGCACGCCGATCACCGGAACAAACGGCAGCGCGAAGTAGATGAAGAGCATCTGCAGCATGAGCGGCGTGCCGCGCATGAGCCAGATATAGCCATTGACGCCCGCCGACAGCAGCTTGAGGCGCGACAGCCGCGCCAGCGCCAGCACCAGCCCCAGGGGTACTGCGAGTACCAGGGTGATGACGAACAGCTTCAGGGTGACCAGAGCGCCTTGCCCCAGCGGCCCCAGAAGAGAGAGTGCGTAGTCCATGCACGTAGCCCCATGAACACAACGAAAACACCGGCAGGCCGATGCAAGGCACTGCCGGTGTCGGCGAATCCAGAACGGGGCTGGTTACTTGATGATGTTTTTACCGAACCACTGCTCGGCGATCTTCGCGGCGCTGCCATCGGCCTTCATGTCAGCCAGGGCCTTGTCGATCTTGCCGTGCAGCTCGGTGTCGTCCTTGCGCAGGCCCACGCCGTACTCTTCAGTGCCGAAGTTGTCCTCCAGCACAGCGTACTGGTCAGGCTTCTTGGCCACGTAGTAGCGGCCCACCACTTCGTCCACCACCACGGCTTCGAGGCGGCCAGTGGTCAGATCCATCAGCGCAGTCACGTTGTCGCCGAAGGTCTTGAGTTCCTTGAACGACTTGTAGACGGCCTCTTCCTTCTTGATGGCGTCCACGGCGCTGGAGCCCTCCTGGGCACCCACCACCTTGCCAGCCAGGTCTGCCTTGGCCTTGATGGCGGAGCCTGCGGGCACCACGATGATCTGGTGGTTTTCCATGTAGGGCGCGGTGAACAGGATGTTCTGCTTGCGCTCCTCGGTGATGGTCAGGCCGTTCCACAGCGCGTCCACGCGCTTGCCGGAGAGTTCAGCTTCCTTGGCGCTCCAGTCGATGGGCTTGAACTCGACTTCCAGGCCCAGGCGCTTGGCGGCTTCCTTGGCCATGTCGATGTCAAAGCCGACGAGCTCGTTCTTCTCGTCGCGGAAGCCCATGGGCGGGAAGTTGTCGTCCAGACCCACAACGATCTTGGTCACCGCGGCAGGGGCGGGTGCGGGTGCGGCAGCGGGCGCTGCGGGCTCCTGCTTGGAACAACCGGCGAGCACAGCGCCCAGGGTGAGCAGGGCTACGGTAGCAAACTTCTTCATGGCGTGGCGATCCTTGAAAAGAACGGACAAGGGGAAATCCCCGAACAAAACCCTGCATTGTCCCACCGAAGCCGCTGCGCAGGGCCCATGCCCTGCAAAGTCACTCGCCCGGCCCCGCCGCGCACCCTTCCATCAGCAAGCCCTGGTGGCGCGCAACCACGTCGCGCAAAAAATCCCACAGCGCGCGCACGCGCGCCAGATCGCGGCGGTTGGCGGGGGCGGCGATCCAGAAGGTGCGCTGCACGTCGATCACCTCGGGCAGCACCGGCACCAGTTGCGGGCTGTGCGCCGCCATGAAGCACGGCAACACCGCCAGCCCACGCCCGGCACACGCCACGTTGTACTGCGCCACCACGCTGGTGCTGCGCAGGGGCGTGTGCGCCTGCGGCACAACGGAGGCCAGGTAGCGCAGTTCGTCGCTGAACACGAGTTCCTCGACGTAGCCCACGAAGCGGTGCCCACGCAAATCACGCGGATGGGTGATGGGTGCATGGCGCGCCAGGTAGTCCCGGCTGGCGTACAGGCGCAGGCGGTAGTCGCTCAGCTTGCTGCACACCTGGCCGCTGCTTTGCGGGCGCTCCACATTCACCGCCAGATCGGCCTCGCGCTGCGAGAGGTTGATGAAGCGCGGCACGATGAGCAGCTCGACCTGGATGCCAGGATGCCGCTCGGTGAAATGGCTCAGCTGCTCGGCCAGGAAGAAGCTGCCGAACCCCTCGGTGGCCCCCAGGCACACGTGGCCGGTCAGCGCGTGGCGCTCGCCGCCAATGTCCTCGCCCACGCGCACCATCGAATTCTCCATCTGCTCCACATGCTCCAGCAGGCGATGCCCTGCAATCGTCAGGACATGGCCGGCAGGGGTGCGCTCGAACAGCTGCGCCCCCAGCTCCTTCTCCAGCCGGTGCAGCCGGCGCGTGATGGTGGAGTGGTCCACCTCCAGGCGGCGCGCGGCCTCCTGTGCGGACTGGGCGCGCACCACGGCGAGAAACAGACGCAGGTTGTCCCAGTTGGTGTGTTCGATGGCCATAGTGCTGCGCGAAGGTGGTGCAAATTTGCAATGAGGATATGCCCAAAAACCGTATCCATATGCAGAAGTGCCAATTAAAGTGCCCGTGGGCATGGCATGCGCCATCAGGCCCGCACAACACCAAGGAGACATTTCATGCGATTCATCCGACATTCGTTGGCCCTGGCGGTGCTCGCGCTCGGCGCCACGGCCCAGGCCCAGATTTCCGGCGACATGGTCAAGATCGGCGTGCTGACCGACATGGCCGGCCCCTACTCCGGCATGGGGGGCGCGGGCTCGGTGGTGGCTGCGAAGATGGCCATGGAAGACTGCCTGCAGGCTGAGTGCAAGGGCATGAAGATCGAGGTGGTGAGCGCCGACCACCAGAACAAGGCCGACATTGCCGCGACCAAAGCGCGCGAATGGCTGGACCGCGACGGCGTCGATGCCATTGCCGACATCACCAACTCCGCCGCCGCGCTGGCCGTGCAGAAGCTGGTGCGCGAAAAAGGCGGCATCGCCATGCACAGCGGCCCGGCCACCACGCGCCTGACCGACGACGAATGCGCGGAAAACGGCTTCCACTGGATGTTCGACACCTACTCCTCGGCCTCCGGCGCCGCGGCCGCACTGACCAAGAACGGCGACAAGAGCTGGTTCTTCGTCACCGTGGACTATGCCTTTGGCCACTCGCTGGAAAAAGACGCCGCCGAAATGGTGCAGGCCAATGGCGGCACGGTGCTGGGCAGCGTGCGCCACCCGCTCAACGCCAGCGACTTCTCCTCGTTCATCCTGCAGGCGCAAAACTCCAAGGCCCAGGTCATCGGCCTGGCCAACGGCGCGCAAGACACGGTGAACGCCATCAAGGCGGCGCGCGAGTTTGGCATTGGCGGCAAGGGCCAAAAGGTGGCGTCGCTGCTCATGTTCCTGACCGACGTGCACTCGCTCGGCCTGCGCCAGGCACAAGGGCTGATGTTCTCCGAGGGCTTCTACTGGGACATGGATGAAAAGACCCGCGCCTTCGCCACCCGCTTCGAGAAGCTGCACAAGGGCTACAAGCCCACCATGGTGCAGGCGGGCGTGTACTCCAGCGTGCTGCATTACCTGAAGTCGGTGGCTGCCGCCAAAACCGACGACTCCAAGGTCGTGGCCAAGAAGATGCGCGAATTGCCCATCAGCGACCCGGTGATGCGCAACGCCAGCATCCGCCCCGATGGCCGCGTGATCCATGACATGTACCTGTTCCAAGTGAAAGCCCCGAACGAATCCAAGGGCCCCTGGGACTACTACAAGACCGTCAGCACCATCCCCGCCAACGTCGCGTTCAAGCCCCTGTCGCAGTCGAGCTGCCCGCTGGTGAAGAAGTGAACCCCGGAGCCCCCACCATGACCACCCCCACCACCATCCACCACTTCATCGGCGGCAAGCCCTATCCGTCCCAAACCGCCGAGTGGCGCGATGTCACCAACCCCGCCACCCAGGAGGTCGTCGCCCGCGTGCCGTTTGCCACGCGCGACGAAGTCAACCTGGCTGTGGCCAACGCGCAGGAAGCCTTCCAGACCTGGCGCAGCACCTCGCTGGGCGCGCGCATGCGCATCATGCTGAAGCTGCAGCAGCTGATCCGTGAGCACACCAGCGAACTGGCACAGCTCATCACCCGCGAGCATGGCAAGACGCTGCCCGACGCCGAAGGCGAAGTGGCGCGCGGCCTGGAGGTGGTGGAGCACGCCTGCTCCATCACCACGCTGCAGCTGGGCGAGATTGCCGAGAACGCCGCCACCGGCGTGGACGTGTACAACCTGCTGCAGCCCCTGGGCGTGGGCGCAGGCATCACCGCGTTCAACTTCCCGGTGATGCTGCCGTGCTTCATGTTCCCCATGGCCATTGCCTGCGGCAACACCTTCGTGCTCAAGCCGTCCGAGCAAGACCCCAGTTCCACCATGCGCCTGGTGGAGCTGGCACACGAGGCCGGTGTGCCGCCGGGCGTGCTCAACGTCATCCATGGCGGCCCCGAAGTGGCCGACATGCTGTGCGACCACCCCGACATCAAGGCCCTGTCGTTCATCGGCTCCACCCACGTGGGCACGCACATCTACCGCCGCGCCAGCGAGGCCGGCAAGCGCGTGCAGTCGATGATGGGCGCCAAGAACCACTGCGTGGTGATGCCCGATGCGCCCAAGGAGCACGCGCTGAACAACCTGCTGGGCTCGGCCTTCGGCGCGGCAGGCCAGCGTTGCATGGCCAACTCGGTGGCCGTGTTCGTGGGCGCCGCACGCGACTGGCTGCCCGAGCTGGTGGAGAAGTCCAAAACCATGAAGGTCGGCCCCGGCACCGACCGCAGCGCCGACCTGGGCCCGCTGGTCAACCCGCGCGCCAAGCAGCGCGTGGTGGGGCTGATCGACTCCGGCGTCGCCCAAGGCGCCACGCTGCTGCTGGACGGCCGGGACTGCGTGGTGCCCGGCTATGAGCAGGGCAACTTCGTCGGCCCCACGGTGTTTGCCGATGTGACCGACGCCATGGACATCTACCAGCAGGAAATCTTCGGCCCGGTGCTCAACGTGGTGTGCGTGGACACGCTGGAAGACGCCATCGCCTTCATCAACCGCAACCCCAACGGCAACGGCACCTCCATCTTCACCAGCAGCGGCTGGGCGGCGCGCAAGTACCAGCACGACATCAACGTGGGCCAGGTGGGCATCAACGTGCCCATTCCGGTGCCCGTGGCCTACTTCAGCTTCACCGGCTCGCGCGCGTCCAAGCTGGGTGACCTGGGCCCCAACGGCAAACAGGCCGTGCAGTTCTGGACGCAAACCAAGACCGTCACCGCCCGCTGGTACGAGGAAGGCAGCCGCTCGGATGGTGTGAACACCACCATCTCCATGAAGTAAGCCCTCCCACGCCCCCCGGCCAGCGCTGGCCGCCATGCGTTTCATGGCAGCCAGCGCTTTTTATTGGTGTCTTAAGTACAGATAAAAATACCTGATTAGCGACATATCTCAGACTGAGCAGAACCAACGCCAGCTAGAGGACTCCAAAGGACATGCCGAGCCTGGGCGCCAAGGAGCAAGCGATGTCCATCAACGCGATCCAGTTCCAACGCGGCCTGTCACTGCCCCAGTTTCAAGCCCTGTACGGCAGCGAGCAGCAGTGCGAGCGCGCTCTTGTCGCTGCCCGCTGGCCCCATGGCTGGCAGTGCGCGCACTGCGGCTGCAAGCGCTTTTTTCACACCCGCAATGGCACGGGCCGACTGCTGTGGGAGTGCTTCATCTGTGGCTACCAAAGCTCCTGCATTGTGGGCACCGTGATGGAGCACACCCACCTGTCCCTGAGGCTGTGGTTCCTGGCCATGTACCTGCTGACACAAAACAAGAACGCCATCAGCGCCCTGGCGCTCAAGCGCCAATTGGGCGTGTCCTACAAAACGGCGTGGCTCATGAAGCACAAGCTGATGCAGGCCATGGCGCAGCGCGATGAGCGCTACCGTCTGCAAGGGCGTGTGGAGATCGACGATGCCTACCTCGGCGGGGAGCGCGCGGGCCATATCAACGGCGGGCGTCGCGCAGCCAACAAGACGGCCTTCGTCGCTGCGGTGCAGACCAGCGCCGATGGCCGCCCCCTGTACATGCGCCTGACGCCTGTGGCGGACTTCACCAACGAGCACATGCGGCAATGGGCCAGTCGCCACCTGACTGCGGGCTGCCACGTGGTCAGCGATGGCACGCGTGCCTTTGCCCAGGTGCAGCATGCCCAGGCCACGCATGAGCGCTACGTGACGGGAGGTGGGCGCCAGGGGGCGCAGACGCCTCAGCTGCGTTGGGTGAATACCTTGCTGGGCAACCTTAAGACCAGCATGGCGGGGACCTATCACTCGTTTGACCACGCCAGGTATGCCCAGCGCTACTTGGCCGAGTTTTGCTGGCGATTCAACCGTCGGTTTGATCTGCCTGCCATGCTGCCTAGGCTGTTGAAGGCTTTGGTGACTACTGGGCCGCTGCCTTTGACGCTGCTGCGCGTTTCTGAGGTAAGTAGCTAAT
>NZ_CYIG01000002.1 GCF_001298675.1 Paenacidovorax caeni
TGCGTCCGCAGGGCGTCAAATGGGCGTGCCGCTGGCTCATAACGCCGGAATTTGCCGGCGAATCGAGCTGCCATCGTCGCTTCGATCCGCATCGCGAAACTCAACGTGCCTCAGTCAGCTCGGACACGCAGGCGGACTGGGTTTTGCAGACCTTCCCTAGCAGCTCATATTTCAATAGCAAATCTACTTCAGATTGCCCGACAGAAAGCGCGCCAGCCGTTCGCTGCGCGGGTTGGCCATGATGGCGCGCGGATCGCCCTGCTCCTCAATCAGCCCCTGGTGCAGGAAGATGACGTGGTTGGATACCTCGCGTGCAAAGCCCATCTCGTGCGTCACCACCAGCATGGTGCGGCCCTCCTGGGCCAGCACCTGCATCACGCGCAGCACTTCGCCCACCAGCTCGGGGTCGAGTGCGCTGGTCGGTTCATCGAACAACATCACCTCGGGCTCCACGGCCAGCGCGCGGGCAATGGCCACGCGCTGCTGCTGGCCGCCGCTCATGTGGTTGGGGTAGGTGTCCTCGCGCCCTTCCAGGCCCACCAGGCGCAGGTACTTGCGCGCACGCTCCACCGCCTCGTCGCGCGACAGACCGAGCACATGCACCGGCACTTCGGTGATGTTGTGCAGCACCGTCATGTGCGCCCACAGGTTGAAATGCTGGAACACCATGGCCAGGCGCGTGCGCAGGCGCTGCAGCTGCTTGTGGTCGGCCGCTTCGAGTGCGCCATCGCGGCCCGGGCGCAGGGCCAGCTCCTCGCCAGCCACCAGGATGCGCCCCTGCTGCGGGCGTTCCAGCAGGTTGATGCAGCGCAGCAACGTGCTCTTGCCCGAGCCCGAGCTGCCGATGATGCTGATAACGTCGCCCGCGTGCGCGGTCAGCGAGACGCCTTTGAGGACCTCGTTGGCGCCGTAGCGCTTGTGGATGTCATCCACCTGGAGTTTGACGGGGGAATTGCGGTGCATGGAATGTCAGTGTTTGCGCGGCGCCAGGTAGCCCAGGAAGCGGCGCTCCAGCAGCTTGGAGGCACCGATCAGCGCGAAGGTGATGCACAGGTAAATCGCCGCGGCGAAAAGGTAGGCCTCGAACGGCAGGAAGAAGTCGGCATAGACGCGGCTGGCTGCGCCGGTCAGATCGAGCAGCGCCGGTACGGTGCTGGCCAGGCTGGAGCTGTGCAGCATCATCACCACCTCGTTGCCATAGGCCGGCAGCATGCGGCGGATGGCACTGGGCAGCACGATGCGGCGCATCAGCATGCCGTGGCCCATACCCATGGCGCGCGCCGCCTCGACCTCGCCCTTGTTGGTTTCGCGGATCGAGCCGGCCAGCGTCTCGGCGGTGTAGGCCGCCGTATTCAGGCTGAACGACAGCAGCGTGCAGAAGAACGGCTCCTTGAACTGCGTCCAGGGCCACACGGCATCCCAGCGCGCCTGCACCCATTCGAGCTGGGCCACGCCGTAGTAGATCAGGTACACCTGAATGAGCAGCGGCGTGCCGCGCATGAAGTAGGTGAAGGTCTGCGCCGGCCAGCGCAGCCAAACGCGCGGACTCACCAGCGCCAGCGCGCAGGCCAGTGCCAGCACCGCACCCAGCCCCAGGCTGTAGAGCGTGAGCTGCAGCGTGACCACCAGACCCTGCCCGTACAACGCCAGCGTGTCGGGCTCGAATATCACACTCCAGTTCATAGCAGCTGCACCTTGTCAGCGCCCAGGCTGTAGCGTTCACTCAGGCGCCGCAGCGCCCACAGCGACAGCGATGTATAGACCAGATAGAGCGCGGCGGTGAACAGGAAGAAGGCAAAGGGCTCGCGCACAGCGGCGCTGGACTGCTTGGCCAGGTACGTCATGTCGTGCAGGCCGATCAGGCTCACCAGCGCCGTGGCCTTGATGAGCACCAGCCAGTTGTTGGTAAAGCTGGGCAGCGCGTAGCGCACCATCTGCGGCAGCGTGATGCGCACGAAGGTCTGCGCCCGCCCCATGCCGAAAGCCCAGGCGGCCTCCATCTGGCCCTTCGGGATGGCCAGGATGGCACCGCGAAAGGTCTCGGTCATGTAAGCGCCGTAGATGAAGCCGATGGTCAGCACTCCGGCGATGAAGGGGTCGAGATCGACGCCCTCCTCGTAGCCGAAGGCTTCGAGCAGGTTGTTCAGGCCGATGGCGCCACCGTAGAAGATCAGCAGCATCATCAGCAGCTCGGGAATGCCGCGCACCACCGTGGTGTAGCTGGAGGCCAGCCACACCAGCGGGCGGCGGCCCGAGAGCTTGGCCGCCGCACCCAGCAGGCCGATGAGCGTGGCCACCGCGAGCGACGCCAGCGACACCGCCACCGTCAGCAGCGAGCCATTCAGGATGGCGAGATAGTAGTCACGCATTAATTAAAAAACCATTCATCCATGGCATAGCCCGCAGCCCGCACGACTGGCGCGGCCCAAGCCAGCAGACGCCGCGCAAGGGCCGCCCCGCCGCGCTGGCGGCGCCCCCCTTACCGGCGAAAGCCGAGAGAAAGGGGGGAGCGGCGCAGCCGCTCGGGGGGTTACTGACCATACGGATCGAAGTCGAAGTACTTCTTGGCGATGTTGGCGTAGGTGCCGTTCGCGCGGATGGTGGCGATGGCGTCGTTGAGCTGCTTCTTCAGGTCGCCCTGGCCCTTGCGCAGCGCAATGCCAATGCCTTCACCGTAGTATTTCGGGTCGTACTGGTCAGCGCCCACGTAGCCAAAGTCCTGGCCTTCGGGCTTGCGCAGGAAGCCACCGTGCACCTCCACCTTGTCGGCCACGGTACCGTCGAGGCGGCCGGCCTTGATGTCCAGATAGACCTGGTTCTGCGACTGGTAGGGCACCACGTTCACGCCTGCGGGCTTGAGTTCGCCCAGGGCCCACTTCTCTTGCGTGCTGCCCTTGAGCACGCCAATCTTCATGCCCTTGAGCGAGGCCGGACCGTCGTACTTGGTGCCCTTCTTCACCACGATGGCGCTGGGGGTTTTGTAATAGCGGTTGGTGAAGTCCACCACGCGCGCGCGCTCGGGGGTGATCGACATGGAGCTGATGATCACGTCGTACTTCTTGGCCTGCAGGCCGGGGATGATGCTGTCCCACTCCGACTCGACGAACACGCACTTGCGCTGGATTTGCGCGCACAGCGCGTTGGCAATATCCACGTCGAAGCCCACGATCTCGCCCGTGGCGGTCTTGGACTCAAAGGGCTCGTAGGCGGGGTTCAGGCCCACGCGCAGGTCAGCGGCGAAGGCAGCGCCGGCCAAGGTTGTGATGGCCAGGGCAAAAAGTGTTTTACGCATGAAGATATTCCTTATGGGAACGGTAAAGGGGCTATTGTCGCTGCCCCGCAAGAGACCGGAGGCAACCCGTCCTTATAAGACCATGGCGCAGGGCAGGCCCGTCTGTTGCCAGGATGTGACAAAACCAGTGCCCCCCGCAGCGCGGGCCCCCTGGCTACGCTCGGCGGCCTACCTGCACCGCCGGAGCGCGCCAGCGCAATCGGGCAACAGCAATTTCCAGCCCAGCGCGGGGCAAGGCCCAACAGCGCTCCTCGATTGATAGCTGCCAGCGCTTGCCAGCCAAGCGCTAGAGGCCAATTTGGCTGAAATTTCTCGCGAATCTTGCCTGGTGGCTACGCCGCGCTATTGCACCGTCTTCGCACCTGGCGCGAGCTCGGCCGGGCCGGTGAAGATCTGCGCTGCGTCCACCGCGTCGAAGTGGTACTGCTGGCCACAGAACTCACACCCCACCTCGACCGTCTCACGCTCGGCCAGAATGCCCTCGACCTCCTCGGTGCCCAGGCTGCGCAGCATGTTGCGCACGCGCTCGCGCGAGCAGGTGCAGGCGAAGCGGGGCCCGGCTGTGCCCTGCTGGGGCACGAAATGCAGCAGCTTTTCCTCCCAGAACAAACGGCGCAGGATCGTGTCCACGTCCAGGGTGAGCAACTCGTCGCGCGTGAGGCTGGCCGCCAGATGGGCGATGCGGTTGTAGTCCTCGTTGTGGCCGTTCTGGTCGCCGCCCGCACCAGGGCCCGAGGCACCGGCCAGATTGGCTTCCCCCTGCTGCGGCATGCGCTGAACCATGAGCCCCGCCGCCACCTGGTCGTTGGCGGCCAGCACCAAAGTCGTGTCGAGCTGCTCAGATTGGAGCATGTAGAAGGTGAGCGCCTGCGACAGGCTCTGGAACTTGTCGCCCTCCACCCCCTGCAGCGGCACCACACCCTGGTAGGGCTGCTGGCCAGGCTGGCGCTCTTTGGGGTCGAGCGTGATGGCACAGCGCCCGGCGCCACCCGCATTCACCATCTCGGCCAGGCGCGCCTGGGCCGGCACCTCGCCCTGCACCGACGCGGTGGCGCGCAGGCCCAGGTCGGACTGCACCTCGGCCACCGCCAGCTTGACCGGCCCATCGCCATGCACCTGCATGACCAGGGCGCCGTTGAACTTGATGTTGGACTGCATCAGCACCCCAGCGGCCAGCATCTCGCCCAAAAGCTCGCGCACGGGCGGCGCGTAAGCGCCGGTTTCGCTGTTGCTGGCGCGCCGGCGCTGGACCTCGGCCCAGGCGTCGGTCAGACGCACGATGGCACCGCGCACGGGCATGCCATCGAACAAAAACTTGTGCAGTTCAGACATCCAATTCCACATCAATCCAGTTTGCGCAACCCGGCCCGAAAGCGTCGCGCGTTGTCCACATAGTGCTGCGCGCTCAGGCGCAGCCCCTCGATTTGCTCAGGCGTGAGCTGGCGCACCGCCTTGGCCGGGCTGCCCAGGATCATCGACCCGTCAGGGAACTCCTTGCCCTCGGTCACCAGCGCGCCCGCACCCACCAGGCAGTTCTTGCCGATGCGCGCGCCATTGAGCACGACGGCGCCAATGCCAATGAGCGACTCGTCGCCAATGGTGCAGCCATGCAGCATGACCTGGTGGCCCACGGTGACGCGCTCGCCAATCACCAGCGGCTTGCCAAAGTCAGCGTGCAGCACGCTCGCATCCTGCACATTGCTGCCCGCGCCGATGGTGATGCTGTCGGTATCGCCGCGCACCACGGTGCCAAACCACACACTGGCGTCCTCGCCCAGCGTCACACTGCCCATGACCTGGGCGCTGTCGGCCACCCAGGCCGTCGCGTGCACCTGCGGTGCCACGCCATCGAGTTCATAAATCGCCATCGCCGCCTTGTCTCCTTGGTGTTTTCCGTCGTTCTTCTTGCAAAACCTACAATTGTAGGGATGGAGCTTCGCCAATGTGCATTGCAGGCCTTGTGCCTGCCAGACCCTGAAGAAAAAGCTGCCGTAGCGCTTTCCCTGCATGCGCAAGCAGCTACCATTTCAATAGCAACAAACGCACCGGCCCCGCCTGCTGACGGGCGCTTATTGCCAGGTCACCCGCCGCGTCCGGAACTGCGCCACCACACTGCCGTGGCCCGCCGCTCCCCCGCTACGCTCGAAGGCCGGGCCATCCTGGTCCACGCCATCGCGCACATCGAATTCAACGCCATGAACCTGGCACTTGATGCCGTGTGGCGCTTCGACGACATGCCGCGTGCGTTTTACCTCGACTGGTTGCAGGTGGCCGCCGAGGAGGCCCGGCACTTTCGCCTGCTGCGCACCCACCTGCAGGGCATGGGCTGGGACTACGGCGACTTTCCCGCCCACCAGGGCCTGTGGGCCATGTGCGAGAAGACGGCGCACGACATCGTGGCACGCATGGCGCTGGTGCCGCGCACGCTGGAAGCACGCGGCCTGGACGCCACGCCGCAGATCCAGGCCAAGCTGCGCCAGGTGGGTACGCCCGACGCACTGGCGGCGGTGGGCATCCTGGACACCATCCTGCGCGAGGAAATCGGCCATGTCGCCATCGGCAACCACTGGTACCGATGGTTGTGCGCCCGCGAAGGGCTTGAGCCCGAGGCACACTACCCCGTACTGGCGCAGCGCTACGAAGCGCCACGCCCCAAGCCACCGCTGAACGACAGCGCGCGCTTGGCCGCCGGTTTCAGCGAAACCGAGCTGCGCTGGCTGACACAGATGTAACAAAACCCAACCCTGAGGCGCCTGTGTGCGCGGCCGGTTCCTTCCTACAATCGATCATCGCCACTGGCCCTGAAATCCGTTCGCCCTCCATGTCCCAAGCTCCCGCCCCCACCGCTGCCGCAGGCAGTGCGCAATCCGCCATTTCCATGATCGCCCGCCAAGCCATCGTGAACGGGCAGCATGTGGTGATCGGCTACGAGCTGTTCAACCGCTCGCGCAGCGTGTCGGGCCACACGGCCGCCTCCGACGTGATCCTGGTGTTCACCGCGCTGTCGCACGCGGGCACCGAGGAACTGGTGGGCAAGAAGCTCATCTTCGTTAACTGCACGCACGAGAGCCTGGCCGGCGGCCACCTTGAACTGCTCGACCCCGACAAAGTGGTGCTGGAGATTCCGCCACTGGGCCACGCCGCCAAGGACGAGGTGGCGGCGCGCCTGCCCATCCTGACCGGACTGCGCGAGCGCGGCTTCCACCTGGCGTTCAACCACACGGTGCTCGAATCGGCCTACGCCGCCTGGCTGCCGCTGGCCGACTACATCAAGCTTGATCTCTCCGTGCTGGCGCCAGACCAGGTGGCCGTGCTCATCAGCTACGCAGGCCGCCACTCCCGCGCCGAACTCATCGCCGAAAAGGTGGAGACGGCGCAGCAGTACGACATGGTCTCCACCATGGGCGTGCAGCTGTTCCAGGGCTACTGGTTCGCGCGCCCGGCGCTGGTACAGGCCAAGCTGCTGTCGCCTGGCCAGGCCAGCATCGTGCAGCTGATCAACCTGGTGCGACAGCAGGCCAGCACCGACGCCATTGAAGAAGTGCTGAAAAAGGACGCGGGCCTGGCCTTCAACCTCATGCGCCTGATCAATTCGGCGGGCTTTGGCATGACGCGCGAGATCACCTCGTTCCGCCAGGCCGTGATGCTCATGGGATTGAAGAAGCTGTTCCGCTGGGCCGCGCTGCTGCTTACCGCCTCGCGCACCGGCGGCGTGCCCTCCTCGGTGGGCCAGACCGCCGTGGTGCGCGGGCGCCTGATGGAGCTGCTGGCTGCCGAATGCATGTCGCCCGAGGAGGCCGACCAGGCCTTCGTGACGGGCATCTTCTCCCTGCTCGACGTCATGCTGGGCATGCCCATTGAGTCGGCGCTCGGCCTGCTGTCGGTACCCGAGCCGGTGGCCGCTGCGCTGCTGCACCATACCGGCCCACTCGGCGAGCTGCTGACGCTGGCGCAAGCCTGCGAAAGCAGCAACGACGCGCTGTTCGACCGCGCCGCAGCCTCGCTGCAGCTCAGCAGCCAGCAGATCAACATGGCCCACTTGCAGGCACTGGCCTGGGCCGACCACGTTACCGAAACTTGAGTGCCTGCGGCGCACACCGCACACCGGGCACAATCGTTAACCAAGGTGTCTGCAGCCGCACAGGCCGCCGACCTAAAATCCGAGCAGCTTTGCCACCCATCAGATAGCGCCCATGTCGAGTAATCCAGACACCGCAGACACGATGCCCACCGAGAGCGCAGAAGAGCAGGGAAACATCGCCATCATTGGGCGCCAAGCCATCGTTGACGAACGCCGTGCCGTGTTCGGCTACGAGCTGTTCGACCGCTCCACGGCCCACGATGCGCACACCGCCGCCAGCGATGCAGCGCTGCTGTTCAACGCCCTGTCCTACGCCGACACCGAGACCCTGGTCGGGCGCAAGTTGGTTTTCATCAACTGCACGCACGACAGCCTGGCCGGCGGCCACCTGGAGCTGATTCACCCCGACAAAGTCGTGCTGGAAGTGCCCACGCTGCACGACAAGGCCACGGCCGAGGACATCGCCAGCCGCCTGCCCACCTTCGAGGCCCTGCGCCAGCGCGGCTTTCGCCTGGCGTTCGACCAGCGCGCGCTGATGCCTCCGTACGTGAGCTGGCTGCAGCACGCCACCTTCATCAAGCTGGACATGGCGGCCTTCCGCCCCGAGCTGTGCGCCCCCCTCGTCAAGCATGTGCGCCTGCACGCGCCCAAGGCACAGATCGTGGCCGAGAAAGTCGAAACGGCCGAGCAGCACGAGCGCATGTCCCAGCTCGGCGTCAAGCTGTTCCAGGGCTACTGGTTCGCCAAGCCGTCCATCGTCAAAGCGCAAACCATCCGGCCCTCGCAGGCCACCATCATTCAGCTCATCAACCTGGTGCGCAAACAGGCCACCACGGCAGAAATCGAAAATCTGCTGAAGAAGGACCCGACGCTGTCCTTCAACCTGCTGCGGTTCATCAACTCATCGGGCTTCGGACTGTCGTGCGAGATCACCTCGTTCCGCCACGCAGTAATGATCCTGGGGCTGAAGAAGCTGTTCCGCTGGGCCGCGCTGCTGCTCACCACCTCGCGCAAGGATGGCTCGCCGCCCGCTGTCGGCCAGACCGCCGTGGTGCGCGGGCGCCTGATGGAGCTGCTCGCGGCGGAGCTGCTGCCGCCCGAGGAATGCGACAACGCCTTCGTCGTTGGCGTGTTCTCCATGCTCGACACCATGCTCGGCGTGCCCATGGAGCGCGCGCTCGAATCGGTGGCCCTGCCCGAGTCGGTGATCGAGGCGCTGCTGCACAACAAGGGCGTCTTCGCCCCCTTCCTGGAACTGACCCGCGCTTGCGAAAGTGGCGACGATGCGGCGTTCGCCCGCACCGCAGACGCCCTGCACCTGTCGAACCACCAGATCAACATGGCGCACATGAACGCGCTGATCTGGGCCGAGAGCTTGAACGCCGACGAATAAGCCTGCGCCGCTGCCATGGCAGCGCATGCCTACGCTACTAAATAGATAGCTGCTTGCGCTTTATGGACGCGTGCTAGAGGCCGATTCGGCACCGACTCCAGCTCACCCCCGTGGATGGTGCTGGGCATGCAGCGCCTTGAGCCGCTCGCGCGCCACGTGGGTGTAGATGGTGGTGGTGGAAATATCGGCATGCCCCAACAGCAGCTGCACCACGCGCAGGTCGGCACCATGGTTCAGCAAGTGTGTGGCGAAGGCGTGGCGCAGCGTGTGCGGAGACAGCGGCACGGTGATGCCCGCCAGTTGCGCGTGCTTTTTCACGATGACCCAGAACATCACGCGCGTCATGCCCGCGCCACGCTGCGTCACGAACAGGTCGTCGCTCTGCTGCCCGCCGAGGATGGCGCCACGCGCCTCGGCCAGGTAACGCTGCAGCCACGCGCGCGCCTCCTCGCCGAACGGCACCAGGCGCTCTTTGCCCCCCTTGCCCAGGACGCGCAGCACGCCTTCGGCCATGCTGAGGTGAAACGTCTTGAGCGTGACCAGCTCGCTCACGCGCAGGCCGCTGGCATACATCAGCTCCAGCATGGTGCGGTCGCGCAGGCCCAGCGGCTGCCCCACATCGGGCGCAGCCAGCAGCGCCTCGACCTGGGTCTGCGACAGCGTCTTGGGCACACGCAGCGGCTGGCGCGCAGCCTGCAGGCGCACCGTGGGATCCTGCACCATGCGCTGTTCACGCAGTGCCCAGCGGAAAAAGCGCTTGAACACCGTGAGTCGCCGGTTGGCGGTGGTGGCACGGGTTTGGCCATGGCGGTGTGCGAAATAGGCGCTCAGGTCTGCCTCGCCGGCCTCCAGCAGCCCCCGCCCCTGCGGTGCCAGCCAGCGCGCGAAGGCGCGCAGATCGCTACGGTAGGCCTGCAAGGTATTGCGCGACAGTCCTTCTTCAAGCCACAGCGCGTCGGCGAAGGCATCGATGCTGGCATCGCTAGCGTCCGGCGCTACAGGCGCTGAAGGCGCTGCAGGCAGCACAGGCGGACAGGATTCGGTGCGGGTGGGGTGCATACGGCACGGGTCCGGCCCGCCAGACCCATCCTGGCGGCCTGCCCGACGCAGATCAAAACCGGCATTCTGCCCTGCCTGGCCTGGCCCAGACCAGCCGACAGGCAACTCTTATTCACCATGCATCAGCGGTGAGATTTTCAAGAAAATCCCGCTGCTGGCCAGAGAAAATCCGCAGCGCCCCCCCATACACCCTACTGAATAACCCGGGATTCCCCCTGCCACCGGCTTGCCAGGAACCACGGCCACGGCGATGATGAAACGTTATTGCGTGTGAAAGCTGCCGCCACGTGGCTGCGGCTCCTCCCTCGGTCGAAATTCACACTTTCAAGCAACGAGAAAATATCTGGAGAAAAGCGATGGGATGGAGTGCAACCGCCATGAAAAAACTGACGGCCTGCTTCTTGCTGGCATGCGGTTTGATCGGCTGTTCCGGCGATACCAAAGCACCCGAAGAGGCCCGGCATTACGATTTTTCAATGGAAAACGGCACGCTTGAAATGAAAGATGGCGTGCGTCTGGCTGTCACATACTATCGCCCTTCCGCCAAAGCGCCTGGCGAGACTTTCCCGGTGATCATGGAGATGCTGCCCTATCGCAAGGATGATTTTTTTGCGCTGGGAGACTACGAATATGGCGCCTACTTTGCCAAGCGTGGTTATGTCGTTGCCCGGGTGGACGTTCGCGGCACAGGCGCAAGTGAAGGGAGCATTCCCGTCAGCGAATATTCCGAAGCAGAGATTTCCGATGCCGAGGAACTGATCGCACAGCTATCCCAAAAGAGCTGGTCCAATGGCAAGGTGGGCATGTACGGCCTTTCATGGAGCGCCTTCAATTCGCTGAT
Organism: Paenacidovorax caeni; assembly: GCF_001298675.1. Taxonomy (GTDB): domain Bacteria; phylum Pseudomonadota; class Gammaproteobacteria; order Burkholderiales; family Burkholderiaceae_C; genus Paenacidovorax; species Paenacidovorax caeni. The sequence goes on from NZ_CYIG01000002.1 coordinate 10,667, forward strand.
GACGGCGCACAGGAAACCGCCGGCACTCAAGGCCATCATCGCGGCGCATGGTTCGACGGATCTTTTCTACAACGACGTGCACTACATTGACGGTGCATTGCACATAGATTCCTATGCGCACCAAATCGACACCGACAATGCCATGCCGCAAAGCCCGGACTACCGCATTGACGAAAACTACTTCAATAACAGATTCGACAAGGAACCTTGGCTATTCACCTGGCTGCGCCAGCAACAGGATGGTGAGTTCTGGCGCAAGGAATCGGTCAAATTCAAAGAACCCCTGGAGGTTCCTGCCTATTTGATCGGTGGTTTGCTCGATGGCTACCGCGATTTCGTCATGGAAGTCAGCCATACCGCGAAGGCGCCCGTGATTGCCGAAATTGGGCCATGGAACCATGCATGGCCAGAATACGGCGTGCCCGGCCCCAATTACGAATGGCGGCAAAAGGCGCTGCGTTGGTGGGATTATTGGCTCAAAGGCGTCGAAAATGGCATCTTGAATGAGCCGCGCTGGACGACCTTCATGCGCACCGGACACGCGCCCGCCACCGACAGGACCACCGTTCCTGGCTTTTGGCGCTGCCACAGGCAGTGGCCGTTGGACGGCAGCAGCACCCTGCGCCTTTATCCGCACGCCGTGCAAAAACTCGGCGACACCCCTTCACCGCAGGAGAGCACCGACAGCCTGCGCTACCGTGCTGGCGCCGGGATGGCTGCAGGCGGCTGGTGGGGCGAGCAAACGGGCGACATGGCAGCGGACGATGCCCACAGCCTGGTCTACGACTCGGCCCCGTTGACCGAGGCCATCGACATCATGGGCATGCCGCAAGTGCGCTTGCGCGTGGCGGCGGATGCCCCCTTCTACCAATGGACGGTGCGCCTGGAGGACGTTGCCCCGGATGGCAAGGTGTCGCTGGTCAGTGGTGCGGCCATCAATCCTTCCCAGCGCTTCTCACGCCTTGCGCCCGCAGCGCTGGTACCAGGAGAGCCCACCACGCTGGCCACGTCGATCCATTTCACCACCTGGCGCTTCCAGCCGGGCCACCGCATCCGCCTGGCCGTTGCCAATGCGCAATTTCCCATGATCTGGCCCAGCCCCACGCCAGGCACCACGCATCTTTTGCTGGGCGAAAACACATGGCTCGAATTACCAAAAGTCCCTGTGGCCAACGCCACCGATACGGCCTGCACGCTGCCCCCGCCAGAGCCCAGCGATGTCGCGCCTTTTGGCAGGGAGCTGGAAAAGCACAATCCGGCTTTCAACAGCGTTCGTGATGAAAAAACTGGCGATTCGACATTCACGACGGCCAGTGACATTACCTGGGTCATTCGCGAAAACAAATACCAATCGCGTGAGTCGTACCGCTGGAGCGTGAATGACGCCACCCCTGCCAACGCCCAATACCATGGCGAACGCACAAACGTATTCAACATCGCGGGCAATGAAATAGACCTTGCCACCACAGCGCGCATTGCATCGGATACTGGCTATTTCCACGTTACGTTCACCAAAACCTTGCGTCAAAACGGCAGCCTGGTGAGGGAAAAAACATGGACAGACCACATCCCGCGCAGGTACCAGTGAGGTAGGCCCCGCGTTCTTGCGCTACGCTCGCCCGGTGAACTATGCGCAACTGCTTTTCCCGGATTTCTCCCTGATTCTCGGCGGCTACCTCATCTGCCGCTTCACGGCACTCAACCGCGCGGTCTGGCAACCCGTCGAGGGGCTGGTGTACTACCTGCTGTTCCCGGTGCTGCTGTTCCAGTCCATCGTCAGGAACCCCATCAACGTGCACGAGGCCTCGGGCCTGATGGCCGCCGGACTGCTGCTGTGCCTGGGGGGCATCGCCCTGGCCTACGCACTGCCCCACCTGCCCGGCATCGGGCAGCACATGCCCGCGCGCACGCATGCCGGCGCAGCGCAGGTGGCGTTCCGCTTCAACTCCTTCATGGGGTTGGCGCTGGCCGAGCGGGTGGCAGGCAGCCAGGGGCTGCAGATGATCGCCGTGCTCATCGGTGTGTGCGTGCCGCTGCTCAACGTGGCTGCCGTCTGGCCCATGGCGCGCCAGGGCGAGCACCATTTCCTGCGCGAACTGCTGCGCAACCCGCTCATCATCGCCACGGTCTCTGGCCTGGCCGCCAACCTGGCGGGCCTGCACATTCCTGGCTGGATGGCGCCGACCGTCTCACGCATCGGCAACGCCGCCCTGGTGCTGGGCCTGATGGCCGCCGGCGCAGGCATGCAGTGGGGCCACCTGCAGCACACCCGCCTGCTGTCGGTGCTGCTGCTGGGCATACGCCACCTGCTGCTGCCACTGCTGGCCTGGGCCGTGGCGCACATGCTGGGGCTCGACGCCACGCAGACCACCGTGCTACTGGCCTTCTCGGCGCTGCCCACCGCGTCGAGCTGCTACGTGCTCGCGGCGCGCATGGGCTACAACGGCCCGTATGTGGCGGGCCTGGTCACACTCTCCACGCTACTGGCTTTGGCCAGTTTGCCGTTCGCGCTGGGGCTGCCGCGCTAGCCTGCCAGGTTTCAAGCCAAAAAACGGCTCTAGCCCTTGCTGGTAAAGCGCTAGCAGCTATCAAAAAATCAGGCTGAAGTGGCCTCTGAATGGTCCTGCGACCACACAGTGGACTGGTTGCGCCCATTGCGCTTCGAAGCGTACAGGGCGGCGTCAGCCCGCGCCAGGCAGTCCTGCGCCGAGGCGTCGCCACACTGCATCGCGCACACCCCGAGGCTGATGGTGCAGCGGATGTACCCGGCCGTGTCCACCGGCACCGCGCACGCGGCCACCGCCTCGCGCAGGCTTTCGGCGCGCCGGTAGCCAGCCGCGCCATCGGCATCGGACAGCAGCACGGCAAACTCCTCGCCCCCGAGCCGCCCCACCATGTCGCCCTTGCGCAGCGCCTGGGTGATGACCGCAGCCAGATGCTTCAGAACGGCATCGCCAGCGGAATGTCCGTAGGTGTCGTTGACGCGCTTGAAGTGGTCGATATCCAGCATGAGCAGGGCCGAGGACGCCACAGTGCCTGCGCGCAGGCGGCCAATCTCTTCGTCCAGCCGCGCCATGAAGGCGCGGCGATTGGGCACGCCCGTCAGCCCGTCGGTCAGCGCCATGCTCTCCAGCAGCGACTCGCGCTGCCTGCGCTCGGTCACGTCGTGCAGCACCCAGCACTCGCCGAGGTGGTGTGCGCCGTCGCGCAGGGTGATTTTCTCGACCTCCAGGCAGCGGCCATCGGGCAGCGACTGCAGCCGCTTGCCCACTGCGGATTCGCTGCGCGCCCCCCAGGCGCCGCCACCAGCCGCATCCGTCAGCGGCGCCAGGCGGTCAGTCAGTGCGGCGACGGGCCTGCCCACCAGGGATGCGGGCGGGCCCTCCAGCCCCAACACCGCCACCAGCATGCGATTGACGGCCAGCACCTGCCCGCCAGCCGCGTCGGTCACCAGGATGCCGGCCGGGAAATGCTCCAGGAGCGCCTCAAGCCGGTGCTGCGCCTCACCCAGGGCCGCCTCGGCGCGGTGGCGCGCATCGGTGTCCATCAGGGTCCAGACGACGTCGCTGGCGGGGTCCTCGGGGTCCAGCGGCGAGCCCAGCATATCGAACCAGTGCGCCTCGTCCTCGCGCGTGCGCAAGGGCCACTCGGTACGCGCCGTGCCGCACTGCTTGAGCGTTTCGTAGAAACTGCCGAAGCGCGCGAAGCTCTCGTCGCTGGTGTGGACGTCGCGGAACGAGCGCGCCTGCGTCTGTACCCCAGCCTCGATACCGAACACCTGCGCGGCGCTCTCGTTGGCGTACAGAATCTCGCGTCGCGCGTTGGCCATGACGATCAAGGCACCGCTGCGGTCAAACAAGACCTTGATCAAGCGGGACTGCTCCACACGCTGCTGGATGTCGGTATGCGTGCCCAACATGCGCAACGGCGTGCCCTGCGGCGTGCGCTGCGTGACCTCCCCACGCAACTCGACCCACAGCCAGCCGCCATCGGCCGTCGCCAGGCGCATCTCCACCCGGAAATCGGCCCCGTCCTCGACATGGCGCTGCAACTGCGCCTGGACGCGCGCCCTGTCTGCCGGGTGCACGCGGCCCATGAACGTGTCGAAAGTGAGCGTGAACGCCCGCGGTGCAAAGCCGAGCATCTGGTAGCAGCGCGCATCCCACTCCACGCTGGCCGAGGGCCAGTGCCACTGCCATAGCCCGTCGCCCACGGCCCCCACCGTCAGGCGCAGCCGCTCTTCGCTCAGGCGCGTGGCCTCCTGCATGGCCTGGTCCTGGGTGATGTCGTGGATGTAGCCGTGCCACACCAGGGTTCCGTCCTCCTCCTGCTGCGGCCGGGCCTGGCCATGCAGCCAGCGCACTTCGCCCTCGGGCGTACAAATGCGGTACTTCTGCTCCCAGGCCTGGCCTGCACGCACGCTCGCCTGCACGGCGTCCAGCACACGCGGCTGGTCTTCGGGGTGTACGTGGTGCACGAAGTCCACCTCGAACCCGGCCAACGCCTTCGCAGGCACGCCATGCACGGCAAAAAATCCGGGGCTGGCATAGGGCACGGTGAGCCGGCCGCCAGAGGCCATACGCACCTGAAACAGCCCCCCGGGCACCTCCTGCGCCAGGCGCCCAAAGCGGCGCTCCTGCTGCACGCGCAGCCAATCGCTGCGCTGGCGCTGCAGCGCAAGCCAGACCATCACCAACGACCCCAGGACGATGCAGGCCGAGCCCACAGCGTTGCGCTCCACGCTGCGGGCAATGGCTTCCTCCGCCGAGGCAAATGCCGTGTCGCGCTCCAGCCCGGTACTCACAATGGCGGGATACCCCTCGACCCGGCGCCAGGCATACAGCCGGTCTGTCCCATCCACTGCGGCCACCACCTCGTAGGTCCCCTGCTTGAGGCCGGGCATGAACAGTTGCAGCCGTTCCGGCGGAAGGGACTGGCCCAGCACCGCGTCCTGCGCTTGCGAGCGCGCCAGATAGGCACCATCCTCACGCACCAGCAGTACCACATCGTCGGTGCGATCGAACAGCGTGTGGAAGTAGCGCCCGATGTAATCCGGGGAAACGGACAGCACCAGAACGCCGACGAACCGACCGTCGCGGTACAGCCCCCGGCTGAGCTGGATGGTCCACTCCTGCGACACGCGCCCGCGCACGGGCCGGCCAACGAACAGGCCCTGCACCTGCTGGCGCGCATGGACCTGGAAATGCTCGCGGTCACGGATCGAAACCCGCGCCAGCGGCTTGCCGTGGCGCTCCAGGCTGGAAAACACCACCTGGCCCTCGGCATCGGCCACGGCGATCTGCACCAACGTGCCCTGGGGATAAGCGTCCAGCGACGATTGCACCGCGCGCTGAAAATTGCCGCCGCGCCCATCGGCATACTCGCCCGCCAACTGGCGCGATGTGTAGTCGAGCCCGGAAAGCAGCGTCTGCACCTGCACCGAGATGGCCTGGGCCATTTGCCCCACACGCAGCCAAGTCTGCTGCGCGGCGTAGCGGCGCTGCGCCTCGTGGCTGTCCAGCAGAACGACCCAGTACCCCGCCAGCGCCAGCCAGACGCACAGCACGCCCAGCACCACTGCGATGGTTGCCTGGGTCCAGCGTCCAAACAATGACCGGAACGTGCGCCACATAGCTTCCCCCCCGCCTACCAACAGCCAGCGAAGCGTGCACTCGCTGCCTCGTTTAAACGATGACACACGACCAAGCTACATGCCAGACCGCGCCTCCCCCTTGTGCCCAGCCGGCGTTGACAACGACCTGCAGTGGCGACTTACCCTTACCAAAAATGGCAAACACGCTCGAGTATCGCAAACCGCTGCCAAAGCGTGCGTGCAGGCTCACGGCAACCCTGCCACGGAACCCGTGGCGTGGGCTCTGCGCCTGCCTACGACAGCAGCGCCAGAGGCGCCAGGATGCGGCCCACGCACGCAACACCCAAGCCGTATCGGCCTCTGACAGGCGCCGCCCTCAGGCTGTCTCCTGCGCCAGGGCCCAGGCGACATGCTCGCGCACCAGCGCGCTGGGGTCCTGGGTGCGCCTTCGCAGCGCATCACGCACCGCCGGGTCGCCCGTGGCGCGCAGCGCGTTGCCCAGCGCCACGGCGATGTTGCGCAGCCAGCGCTCGTGGCCGATGCGGCGGATCGGGCCGCCCTCCGTCTGGCGCAGGAAGGTCGCCTCATCCCAAGCGAATAAGTGCACGAGCTGCTGCCCCGTCAGCCCGGCGCGCGCGTCGAAGTCGGGCAATGGGCTGGGCTGGGCGAACTTGTTCCACGGGCAGGCAAGCTGGCAGTCATCGCAGCCATAAATGCGGTTGCCCATGCGGGGGCGCAACGCCAGCGGGATATCGCCCGCGTGCTCGATGGTCAGGTAGGAGATGCAGCGGCGCGCATCGACGCGATATGGCGCCACGATGGCCTGCGTGGGGCACGCGTCCATGCACGCCTGGCAACTGCCGCAATGCGCCGTAACCGGCGCCGTGGGTGCCAGCGCCATGTCCACGTAGATCTCGCCCAGGAAGAACATGGACCCGGCCTCGCGCGAGAGCACCAGCGTGTGCTTGCCGCGCCAGCCCTGTCCGCTGCGCCGCGCCAGCTCGGCCTCTAGCACCGGGGCGGAGTCGGTAAAGACGCGGTGGCCAAAAGGCCCAGCGGCCTCGGCAATGCGGTCGGCGAGCTTTTGCAGGCGTGCGCGCAGCACCTTGTGGTAATCGCGCCCCCGGGCGTAGACCGAGACAATGGCCTCACCCGGGCGCCGCAGGCGCTCCCATTCAACGGCCTGCCAGCCCTCGGGGGTGCTGCGTGGCAGATAGTCCATGCGCGCCGTAATGACGCTCACCGTGCCAGGCACCAGCTCGGCCGGCCGGGCGCGCTTAAGGCCGTGGGCCGCCATGTAGTGCATATCGCCATGGAACCCTTGGGCCAGCCATTGCATCAATCCAGGCTCTGCTGAAGACAAGTCCACACCCGTGACGCCGATTTGGGAAAATCCCAGCTCGCGCGCCCACTCCTGAATCCGAGGAATCCATTGACTTCCGTCCTGCACCATCGCCCGATTGTAGAAAGCGCTCCCCCCCTGGCCATGGCCGATGCCACCTGGCACAGCGAGGACGATACCGCGGCCTGGGCCCGCAGGCTGGCCACGCGGCCACAACTGGCCAACGCCTACATCACGCTGCACGGTGACCTGGGCGCAGGCAAGACCACGCTGGTGCGCCACCTGCTGCGGGCGCTGGGTGTGCAGGGCCGAATCAAAAGCCCCACGTATGCGGTGGTGGAGCCGCACGAGGCGGGCGGGCTGGCCATCTGGCACTTTGACTTCTACCGCTTTGACGATCCGCGGGAATGGGAGGATGCCGGCTTGCGCGATATCTTCGCCGCACCCGGCCTCAAGCTGGCAGAATGGCCGGAAAAGGCAGCGGGGCTTGCCCCACCTGCGGATCTAGCTATCTATCTGGAAGCAATCGACGAAATGCAAAGGCATGTCACGTTGAAAGCGTTCACCGCGCCGGGCCAAGCCCTGCTGGAAGGGTTGCAGCCATGAAGCCCGCCCAACGCCCCGCCAACCCAACCCGCCGCGCGCTGCTTCGCGGGGGCAGCCTGGTGCTGCTGCTGGGCGTGCAGCAGATCGCGCGCGGCGCCACCATCGTCGCCGTGCGCGTGTGGCCGGCCCCCGAATATTCGCGCGTCACCATCGAGTCCGACACCAAGCTCGCGGCCAAGCAGTTCTTTGTGCCCCAGCCGCCACGCCTGGCCGTGGACATTGAAGGCATTGACCTGAACCCTGCGCTGCGCGAACTGGTGGCCAAGGTGCGTGCCGACGACCCGAACATCGCGGGCATCCGCGTGGGCCAGAACGCCCCGGGCGTGGTGCGCCTGGTGATTGACCTGAAACAGGCGGCAGTGCCCCAGGTGTTCACCCTCACGCCCGTGGCCGCGTACCAGCACCGCCTGGTGTTCGACCTGTACCCGGCGAAATCGGTCGATCCGCTCGAGGCCCTGATCGCCGAGCATTTGAACGACGCCCCTGCGGCCTCCGCACCGCACAGCGAAGCGGCATCGCCCCAGCCCACGGATCCACTGGGCGATTTGATCGCACAGCATGGCCAGCGCCCGGAGCCCGCCAAGCCACCCGCGCCAGCTCCCGCGCCCTCGGCCGCTGCCGCACCGCCGCCCCCCAGCGCAGCGCCGCGCGCTCCCGCCGTGGGGCGGCAAACCGACCGCCTCATCATCGTGGCCCTCGACCCGGGCCACGGGGGCGAAGACCCCGGCGCCATCGGCCCCGGCGGCACGCGCGAAAAGGACGTGGTGCTGAAAGTGGCACACCTGCTGCGCGAGCGCATCAACGCCTCCAGCGTCGGCGGCAACCCCATGCGCGCTTACCTCACGCGCGACGGCGACTATTTCGTGCCCCTGGGCACGCGCGTGGAAAAAGCCCGGCGCGTGCAGGCCGACCTGTTCGTCTCCATCCATGCTGACGCGTTCACCACCCCCAGCGCGCGCGGCGCCAGCGTGTTCGCACTGAGCCAAAGCGGCGCCTCCAGCACGGCGGCGCGCTGGCTGGCCAACAAGGAAAACCAGGCCGACCTCGTGGGGGGCCTGAACGTCAAGAGCCAGGACCAGCACGTGCAGCGCGCCCTGCTCGACATGAGCACCACCGCGCAGATCAACGACAGCCTGAAGCTCGGCAGCGTGCTGCTGGGCGAGATCGGTGGCATGGCCCGCCTGCACAAGCCGCGCGTGGAGCAGGCCGGCTTCGCCGTGCTGAAGGCGCCCGACATCCCGAGCGTGCTGGTGGAGACCGCCTTCATCAGCAACCCCGAGGAAGAGGCCAAGCTGCGCTCGGCGGCCTACCAGGTGCAACTGGCCGACGCACTGATGCGCGGCATACAGCGCTACTTCGCCAAGAACCCGCCGCTGGCACGTAGCCGCACGGTTTGACGGTTCTGCCCCAGGCTCAACCCGGGCTGGTTCGCCGTGGTCCGCACGCGGCTGCGCTGGCGTTCACTCCAGGGGGCGTTGGTCAACGTTTGCCGCGGTGCGCGCCTGCTCAGGTACGACACGGCTTGTAACAGCCACTTCCAGCGACCGCCCTACATTGAAGGCATGTTGAACCCACAAAAGGAGTCCCCCGTGCTGAAGACCCGTTACCTGCTTGCCGTGACCACGATGGCATCCGCATTCGCCTTGGGCGGCTGCGCCAGCGCACCGACCCACAACCAGCTGGGTACCGCTGCAGGTGCCGTGGCGGGCGGCGTCGCGGGCCATGTGCTGTTCGGCGGCCCACTGGGTACCGTGGGCGGTGCCGCAGCGGGCGCGGTTATCGGCAACGAATTGACCAAATCCAAGCGCCGCTAACCCCCCGGCGCCCCTGTTTTTCGCCCGCCACGCGCGGGCGATATTGTTTCTGGCGGGGCGAAATGGTTACGCCGTTTTACGCCCGGCGCGCCAGGCGCCAAAGATGGCGATCAGCCCCGGCACCAGAATCAGGCCCCAGATGATCTTCTCCAGATGTTGGCGCACCCAGGGCAGGTTGCCGAAGAAATAGCCCGCGGTACAAATGCCCAGCACCCACACCAGTGCGCCGCCCACGTTATAGGCCGAGAATTTGCCCCGCCCCATGGCCGCCACGCCCGCCACAAAGGGGGCGAAGGTGCGAATGAATGGCATGAAACGCGCCAGAACGATGGTGATGCCGCCATAGCGTTCGTAGAACCCATGCGCCTGGTCAAACGCCCGCTTGTTGAACCAGCGCGAGTCCTCCCACTGGAACACCTTCGGCCCGAAATAGCGCCCGATGGTGTAGTTGCACTGATCGCCCAGAATGGCCGCCACCAGCAGGATGGCGCAGGCCAGCGGGAAATTCAGCAACCCCGCGCCGCTGAGTGCGCCCACGATGAACAGCAGCGAGTCGCCCGGCAGAAAGGGCATGACCACCACGCCCGTCTCCACAAAAACGATCAGGAACAGCAGCGCGTACACCCAGGCGCCGTAGTTGGCGACAAAGGCCTCGAGGTACTTGTCCACATGCAGGATGAAGTCGATGAGAAAGCTGACGAGTTCCATGAAAAAAGCGGGGTGCGCCCAAGGGCAAAGCGCGCATTATCCGCAGCTCCTAAAATTCCCCGGGTGAATGCAAGCCCCCCCCTCCCTGCTACCGCCGCGCCCGCCCCGCTCCCCCGCCGCCCCATCCGCGACCTGCCCGACGAGCTGATCAGCCAGATCGCCGCAGGCGAAGTGGTCGAGCGCCCCGCATCGGTGGTGCGCGAGCTGGTGGACAACGCGCTGGACTCTGGCGCCACGGCCATTACCGTGCGGCTGCTTGCGGGCGGCGTGCGCCTCATCAGCGTGGAGGATGACGGCTGCGGCATCCCGCAGGACGAGCTGCCCGTCGCCCTGCGCCGCCATGCCACCAGCAAAATCACCAACCTGCACGACCTGGAGACCGTGGCCACCATGGGCTTTCGCGGCGAGGCGCTGGCAGCCATCGCCTCGGTGTCGGAAACGGCGCTGCTGTCGCGCCCGCAGGCGCAGGCCAGCGCCTTCCTGCTCGATGCGCGCAGCGGCGAGATCCGCCCCGCCGCGCGCAGCCACGGCACCACGGTGGAGGTGAAAGAGCTGTTCTTCTCCACCCCGGCACGGCGCAAGTTCCTCAAGAGCGACGCCACCGAACTCGCGCACTGTGTCGAGGCCGTGCGCCGCCACGCGCTGGCACGGCCCGACGTGGGCTTCGCCATCTGGCACGAAGGCAAGCTGGTGGAGCAGTGGCGCGCCACTTTCGTGCCCAGCCAGGCCCGGCCCGGGGAAGGCAGCGTGCAGGATGCGCTGGCACGCCGCCTGGCCGACGTGCTGGGCGAGGACTTCGTCAACCAATCCATGGCCGTACTGCACCGCGCGGGCCCCGTCACCGTGACAGGCCGCGCCGGTCTGCCCGATGCCGCGCGCGCCCGTGCCGACCACCAGTACTGCTACGTGAACGGCCGCTTCGTGCGCGACAAGGTGCTCACGCACGCGGCGCGCAGCGCCTACGAGGACGTGCTGCACGGCCAGAAGCAGCCCGTCTATGCGCTGTACGTGGAGATCGACCCGGCACGCGTGGACGTGAACGTGCACCCGACAAAGATCGAGGTGCGCTTTCGCGACAGCCGCGAGGTGCACCAGGCCGTGCGCCACGCCGTGGAGAACGCGTTGGCCGCCCCGCGCGCGGCGGCGCTGGCAGCCGCCGCCCCGGCTAGCGCACCCGCGCAGACCCCTGCCGGCACAGAGGATTTGCAGCCAAAACAGCCGCTAGCCCAATACTGGCAAGCGCAAGCAGCTATCAAATTCGACGAGCGCCCCGGCCACAAAGTGAGCGACCTGCAGGCGCTGTGGCAGCCGGCACAGCCCACGCAGCCGAGCCCCCTCGCCGAGCCGCCCACGGCCGCGCCCGCCATCGCCTGGGCGTCACCCGCGGCGGCCGCGCCAGCGCCGCCCGCCGCCGAAGCCCCGGCGTGGCCGCTGGGCCGGGCGGTGGCGCAGATTCACGGGGTCTACATCCTGGCCGAGAACGCGCAGGGCATGGTCGTCGTGGACATGCACGCCGCGCACGAGCGCATCGTCTACGAACGCCTCAAGGCCCAGGCAGAGGGCGGCGCGCGCATCGCCAGCCAGCCCCTGCTGATCCCCGCCACCTTCGCCGCCACGGCGCAGGAAGTAGCGACGGCGGAAGAATGCGCCGAGGTGCTGGCCACGCTGGGCCTGGAGGTTGTGCCTTTCTCCCCCAAGACCCTGGCCGTGCGCGCCGTGCCCACCAGCTTGGCGCAAGGCGACGCGGTGGAGCTGGCGCGCAGCGTGCTGGCCGAACTGGCCGCGCACGATGCCACCACCGTGGTGCAGCGCGCACACAATGAAATCCTGGCCACCATGGCCTGCCACGGCGCCGTGCGCGCCAACCGCAAGCTCACGCTGGACGAAATGAACGCCCTGCTGCGCCAGATGGAGACCACCGACCGCAGCGACCAGTGCAACCACGGCCGCCCGACCTGGCGCCAGCTCACGATGAAAGAGCTGGACGCGCTTTTCCTGCGCGGGCGCTGAGGGCCTGCGATGCGCATCCTGCTGGTCGAAGACGACCTCCCCCTGGCCAGCGCCCTGGCCGAATTCCTCGGCGCCAAGGGCTTCGTGTGCGAGCGCGCCGCCAGCCTGCAGGCCGCGCGCGCCCTGCTGCCGCTGGCCCACTGGGGCGCCGTGCTGCTGGACTGGCAACTGCCCGACGGCGAAGGCCTGGCGCTGCTGCCGCTGCTGCGTGCACGCCTGCCCGAAGCCGCCGTGATCGTGCTCACCGCGCGCGACCAGATCACCGACCGCATCCAGGGCCTGGACGCCGGGGCCGACGACTACCTCGTCAAGCCCTACGACCCGGACGAGTTGCTGGCGCGCCTGCGCGCCGTGGAGCGCCGGCGCAGCGGCGCCGCCAGCGCCCTGCTGCAGCTGCCCGGCCTGTCGATCGACCTGGGCCGCATGGCCGTGCAGCTCGACGGACAGGCGGTGGAGCTGACCGCCAAGGAATGGGCCGTGCTGCGCGTGCTGGCGCAGCGGCCCGACCGCATTCACCCGCGCGAGAGCCTGCTCGACGCCCTGTACGGCCTGGACGCCGACGCCAGCAGCAACACGCTGGAGGTGTTCATCAGCAACCTGCGCCGCAAGATTGGGCGCGAGCGCATCCAAACCTTGCGCGGCCTGGGCTACAAGCTCAACACCGCCGCCACTGGCACATGAAGCAGCGCAGCCTTTCCTGGTCGCTCACCCGTGCCCTGCTGCCCTGGGTGGCACTGGTGTGGGTGGCCATCAGTTTGGGCGTGGCCTGGTATGTGCAGCATGAGCTGGCCGAGCAGCTTGACGCCGGGCTGGTCGAGAGCGCGGAACGCCTGCTCGACCTGGCGGCACACGATGCACGCAACCACGAGAAGCCCTCCGAACGCGACGGCACGCTGTTCCGGCTGGAGGTGCCTCACAGCAAGCTGCACGGCGCCAAGCACGACGTGTTGCTGTACCAGGTGGTGAACACCGACAACGAGCTGCTGCTGCGCTCGGCCGACGCGCCACGCTACCCTTTGCCGGTGCCCCTGAGCACCGGCTTTCGCGAATATGCAGGCCTGCGCATCTACACCCTGGCCCACCCCAGCCTGCCCATGTACATCCACGCGGGCGACCCGCTGGCGCACCGCCAGGCCACGCGCACACGCACGCTGCTGGGCTTGCTGGTGCCGCTGCTGGTGGTGTTGCCGCTACTGGGCTGGCTGATTCGCACCGTCACCCGCCGGGTGCTCGCGCCCGCCGGACAGATCGCTCGCGAACTGCAGCAGCGCGATGGCAGGCACCTGGCCCCGCTGGCGCCGGCGCAGCCCCTGCCCGCCGAGCTGCAAACCATCGTCGGTAGCGCCAACCACCTGCTGCAGCGCCTGGAAGGCGCGCTGGACACCGAACGCGCCCTGGCCGCCAACGCCGCCCACGAGCTGCGCACCCCTCTGGCCACCGTGCGCCTGCGCCTGCAGACCGCGCTGGCCCAGGTGAGCGACGGCCCCGCACGCCAGCGCGTGGCCGAGGCGCTGGACTCGCTCGACCAACTGGGCCGGCGCAGTGAAAAGCTGCTGCAGCTCTCGCGTGCCGAGTCGGGCGCGGCCCTGGCACAGGAGCGCGTGAACCTTGGCAAGCTGGCCGCCGTGGTCGCGCAGGAGTTCTGGTCCGACCCCGCGCTGCTGCAGCGCCTGCACCTGGTGCTGCCCGAAAGCGAGGACGTATGGGTGCGCGGCGATTTCGACGCGCTGGCCATCGCACTGCGCAACCTGGTGGAAAACGCCGTGCGCTACGCCCCCAGCGGGCCGGTGACGATCGCGGTGGAGGCGCCTGCCACCTGCAGCGTCAGCGACGAGGGCCCGGGGCTTTCGCCCGAGCGCGCGCACGCGCTACTGCAGCGCCACCAGCGCAACGGCCACGCGCCGCCGGCCTGCAGCGCACCGGCGCATGTGCCCGGCTACGGGCTGGGCCTGTCGATCGTATCGACCATCGTGCAGCGCCAGGGCGGCGCGCTGGCCCTGCAGTCGCCCCCGCCCGGCCAGCCCCACGGGCTGCGCGCTGCGTTGCTGCTGCGCGCGGCGGAGCAGCCCACCGCGCCTGGAATTTGAGGTCTTTTAGGCTTCCAGGGCTTACCTGAAAAGCGCTAGCAGCTCTCTTTTCAATAGCAACCATCAATGCTCGGCATCCGGCGTGCCGTGGCCCGGGGGCGTCCATATGCGGTGCGCATCCAGCAACACCCGGGCTTGCGCCTGCTGGGCCTCCAGGGCAGCCGTCTCCGCCGCCAGGCGGGCATCGAGGGCACCGCGCTGGGCCAGCAGCCAGTCGCCCAAACCACTCTCCCCCAGTGCGTAGGCACGCGCCTGCAGCGCCGCGCTTTTCTCACTGTAGGCCAGGGCCTGGCGCTGCTGGGCCAGCGTGGTGCGCGCCTGTGCCGCTTCGCCAACCACGCGCCACGCCTCGGCCTCGACGCGCTGGCGTGTGCGCGCCAGTTCCTGCTGCGCCACGTCGGCCTGCGCCAAGGCAGCCTGCGCGTCGGCACGGCGCCCTGCACTGCCCAGGGGCAGCGAGACGTAGACCCCCAGCACATGCTCTTGCCCACCGCGCTCGCGCGTGGCGCGCACGCCCACCGTGGGGTCAGGGGTCCGCTCCAGCCGCATGCGTTCGGCTTGCAGGCGTGTTTGCCCGGCCTGCGCCTCGGCCAGCTCCAGTTCGTGGTTGTCCTCAAGAATGCGCGCGACCCAGGCGGCGGCAGGGTCCTGGCCGTCTGTACCACCCTCTGGCACCTCGGCAGGCCAGGGGGCATCGGCCGGCGGCAGCAGGCTGGCCGGGTCCGGCAAGCCCGGGTAGCGGCGCAGCAGGCTCTGGCGAACGAGCATGGCCTGGGCAGCGGCGCGCGCAGCCTGGGCCTTCACGCGGGCATGCTCTGCCTGGGTGGCGAGCAATTCGAGCGTGGCGGCCTCGCCCAGATCCACCCGGCGCTGCGTGGCGGCCAGGGTGCGCGCCATCAGCGCCTCCTGGGCCTGCAGCAGTTGGTCCGTGCGCGCGGCGCGCAGGGCCTCGAACCAGTCCGCCAGCAGGGTGCGCGCGGCCTCATGCCAGGCGTCGGCCTGGGCAAGCACGGCCACCTGCTCAACGGCCGCGCCCAGTTGGCGGTCGGCCTCCACCTTGCCGGGCCAGCGCATGGCTGTTTCCAGGCCCAGCTCGGTTTCCGCGTAGCGCGTGCCGCCCTGCTCGCGGCGCTGGTTGGCACCTGCCTTGGCCACCCAATCGTGCGGACCCGCGCGCAGGCGTTCGCCGCGCGCTTGCGCCAGTGCCAGGCCGGCACCGGCAGCGCGCACCTGGGGCAGTTGCACAAGGACTTCCTGCACGGTGGCGGGCGGCGGCAGTACCGCCCCGGGCACTTCCTGGGCGCGCGCGCCGCAGGCCAACGAAACGGCGCAGGCCAGCACCGTGAGGCAACGGACAGTGGCGCCTCTCATGACAGGCTCCCAAGGCGGCCAAAGGCCAGCAAGGGGGCGGCCCAGTAGGCAATCTGCGGGGTTGGCAGGGCCTTGCGCAGTGCATCAATGAGTGGCTCCACCTGGGTCTGGACGATGGCCAGCTGCACCAGCACGCGCCGTGCGCGGCCCTGCACCTGCTCCATGGACGAGGCCAGATGGATATGCGCTCCCATGCCCTGCGCCGGCACCAGGGTGAAGCCCGGGGCCATGTGCGGCAGCGTGCGCAGCAGATCCAGCACGTCTTCTTCGAGGGCAGCAGGAACTGCCAGGGTGAGCAGGCAGTCGGGGGTGGTCAATGCGGTATCGGCAGTCATGGCGAGACGGCGCCTGCGGCGCGCGTGGAAGGAGAGGAAAGACCAAAGCGGCGGTACAGCAGCGGCAGCAGCACCAGCGTGAGGAAGGTGGAGCTGACCAGCCCCCCAATCACCACGATGGCCAGCGGGCGCTGAATTTCCGAGCCGGGCCCCGTGGCCAGTAGCAGCGGAATCAGCCCCAGCGCGGTGATGCTGGCCGTCATCAGCACCGGACGCAGGCGGCGCAGCGCACCTTGGCGCACCACTTCGGCCATCGGCATGCCACGTGCGGCCAGCTGGTTGAAGCAGGTAACGAGCACCAGCCCGTTGAGCACGGCAATCCCCATGAGCGCAATGAAGCCGACCGACGCCGGCACCGACAGGTATTCCCCCGTGAGTGCCAGGGCCACGATGCCGCCCACCAGGGCCAGCGGAATGTTGGCGAACACCAGCAACGCCTGGCGCAGGCTGCCCAGGGTGGCAAACAGCAAGCCGACGATGAGGGCCAGCGCCACCGGCACCACCATGCCCAGGCGCGCGGCAGCGCGCTGCTGGTTCTCGAACTGGCCGCCCCAGGCCAGGCTGTAGCCCGGTGGCAGCTTGACCTTCTGGGCCACTGCGGCCTGGGCCTCGGCCACGAAGCCCACCAGGTCGCGGCCACGCACGTTGGCGCGCACCACGGCCATGCGCGAGGACTGCTCGCGTTCGATCTTCACCGGCCCGTCGGCCACTTCCAGCCGCGCCAGCTGCGACAGCGCCACCGCGTCGCCGCCCGGCACGGGCAGGCGCAGCGCGGCAAAGCGTTCCGGCGACATGCGCAGGTCATCGCTACCGCGCACCACCAGAGGCACACGCCGCGCGTCCTGCATGACCACGCCCGCGCGCTGGCCTTCGACCAGCGTGCGCAAGTCGTTTTGCACTTGCTCCACCGACAACCCGAGGCGGCCGAGGGCCTGGCGGTCGAGGGCCACGCGCAGGTACTGCACGCCGTCGTTCTTGGTGGTGAGCACGTCCTCACTGCCTGGCAGGCTCTGCAGCACCTGAACGACTTCCTCGGCCAGGCGCGAAAGCTCTTGCGCCTGGGGCCCAAAGACCTTCACGGCCAAGTCGCCGCGCACGCCCGAGAGCATTTCGGAGGTGCGCATCTCGATCGGCTGGGTGAAGCTCAGGTTCACGCCGGGCACCGCCTCGGCAGCGGCGCGGATGGCGTCGATGAGCTCTTCCTTGGTCTTGAAGCGCCATTCGGCGCGCGGCTTGAGCACCAGGAAGCTGTCGGTCTCGTTCAGGCCCATGGGGTCAAGGCCCAACTCGTCCGAGCCCACGCGGGCCACGATGCGCTCGACCTCGGGCACCTGCGCCAGGATGCGGCGCTGCAGCGCCTGGTCCGTCGCGGCGGACTGCTCCAGGTTGATGGAGGGGAGCTTTTCCACCTGCATGATGATGTCGCCCTCGTCCAGCGACGGCATGAACGACTTGCCGATGAACGGAAACAGCGCCAAGGCCCCCGCGAGCGCCAGCACCGCCCCGGCACCCACCACGCGCGGGTGGCGTAGCGCGGTATCGAGCAGCGGGGCATAGCCCGCCTCGAGCTTGCGCACCAGCCACGGGCTGGCATGGTGGCCGGGTGCATGCGGGCGCAGCAGCCACGAGGCGAGCACCGGAATCACCGTGAGCGACAACAGCAGCGATGCCCCCAGCGCAAACACGATGGTCAGCGCCACCGGGCCAAACAGCTTGCCTTCCAGGCCCTGCAGTGTGAGCAGCGGCAGGAACACGATCATGATGATGGCGACGCCGGCGCCCACGGGGGTGGCCACCTCCTGCGTGGCCCGGTACAGCGCGTGCAGGCGCGGCGTACCCGGCTCTACCGGACGCGCTTCGATGTTTTCGACCACCACCACGGCCGCATCGACCAGCATGCCGATGGCAATGGCCAGGCCGCCCAGCGACATGAGGTTGGCAGACAGCCCCCACTGGCGCATGAGCACGAACGTGGCGAGCGCCGACAGCGGCAGAATGAGCGCCACCACCAGCGCCGCGCGCAGGTTGCCCAGGAACAGCAGCAGCAAGACGAGCACCAGGGCAATGGCTTCGGCAAGCGCCTTGCTGACCGTACCCACGGCGCGCTCGACCAGGCTGCCACGGTTGTAGAACGGCACGATCTTCATGCCTTCTGGCAGGCTGGCCTCGATCTCCTGCAGGCGCGCCTGCACGTCGTGCACCAGCTGGCGCGCATTGGCACCGCGCAGTCCCAGCACCAGCCCCTGCACGGCCTCGCCCTGGCCGTTCTGCGTGACGCTGCCGTAGCGTGTCAGTGCGCCCAGGCGAACCTCGGCCACATCCCCCACGCGTACGGGCGCTGCTGTGGCCTGCCCATCCTGCGAGCGCACGACAACGGCGCGCAGATCGTCCAGGCTGGTGATGCTGCCGTCGCTGCGCACCAGCAGCGACTCTTCGCCACTGGACAAGCGCCCGGCGCCGTCGTTGCGGTTGTTGGCGGCCAGCGCGTCTTGCAGCTGCTGCAGCGACACGCGCCGCGCCGCCAGCCGGGCCATGTCGGGTGCCACCTCGAAAGTCTGAACCAGTCCACCCAGGGTGTTCACGTCGGCCACCCCGGGGATGCCGCGCAGGCGTGGCCGGATGACGAAATCGAGCAGCTTGCGCCTTTCGGCCAGCGACGCATCGCCCTCAACGGTGAACATGAACATCTCACCCAACGGGGTGGTGATGGGCGCCAACCCCCCGCTGATGCCCTGGGGCAGATCGCCCATGACACCGGCCAGGCGCTCGCTGACCTGCTGGCGTGCCCAGTAGATGTCGGTGCCGTCGGCAAAGTCCAGCGTGATGTCGGCAATGGCGTATTTGGACTGCGAGCGCAGCATCGACTGGTGTGGAATACCCAGCAGTTCCTGCTCGATGGGGGCGACGATGCGCGCCTCGACCTCCGAAGGCGTCATGCCCGGGGCCTTGAGGATGATCTTCACCTGGGTGGTCGAGACGTCCGGGAAAGCGTCAATGGGCAGGTCACGCATTGCCAGCCAGCCCGCGCCCACCAGGCCCAGCGACAGCACCGCGATCAGCAGGCGTTGCGCCAGGGCAAAGGCAATCAGACGTTGCAACATCACGGTGCCGTGCCTTCCTGGCCCAGGCCGAGCCAAGCGCCCTTGAGGGCGGCAATGCCACCCACGGCCACTTCATCGCCCACCTTCAACCCGGAGCGCACAGGCTGCATGGCCTGCTGCCCAGCCCCTTGGGCGGCGCCGTCCAGCACCACCGGTGTGGGTACGAAGCCCTGCGCACTGCGCACAAACACATAGGCCTTGCCATCCTGGCGCACCACGGCTTGCACGGGCACGCTGGGGCCTGTGTGTGCGCCGTTTGCCCCACCCGGCGTGGGCAGCACGGTGGCCTGGACGACCTGCTGCAGGCGCAAGCAGTCCTCGGCTGCCGTGAAGTCGGCACGCACCTGAACTGCCTGGTTGGCACCCAGTACCTGCGGCACGATGGCCGCCAGCTTTGCGGGCGCCTGGCAGCCTTGCAGTGCCAGGGCATCGCCTACGCGCAGGCTGCGGGCTTGTTCGGGCGTGGCCTGCAGCACGATGGCCAGGCGCCCGGAACGCGCCAGCTTCACCACGGGCATTCCGGCATCCAGGCGCTGCCCGGGCACGGCGCTGACCTCCAGCACCGTGGCCGGAGCCGTGGCGCGCAGCAACACCTGCGGCTGCAAGCCGCCACCTGCCTGCCCGATGGACTGCAGCGCTTGCCGGCGTTCCTGCACGGCCAACTGGGCCTGCTCATCCTGCGCCCGGCTGTCTTGCAACCGCTGCGCGGGAATGATGCCTTCGGCGTGCAACTGCGTATCACGTGCCAGCTTGCTCGCCGTAAGCCGCGCCTGGGACTGCGCCTGCGCCAGCTCGCGCTGCCAGGCAAGCAACTCGGGACTGAGCAAGCGGGCTACGCTCTGGCCCGCCTTCACGCGCTCGCCTGGCGCCACAAACACCTGCTGCACCACGCCAGCCAACGGCGCACTGAGCAACTCCGTGGCCTGAGGCGGCAGTTCCACCTGCCCCTGGAGCACCAGGCCTGCGCTTGGCTGCACAGGCGCTGCGGCAAGTGTGAGCGTACGCACACCTGCGGCCTCGGCCTGTGCAGGGGTCCAGGCAATGAGTGGAGCGCCCTCGGCGGCCATGGCCAAGGTGGCAAGGAAAAAGCAAGAAAGCGCGCGCCAGTCGCGGCGCGCGGTGAGAGGGTAGGAAGGCTGCATGGTGAAGAACCCGGTTCGCCACGTTGGCAAACAAACACAGCCAGTCTAGGCAGCAGACATGAACAGGAAATGAAGGCACACCGCCCCCGGGCAGCCAAAACAGCTGGGCAAAAAAACGCACCACAAACGTCTGCCATGCCGCCCCACCCCACCCGAAAAGCCTCCTTTTTGGTGCGCACAGCACCACAACGTGGCATTTGCGCCGCATTGCTCACCAAAACGGTGCGACGGTTATGCATGAGTACATACGTTTTTGGCATAATTCATTGCTGCACTGCCACATAACTTTTCCTCATCGAAAGCCTTTTTTATGAAGTACGCGTCCGTAGGCCAATTCCTTGAACATGTTGCCCAGCGCAACCCCGGCCAGCCCGAGTTCCTGCAAGCCGTGACCGAGGTCATGGAAAGCCTGTGGCCCTTCATTGAAAAGCACCCCAAGTACGCAGAGCACGGACTGCTGGAGCGCCTGGTCGAGCCCGAGCGTGCCATCCAGTTCCGCGTGAGCTGGCAGGATGACCACGGCACCGTGCATGTAAACCGCGGTTTCCGCATCCAGCACAGCATGGCCATCGGCCCCTACAAGGGCGGCATCCGCTTCCACCCCTCGGTGAACCAGTCGGTGCTCAAGTTCCTGGCGTTCGAGCAAACCTTCAAGAACGCGCTGACCACGCTGCCCATGGGCGGCGGCAAGGGCGGTTCGGACTTCGACCCCAAGGGCAAGAGCCCGGCCGAAGTCATGCGCTTCTGCCAGGCCTTCGTGACTGAGCTGTTCCGCCACGTGGGCCCGGACACCGACGTGCCCGCCGGCGACATCGGCGTGGGTGGCCGCGAGGTCGGCTACATGGCCGGCATGTACAAGAAGCTGGCCAACAACGCTTCCAGCGTGTTCACTGGCAAGGGCCTGAGCTTCGGCGGCTCGCTGATCCGCCCCGAGGCCACGGGCTACGGCACGGTGTATTTCGCCGACGAAATGCTCAAGACGCGCGGCCAGTCGTTCCAGGGCAAGACGGTGTCCGTGTCCGGTTCGGGCAACGTGGCGCAGTACGCCGTGGAAAAGGCCATGCAACTCGGCGCCAAGGTGGTCACGGTGTCCGACTCGTCGGGCACGGTCTACGACAAGGACGGCTTCACGCCCGAGAAGCTGGCCATCCTGATGGACGTAAAGAACCACCGCTATGGCCGCGTGAACGAATACGCCGAGAAGGTGGGCGCCGAGTTCATCGCCGGCAAGACGCCGTGGCACATCAAGGTGGACGTGGCACTGCCCTGCGCCACGCAGAACGAACTGGACGAGAACGATGCCAAGGTGCTGATCGCCAATGGCGTGCTGTGCGTGGCCGAAGGCGCGAACATGCCCTCGACCATCGAGGCTGCCAAGGCATTTGAAGCCGCTGGCGTGCTCTACGCACCCGGCAAAGCCAGCAACGCCGGTGGCGTGGCCACCTCGGGCCTGGAAATGAGCCAGAACGCCATGCGCCTGTCGTGGACGCGCGACGAAGTGGACGCACGCCTGCTGCAGATCATGCAAGGCATCCACGCCGCCTGCCTGCAGTACGGCAAGCGTGCCGACGGCAGCGTGAGCTACATTGACGGCGCCAACATCGCCGGCTTCGTGAAGGTGGCCGACGCAATGATCGCCCAGGGCGTGATCTGACGCAGCGCAGGCCCGGCCCGCTGCGGCGGCCGGCCGCACCTTAGAACGTTTTTACGTTCGGACAGCCCCGTGCCACGGCCCGGGGCTTTGTTTTTTCCGGCCCCGGCATTCTTTGTTACGCTCGCACGCCTATGTCCGCGCCCGCACCTTCCCCCGCCCTGCCCTGCATCGCCATCGCTGGCCCAACCGCCTGCGGCAAAACGGCGGGCGCCCTGGCCCTGGCGGCGGTGCTGCAGCGGCGCGGCATACGTGCGGAGATCATCAGCGTCGATTCGGCCCTGGTATACCGTGGCATGGACATCGGTACCGCCAAGCCCAGCGCCAGTGAGCAGGCCAGCGTACCGCACCATCTGATCGACATCCGCGACCCCCAGCAGGCCTACAGCGCAGCGGAGTTCGTACAGGACGCGTCGCGGCTCATCGCCGAAATCCGCGCGCGTGGCGCACTGCCGCTGCTGGTGGGCGGCACCATGCTGTACTTCAAGGCGCTGTTCGATGGCATCGACGACATGCCGCCCGCAGATGCCGCGGTGCGTGCGCGCATCAATGCGCAGGCTGCGCTTGAGGGCTGGCCCGCCCTGCACGCTGAACTGGCGCGCGTGGATCCGGCGACGGCGGCACGCCTGGCACCCGGCGACAGCCAGCGCATCCAGCGTGCACTTGAGGTGTGGCATGTGTCGGGGCGCCCCTTGTCCAGCTTTCATACTCCTAAAAAAGAAGCTACCAGCGCAGGACCAGAAAGCGTTACAGCCCTTTTTTCCTTAGAGCCACAAGACCGCACCTGGCTGCACACGCGCATCGCCCAGCGCTTTGATGCCATGGTGCAGGCGGGCTTGGTGCAGGAGGTGCAGACCCTGCATGCGCGCGGTGACCTGCACGCCGACCTGCCCAGCATGCGTTGCGTGGGCTACCGCCAGGTCTGGGAGGCGCTTGATGCCCAGGCTGCCAGCGGCCGACCGCTAGATATGCACGGCCTGCGCGAACGCGGCATCGCCGCCACGCGCCAACTGGCCAAGCGCCAGATCACTTGGCTGCGGAGCATGCCGCAGCGCCGCGCCATCGCCTGCGATGCGCCAGACGCCCTGGCGCAATTGCTGCAGGGCGCGCTGGCGCTGCTGCCGGGCACCTGAGAACGCTCACTCGATGCTCAGACGCCGCGAGGTGTCGTTCACCCGCTTGGGCAGCGTGAGCGTGAGGATGCCGTTGTCGTACCGCGCCTTGGACTGGGCGGCGTCAATATCGGCGGGCAGCTGGAAGCTGCGCGACACCGCGCCGTAGAAGCGCTCCGAGCGCAGCACCTTCTCGCCCTCGGTCTTCTGGTCGAGCTGGCGCACCTCGGCACGCAACGTGACCACACTGCCATCGATCGCGACGTGGATATCTTCCTTCGGCACGCCGGGTACCTCGGCCTGCACGGTAAAACCGCCCTCGGTTTCCTTCACGTCCACCTTGATTTGCGAGGGCGCGGGCAGGCCGTCGCCATGCAGCGGACGCACGTAGAAACCGGGTGCGAAGTCCTTGAAGAAGTCATCGAACAAGCTGCCGCGGGTCACCAGAGAGTTCATGATCAAGCTCCTTGCAAAAAGGTGGGAAACAGGCCCCGCGCACCATGCGCTGGCCTTGTTTTCCAGTATGCGAGCGCGCGGCAAAACTTCAAGCCCCCGCAGGACGATTCCCCCTCTGGGCGCGCACAGCGTGCACGCCAATGGAAACGGGGCCGTAGGGCCCCGTTCTTTTGCTATCTACTTGATAGCTTGTAGCGCTTTCTAGAAGCCATTTCCCGAAATAAATCTACCGGAATATGCCAGCTGTCAAGCGCTGGCAGCTATCAAAAAAGGAGCGCGTCTTTCACCCCGCGCGGCGGCGCTCGATCCAGGCGATCAACTCGCCCATGATGCCGCGGCGGAAGGCCAGCACGCAGACCACGAAGATCAGGCCGGTGACGATGGTCACAGATTCGCCCAGCGTGTTGAACCAGTCGATGGTGGTCCACTGCGCCAGCAGCGTGCCCAGATCGCCGATCTTGTTCTCCAGCAGCACCACCACGGCAGAGCCGACGAGCGGACCACTGAGCGTGCCCAGACCGCCCACCAGCGTCATCAGCACGACGTGGCCAGAGGCGCTCCAATGCACATCGGACAGCGTGGCGAAGCCCAGCACCAGGGTCTTGAGCGAACCGGCCAGGCCAGCGATGCCCGCAGAGATCACGAACGCCAGCAGCTTGAAGCGGTTGGTGTCGTAGCCCAGCGACGTGGCGCGCGGCTCGTTTTCCTTGATGCCCTTGAGCACCTGGCCGAACGGCGAGTGGATGGTGCGCACGATGACCAGGAAGGCGAGCACCACCACGATCAAGCACACGTAGTACATGGCCATGTCGCTGGACAGGTCGATGAGGCCAAACAGCTTGCCGCGCGGCACGCCCTGCAAGCCGTCTTCACCGCCGGTGAACTTGGCCTGTAGCGCCGCAAAGAACAGCATCTGTGCCAGCGCCAGCGTGATCATGGTGGCGTAAATGCCCTGGCGCCGGATGGTGAACCAGCCCATCACGAGGCCGAGCAAAGCACCCGTGAGCAGGCCGGCGAGCAGGCCCAGCTCGGGCGTGGTGCCCCAGACCTTGACCGCATGGCCCGTCACGTAGGCCGCGCCACCCAGGAAGGCCGCGTGGCCAAAGGACAGCAGGCCGGTATAGCCAAGCAGCAGGTTGAAGGCCGAGGCGAACAGTGCGAAGCACAGCAGCTTCATCACGAACACCGGGTAGGCGCCCAGCAGCGGCGCCGCGATCAGGCCCAGCAGCAGCAGGCCATAGCCGATAGGAGCGAATTTTTTCGAGTTCATGCGTTGGGCCCCTTGCTCACTTCTCTTTGCCGAACAGGCCTGCGGGGCGGATCAGGAGGACGATGGCCATGATGACGAACACCACGGTGGACGATGCCTCGGGGTAGAAGACCTTGGTAAAGCCTTCGACCACACCCAAACCGAGGCCGGTGAGGATGGATCCCATGATGGAGCCCATGCCACCAATCACCACCACGGCAAACACCACGATGATGAGGTTCTGCCCCATCAGCGGCGTAACCTGGTACACCGGCGCTGCGAGCACGCCAGCGAAGGCCGCCAGCGCGGCGCCGAAGGCGTAGGTGAGCGTGATCATCACTGGCACGTTGACACCAAAAGCCTCAACCAGACGCGGGTTCTCGGTACCGGCACGCAGGTAGGCGCCGAGCTTGGTCTTCTCGATCACGTACCAGGTGGCCACGCACACGGCAAGCGATGCGACGACAACCCAGGCGCGGTAGTTGGGCAGGATCATGAAGCCGAGGTTAGTCGCGCCTTCGAGCAGCTCAGGCGTGTCGTAACCCAGGCCGGAGACGCCGTAGATGGAGCGGAACACGCCCTCGATCAGCAGCGTCAGACCCAGGGTCAGCAGCAGGCCGTAGAGGTGGTCGAGCTTGTAGATCCAGCGCAGCAGCAGGCGCTCGATCACCACCCCGAAGGCCCCCACCACCAAGGGTGCGGCCACCAGCATGACCCAGTAGTTAATGCCCAGATAGCTCATGCCCATCCAGGTCAGCAGGGCCCCGAGCATGAACAATGCGCCGTGGGCGAAGTTGATCACGTTGAGCAGGCCGAAGATCACCGCCAGCCCGAGGCTGAGGATGGCATAGAACGAGCCATTGACCAGCCCCAGCAGGAGCTGGCTCATCATGGCTGGCATGGATACACCGAAGATTTCCATGGGTGCAGGAGACGCAATAAAGGGGTGGGGATCGGTTGGGTCAGCAGCGCGTCACTTCCACAGCGCGCACTTGCTTTCCGCCTTCGCGGTGAAGACGTCCTCGCCGGACAGCTTCTTCACGATCTTGTAGTAGTCCCAGGTGCCCTTGGACTCCTTGGGCTCCTTGACCTGGACCAGGTACATGTCGTGGATGTAGCTGCCGTCAGCGCGGATCTGGCCCTTGGCGAAGAAGTCGTCCATCTTCATGCCGCGCCAGGTTTCCATGACCTTGTCGGCGTCGGTGGTGCCGGCAGCCTGCACGGCCTTGAGGTAGTTCATGGTGGCCGAGTAGTCGGCTGCCTGGATCTCGGTCGGGCGGCGCTGGGTCTTCTTCATGTAGGCGTCGGCGAACTTGCGCGAGGCAGCGTCCATGTCCCAGTACCAGCTGGTGACGAACTGCATGCCGGCGGTGTTCTTCAGGCCCAGGCTGTGGATGTCGCTGTAGAACACCAGCAGCGGAGCGATCTTCATCGTCTTGTCGATGCCGAACTCCTTGGCCGCCTTGATGGCGTTGATGGTGTCACCGCCCGCATTGGCCAGCGCCAGCACCTGGGCCTTGGAGTTCTGCGCCTGCAGCAGGAAGGAGGAGAAGTCCGAGGCATTCAGCGGGTGGCGCACCGTGCTCGCCACCGTGCCGCCCTTGGCCTTCACAACCGTGGAGGCGTCCCCCTCCATGGCGTGGCCAAAAGCATAGTCGGCGGTGAGGAAGAACCAGTTTTTGCCACCGCCATCGACGATGGCGCCGGCTGCCCCCTTGGACAGCGCGACGGTGTCGTAGGCGTAGTGCACGGTGTACGGGGTGCACGCCTCGTTGGTCAGGGCGGAGCTGCCCGCGCCGTTGTTGATCATCACGCGCTTCTTCTCCTCGGCAACCTTGGCCAGCGCCAGGGCGACGCCGGAGTTGGTGCCGCTGAAGATCATCGTCAGGTTCTGCGTGTCGATCCACTCGCGCGCCTTGCTGGCGGCGATGTCGGCCTTGTTCTGGTGGTCCACGGTGAGCAGCTCGATGGGCTTGCCCAGCACCTTGCCGCCGAAGTCATCGATGGCCATCTGAATGGCGGTGGCACCGCCCTTGCCTTCGAGGTCAGCGTACAAGCTCGACATGTCGGAGATGTAGCCGATCCTGACTTTGTCCTGCGCATGCGCTGCCCCGGCCAGCAGGCCGGCAGAGCCGAGCAGCAGCGCCAGCACGGTGAATTTTGCTTGCTTCATGTCATGTTTCCTGGTGGTTGGTTGGCAGAGGCTCATTTCCACAGCGCGCACTTGCTCTCGGCCTTGGTGGTGAACACCTCTTCACCGGGCAGCCTGGCGACAACCTTGTAGTAGTCCCAGGGCTCCTTGGACTCGGACGGGGCCTTCACCTGCATCAGGTACATGTCGTGCACGAAGCGGCCATCAGGACGGATCTGGCCCTTGGCGTAAAAGTCGTTGATCGGTGTGGATTTGAGCTTCGCCATCACCTTGTCCGCGTCGGTGGTGCCCGCGGCCTGCACGGCCTTGAGATAGTTCATGGTGGCCGAGTAGTCAGCCGCATGGATGTCGGTGGGCATGCGCTTGGTCTTGGCGAAGAACTTCTTGCCGAACTCACGCGTCTGGTCGTTCAGGTTCCAGTCCCAGCTGGTGGTGAGCAGCAGGCCTTCTGTGTTGCGCAGTCCCAGGCTGTGGATGTCGGTCAGAAACACCAGCAGACCGGCCATCTTCATGCTCTTGTTGATGCCAAATTCCTTGGCTGCCTTGATGGCGTTGATGGTGTCGCCGCCCGCATTCGCCAGTCCGAGAATCTGCGCCTTAGAGTTCTGCGCCTGCAGCAAGAAGGAGGAGAAGTCGGAGGCATTCAGCGGATGCTTGACGCTGCCCAGCACCTTGCCGCCCGATGCGTTCACAACCTTGGTGGTGTCATCCTGCAGCGCCTGGCCGAAGGCGTAGTCGGCCGTGAGGAAGAACCAGTCCTTGCCACCCTGCTTGACCACAGCACCGCCGGTGCCCTTGGCCAGCGCCACGGTGTCGTAGGCGTAGTGCACGGTATAGGGTGTGCACTGCTCGTTCGTCAGTGCCGAGGAGCCCGCGCCGCTGTTGAAATACACGCGCTTCTTCTCTTCGGCAATCTTGGCCATGGCCAGGGCTGTGCCGGAGTTGGTACCGCCGAACAGCATGGTCAGGCCCTGGGTGTCGATCCACTCGCGCGCCTTGCTGGCGGCGATGTCGGCCTTGTTCTGGTGGTCAGCCGAGAGCAGCTCGATGGGCTTGCCCAGCACCTTGCCGCCGAAGTCGTCGATGGCCATCTGAATGGCAACAGCGCCGTTCTTGCCTTCCACGTCGGCGTACAAGCTCGACATGTCGGTGATCAGGCCGATCTTGACCTTGTCCTGCGCGTGAGCGGCCGACATGGCCAGGCCCGCTGCGCCCATCAGGGCGGCCAGGGTTTTGAGGGTGGGATGCATAGCTGTCTCCTTGTCGTTGGGAAAAAAGGGCCGTCCTGTCAGACGCCCAGCAATTCGTTGAGTACCGGCATCTTGGCCTGCAGCTCGGCGGCACTGAAGTGCTCCACCATGCGGCCATGCTCCATGACGTAGAAGCGATCTGCCAGCGGTGCGGCGAAGCGGAAGTTCTGCTCCACCATGACCACGGTGTAGCCCTGCTGGCGCAGCGTGGTGATCATGCGCGCCAGTGCCTGCACGATGACCGGCGCCAGGCCTTCGGAGATCTCGTCAAGCAGCAGCAGCTTGGCGCCTGTACGCAGAATGCGCGCCACCGCCAGCATCTGCTGCTCGCCGCCAGACAGGCGTGTGCCCTGGCTGTTCTTGCGCTCAGCAAGGTTGGGGAACATGGCGTAGATCTGCTCCAGCGTCATACCGGCATGGCCCGTCTTGAGCTGCGGCGGCAGGAGCAGGTTTTCCTCGCACGACAGGCTGGAAAAGATACCGCGCTCCTCAGGGCAGTAACCCACGCCCAAGTGGGCGATGCGGTGTGTAGGCAAGCCGATGGTTTCTTGCCCGTTGACGCGGATCGAGCCCTTGCGTGTCCCTGTCAGGCCCATGATGGCGCGCATGGTGGAGGTGCGGCCGGCACCATTGCGCCCTAACAGGGTCACGACCTCGCCCGGCTGCACCACCAGATCCACCCCGTGCAGCACGTGGGATTCGCCGTACCAGGCCTGAAGGCCTTTGATTTCGAGTGCGGGTGCAGCCATGTCAGTGCGCTCCCTGCAGTTGACCGTCGGTCGTGCCCATGTAGGCTTCCATCACTTGCGGGTTGTTTGAGACTTCTTCGTAGGCGCCTTCGGCCAGCACAGCGCCGCGCTGCAGCACTGTGATGCGGTCGGCAATGGTCGAGATCACCTTCATGTTGTGCTCCACCATCAGGATGGTTCGGCCGGCCGACACCTTCTTGATAAGCTGGGTCACGCGGTCCACGTCCTCATGGCCCATGCCCTGCGTGGGCTCGTCCAGCAGCATGAGTTCAGGCTCC
Organism: Paenacidovorax caeni; assembly: GCF_001298675.1. GTDB lineage: Bacteria > Pseudomonadota > Gammaproteobacteria > Burkholderiales > Burkholderiaceae_C > Paenacidovorax > Paenacidovorax caeni. Next base: position 39,673 of record NZ_CYIG01000002.1, read on the forward strand.
ATCGCCAGCGTGGTGGCGATCTCCAGCGCACGCTTGCGGCCGTAGGGCAAATTGACGGTGACTTCGTCAGCCAACGACTCCAACCCGACTTCTGCCAGCAGTTGCATGGCACGGCCATTGAGTTGGTCGAGCGACTTTTCGCTGCGCCAGAAATGGAAGGAGGTACCGAGCTTGCGCTGCAAGCCCAGGCGCACGTTCTCCATCAGCGTCAAGTGCGGAAAAACCGCCGAGATCTGGAAGGAGCGGATCACGCCGCGGCGCGCAATCTGCGCGGGCTGCTCACGGGTGATGTCCTGTCCGTTGAAACGGATGGTGCCGGAGGTGGGCTCCAGGAACTTGGTGAGCAGGTTGAAACAGGTGGTCTTGCCTGCGCCATTGGGCCCGATCAGCGCATGGATGGAGCCCCGGCGCACGCTCAGGTTCACATCGCTGACGGCGGTAAAGCCCTTGAATTCCTTGGTCAGGCGGGAGGTTTCGAGAATGACGTCACTCATTGCGCTGAAGGCTTTTCCTTGAATGCTGCACGATGCACCTGCGCGCCGGAATGGCGCAGCCTTGGTGCTGTACGGCATCGTATGCGGCCCTGGGGGCGCGACAAATGGGAGAAATGCCTATGTATAAACGCCTATCGCGACAACCCGAAGAGGCGCAGGCATTCAGCAGGAAAAGTGGAGGAAACCTTTGTGCATCAAGCGCAAGCAGCTCCCGATTGAATAGCAACCGAAGCTGTGAAAAACGCGCTTACTGCAGGGTCTCTTTCGTCGCAGCGGGAAGGGGCAAGGGCAGAACGGCAATGCCCTCGTCAAGCAACTGGGCCGTTTCCTCAAGGCTGGCTTGCCCTCGAATGGCGCGCTGCGAAGCTTCGCCGTAATGCATACGGCGCGCCTCTTCGGTGAACCGCGAGCCGACATCCTCGGACTCGGCCATGATCCTGCGTGCAGCGTGCAGCCACGCGGCCTGCAGCGCCGCGCCCGGAGCGGACGCGGGTGCAGCCTCAGACGAAGGGGGAGACGCGGGCGCCCTGGCACCAAGGTTCAACCGCGGGGCGCTAAGCGCTTTGCGCACTTCGTGGGTGCCGCACATCGGGCATTCGAGCAAGCCTTGTCCTAGCTGGGCCTGGAAATCGTCCTCGCCAGCGAACCAGCCCTCGAAGACATGGCCCTGACCGCAATGCAGGTTCAGCACCTTCATGGCGCTCAATGGCGGCGACGTACCAGGTAGCGGAAGACAAACCCCGGAAAGGCAAAGGTCACAAACAGGGTTGCCGTGACGGCATAAAACTCCCACCCCTGGGGCGCAATCTGCCCCGCGCGCCGCTCCAGGAGCAAAGCCAGCCCACCCACCAAGAAATACAGCAGCGCCAACTCAGCGAGGCGCGCCAGAAGGGGCTTGGTGGGCTGCGCCAGGGGCCCTACCAGGAGCCAGCGCCGGCTGACGAAAGGAAGATTGGCCGCTACAAAAGCGGCCAGGATCACGAGCCAGATGGAGGCTGACTGCGACATGCGAAAGCGCGCGTCAGGAAGCCAGAGCGCGCACAACCGCGTCGGCGCACAGGGCCATCAGCCCGCCGGGCAGCAGGCCGAGCACCAGGACCAGGGCGCCGTTAGCGACCAGGGTCAGGCGCACATCAGCGGGTGCAGACACACGCGAGGCCGTCAGCGGCTTGTCGAAATACATGACCTTCACCACGCGCAGGTAGTAGAACGCGCCGATGAGGGACATGATCACGGCGAACACGGCCAACGCGATGTGGAAACCGCTGCCGGAAGCCACCAGGGCCTGCAGAACTGCCAGCTTGGCGTAGAAACCAACCAGCGGCGGAATGCCAGCAAGAGAGAACAGACACACGGCCATGACACCTGCGTACAGGGGGCTGCGCTGGTTCAATCCGGCGAAATCAGCGATCTCTTCGCTCTCAAATCCTTCGCGGGCCAGCAGAACGATCACACCGAAGGCAGGCAGCGCAGTCAGCACGTAGGTGACGACGTAGAACATGGCGGAGCTGTAAGCGTTCTCGGCCGCCGTGGCGTCTACCGTGCCGTTGACAACACCCGACATCAGGCCCAGCAGCATGAAGCCCATGTGCGAGATGGTTGAATAGGCCAACATGCGCTTGAGGTTCGTCTGCATCACACCGATGATGTTGCCCACGAACAGCGAGCCGATGGCGAGCACGGCCAGCATCTGCTGCCAATCTATCGCCAGGGGCAGCAAACCGTCCACCAGCAGGCGCATGGCAATAGCGAACGCGGCCAGCTTGGGTGCCCCGCCAATGATCAGCGTCACCGCGGTCGGAGCGCCGTGGTACACGTCGGGAATCCACATGTGGAACGGCACAGCGCCCATTTTGAACGCGAGACCCGCCACGATGAAGACCAGGCCGAACACCAGCACCTGGTGGCGAATTTGGCCGGCATTGATGGCCTTGAACACCTCACCGATGTCCAGCGAGCCCGTGGCGCCGTAGAGCATCGACATGCCATACAGCAAGAAACCACTGGCCATCGCGCCCAACACGAAATACTTCATCGCCGCCTCGACCGAGCCTTCGTGGTCACGGCGCAGTGCCACCAGGGCATAGCTCGACAGCGTCAGCAGTTCCAATCCGAGGTAGATCACCAGGAAGTTGTTCGCGGAGATCATGACGAACATGCCGAGCAACGCGAAGATGGACAGCGTGAACAGCTCTCCCCCGCGCTTCAGCATGCTGCGGTCGGCCGCGTAGGGGCGACCATAGACCAGCGTGACCATCATGGCCACTGCAGCGAAACACTTCAGCCAGTTGCCCATGGCATCGGAGACCACCATGTTGCCCCAGCCATAGAAGGTGTTGCCGCTGGCGGCGTACATGCCCTCCAGCACCGCCACCACGCCCATGGTCAGCAAGGTCAGAACATAGGTTGCGGTACGGCGGGTGCTGGACACCCCCAAATCCACCAGGGCAATCACACAGCCCATGACCAGAAGAACGATCTCGGGGTAGACCGCCAGCCAGCTGATGTTGTCAATCATCTGTAATCTCTCAGTTCAGTCTGGTCAGTGGAGCTTGGTCTGGGCCACATGCTTGAGCAGTTCGGCCACGGACGCGTCCATCACGTCGGTGAAGGGGCGCGGATACAAGCCCATGTAGAGCACGGCGATGGCCAGCAAGGCCAGCACCAGGAATTCACGGTTGCAAATGTCTTTAAGTGCCTTGACGTCGTCGTTGGCCACAGCGCCCAGGTAAACACGCTTGAACATCCAGAGGCTGTAGGCGGCGCCGAAGATGAGTGCAGTCGCAGCGCCGAGGCCAATCCAGAAATTGAACTTCACGGCAGCCAAGATGACCATCCATTCGCCCACGAAGCCCGCCGTACCGGGAAGGCCGCAATTGGCCATGAAGAACAGCAAGGCGAACGCAGCGAACTTGGGCATGGTGTTGACCACGCCGCCGTAAGCGGCGATTTCGCGCGAATGTACGCGGTCGTACAAGACGCCGATGGACAGGAACATCGCCCCCGACACAAAGCCGTGCGCGATCATCTGCACAATGCCGCCCGACACACCAAGATCGTTGAAGACGAAGAAGCCGAGCGTCACGAAGCCCATGTGCGCGACGGACGAGTAGGCCACCAGTTTCTTCATGTCCTTCTGCACCATGGCCACCAAGCCGACGTAGATCACGGCGATCAGCGACAGGGCGATGATGAGCCATGCCCATTCCCGTGCGGCATCCGGCGCGATGGGCATCGAGAAACGCAGGAAGCCGTAGGCACCCAGCTTCAGCATGATGGCGGCCAGCACGGCCGAGCCGCCGGTGGGCGCCTCAACGTGCACGTCTGGCAACCAGGTATGGACGGGCCACATGGGCACCTTCACGGCGAAGGCGGCGAAGAATGCGAAGAACACCAGGGTCTGTGCGGTACGCGACAGCGGCAGTTGGTGCCAGGTAAGGATGTCAAAGCTGCCACCCGCCTGGTTGTACAGGTAGATGATGGCGACCAGTGTCAGCAGCGAGCCCAGCAGCGTATAGAGGAAGAACTTGAACGCGGCGTAGATTTTGTTGGGACCGCCCCAGATACCGATGATCAGGTACATCGGAATCAGCGTGGCCTCAAAGAATACATAGAACAGCAGGCCATCCAGCGCACTGAATACGCCGATCATCAGGCCGGACAGAATCAGGAAGGCCCCCATGTACTGGTTCACCCGCTCCGTGATCGACTGCCACGAGGCGATGACCACGATCACCGTGATGAATGCCGTCAGCGGCACGAACCAAAAGGACAGGCCGTCCACACCGAGGTGGTAGTTGACATTGAAGCGGCCAATCCAGGGCGCCTTCTCAACGAACTGCATCGCAGCGGTGCCGAGCTGGAAGCCTTCATACAAAGGAACTGTGACCGCCAGGCCGGCCAGTGCTCCGATTAGCGCCAACCAGCGCACAGCGCCTGCCTGCTGCTCACGCCCGAGCAACAGAAGCAAGGTGCCGAAAGCGATCGGCGTCCAAATGGCAAGACTCAACAAACCCATTTTTATAGTGCTCCTACTTGTTGAGCCACACGAAGTACGTCATGAGCCCGAACACACCCAGAATCATGACCAGCGCGTAATGGAAGATATAGCCCGACTGCACCCAGCGGACGATGCCGGCAAACCATCCGACCAGCTTCCATGAGCCATTCACCACGGCACCGTCAATGATGGCTTGGTCGCCCCCCTTCCACAGACCCACACCCAAAGCACGGGCACTGCGGGCGATGATGTTCTCGTTGATCCAGTCGAGGTAGTACTTGTTTTCCAGCAATGTATAGATCGGCTGGGCCGCGCGCTTGATCGCTGCCGGAAGTGCCGGATTCACCATGTACATGTAGTAAGCCGCTACCACGCCAGCCAAGGCCAGCCAGAAAGGTGCAGTCTGCAAACCGTGCAGTGCCATGGCCACCGGACCATGGAAGGCCTGGGCTAGCTCCGCCATCGCGTGGTGCTTGGCGGCATCGACAAAAATCACATCCTTGAAGAAGTCCCCAAACAGCATCGGCTGGATAAACAGGAAGCCGACAACCACCGAGGGAATGGCCAACAGCACCAGAGGAACCGTCACCACCCAGGGGGACTCGTGCGGCTTGTCATCGTGACCATGACCGTGGTGGTGATCGTCATGCGCGTGGTGGTGTGCGTCAGGGTTCTGGTCGTAGCGTTCCTTGCCATGGAAGACCAGGAAATACATGCGGAACGAATAGAACGCCGTGATAAATACGCCAGCCAGTACAGCAAAGTGCGCGAAGCCTGCAGCGGGGAGATGGCTCTCATGGACGGCTTCGATGATGCTGTCCTTGGAATAGAAACCGGAGAACAGGGGTGTACCAATCAACGCCAGAGAGCCGAGCAGCGATGTGATCCAGGTGATAGGCATGTATTTGCGTACGCCCCCCATCCAACGGATGTCCTGGTTATGGTGCATGCCCATGATGACCGAGCCCGCACCGAGGAACAGCAGCGCCTTGAAGAAGGCGTGCGTCATCAGGTGGAATACGGCAACGGAGTAGGCTGAAGCGCCCAACGCCACGGTCATATAGCCGAGCTGCGACAGCGTGGAATACGCCACCACGCGCTTGATGTCGTTTTGGATGATGCCCAGGAAGCCCATGAACAGCGCTGTAATGGCACCAATCACGAGAATGAAGTTCAGCGCGGTGTCCGACAACTCGAACAGCGGCGACATGCGCGAGACCATGAAGATGCCTGCCGTCACCATGGTGGCGGCGTGAATCAACGCGGAGATGGGAGTGGGACCCTCCATCGAATCAGGCAGCCACACGTGCAGCGGAAACTGTGCCGACTTGCCCATGGCACCGATGAACAGACAGATGCAGATTACGGTGATCAACATCCAGTCGGTGCCGGGGAAGCCCAAACCGCCCAGCTCAGCCGACTTGGCGAAAATTTCGCCGTAATTCAGCGTACCTGCGTAAGCCGCGATCAAGCCAATGCCGAGGATGAAACCAAAGTCACCGACGCGGTTGACCAAGAAGGCCTTCATGTTGGCAAAAATAGCTGTCGGCTTGTTGAACCAGAAGCCGATGAGCAAGTACGACACCAAGCCCACAGCCTCCCAACCGAAAAACAGTTGCAGCAGGTTATTGCTCATGACCAGCATGAGCATGGAGAACGTGAACAACGAGATGTAAGAGAAGAAGCGGTTGTAGCCGTCATCCTCTTCCATATAGCCAATGGTGTAGATGTGCACCATCAACGACACAAAGGTCACCACGACCATCATCATGGCCGTCAGGCTGTCCACCAGGAAGCCGACTTCCATCTTCAGGCCGCCAACCACCATCCAGGTGTAGATAGTCTCGTTGAAGCGCGCACCATGCACCGCCACGCTGTACAAGGTCAGCGCTGACAGGACGAATGCCACGAACACCCCGAGAATGGTGAGTGTGTGCGCCAAGCGGCGGCCAATCCAGTTGCCGCCAAATGCGGTGCCGAAGAGACCGGCCAAGGCAGAGCCTGCCAACGGTGCCAAGGGCACCGCAAGCAGTGTCGAAGCAGAAAGGGTTTGACTCATTTCTTCAGAACCTTGCGATGAACCGGGGCTCAACCCTTGAGGGTGTTGAGGTCTTCGGCGTTGATGCTGGTCTTATTGCGGAACAACAGCACCAGGATGGCCAGGCCGATGGCAGACTCAGCAGCCGCCACAGTGAGGATGAAGAACACGAACACTTGGCCGTGCATGTCTCCGAGGTAGCTGGAGAAGGCAACGAAGTTCATGTTGACGGCCAGCAGCATCAGCTCGATGGCCATGAGCAGGACGATCAGGTTCTTGCGGTTAAGAAAGATACCGACGACGGCGATGGCGAACAGCATCGCACCCAACGTCAGGTAGTGGCCCAGGGTCAACGTCATGCTTTCTTCTCCTCTGCTTCGGCGGCCATCAGAGGCTCAGCCTTGCGGGTGGCTGCCATCTTGACCAGTTCGACGCGATCCTGAGCGCGTGCGCGCAACTGCATGGTGGCTTCGACAGTCTTGGTGTCCTTGCGCTTGCGCAGCGTGAGTGCGATGGCTGCAACCATGGCCACCAGCAGAATCACGGCCGCGATTTCGACCGGGTACAGGTACTGCGTGTAGAGGAGCTTGCCCAACACCTTGGTGTTCGAATAGGGAACAACCTGACCTGCTGCATCGACCACCGCAGTCATGGCCTTGGGTTCATCAATACCGCGGAAGCCGCCCATCAGCACCAACGCCATTTCGAAGGCAATGATGGCGCCGATCAAAGCGGCCAGAGGGAAATGCTTCCAAAAGCCCTGGCGCACGGTATCGATGCGGATGTCCAGCATCATCACCACGAACAGGAACAGCACCATCACCGCTCCCAAATAAACCAGCACCAGCGTGATGCCCAGGAACTCAGCCTTGAGCAACAGCCAGATGCCGGCCGCTTGCGAAAAGGCCAGGATAAGGTTGAGCACCGCATGCACCGGGTTGCGCGCAGTGATGACACGGAAGGCTGCGAACAGCAGCACGACCGAGAAGAGATAGAAAAAACCAGTTTTGGCGTCCATGAATTTCTCGCAGTGGTTCAGGCACAGCCTCAGCGGTACTTGGCATCCGCAGCCTTGGCCGCAGCGATTTGAGGTTCGTAGCGGTCACCAACAGCCAGGAGCATGTCCTTGGTGAAGTACAGATCACCGCGCTTCTCGCCGTGGTACTCGAAGATTTGCGTTTCCACGATCGAGTCCACGGGACAACTTTCTTCACAGAAGCCGCAGAAAATGCACTTCGTCAGGTCGATGTCATAGCGCGTGGTACGGCGCGACCCATCGGCGCGAACGTCGGATTCGATGGTGATGGCCATCGCCGGGCACACGGCTTCGCAGAGCTTGCAAGCAATGCAGCGCTCCTCGCCGTTATCGTAGCGACGCAACGCGTGCAGCCCCCGAAAACGCGGCGACAGCGGCGTCTTCTCCTCGGGGTAATACACGGTGACCTTGCGCGCGAAGGTGTAGCGTCCCGTCAGGGCCATGCCCTTGGCGAGCTCCCAGAGCATGAAGCTCTTAAAGAAGTCCTTGATCGAGAAGGACGTTGCAACAGCAGCAGACATTCTTCTTCCCCGCTTATTTCCAGATGTTCCACGGCGAGTGCAGCCAAGCACCCACGATGAGCAGCCACACCAGCGTGACTGGGATGAAGATCTTCCAGCCCAGACGCATGATCTGGTCATAGCGGTAGCGAGGGAAGGTCGCACGGATCCAGATAAACATGGAAACCACGAGGAAAGTCTTTGCCGCCAGCCAAATCCAGCCGGGGATGAAGGACAAGGCCTCAAACGGCGGCAACCACCCCCCCAGGAACATCAACACGGCCAGGATGGAAACGAGCCACATCGCCGCGTACTCGGCCAAGAAGAAAATGGCGAAGCCCATCCCCGAATACTCAACCATGTGGCCAGCCACAATCTCGGCCTCACCCTCGACCACGTCAAACGGGTGGCGGTTGGTCTCCGCGACGCTCGAAATCAGGTAAACCACAAAAATCGGCAGCAGTGGCAACCAGTTCCATGCGACGAACGTTCCGGCGAACATGCCGTTGAACGCTGAGCCCTTGGCTTGAGCCAGCACAATCTCCGTCAGGTTCATGCTGCCTGAGACCATGATGACCACCAGGAAACAGAAGCCCATGGCGATTTCATAACTCACCATTTGCGCGGACGCGCGCAGCGCGCCCAAGAAAGCGTACTTCGAGTTAGACGCCCAGCCGGCAATAATCACGCCATAGACTTCAATGGAAGTGATGGCGATGATGAGCAACAGTCCAGCATTGACATTTGCCAGCGCGACATCTGGACCGAACGGAATAGCCACCCAGGCAGCCAGCGCCGGCATGATGGCCATCACAGGGCCCAGGAAAAACAAACCCTTGCTGGCAGCGGTCGGCTCAATGATTTCCTTGGTCAGGAGTTTCAAGCCATCAGCAATCGGTTGCAGCAAGCCCATTGGACCGACACGGTTCGGACCCACACGCACCTGCATGAAACCGAGCAGCTTGCGCTCCCAAAGGGTCAGATAAGCCACGGCCCCCATGAGTGGCGCGAGGATGCAAACGATCTTGATCAAAATCCACAGCACGGGCCAAGCCACGCCCATCCACCAAGGCTGGGCAATGAGGTTCAGGCCTCCGTTGTACAGCGCGTCGATCATGCAGCGGCCCCTTCACGTGCCTCGCGGGCGTCAGCGGTCAGTTGCAGCGCGGGCGCACGGCGCACCAAGCTGTCCAGTTGATAAATGCTCGCAGCCACGGGTGCCTCGGCAGGGCCACGGGCAACGACGATAGGCGCCTGGGTGGCATTGCTTAGTTGGTCAGCCGACAGGCTGCCCAAACCGCCTGAAACCTGTGCCAAAACTTCCTGCGAAGACTCGAATGCCACGCCGGGAACACCCATCAGATCGGCCAACACGCGCAGCACCTTCCATGCAGGGCGGGTTTCGCCCAGAGGCCGCACCACGGCGTGGAAGCTCTGAATGAGACCCTGGGCATTCACGAAGCTACCGGACGTTTCGGTGAAAGGTGCGATCGGCAGCAGCACATCGCTGAATGCCATATTGGTCTTGAACGGACTGAGCGTGACCACCATGTCCACTTCTGCCAGCCCCTGTGCTGTGCGTGCACCAGCGGCGGAATCAAATTCCGGCTCTGTATTCAACAGCAGCGCGGCCTTCAGCCCTCCGGCAAGCATCTGCTGCGCGTTGAGGCCAGCATGGCGCGGCTGCGCTCCAGCCAGCTGTGCACCAACCGTGTTGGCGGCTTCTGTCAGATACCCGAATGCGGCCCCCGTTTGCTGGCCGATCCACTGAACCAAGGCCAACAGACTGGACGCCTGCGCGTGGTGGGCGGCAGCGTTACCCAGCAGAACCGCCTTGCGTTCCCCAGCAAGCAACGCCCGTGCGATCGCCATAGCTTCGCCATTGGGTTGTCCCTGGGCCGGTGCTGCAACACCTTTCTCCTGCGCAACAGCAGCGGCAACGTCAGCCAACGCCTGGGTCCAATCGGCGGGTGCCACTACCGAATGCACTGCCGGCATGGCCCAATCGTAGGCCTGGGCATTGATCGCGAACACCTTCGCACCCTTGCGGGCGGACTGGCGGACGCGCTGCGCAAACAACGGGTGGTCCTTGCGCAGGTTCGAACCCAACACCAGAACCGATTGGAGCTCAGACAAGGCTGCGATGGGCAAACCAAGCCAGCGCACGCCCTCAAACGCCGGAAACTCGGCATTGCGCAGGCGGTAATCGATGTTGTCGCTACCGACACCGCGCACCAGTGCGCTGGCCAGGTACAGCTCTTCCAGCGTGCTGTGTGGGCTCACCAGCGCACCGATAGCGCCTGCGCCATGCTTGTCACGCACGCACTTCAAGCCGTTGGCGACGTATTCCAGGGCCGTCTGCCAGTCAACTTCCTGCCACTGCCCACCCTGCTTCAGCATGGGGCGGGTCAGACGTTCTTCACCATTCAGCGCCTCGTAGGAGAAGCGATCACGGTCTGCGATCCAGCACTCGTTCACGGCTTCGTTCTCGAGTGGAACGACGCGCATGACTTTGTGGTTCTTCACCTGAACGATGAGGTTGGCTCCCGTCGAATCGTGGGGAGACACCGACTTGCGACGCGAAAGTTCCCAGGTGCGTGCACTGTAGCGGAAGGGCTTGCTCGTCAACGCGCCCACAGGGCACACGTCGATCATGTTGCCCGAGAGCTCGGAATCGACCGTATCGCCCTTGACCGGGGTAATCTCGGAGTGCTCGCCCCGATTGACCATACCCAGCTCCATGACGCCACCGATCTCTTGGCCGAAGCGCACACAGCGCGTGCAATGGATGCAACGCGTCATCTCTTCGGTGGAAATCAATGGGCCGATGTCCTTGGCCGGAACCACGCGCTTTTCTTCACCATAGCGGGAAGACGATGCACCGTAACCCACCGCGAGATCCTGCAACTGGCACTCACCGCCTTGGTCGCAGATCGGGCAGTCCAGCGGGTGGTTGATGAGCAAAAACTCCATCACCGACTGCTGCGCCTTGATGGCCTTGTCGGTCTTGGTGCGCACGATCATGCCTTGCGTCACCGGTGTGGCACAGGCCGGCATGGGCTTGGGCGCCTTCTCGACGTCAACAAGGCACATGCGGCAGCTGGCAGCAATCGACAGCTTCTTGTGGTAACAGAAATGGGGAATGTAGACGTTGGCTTTTTCCGCCGCATGGATCACCATGCTGCCTTCGCCAACCTCCACCTTCTGACCGTCCAGTTCAATTTCAACCATATGCTTTCTCGCAATCAGGCAGCGGAGGCTTTTGTAGCCGCCTGAATCTTGGCCTCAAACTCGTGGCGGAAGTGCTTGATCATGGCGCGCACGGGCATAGCAGCGGCATCGCCCAACGCACAAATGGTGCGCCCCATGATGTTGAAAGCCACGGAGTCGAGCAGCTCGATGTCTTCTGGACGACCCTGTCCATGCTGAATACGCTGTACCACGCGCCACAGCCAGCCCGTTCCCTCGCGGCAGGGCGTGCACTGACCACAGGATTCATGCTGGTAAAAATAGGAAAGGCGCAGCAGGGACTCGACCATATCGCGCGAATCGTCCATCACGATGACAGCACCCGAACCGAGCATGGACCCTGCCTTCGAGATGGAGTCGTAATCCATCGTGCAATCCATCATGATGTGCGCGGGCAGCACGGGGGAAGACGACCCGCCGGGAATCACCGCTTTGAGCTGGCGGCCCTTACGCACGCCACCTGCGAGCTCAAGCAGTTTGGCGAAAGGCGTGCCAAGCGGGATTTCGTAGTTGCCTGGACGCTCCACATCACCCGATACCGAAAAGATCTTGGTGCCACCGTTGTTCGGCTTGCCACATTCAAGATAAGCCTGACCGCCGTTGCGGATGATCCACGGCACAGCCGCAAAGGTTTCGGTGTTATTGATCGTCGTGGGCTTCCCATACAGGCCAAAGCTGGCCGGGAATGGAGGCTTGAAGCGCGGCTGGCCCTTTTTGCCTTCAAGGGATTCGAGCAAAGCCGTTTCTTCCCCACAAATGTAGGCACCGAAGCCATGGTGCGCGTGGAGTTGGAAGCTGAAGTCGCTACCCAGAATCTTGTCACCCAAGTAGCCCGCAGCACGGGCTTCTTCAAGTGCAGCCTCGAAACGTTCGTAGACCTGGAAAATCTCGCCGTGGATATAGTTGTAACCCAGCGAAATGCCCATGGCATAGGCGCCGATGATCATCCCCTCAATCACGATGTGGGGGTTGTACATCAGGATATCGCGGTCCTTGCAGGTGCCCGGCTCGCCTTCGTCGGAGTTGCATACCAGATGCTTCTGCCCTGGGAACTGGCGTGGCATGAAGCTCCACTTCAAACCCGTCGGAAAACCAGCACCGCCGCGCCCACGCAGACCGGATTCCTTCACCGTGGCGATCACCTGGTCCTGTGTCATGCCCTCGCCGCCGTCGGCACCGAGGATCTTGCGCAGGGCTGCATACCCACCGCGCGCCTCGTAGTCCTTGATACCCCAGTTACTGCCATTCAGATCGGCATAGATCTGCGCGTTGATATGGCGGTCGTGGAAACAGGTCTGTACGCCCGTAGCCTGGAATTGCGACAGGATTTGTGCAGCCGTGGTCATGCCTTGCCCTCCGCAGCCTTCAGGCCGTCGACAAGCTGGTCAAGCTTCTCTCCGTCCATAAAACTGCACATATTGCGGTCATTCACCAGCATCACCGGCGCATCAGCGCAGGCGCCAAGGCACTCGCATTGCTGCAGCGTGAACAGACCATCGGGTGTGGTCTCGCCCATCTGGATGCCCAACTTAGCCTCCAGGTGGTGCAAGGCCTCATAGCCACCGCGCAACTGGCATGGCAGGTTGGTGCAGACGTTGAGCTTGAATTTGCCCACCGGCTGCTGGTTGTACATGTTGTAGAAGGTGGTGACCTCATGCACCGCGATCTGCGGCATACCCAGAACCTCGGCGATCACCGCCTCGCTCTCCTGGCTCACCCAGCCCTGCTCCTGCTGCACGATGGACAAGCAGGCCATCACGGCAGATTGTTTCTGCTCCGGTGGGTACTTTGCCACTTCACGGGCGAAACGCTGTTTGGTCGCTTCGGTAATCATCGGTCAATCTCTCCGAACACGATATCCATGGTGCCGATGATGGCCACTGCATCGGCGATCATGTGGCCGCGTGTCAGCTCGTTGTAGGCAGACAGGTGGGCAAACCCGGGCGCACGAATCTTCAGACGGTAAGGCTTGTTGGCGCCATCGCTGACGATATAGATACCGAACTCCCCCTTGGGATGTTCCACGGCCGCATAAGCCTCGCCCTCCGGCACACGGAAGCCCTCGGAGAACAGCTTGAAATGGTGGATCAAATCCTCCATGCCGGCCTTCATGCGCTCACGCGGCGGCGGCGCAACCTTGTGGTTGTCGGTGATGACGGGACCGGGATTGGCGCGCAGCCAATCGACGCACTGCTTGATGATGCGATTGGACTGCCGCATCTCTGCCACACGCACCAGATAACGGTCGTAGCAGTCGCCGTTCTTGCCCACAGGAATGTCGAAATCGACGCGATCGTAGGCATCGTAAGGCTGTTTCTTGCGCAGATCCCAGGCAACCCCCGAGCCACGCAGCATCACGCCGCTCATGCCCAGGTTCAGTGCACGCTCGGGTGAAACAACACCAATCCCCACGGTGCGCTGTTTCCAAATACGGTTATCAGTCAGCAGCGTTTCGTATTCATCCACGAAACGCGGGAAGCGCGCGCAGAAGTCCTCGATGTAGTCGAGCAGAGAACCCTGGCGATTGCGGTTCAATTCCTCCATCGCCTTAGCATTGCGGATCTTGCTCGCCTTGAATTGCGCCATGCTGTCCGGCAGATCACGGTACACACCGCCAGGACGGAAATAAGCCGCATGCATGCGGGCACCCGACGCCGCCTCGTACATATCGAACAGCGACTCGCGCTCGCGGAACGTGAACATGAGCACCGTCGAGGCACCCAAGTCCATGCCATTCGATCCCAACCACATCAGGTGGTTGAGCAGGCGGGTGATTTCCCCGAACATGGTACGGATGTACTGCGCGCGCAGTGGCACCTCAATACCCAACAGCTTCTCAATGGCCAGGCAATAGGCCTGCTCATTGCACATCATCGACACGTAGTCGAGACGATCCATGTAGGGCAGCGATTGAATGAAGGTCTTGCTCTCGGCCAGCTTTTCAGTGGCACGGTGCAACAGGCCGACGTGGGGGTCGGCGCGCTGCACGACCTCACCGTCCAGCTCCAGCACAAGGCGCAACACGCCGTGCGCCGCCGGGTGCTGGGGACCAAAGTTCAGGGTGTAGTTCTTGATTTCAGCCATGGTGGTTCACGAAGGCAGCCTTGCGGCGCCTCAGTGCAGGCCTCCGTAGTTGTCTTCGCGGATGATGCGAGGGGTGATTTCGCGCGGCTCAATGCTCACGGGCTCGTACACCACGCGGCGACGCTCGGCGTCGTAGCGCATTTCCACATGGCCCGACACGGGGAAATCCTTGCGGAACGGGTGGCCGATGAAGCCGTAGTCGGTCAGGATGCGGCGCAGATCGTCATGTCCTTCAAAAACAATGCCGAACAGGTCGAATGCCTCACGCTCGAACCAATTGGCACCGCTCCACACGGAAGTGACCGAATCGATCACCGGCAGATCATCGTCAGCACAGAACACCTTGACGCGCAGGCGCTGGTTCAAACTGACCGAGAGCAGATGGGAAACCACAGCGAAACGCGGGCCATCGGTGCCGATGTCACGGTAAGCCGAGTAATCCACACCACACAAATCGACCAGTTGCTCGAAACGGCAGCCAGGGGCATCGCGCAACTGGTGCATAGCCTGGAGATAGTCGGCGGCCGAAACGACCAGAGTGACCTCATCGAGGGCGATCGTCAGGGCGCGCACCTTATCACCGAGGGCAGCAGCCACGGCGTCGCGGATTTCTTCAGGGCGAATGGCAACAGCAGTCATGGGACCCTCAGACGCGCGCAATGGTGTTGGTACGACGAATCTTCTGCTGCAACTGCAGAATGCCGTAAATCAGGGCCTCCGCCGTGGGCGGGCAGCCGGGCACGTAGACATCCACCGGCACCACGCGGTCACAGCCGCGCACAACGGAATAGCTGTAGTGGTAGTAGCCGCCGCCATTGGCACACGACCCCATGGACAGAACCCAGCGCGGCTCGGACATCTGGTCGTACACCTTGCGCAAGGCAGGCGCCATCTTGTTGCACAGCGTACC
Organism: Paenacidovorax caeni; assembly: GCF_001298675.1. Lineage (GTDB taxonomy): Bacteria > Pseudomonadota > Gammaproteobacteria > Burkholderiales > Burkholderiaceae_C > Paenacidovorax > Paenacidovorax caeni. Next base: position 54,984 of record NZ_CYIG01000002.1, read on the forward strand.
AGCCACGATCATCAGATCGGACTGGCGCGGACTGGCACGGAACACCTCGGCACCGAAACGCGCCAAGTCATAGCGCGCCGAGGCCGCATGCATCATCTCGACAGCACAGCATGCCAGACCAAAGGTCATGGGCCAGATGGAGCCGGTCTTGGCCCAGTTCACCACCGCGTCGTAGCTGGTGGTGACGAAGCCTTCCTTCATCACGCCTTCAATCATCGTGTCAGTCCTTGTTGGAGCCGTTTATTCCCAGTCCAGCGCGCCTTTTTTCCACTCGTAGGCAAAGCCCACGACAAGAATGGCGAGGAAGATGGCAACGGCAGCAAAACCCGCCAAACCCACATCCTGCAGGGCCACAGCCCAAGGAAAGAGGAAGGCGATTTCCAGATCAAACAGAATGAAGAGGATGGCCACCAAGTAGTAGCGCACATCGAACTTCATGCGCGCATCTTCGAAAGCCTCGAAGCCGCATTCGTACGGGGAATTTTTTTCGGGATCAGGCCGATTGGGGCCAAGCACATACCCCAGAACCAGCGGAACGACGCCAACCGCAGCGCCGACCAGGATGAACAAGAGAACGGGGAGGTACTGATCGAGGTTCATCTGGGGTAATGCTCATCGCTCCCCTGCCCCGCTAGCGACCACTGCCTGGCCGGCTGGGCAGAGGTTTTTTGTATTGGTGCCGTCGGCGAGACTCGAACTCGCACAGCTTTCGCCACTACCCCCTCAAGATAGCGTGTCTACCAATTTCACCACGACGGCTGATTTATGCATCTGGATGGCATGAGGCGCCTTTTCAGGCTTTCGCTTTCCAGACAATCCAGGATTCTACCCGGTAAAAACCCTGGAGAGCCTCTCGCGCCCCAGATTGTGGCATTTTTTATTTCGAGGGAATCTGCGCTGCACCCGATGCGGCCTCGACAGGCGCCACAGGCACCGCAGCCTCCGAAGCAGGGGCCGTCACCGCCGGAATGCTGGCACCAGGGCCTTCGAGCACGCTACCCGCACCAGCGGGACGGCTGTTGCCCAGATAGGCCAACGCCAGGGTGGCAATGAAGAACACCGTGGCCAGCGCTGCCGTGCTGCGCGAGAGGAAGTTGGCGCTGCCGGAGGCACCGAACAGACTGCCGGCGCTGCCACTGCCAAAAGCCGCCCCCATGTCGGCCCCCTTGCCGTGCTGGATAAGGATCAGGCCGATCATGCCCAGCGCCGACAGCATCTGTACGGCCAGGATCACATTCGTCAACATATTCATTGCTTCTCTTCTTTCCTAAAGGGTTTGAGCATTGGCGCCGCGCACTCAGCGGGCGGCCGCGATGATTTGCAAAAAGTCAGCCGCCTTGAGCGACGCACCGCCCACCAGACCACCGTCGATGTCAGGCTGCGACAGCAGTTGCGCCGCATTCGCAGCATTCATGCTGCCGCCGTAAAGCAGCCGGATGCGGTCGGCCTGCGTGCTGGCGGCCGCCAGCTGCCCACGCAGCACGGCATGCACCTGCTGTGCCTGCTCAGGCGTGGCCGTACGGCCCGTGCCGATGGCCCAGACGGGCTCGTAAGCCACGACGATTTCGCTGATGCAGTGGCCGTTGAGGTGAATCACCGCCGCCAACTGGCGCTTGACCACGGCCTCGGTTTCGCCCGCCTCGCGCTGCGCCAGCGTCTCGCCCACGCACACGATGGGCGTAATGCCTGCCGCCAGCGCACGCTGGGCCTTCGCCGCTACGTCGGCGTCGGTTTCGCCGTGGTACTGGCGACGCTCCGAGTGGCCGACCAGCACGTAGCGCACGCCGAAGTCACGCAGCATGCCGGCCGAGACCTCGCCAGTGTAGGCGCCCGCCTCGTGCTGCGACACATCCTGCGCTCCGAAGTCGATAGCTGTTCCCGCTGTCAGCGCCTGGGTTTGCGCCAGATAAGGTGCAGGAACGGCCACCGCCACATCGCAGGCCGGCGCCTGCTGCGCCAGCCCTTCGCGCAAGGCGCGCAACAGCGCCTCGTTGGCGGCCAGGCCGCCGTTCATCTTCCAATTGCCAGCGATGAGTTTCTTTTTCATGGTGTTCAGGAATTCCATGTCAAAACGATCTTGCCAATATGCTGGTTCGACTCCATCAGCGCATGGGCCTGGGCCGCATCGGCCGCCGCGAAGCAGCGGTGCACCACCGGCTTGACAGTGCCAGCGTCCAGCAGCGGCCACACACGCGCGCGCAGCGCCTGGGCAATGGCCGCCTTGAACGCCACCGTCTGCGGACGCAGCGTGGAGCCCGTGATGACCAGGCGCTTGCGCAGCACCAAAGCGGCATTGAACTCCGCCTTGACGCCGCCCTGCACCGCGATGATGACCAGGCGCCCGTCGTCGGCCAGGCTTTCCACCTCGCGCGCCACGTAGCTACCAGCCACCATGTCGAGCACTACATCCACGCCCCGTCCACCGGTGATGCGCCGAACCTCTTCGACGAAATCCTGCGACGGATAGTGGATGGCGTGGTGCGCGCCGAGCTGCACGCAGGCCGCGCATTTCTCCACGCTGCCCGCCGTGGTGATCACCGTGGCCCCCAGGGCACGCGCAAGCTGGATGGCGGTCACGCCAATGCCGCTGCTGCCACCCTGAACCAGCAAGGTCTCCCCGGGCTGCAGGCGCGCACGGTCAAAAACATTGCTCCACACGGTGAAAAAGGTCTCGGGCAGCGAGGCCGCCTCGACATCGCTCAGCCCCTGGGGCACTGGCAGGCACTGCGCCACCGGGGCAACGCAATACTCCGCATAGCCGCCGCCCGCCACGAGCGCGCACACGCGATCACCACGCCGCAGGCCCGCCTGCGCCAGGGCCTCGTCGTCGCCTTCGTCAATGACGCCAGCGACTTCCAGGCCAGGCACGTCAGAGGCACCCGGCGGTGGCGCGTAATGGCCCTTGCGCTGTAGCACATCGGGCCGGTTCACCCCCGAGGCCGCGACGCGGATGCGCAGCTCGCCCGCACCCGGCACGGGCACAGGCCGCTGCCCCAGGCGCAACACCTCGGGCGCACCGAACGATGTGATTTCTACAACGCGCATGGCTGGGAAAAAAATGCCAAGTCAATCCAGCGAAAAAGCCGCCAGCGCATGTACAGCAAGCGCTAGCAGCTCTCATTTAAATAGCAACCCCGCGCTGCGGGGCCGCTTGCCACCAGGCGCTTATTCCTGGGCTGGCTGCTCCTGCTCGCCACCGCGCTCGGCGCGGTTTTCACGCGGCTCGCGCGGCTCGCGGTATTCGCGCGGCTGGCGCGGTGCACGCGGCTCGCGGTATTCGCGCGGCTCGCGCTCGGGCAGGCCGGCGGGACGCTCGGTCAGCGCCTTCATCGACAGCTTGACGCGGCCCTTGTCGTCGGTCTCGAGCACCTTGACCTTGACGACCTGGCCTTCTTGCAGGTAGTCAGTGACCTTTTCCACACGCTCGTGGGCAATCTGGCTGATGTGCAGCAGGCCGTCCTTGCCGGGCAGCAGGTTCACCAGCGCGCCGAAGTCCAGGATCTTGGTCACCGGGCCTTCGTACACCTTGCCAATTTCGACCTCGGCGGTGATTTCCTCAATGCGGCGCTTGGCCTCGTCGGCCTTGGCGGAGTCGCTGGAGGCGATGGTGATGGTGCCGTCTTCCTCGATGTTGATCTGGCAGCCGGTTTCGTCGCACAGCGCGCGGATGGTGGCGCCGCCCTTGCCGATCACGTCGCGGATCTTCTCGGGGTTGATCTTCATGGTGAAGAGCTTGGGTGCAAAGCTGGAGATTTCAGCCTTGGCCTCGCCCATGGCTTCCTGCATCTTGCCCAGGATGTGCATGCGCGCTTCCTTGGCCTGGGCCAGGGCGACTTGCATGATTTCCTTGGTGATGCCCTGGATCTTGATGTCCATTTGCAGCGCAGTAATACCGTTGGTCGTGCCGGCCACCTTGAAGTCCATATCGCCCAGGTGGTCCTCATCGCCCAGGATGTCGGTCAGCACGGCAAAGCGGTTGTCTTCCTTGATCAGACCCATGGCGATGCCCGCCACGTGCGCCTTCATGGGCACGCCGGCGTCCATCATCGACAGGCAGCCGCCGCACACCGAAGCCATCGAAGAAGAACCGTTCGATTCCGTGATTTCCGACACCACGCGGATGGTGTAGGGGAATTCTTCCTTGCTCGGCAAGCAGGCCACCAGAGCACGCTTGGCCAGACGGCCGTGACCAACTTCGCGGCGCTTGGTCGAGCCCATGCGGCCCACTTCGCCGGTGGCAAAGGGAGGCATGTTGTAGTGGAACAGGAAGCGGTCTTCAAACTCGCCAGCCAGTGCGTCAATGCGCTGCGCGTCGCGCTCGGTGCCCAGGGTAGAGACCACCAGCGCCTGCGTTTCGCCGCGCGTGAACAGGGCCGAGCCGTGGGTGCGCGGCAGCACGCTGCTGCGGATTTCGATGGGGCGCACGGTGCGCGTGTCGCGGCCGTCGATGCGCGGCTCGCCGGCCAGAATCTGGCCACGCACGATGCGCGCTTCGATGTCGAACAGCATGTTGTCCACCTTCACGCCGTCGAACTCCACGCCCTGCTCGGTCAGCGCGGCCTTCACGGCGGCGTAGGCTTCGCGGCAGGCTTGCGTGCGCAGTTGCTTGTTGCGGTTTTGGTAGGCAGCGCGCAGCGGGCCTTCGGCCAGCTCGGTCACCTTGGCGATCAGGGTTTCGTCCTTGGCTTCAGGCTGCCAATCCCACACGGGCTTGCCCGCGTCGCGCACCAGTTCGTGGATGGCGTTGATGGCAATCTGGCTTTGCTCGTGGCCATAGACCACGGCGCCCAGCATCACGTCTTCGGGCAGTTGCAGGGCTTCGGATTCGACCATCAGCACAGCCGCTTCGGTGCCAGCCACCACCAAGTCCATCTGGCTGTTCTTGCGGGCGGTTTGGCCGGGGTTGAGCACGTATTCACCGTTGACGTAACCCACGCGGGCCGCGCCGATCGGGCCGTTGAACGGAATGCCCGACACAGCCAGCGCTGCGCTGGTGGCGATCATGGCGGCGATGTCGGCATCCACTTCGGGGTTCAGCGAAATGGTGTGGATGACCACATGCACTTCGTTGTAGAAGCCTTCGGGAAACAGGGGGCGAATGGGGCGGTCGATCAGGCGGCTGGTCAGCGTTTCCAGCTCCGAAGGCTTGGCTTCGCGCTTGAAGAAGCTGCCGGGAATCTTGCCAGCGGCGTAGGTTTTTTCGATGTAGTCCACCGTGAGGGGGAAGAAATCCTGGCCGGGCTTGGCGGTTTTAGAGGCCACCACGGTGGCCAGCACCACGGTGTCGTCCATGTTGACCAGCACGGCACCGCTGGCTTGGCGGGCGATTTCGCCGGTTTCCATGGTGACCGTATGCTGGCCCCACTGGAAGGTCTTGGTGACTTTGTTGAACATCGTCATATTGGTTTGCTCCTGAAAAATGAGCTGCCAGCGCTCTAGCAGCTTGGTTTTGGAGACCAAACAGACCGCGATGCCATTCCAGACAAGCGCTGGCAGCTATCAATTCAGTAGTGAACGACAACCAACGCGGGTGTGGAATGACACAGCTTCGCTCTGCCTGGTGTTTCTCCGTGAAAGCAAAAAACGCCTGAGCTAGCGTGCTAACTCAGGCGTTGCGTGCATGCAGCCGGCTTACTTGCGCAGGCCCAGCTTGGCGATCAGCGCGGTGTAGCGGTCAGCGTCCTTGGCCTTCAGGTAGTCCAGCAGCTTGCGGCGGCGGCTCACCATGCGCAGCAGACCGCGGCGGCCGTGATGGTCCTTGGCGTGTTGCTTGAAGTGGGGCGTCAGCTCGTTGATGCGGGCCGTCAGCAGGGCCACTTGCACTTCCGGGCTACCGGTGTCGTTTTGCGAGCGGGCGTTGGCTTTGACGACTTCGGCCTTGATGGAGGCAGCGATCATGATGTTTTCCTTGGGTATTGGATGGCCTGGGAGCCGCAGAGCGCGGCAGGCCATGGTTTTTACTTGCGCCCCGCGCTGGAACGGCGTGGAGCGTGCGTCTTGCACCATGCAAAACCTGGCAATTATAACCCGCGCCGTTTTTTGACTCCCCGGGGCAGGGCCCGGGCGCGGCGCGCAATCCCATGGCGCAGGTGCGGGCACCGCGGGAAAGGATGCGCCAGCACAAAAAGATTCATACGATGTGAATATTCAAACCCACCGCACGGCCATGTCCCAGACCACCCCTGCCGCGCCCCGTGCGCAACCGCCCCAGGATACTGCACTGGCGCAGGCGCTGCAGCGCCCCTACCAGCATGGCTTTGTCACCGACATCGAGACCGACAGCCTGCCGCCCGGGCTGGATGAAGACACCATCCGCGCCATTTCGCGCAAGAAGCACGAGCCCGACTTCCTGCTGCAGTGGCGCCTGGCGGCCTTTGCGCGCTGGCGCGGCATGGCGCCGCCGCATTGGGCGCACTTGCGCATCGCCCCCATCGACCTGCAAGCGCTGTCGTACTACGCCGCACCCAAGTCGATGCAAAACGCGCCCAAGAGCCTGGACGACGTCGATCCCAAGCTGCTGGAGACCTACGAAAAGCTCAACGTGCCGCTGCACGAGCGCGCGCGCCTGGCCGGCGTGGCGGTGGATGCGGTGTTCGACTCGGTATCGGTGGGCACCACCTTCCGCGAACAGCTGGCCGAGGTGGGCGTGATCTTCTGCTCGTTCGCGCACGCCGTGCAGCACCACCCCGAACTGGTCGAGCGCTACCTCGGGAGCGTGGTGCCGGTGGGCGACAACTACTACGCGGCGCTGAACTCGGCCGTGTTTTCCGACGGCTCCTTCGTCTACGTGCCGCGCGGGGTGAAGTGCCCCATGGAGCTGTCGTCGTACTTCCGCATCAACACCCGCAACACCGGGCAGTTCGAGCGCACGCTGATCATCGCCGAGGAAGGCAGCTCGGTGAGCTACCTGGAGGGCTGCACCGCGCCGCAGCGTGACGAGAACCAGCTGCACGCCGCCGTGGTCGAGCTCATCGCGCACGACGACGCCTTCATCAAGTACTCCACCGTGCAGAACTGGTACCCCGGCGACGAAAACGGCGTAGGCGGCATCTACAACTTCGTCACCAAGCGTGGCCTGGCCGCCGGCAAGCGCTCGCGCATTGCCTGGACGCAGATCGAGACCGGCTCGGCCATCACCTGGAAGTACCCCAGCGTGGTGCTGCGCGGCGACGGATCCAGCGGCGAATTCCACTCCATCGCCGTGTCCAACCACTGCCAGCAGGCGGACACCGGCACCAAGATGATCCACCTGGGCCAGAACACCACCAGCCGCATCGTCTCCAAGGGCATCAGCGCGGGCCACGCGCACAACAGCTACCGCGGCCTGGTACGCGTGAATGCCGGCGCGGCGGGCGCGCGCAACCACACGCAATGCGACTCGCTGCTCATCGGCCCGGACTGCGGCGCGCACACCTTCCCCTACATCGACACCGCGCGCGGCGACGCCGTGGTGGAGCACGAGGCCACGACCACGCGCATCTCGGAGGAACGCTTGTTCTATTGCCAGCAGCGGGGCATCGATCCGCAGGACGCCACGGCGCTCATCGTCGGCGGCTTCTGCCAGGCGGTGCTGGAGGAGCTGCCCATGGAGTTCGCGCTGGAAGCCAAGGCGCTGCTCGCGGTGTCGCTCGAAGGCGCGGTGGGCTGACAGCGCCGCGATTTCAAGAAAACCGGCTCCAAGCCTTAGCTAACAAGCGCTAGCAGCTATCAAATTTGAAAGAAGGACCACCCATGACCACCCCTTCCCCCCTGCTGCAGGTGCGCGATCTGCACGTCGCCGTGGGCGAGCGCAGCGTGCTGTGCGGCGTCTCGTGCGACGTACCACCCGGCAGCCTTGCCGTGCTGATGGGTGCCAACGGCAGCGGCAAGAGCACGCTGGGCATGGCGCTGGCCGGGCACCCGCGCTACCGCGTCACTGGCGGACAGGCGCTGCTCGCGGACCAGGACCTGCTGGCGCTGCCCGCCCACGAACGTGCCCGCGCCGGGCTGTTCGTCTCCTTCCAGGCCCCGCCGGACGTGCCGGGCGTGAAGAACAACCTGTTCATCCGCACCGCACTCAACGCCGTGCACGAAGCGCGCGGCCAGCCGCCGCTCGATGCCTTCGACTTCCTCGCCAGCGCCAAGCAGGCTGCCGGCACCCTGGGCCTGCCTGAGACGCTGCTTGCCCGCCCGGTGAACGAAGGCTTTTCTGGCGGCGAGCGCAAGCGCAACGAGCTGCTGCAGCTGGCACTGCTGCAGCCACGCCTGGCGCTGCTCGACGAAATCGACTCCGGCCTGGACGTGGACGGCGTGCGCGCCGTGGTCGGCCTAGTACAGCGCCTGCGCGCGCAGGGCACGGCGTTCATCGTGGTCTCGCACTACCTCACGCTGATCGAGCAGCTGCAGCCCGACACCGTGCTGCGCCTGGACCAGGGCCGCATCGCCGAAACCGGGGGCCTGGAACTGGCGCGCACCATTGCCCGCGACGGCTTTGCCCGCCCGGCCACGGTGGCGGAGGCCCAGCCATGACCGCCGCCGTGGACGCCCTTGCGGCAGAGCGCCTGGCGGCACGCGCGCAGCTGCAGCGCCAGGGCTGGATCACGCGGCACAGCGAAGCCTTCCAGCACCTGCCGCCGCCCGCCCTGGAACATTGGCTGGGCAGCGCCGATGCACCGTCCGCCCCCTCCTCCAGCGGCTGGACGCTGCAGCCACTGGACGGCGACGCCGCCGCCCGCGTGCAGGCGCGCTGGCTCGACGCGCACGACCCAGCGCAGCGCGCCGAACTCCTGGCCGGGCTGCCTGCGCCCGGCGCCGACAGCGGTGATGCAGCCCCGTTCGCCTGGGCCCACCGCGCGCTGTGCCGCCACGGGCTGCGCCTGCACGTGGGCACGCCAGCGGGCCCCTCGGCGGATGCCGTGCAGCGCACCGTCCGCCTCGCGCTGCACCACCAGCCGCAAGACGCCGCCGAAGCGCCGCTGCTGGTGCTGGACGTGGCGCCCGGCACGCACTGCCTGCTGCTGGAAACGCATGAGCGCACCGCCCCCGATGCGCCCGCCACCGCGCAGAACCTGCACATCCACATCCACCTGGGCGCAGGCGCGCACCTGCAGCACCTGCGCGTGGCAGCGCCGCTGGCGCACGACCGGGTGGCGCACCACGTGCACGCCACGCTGGCGCCCCAGGCCCGCTACGCCCAGGCACTCGCCGCCACGGGCTGCGCCTACCACCTGCAGCGCAGCCACTTCGCACTGCAGGGTACGGGCGCCCACGCACGGCAGGCCGCACTGCTGCTAGCCGGGGCGCAGCAAATCGACCACCAGGCGCACACCGACCTGCGGGCGGCGCGGGCCACGAGCCAGGTCGAATCCCTGGCACTGGCACAGGGCAACGCGCGCGCCGTGAGCAACGCTTACACCCGCATCGCCCCGGGTGCCGACGGCGCCGACGTGCGCCAGCGCCTGACCGGCATTCCCCTGGCCGGCCACCCGCGCCTGGTGCTGCGCCCGCACCTGGAGATCCTGCACGACAACGTGCAAGCCGCCCACGGCGCCACCTGGGGCGCGCTCCCCGAGGCGGCGCTGTTCTACGCCGCCCAGCGTGGCCTGGACGACGCCCGTGCCCGCGCCCTCATCACCGAAGGCATGGCGCGCGCCCTGCTGGAGCGTGCGCTGGGCGACAGCCCGCTGCTGGCCGAGTGGCTGGAGGGCGGCTGGCTGGCCCGGCAGCTGGAGCGCCAGGCCCAGGCGCCCCTGGGAGACACCACATGAAAGCTCTATTTTTGATAGCTGCTAGCGCTTGCCCAGCAAGGGCCGGAGGTCAATTTTGCTTAAAACTCCAACAGGAGACGCAGCATGGCCGATAACCCCATCGCTCCCCTGCCCGTCGAGGCCCTGCGCGCGCAGTTCCCGGTGCTGGCCCAGTCCATCCACGGCCAGCCCCTGGCCTACCTGGACAACGCCGCCACAACACAAACGCCGCTGGCCGTGCAGCAGGCGCAGCTCGACTTTGAGCGCCAAGACCGCGCCAACATCCACCGTGGCGTGCACACGCTGAGCCAGCGCGCCACCGACGCCTTCGAGCAGGCCCGCGCCACGCTCAAGCAGTTCATCGGCGCGCAGGCCGAGCACGAACTCGTCTTCACCTCGGGCACCACCGAGGCGCTCAACCTCGTGGCCCAGGGCCTGTGGGCCGCCGGGCCAGGCCAGGCCTGGCTGCGCCCGGGCGACCGCATCATCGTCAGCGGCCTGGAGCACCACGCCAACCTGCTGCCCTGGCAGCAGGCCGCGCGCCAGAGCGGCGCCGAGCTGGCCATCCTCAAGCCCGACGGCGCGGGCCGCCTGCACGCCTGCGACCTGGCGGCCCTGCTCACGCCGCGCACGCGCGTGTTCGCACTCACCACCTGCGCCAACGCCAGCGGCGAGCGCCCGCCTTACGAGGCGCTGCTGGCCCAGGCCGCGCAAGCGGGCGCACTCACCGTGCTGGACGCGGCGCAGGCTGTGGCGCACGACACACCGGTGCTGGCAAGGCTTGACTGCGACTTTCTGGCCTTCTCGGGCCACAAGATGTACGGCCCCATGGGCACCGGCGTGCTGGCAGGGCGGCGCAGCGCGCTGGCACGCCTGCACCCGCTGCGCCTGGGTGGCGACATGGTGGAGTCGGTGCAATGGCACACGGCGCGCTTTGCCGGCCTGCCCGCGCGCCTGGAAGGCGGCACCCCCAACGTGGCAGGTGCCGTAGGACTGGCAGCGGCGGCCCGGTTCATCGACGCCACCGGGCGCGCCGCCATCGACGCGCATGTCCGCGCGCTGCGCGCGCTGGCATTGCAGGGCCTGCAAGGCATTCCCGGCATCACCGTGCTGGCGCCGCACGCCACGCAAGCGGGGCTGGTGTCGTTCGTGGCCCGGGGCGTGCACCCGCACGACATTGGCACCCTGCTGGACGAGCGCGGCATCGCCGTGCGCACCGGGCACCACTGCGCCCAGCCGCTGCTGGAACACCTGGGCCTGGGGCCGACCACGCGCGCCTCGTTCGCGCTCTACAACACGGAAGACGAGGTGCGGCGGCTGGTGCAGGCCGTCGCCCGCGCCATGGAGGTACTGCAATGAGCCAGGCGGAACAGGACCTGTACCAGGAAGTGGTGCTGGAACACAAGCGCGCGCCGCGCAACTACGGCCACCTGGCGCACCCCACGCACCAGGCCGAGGGCACCAACCCGTCGTGCGGCGACCGCATCGCCGTGGAACTGGCGCTGGAGCACGGCACGGTGCGCGACATCGCCTTCACCGGCCAAGGCTGCGCGATTTGCATGGCGTCCACTTCAATGATGACCGAGGCCGTGAAAGGCCGCGAGGTGGCCGCCGCCCAGGCGCTGCAGCAGCACTTTCGCGCCGTGCTCACGGGCGAGGAAGCACCCGAGGCCGCGCCGCTGGGCAAGCTCGTGAGCCTGGCGGGCGTGCGCCAGTACCCCAGCCGCATCAAGTGCGCGCTGCTGGGCTGGCATGCGCTGATGCACGCCATCGCGGCCCCGCAAGGTGCCGCGCCGGCGACCACGCCCCCGGAGGTGCAGCCATGACGCACCGCCGCCCGCGCGAGGATGTGCTGATGCGCCGCGGCGTGGCGGTGGAGGCCATTCCCAGTGGCGCACCCCTTACGCTCCAGGCGGGCCAGTTGGCGCAGATCACCCAGGCCCTCGGCGGCTCGTTCACCCTGGCGGTGGAAGGCCAGTTGGTACGCCTGAAGGGCCAGGATGCCGATGCCATCGGCAAGCAGCCGCCCGCCGCCCTGGACATTCCGGCGGACCTGCACATCGACGCGCTGGAGCCGCTGGTGTGGGAACAGCTGCGCACCTGCTACGACCCGGAGATCCCGGTCAACATCGTTGACCTGGGCTTGGTGTACCGCGTGGCCTTCGAGCCCATGGACGACGGCAGCGCGGACAAGGTGCGCGCCTTGATCGACATGACGCTTACCGCCCCCGGCTGCGGCATGGGCGAATCCATCGCCAACGAGGTGTGCGACAAGGTGCTGGCGCTGCCGCGCGTGGGCGAAATCACCGTAAATCTGGTCTTCACGCCGCCCTGGGACCGCTCCAAGATGTCTGAGGCCGCGCTGCTGGCGCTGGGGCTGTAGCCACCCGGTCCAGGACGTGAAAAAGCCCCGACGTGCCACGGCACGCCGGGGCCCAAACTTTCAGCCGCCGCAGGAGCCGCAGCACGTGCCGGCGGCATGCGCCTTGTTACCCGCCGCGGCCTGCTTGCCAATTTCCACGCGCCACAGGTCTGGCCCGGCTTGCAGGTAGCTCCACTTGACCTGGCCGGGGGTGCGGCCCTCCAGCTGCATGTGCAGGGGCACCGGATTGTGGTCGTTGACGATGACGAAGGCCTCGCCCACGTTCAAGGCGTCGAAGCGCGCGAAGATCTGCGCGTGACGCTCGTAGGGGGCGATGGTGCGCACGTCGATTTCAGCCAGGGTAGCGTTCATGGAAACAACCTTTCAACAGAGGGAAACAACCAGGAGTAAGGGAAAAAAACTCAACCGTCCTTGCCGTCGAGCCGCGTGCGCGTCAGCCAGGGGGTGTAAATAAAGAGATAGAGGGCAAAAGCCAGCGCCCACAGGCAGGCAGCCGCTTCCAGCGCATAGGCGTACCAGCCAGGCTGCAGCGCCGGCACCAGCACGCGCAACACGGCCGCTGCGAGCACCAAGGCATACGCCGCCACCTCGCCCCGCCCCGCCTGCAGCGGTCTTCCGGTATGGCCGCGCGCCGTGCGCGTCACCATGCCGATGATCAGCCCGCCGATGACGCCAACGCCGAAGGCATGCACCGCCAGGGACAGCTGCACCCAGCCCCCCTGCGCCAGCGCCAGCAGCGCGAAGCCCAGCGGCAACCAGGCATAGGAGGCATGCAGCACCCACAGGATGGGGCGGCGCAGCGTCACCTGCGGGTGCCACATCCACAGGCGCACGGCATGCAGCACCGCAGCTGCGGCGCTTGCCACGGCCACCAGCGCCGCCGGGGCAGCGAACACCCACAGCGCCAAGGCAACCGCCGTCACGCCCAACACAGACAGTTCGAGCGAACGCGGCATCTGGATGACCAGACCCGGCGTGACGTTCTTGGTGAACATGGGCACCACGCGCCCGGCCATCACGCACACCACCATCACGATCAGGCCCAGCTCGGCATACAGCGCCGACACCGGCGGCACAGACACCCACTGCAACACCGAGAGATGGAACACCCCATTCGCCAGGGCCATCAGCAGCAGCAGCGAAATCAAGGGCATGTTGCGCTTGTTGCCGGCCTGCACGAGCACCCGCAGCAAAGCCATCGCAACGGCGGGAAGCAGCAGCACATCAATCACCGCAAACACCGGATAGGGCGCAACGAACAGCGCCACCCGCGCCGCCAGCCAGAGCAGCGCAAGACCGGCAAGCAGTGGCCCCCGGGGCGTAGGCAGGCCGGTCCAGGCCTTGACCGCAGTCAACAGAAAGCCGGCCACCACGCCAGCGGCAAAGCCAAACAGCATCTCATGCCCATGCCACAGCACGCCCGGCATAGGCAAGGCGAAACGTACATGGCCGAGGAACATGGCGACCCAGAGCGGCACCGACAGACATGCCAGCAACGCCGTGCCCAGGTAAAAGGGCCGAAAACCCAGGCGGAACACAGGCCAGCCCTGCAGCGCGAAAGGCGACGGCGTTTTGTCAAGGATTTGCATGAAGCGGCCCGGGAAAGGTGAATAACCAGATGGCAAGCTGCAGGCTCAGACCTGCATATTTAATGTTCATTTTATATGAATGTTAAAAAACGCGATAGCTACGGGATTGCGCTGCCCCTGCAACGGCCGTGCGCGTGGCAGCATGGCGCACCACCACCCAACCTCGTTGCTGCCATGCCCACCTTGACCTACCGATACGCACTGTGCCTACTTCTGGTTTGCAGCTTGGCCACGCCGCACGCGGCGCTCGCCAAGAAGAAGCACCGCGGCGGCGGTAGCACGCAAACGCAGCGCAGCAGTTCGGAGGAAACCAAGGCCGAACGCGAGCGCCGACTCACCCGGGAGTGCAAGGGCATGCCAAATGCGGGCGCTTGCCTAGGGTATGTCCACCGCTGATCGGGTCAGCCAAACCACTCATCCGGCACGAGGGGCACGGAGCGGCACGCCGCCTAGCATGAAGGCATGTGTTCTTCTCGCCTCCATCCCCGTGAACGTTCAAGTGGTTTCACTACCATCGAATTGATGGTGACTATTGCCATCATCGCCATCCTGGCAGCCATCGCCGCACCCAGTTTCACACCGCTGATCGAACGCTGGCGTGTGCGGCAGGCAACGGAAGCGCTGCAATCGACCATTTACCTTGCCCGCTCCGAGGCCCTTAAACGCAGCGGCGGCATCACCATCGTCCCTGACACAAGTGCATGGGAGGGTTGGAAAGTCAAAGACAGCTCCGGCAACACTTTGCAAGTGGTGCCACCCACAGCAAAAGTCACCATTTCTCTAGACAAGGGAGCGGGCTCGATCACCGTCGATCGCTGGGGCATGCTGTTGTTTGGCACCACCACCACAGCCACCACCTTGGATTTCACCATCGCCCCAGACAGCGGCAACACCGCCAACACCCAGCACCTGTGCGTAGGAGCAGGCGGGCGCGTCGCGCAGAAATCCACCTGCTGAACGTCACCAAAAGGTCATTGCCATGCGCACTCTCACAGTGATCCACGCCAGCCCCAGTCTGCTAACCGCAGGCGGATTCACCACTGTGGAACTGCTGGTATCGATCGCGGTGCTGGGCGTGCTCACTGCCATTGCGGTGCCCAATCTCATACCGCTGGTGGAGAGCTGGCGTGTGATGCAAACCACCAATCACCTTCACGACACTCTGAGCTTCGCTCGCTCCGAGGCCATCAAACGTGGTGGACAGGTCGTTATTCAAAAGATCAGTGCGTCCAACTGCCCCACTGGTACGCGCGACTGGGACTGCGGTTGGATCGTCTGCCACGACGCCAACGGCAATGGCTCCTGCAACACGACGGATCCCGTATTGCAGCGAATCGATGCACCGGCGAAAGTGCAAGTCACACGTACCGGCGGGGGCGCCAGCATCAAGTTCAACCGCTGGGGTTTGGTTGACGGCACCTGGCTCGGTTTCAGTCTCATTCCCCTCGACAAAAGCACCAACCATCCCGGAGCGCGTGGCCTTTGCATGAGCTCGGGTGGTCGCATCCGCATTCTTCCTCCCCAGGACATTCCATGCACCGGCTAACCCCTATGCACACCCCAAACCCACAGCACCAGCGCGGTATCACGCTGATCGAATCGCTCATCGCAATCGTCATTGCGGGCCTAGGTATCCTGGGTATCGTCGGTGTACAAATGCGCACCTTGTCCGATACGCAAACTACCGTGCGGCGTGCACAGGCCATACGCCTGATTGAAGATTTGAGCGAACGCATGAAGGTCAACCCGAATGCACAGGCCGTCCTGAGCAGTTATGTCTCCGACTTCAGCGACGAACCCACACCAGGCAACTGTGCTAGCTCTACTACAGGCTGCACGCAAGCCCAGCAAGCCGCCTATGACTTGGCTGTTTGGAAGAAAAACGTCAAAACCCTTCCCCTGGGCCAGGCCAAGATATTCGTCCCCCCGGCGGAAAGCGCGGTGGACGCCACGGGCCGCCGCCAGATCGGCGTGATGATTGCTTGGCGCGAAAACGAGCGCGACAGCGGCGCAAGCTACAAAAACGATATCGACGCCACCAAAGTACGCAACACGAGCGGTGCCCTCCAAGATGGCGCCGGCAGCGCCAACGCCTGCCCTGCGGACCGCACCTGCCACCTGCAATACATCGCCGTTTCTGCCCGCTGCGCGCCCTACAAGCCGGGCACCGGTGCAGCCCAGTATTTCTGCCCAGGGGCTTGAAATGACTATAAAAGCCACAGCTTCTCCCGCCCGCACCTCCAGGGCGCATCGCACTGAAAAGCCAAATAGCCGAGAAATCGGTGTGCATCCACCGCAAGCGCAACGCGGATTCTCGCTACTGGAGCTCATGATAGGGCTCACCATCGGGCTGATCGTTATTGGCGTGGCCATGGGGGCGCTCCTCATCTCACGCGGCGTATCCGGCACCGTGAGCGACGCCAGCGGCATCCAGCAGCAGGCAAGCTATGCCATGCGCGTCATCGGTACGCAGCTGCGCCAGGCAGGCTCACTGCGCCTCAACCTGAGCCCCAACACCTCAGCCTCTGCCGCTGCAGCCGCTGCGTCCGGTGTGGGCGGCGATGCATACCTGACAGAGGTGGCCTTTGAAACCCTCGCCCCATCAACTGGCGGTACTGCATTCGACCCCGCATCCGACACCATTACCGGTACGAACACCTCTCTGACCACAGGGTACCGTCGGTACAAAGAGCCCCTCTATAGCGCGTCCGCCGAAGAATCGCTGGTGCGCAACTGCCTGGGGGGCCCTGCCGAAACCAACAAGGATCAGAAAGTGGAGAGTGTTTTCACCTTCAACGCCAGCACCAACGAACTGCGCTGTAGCGGCAACGGTATGGCAGCGCAGCCGATTCTTCAGAACGTAGCCAACTTCCAGGTGCGTTACCTGGTGCAAAACAACACAACCATAACCTCCACCGGCAGCCTAATGCGAAACGTGGCTGCGGCCGATGTCAGCAACTGGAGCCAAGTGCAGGCTGTTGAAGTCTGCCTGGTGCTCTACGGCAATGAACCCATCAATATGACGGGCCTCGACGCGAGCGCCACCACTTACACAGACTGCGACGGAACCACCTCAGTGAACATGGCCACTCTCACTGGCGAACGTGCGCGGCGCATGCACCTTCTGTTCCGCAACGTCTTCCAGCTGCGCAGCCAGGGGCTCACTTGACAGATCACGCCATGACCCAAGCTCACACCTCCCCCTCCCGGACAGCACACCACCAGCACGGTGTCGCGTTGTTTGTCGTCATAGTGGTCGTACTGCTCTCCTCCCTGCTGGTCATGTGGGGCGCGCGCACCTCGCTATTTAACGAACTCGTCGTAGGCAACGACGCAGACTACCAGCGTGCCTTCGCAGCCGCTCAATCCCTGATACAGGATGCCGAACTCGATATCCGTAGTGCCGAGCCCGACACGAACAATAAAACCGCCGACGGCGTGGATTGCAGCCCAGGCGTAGATATCTGCCGCATGGGGCTCAGCGATTACCAAATCCCAGCCTCGCGAGAAAACGAGAAGGTCGGCATTCTGCTGGCCAAACTTGCCACCAGCCACTCCAACACCGAAGGCTGTCAGAAAGGCCTGTGCATCAAACGCACGGGCAAACAGGATTTCTGGAACGACACCGCCACCCTGGCCAAAATGGCCAACAGTGCCGTGGGCGCGCGCTACGGCCAATTCACCGGCGCTGCCAAAGGTAGCTCCAGCGCACCCGCCAACCCCATCTTGGCGGACACCAGTGCCGCAAACAAGGGAGGCTGGTACTGGATTGAGATCATGCCGTACATCAAGCCCGCCACGGGAGGTAACGGTCTCATCGTCAACGCTAGCGCCACCAGCAGTAACGAGCCAGAGCTGCTGCGTCCCAATTTAGACCCCAACGTTGCCTACCGCATCACCGCTTTGGCCTATGGGCTCAAGGGTTCAATGGTAGTACTGCAAGAAACCTACGCCCAGCAAAGGCGCAAGGATTGAACGCCCTCTTAGGCAAAAACAATAGCTGCTAACGCAAGCCCAGTGGCACTTGGAGCCCTTTTTTATGCAAAACCGACCACAGGAGCACACCATGCCCCGCCCCACACCTGTACGCCGCCTCCCTCGCTTTCGCAAACACCTGCTGGCCTTGGCCGCTGGCGCCGCGCTGGCGCCAAACGGCGTCTGGGCGGTGGATCTGTTGCAAGCGCCGCCGGGCACGGTACAGCCCTATGTAACACCGAACGTCATCATTTCCGTCGACGATTCGGGGAGTATGGATTACTGCCTAACCAAGGAGGGCACCAGCAGCTGTCCCATCGCCTGGGATGCCAATGGCAATCCAACGCAGTCTGCCTCCGTCAGTAATACCCTGGTTCCCGACGCGAACGGCAATTGGCCAGGCAATGCCCGGCGCATCAACGTTTTGAAATATTCGCTCAAGCAGGTCTTCAATGACACGGCCTTACTGCCGGATAAGAAGATCCGCATTGCTTGGCAAGCAATGTGGAATAACGGGGGATCGCCAGGCATTGGCCCCCAAAAAACCAGCGGGTCTACAACAAGCAAAGCAGGAGCGAACAGCGTATACAACGGCACAGATACGCCCACCGCAGGCACGAACTCGATGAAAGTGCTTGACAACACCCATCGCACGAACTTCATCAGTTTTGTTGACAAGCTGGATGCTAACAGCGGTACGCCATCCCACTGGATGTTCAGCCAGGCCGATGCCTACATGCGCAGTAACGTGAACTCCAATGGCCCCTGGTCTGGCAACCCGGGGGGCAGCGATACCGCCAGCACGACTTACCTGGGTTGCCGCCGTAACTATCACATCATGATGACTGACGGGCGCTGGAATACCCTGTCTACAGATATCGGAGACACCACTCGCCGCGATAACGCCACAAACATTGCTCTGCCCAACGGCACTATTTATGGTGGTACCACGGCCGCCGAAAGAAGCAAGACCGCGCTCTATCGCGACGGTCACAGCAAAACCCTGGCGGACTGGGCTTTCTACAGTTGGGCCACGCCACTGCGTACCAGCGGGCTCACAGGCAACCCGCAGCCTACGGCGGACTACGATAAGGCCACTCAGACGGAAAACTTCGGCAAAGACTCTGCTGGCAACGATGCAATCCTGGAGCGCTTCTGGAACCCGCGCTACAACCCCGCGACCTGGCCGCACATGGTCACCTACGCCATCGGTTTCAGCAACATGGCCGTTACGTGGCCGGGCGCACCAACCATACAGGCGCCCACCAGCAAAGTGCCCTTTGGCTACGACGGTAGCTTTCCCGACCTAGTCACCGGGACAAAAAAGTGGCCTGATATGGGTACGGGCGAAAGCGTTAGATCTCTCGACCTGTGGCACGCAGCATTGAATGGACGGGGCCGCTTCTACGCGGTGGAAAAAGGGGAAGACCTGGAAAAGGCTTTTCGCGAGATCTTCGGGCAAATCAACACCCAGACTGACCCCGACATGACCTCCACGGCTACCAGTGGATCCAACACTTCGCGCAACGACGTGGGCAAATACACCGGAAACTACGAGCCCAAGAACGCCTGGAAAGGCTACGTGACAGCAGAAACGGTGAAAAAGGACGGTACAACCGAAGCCACCGCAGGCTGGGGCGGCCAGAACACGGCGCAAAAAATTGATGCCATGAACCCAGGCGACCGCCGGATTTTTACCTGGAACGACAAATGGGCCACCAGCAAATATACAGGCGGCACCCCCTTCAAATGGACGACCACTGAAAACAACCTGAGCACCTCTCAAAAGCTTTGGTTGCAAAAAAATCTCGATGGCACCGACGAGGGTGCCACCGCAGGCCAGAACAGGCTCGATTACATCCGTGGCGACCGCAGCAAGGAGGGATCCGACTCCTCAGGCTACCCCACGTCCAAGCCCTACCGCCAACGCCAGTCTGCCCAAGGCGACATCATCAATTCGGTGGTCTGGTACGTTGGCGCGCCCGCCAGTAACTACGCGCTCAAGGGCTACAGCACCTTCACCAGCGACAACAAGACACGCACGCCCATGATTTATGTGGGAGGCAATGACGGCATGCTGCACGGTTTCTCTGCGGCAGACGGCAGCGAAAAAATTGCCTACGTGCCGCAGGGCGTTATCCCCAGCCTCACGCGCCTGACCAACCCTACATACAACCAAAAGCACCGATTCTTCGTGGACGGGTCACCCATGACGGGCGATGTTGATATGGGCGCTGGTGTGCAAGACCCCGACGCGCCCAACTACGACCCCACCTACTCACCTACCTGGCGCACCCTGCTGGTCGGTACGCTGGGCGCCGGTGGCAAAGGCTATTTCGTGCTGGACGTCACTGACCCCAACGCCTTCCTAGAGGCCAATGCCTCCACCTTGGTCAAGCTCGACCGTACGCGTAGCACAGAAGCAGGTACAACGCCTAACTGTGCGCTAACCACCATGAGCAGTGCTGAAAAAGCAGCGTGCAATAAGGCAACGACCGAGGACAAGGACATTGGCAACATCACGGCCCGCCCGGTGCTGGATGACACCAACCCCATGCGCACCACACAGATCACGCGGATGAACAACAACCGCTGGGCTGTAGTGATGGGTAATGGCTACAACAGCGCCAACCAGCGGCCTGTGCTGCTCGTCCAGTATCTGGACAATGACCCGGGCGGCGATGCGACGAAAAACATGCAACTCTTGCGCCTGCCCGCCACCACCGAATTTCCGGGCCAGGGCAAGGCCGCCGACAACGGACTGGCTGCCCCACGCCTGGTGGACATTAACGGCGATGGCCGCCCGGACGTGGCTTATGCGGGTGACAACCTTGGCAACATGTGGAAATTCGATCTGACCAGCGTCGATGACACCCAGTGGGGGGTTGCGCCTTTTGGTGCCTCCATCACACCCCCTATTGCGCCAGATACGGCTCCCAGCACAACGTCTGGCGGAGGTGTCGCTGGCACCCCCCTGTTCACCGCCAAGGGATCGGGATCGCTGGGCAGTGCTCGCACAATCATTCAACCCATTACGGTAGCGCCCACAGCGCGGCCCAATGATCGCAAGAAAACAGTAGGCACCGGCCCCACCGCCAAGACAGTGGACGTTGGCGGCATGATGGTGGTGTTCGGCACGGGTCGCAACGTCACCAAGGCCGATGAAAGCGATCGCAACGTGCAAACGCTGTACTCGGTACTGGACAACACACGGTACAAGACGGTCAGCACCACCCTTGGCAGCCGCCTGCAGGTTCACCCTGGCGGAGGAACCTGCACCCCCGTGCCCGCAGCAGACTGTGCCCCCGTGCCCGCAGCGCTGGGCGAAGGCGTGGCCACGGCCAAACTGGTGCAACGCACCATCACCGATCTTTCTGGCGGAGATTTTGGCCAAGTGGAAGACGCTACCACCCTGGACTGGGCTGTTAACAACGGCTGGTACATGGACTTCCCAGCTGTTGGCGAACGCCTGCTCAAGCCGATCGATCTCTACGATGGCAGCAACATTCTGGCCGTGTATTCGCAAGTGCCAGCGAAAGGCTCGGATGTAGACCCGAACGTCGAGAGCTGCGAATCCAGCACAGTGGATGAAGAGCGCCAGTACCGCACCTTCATCAACATGATGGATGGCAAGAGCCCCTCCGTGCAATTGGTAGACGTCAACGGCGATGGCGCCTTTGATGCGGCAGATGGCGGTGGTTCCGGCAAGCGCCCGTCACGCCGGAAAGTCACCAAGGGCTCCCACAATCTCATCAACAGCGGCAACAAAGTCGAAGACATTGACGTGAAAAACAACCGCGAAAAGCTCGCCCGCATGCCCGAGCAATCGCTGCGCTCAATCTGGCGCCAACTGAAATAAGGAGAACACGCCCATGCGCCTACGCACAAGCCTTTCACAACACGGCTTTACCTTGATCGAACTCATGATCGTGGTGGCCGTCATTGCCATCCTGGCCGCGATTGCCTTGCCGAGCTACAACGAGCATGTACGCAAAGCCCACCGTGCGGACGCGCGTGCGGGATTGCTTCAAGCACAGCAGTGGTTGGAGCGCGCATCCACTGCAACAGGGGTGTACCCCACAACGCTGCCCTCAATGCTCACGTGGTCTGGGGATAGCTCCAAGCGTTACGAGATTGCCTTCGCTGCGGGTAACACCCCCGCGGACTACAGGCTGGAAGCGACGCTCAAATCGAGTTATACCGACCCAAAGTGCGGCAAGTTGACTTTAAGACATACCGGGGAACGCGGCTCCAATGGCACGGATTCGGTCGCTGATTGCTGGAAGTAACGGGCCCATAAACGCAAGGCATCTGAACCTTGGTCTCCTGGGCGCGCTACCATCCCAGCCGCCATGACAGACCCCACCCCCTTCATCCACCAAGCGCTTGGGCTCGCCGCCCAGGCGCTTTTTCTTTCCAACCCGAACCCGCGCGTGGGCTGCGTCATCACGGCGGCCGATGGGCGGCTGCTGGGGCAAGGCTTTACCCAGCAGGCGGGCGGGCCACACGCTGAAATCATGGCGCTGCGCGATGCCGCGGCACGGGGCAACGACGTACGCGGTGCCAAGGCCTATGTGACGCTGGAGCCCTGCGCCCACCAGGGCCGCACGGGCCCATGCTGCGATGCGCTGATTGGCGCGGGCATCGGCAAGGTGGTCGCGTCGCTGGCCGACCCGAACCCACTGGTGGCTGGCCAGGGGTTCGCACGGCTGCGCGCGGCCGGGGTGGCGGTGGAAGTGGGTCCGGGGGCAGAGGCGTCGCGTGCCTTGAATGTGGGTTTTTTCAGCCGCATGGAGCGCGGCACGCCCTGGGTGCGCATGAAGGTGGCGGCCTCCCTTGACGGGTTTACCGCACTGCCTAACGGTGCCAGCCAATGGATCACCTCGCCCGAAGCACGCGCCGACGGCCACGCCTGGCGCGCGCGCGCCTGTACGGTGCTGACCGGCATCGGCACCGTGCTCGCCGACAACCCGCGCCTGGACGTGCGTGAAGTCGCCTCGCCGCGCCAGCCCCAGGTGGCCGTGGTGGACAGCCACTTGCGCACGCCCGTGAATGCTGCGCTTTTCATAGCTGGCCGCGCTTGCACCATCTACTGCGGCGGCGCAATGGATGCGGCGATGCAGGCACGCCGCAGCGCGATGCAGGCCCAAGGTGCCCGTGTGGTGCATCTACCCGCCCCCGATGGCCGCGTGGACTTGCAGGCCATGCTGCACGACCTGGGCGCACAGGCCGTGAATGAACTGCACGTGGAGGCAGGCCAGCAGCTCAACGGCGCGCTGGCGCAGGCAGGGCTGGTGGATGAGTGGCTGCTCTACCTGGCCCCGCAACTGCTTGGCAGCGGGCGTGGCATGGCGCTCCTGCCACCGTTCAACACGCTGGCGCAGGCACTGCCGCTGGCGTTCGAATCGGTGCAGCAGGTGGGGCCGGATTTGCGCATCCTGGCGCGCAGCCGCACCGCAGCGGAGCTTCGCGCATGAGCGCCCGGCACCCGGTGCGGGTGGAGGACCGCCTGCGCTTCGACAGCATCATCGACGCCCGCTCGCCCGCCGAATACGCGCTCGATCACATCCCTGGCGCCATCAACTGCCCGGTGCTCAACGACGAGGAGCGTGCCATCGTCGGCACCCTGTACAAGCAGGTTGGCGCCTTCGAGGCCCGGCGCGTCGGCGGTGCCATGGTGGCGGCCAACCTGGCGCAGCACCTGCGCACGCATTTTGCCGACCGGCCGGAGCGCTGGCGGCCACTGGTGTACTGCTGGCGCGGAGGCATGCGCAGCGGCGCCATGGTGAACTGGATGCGCCTGGTCGGTTGGGACGCACAGCAGCTCGCCGGCGGCTACAAATCCTGGCGCCGCCACGTCATCGCCCGCCTGACCGAACATGCGCCGCAGTTACAGCTGCGCGTGCTGTGCGGCGCCACCGGCAGTGCCAAGACGCGCGTGCTGCAGGCTCTGGCGGCGCAAGGGCAGCAGGTGCTGGACCTGGAGGGCTTCGCGCGCCACCGGGGCTCGGTGCTGGGCGCCTGGCCGGGCGTGGCCCAACCGTCGCAAACCGGCTTTGAGACGCAGATCGTCGATGCGCTGGACCGCCTGGACACGCAGCGCCCCATCTATATCGAGGCCGAGAGCGCGCGCATTGGCCGCCTGAACGTGCCACAGCCGCTGGTGCAGCGCCTGCGTGCCAGCCCCTGCATCGAAATTTGCGCCGACACCGATACCCGACTGGCCTACCTGCTGCGCGACTACGCCAACCTGGCCGACGACCCGGCGCTCCTGGCACAGCAACTGGGCACGCTCAAGGAGCTGCACGGCCGCCAGGTGATCGCGCAATGGCAGGCCTGGGCGCAGGCGCGCGAGCTGGCGCCGCTGTTTGCCCAGCTGATGGCACTGCACTACGACCCGCTGTACGAACGTTCGCAAAGCCGCAACCTCTACCGCTGGGAGCAGCGCCAGAGCGTGCAGGCGCACGATTTGTCGGACGCGGCGATTAGCGCGCTGGCGCAGACGATTGCAGCGCTACCTGATCCTGTGGCTGCGTCTGCAGACGATTCACCCAGTCCGTGACCGCACGGCAGTCGTTGAGGGTGCGCAGTTGGTCGAACGCCTGCTGCGCCTCGGGGTAGCGGCGGCGCAGCAGATTCAGCCATTGCTTGAGCCGCCCGGCACGGTGGCGCGGCGTGACGCGCTCGCCCACCATCTGCCAAAACTGCACCAAATGCGGCACCAGCGCCTGCCAGGGCAATGCCTCAGCCGGGGCCGCAACGCCGTCTGCCGCGCGGATGGCCAGCGCCAGCCCCGGGTCGGCTACCGCGCCACGCCCCAGCATGAGCGCGTCGCAGCCCGAGAGCGCGCGGCAGCGCTGTGCATCCTGCACCGTCCAGATCTCGCCGTTGGCCACCACGGGGATGGACACCGCGGCACGGATGGCCGGAATGCGCTCCCAGTAGGCCGGCGGGCGGTAGCCGTCGGCCTTGGTGCGCGCATGCACCACCAGCTCGCCCGCGCCGCCAGAGGCCATGGCCTGGGCACATTCGTGCGCCAGGGCGTCATCGTCGTAGCCCAAGCGCATCTTGGCCGAGACGGGCACGCCAGCCGGCACGGCGCGGCGCACGGCGGCCACCACGGCCTCGATCTGTGCGGGGTCGCGCAGCAACGCCGCACCGCCACCATGGCGGTTCACGACCTTGGCGGGGCAGCCAAAGTTCAGGTCCACCCCCTCGGCCCCCAGCTCGGCCAGGCGCGCGGCGTTCTCGGCCATGCACGCGGGGTCGGAGCCCAGCAGCTGCGCGCGCACCGGCACGCCTGCCAGGGTGCGGCTGCCATGGCGCAGCTCGGGCATGGTGCGCAGGAATGCGCGTTCGGGCAGCAGCGTGCCGGTGACACGAATGAACTCCGACACACAGCGGTCCACGCCGCCCACGCGCGTGAGCAGGTCACGCAGTACGCAGTCGAGCAGGCCCTCCATCGGAGCAAGCAGTAGTTTCATGGTCAAAATGGCCTCTAGCGCTTATCCATCAAGCGCTAGCAGCTATTCAATTCATAGTGCACCAAGGCGCCACAGCGACGTCACCTCGGCTGCGCGGGCGGCGTGCAGCGGGTCCGTGGCGTCCTGTGCCTTGCCGTGGCGCGGGCGGGTGTCGTGGCGCGCCAGCACGCGCAGGCCGGCGGCTTCGATCCACCCCTGCAGTTCGGCGCGGGTGCGCAGGCCCAGGTGTTCCGCGAGGTCCGACAAGATAAGCCAGCCCTCGCCCCCCGGCGCCAGGTGCGCGCGCAGGCCGTCCAGGTAGCCGCGCAGCATGCTGCTGCCTTCGTCGTACACGGCGCGCTCCAGCGGGCTGCTGGCGCGCGCGGGCAGCCACGGCGGGTTGCACACCACCAGGGCGGCCTGCCCGGGCGGGAACAGGTCGGCCTGCCGCAGTTCGACCCGCGGCAGCACACCCAGACGCTGCAGGTTGTCCTGCGCGCAGGCCAGGGCGCGCGGATCCTGGTCGGTGGCCACCACCCGCGCCACGCCCCGGCGCACCAGCACGGCCGAAAGCACACCGGTGCCGACGCCGATGTCAAACGCCAGGGCGCAGCCACCCGGCACCTGCGGCAGCGGTGCCTGGGCCACCAGATCCACGTATTCGCCACGCACGGGCGAGAACACGCCGTAGTGCGGATAGATGCGGTTGCCCGGCGGCGCGCCCAGGGCCGGAATCTCCACGCCCTTCTTGCGCCACTCGTGCGCGCCCACGATGCCGAGCAACTGGCGCAAAGGCGCCACCAGCGGCTCACCGGGGGCGGCACCCCAGGCTTCGGTGCAGGCGGCGCGCCAGTCGGGCGCACGGCGCAGGGCAATGGTGTAGTCGCCCTCCAACGCAATCAGCAGCATGGCCAGCACGCGTGCGCGCTGGCCCTGGGCCTGGCGGTGCAGGTGGAATGCCTGCGCCGGCCCGGCGCCGGCTGCCGCGGGCTTGGCCGCCTTGCGGGGCTTGCGCTCCAAGCGCCGGGCCATGGCCTGCAGCAGCTGGCGTGCGTTGTGAAAGTCACCCCGCCACAGCAGCGCCGTGCCTTCGCAGGCCAGGCGGTAGGCGGTGTCGGCAGGCATGGTGTCGTCGGCGCACACCACCCGGCGCGGCAACGGCTGGCCGCCTTCGGAGCGCCACAGCGCGCAGCGCGCCTGGCCCTGCTCGCTCCAGTGGAGGGTAGCGTCGCCGCTGCGGCTCAATTCAGCGGCCTTTGCAGGCGCACTTCCTCGATCTTGACGCTGCCCAGGACCGAAGTCTTGGCCGTGGTCATCTCGCGCTTGAAGCCGGCCATTTCATGGAAGCGCAGCGCACGCTCGTTGCGCAACGGCACCCAAGCGGTGACGGTGGTGCAGCCTTCTTCCTGCAGGCCGTCGCGCGCGGCGTCCCACAGCGCCAGGCCCACGCCTTGGTTCCAGTGCGTGGGTGCGGCATAGATGGCCCAGATTTCGCCCGTGGTGGGACGGGTCTTGGGGTCGCGCGAGCGGTCGAAGCCGACGAAGCCGACGATCTTGTCGCCGTCAACGGCCACTTGCACCTGGGGTTCACAAAACTCGATGGCTTCGCGCCAGTAGGCTTGGCGCTTCTCCACCGAGGACATGGATTTCAATTGATCGTCAGGCACCAGGCCACGATAGGCTTCCATCGCGGAAGTGGTATGGACCTGTGCAATGGCCTTGGCGTCACGTAGGGTGGCCGGACGAACCTGGATACTAGACATGGGAGAACGAAACGGGAGGAAAACGAAAAACCCGGTATTTTCGCCATTTGCCCCAGGAAGTGCCAGCCCCCCAGGTGAACCGCCCCGCGCGCAGCCCGGCTAACCGGCCATTCTTGACAGTAGAAAAATATGCCCTGAGGCCTTGCGCAGCAAGCGCTGGCAGCTATCAAAAAAGTTTTTTTCAACCCCGCCGCATCAAGCCGCCGCCAGGGCCTGTTGCGCCAGGCGCTGCGCTGCCAGCGCCCGCTTGTTGCGCGGGCGGGGCACTGCGGCGGCGGGTGGCTTGCCGTTGATGGCCGCGAGCCCCAGCACCAGGGTGATGCTGTGCGCGCCCGCGTCGCGGTCTTCCGGGGCGTAGAGGCAGTAGCTGCCGCTGCAGCCATCCAGCGCCCGCTGGGCCGCATGCAGCACCACGCGCACGCCCTTGCGACCGCCGTCGGCAAACGGCAGCACGCGCAGCCGGGCCGCGCCATCCAATGCCAGGCCGAGGTGGCCTGGACGGTTGACCAGGTCGGTGCGGATGCCGCGCCAGCTCGCTCCGCCATCGAGCGAATACTGCCAGGTGCCCGCCTGGGCATCGAGGTATTCGACGATCACGCCCTGCGGCGCATGCAAGTCCGGGCAGTGCGTGCCGACCAGCGCGGCCACGCTGCAGCCGCCCAGGCCGGGGGGACAGGCGCTGCCCTGGGCCGGCTGGGGACGCGCGGCCAGGGCATGCGCGGACGGCTGGGGCTGGGCATGGATCGGCAAGACGGCGGCAGGCATGAACCACTCCTTTCGTGCGGGGTCGGTGATCGGTGATCGGTGGAGAAAAGTCTAGAAAACGCGCCCTGCCGCGTCCATCGCACAAATGGACTAAGTCGGCCCAGGCCGCTTGTGCGCAATACTCAGCCCATGCCTGCCCACCTGCTGCTTGTGGACGACCACACCCTTTTCCGCACCGGTCTGCGCCTGATCGTGCAAGACCACCCCGATGTGGGCGCGATTGCCGAGGCTGGCTCGGTGGCCGAGGCCTGCGCCCTGGCACCCTGCGCGGTGGACTTGGTGCTGCTCGATATCCAGATGCCCGGCATGAACGGGCTGGACGGTCTGCGCCCGCTGCGCGAGGCGTTTCCCCAGGCACGCGTGGTGCTGGTATCGGCCAGCGTGGCGCCCGACGCGGTGCGCGAGGCGCGCACACGTGGTGCCGATGGCTTCCTGCCCAAGTCCGCCAGCGGCGCAGACATCCTGGACGCCATCACGCTCGCGCTGTCCGGCAAGCCCTGCTTCCCGGCCGCCAGCACCCCCGTGCCGCCACCTGCCGGGCACCCTGCTCCGGCCCTGACAACGCGCCAGTCTGACGTACTGCGGCTGCTGTGCACGGGCAAACCCAACAAGGTGATCGCGCGCGAACTGGGGCTGAGCGAGAACACCGTGCGCGTGCATGTCGCCGCCGTCTTCAGCCAGTTGGGCGTGAACAGCCGCAGCGCCGCGCTGCTGGCGGCGCAGCGCCTGGGCCTGGTGCAGTGGAGCGAGGCCTAGAGCGTGCACCACCACGCCCTGGCCCGCGCCGTCCGCAACTGGCGCAGCGCATGGCGCGAGGCGCTGCGCTGGGAGCGCGACGCCGTGCTGGCCGAGCAGGTCCTGCTGCTGCGGCGCAATTTCCCGGTCACGCTGTGGGCCTCGCTCATCACCTCGGTAGGCACGGTGTGGATCATGTCGCTGAGCATGTCCATGGCCCCCATGCTGTGGTGGCTGGCTTCGCATGTGACGGTGGTCACGCTGGTGTACCTGACCCTGCGCCCACTGCCGCGCCCGGACCACGGCCCGCGCAGCGACGCGCGGCGCCTGCTGGCCTGCATGACGGGCATGGGCCTGACCTGGGGCTCGCTCGGCGGCGTGGCGCTGTGGCAAGGCCACGGCAGCGACGCCGTGGTCTACGCCATCGGCATTCTCAGCACCGTCTCGGCCGGAGCCCTGGGCCTGGGTGCCCCCCTGCTGCGCGGCTACATGATCTACCTGACGTGCACCATCAGCAGCGTGCTCGTCGCCCTGGCCGTGGTGGGTGGGCCCATCGCCCTGCCCGGCTGCGTGATGGTGGCGGTGTATTACCTGCTCACGGCGCTGCACGCACGCAACCTGGCACGCGCAGCGCGCGACAGCATTGAGCTGCGCTTCGACAACGAACGCCTGGTGACGCAGCTGCGCGCGCAGACCGACCGTGCCGTGCAGGCCCTGGCAACGGCCGAGCAGGCCAACCAGGACAAGTCGCGCTTTCTCGCCGCAGCCAGCCACGACCTGCGCCAGCCGCTGCACGCCATGGGCCTGTTCCTCGACACCCTGGCGCGCAGCCCGCTGACGGCGCAGCAGGCCAGCGTGCTGGGCCACGCGCGCACGGCCTCGGGCGCAGCATCGGAAATGCTCACCACCCTGCTCGACTATTCACGCCTGGAGGCCGGCGTGGTGCAGGCACACGACGCGCCGTTCGCCGTGCAGCCGCTGCTGAGCGCGCTGGAGCAGGAATTCGGCCCCCAGGCCGACGCCGCCGCGCTGGTTTACCGCACGCGCGAGACCACGGCGGCGGCGCTGGCCGACAAGGCGCTGGTCGATCTGGTGATGCGCAACTTCATCTCCAACGCGCTGCGCTACACGCGCACGGGAGGCCTGCTGATCGCCTGCCGCGCACGCAGCGGCCGGCTGGCGCTGGAGGTGTGGGACACCGGTTGCGGCATCGCGCCCGAGCACCAGCAGGAGGTCTTCAAGGAGTTCCACCAGCTCGGCAACCCTGAGCGCGACCGCCGCAAGGGCCTGGGGCTGGGCCTGGCCATCGTGCAGCGCCTGGCGCAGGCCATGCACACGCAGGTGGAGGTACGCTCGCGCCTCGGGCGCGGCTCAGTCTTCCGGCTCTGGCTCACGCCCTGGCGCGGCGCGCTGGTCGATGAGGCCGTAGCCAGCGCGCACGACGGCGCCAGCCTGGTCGGCCGCCGCGTCCTGGTGGTGGACGACGATGAACCGGTGCGCCTGGGCATGCAGTCGCTGCTGGCCAGTTGGGGCTGCCATTGCGTGTGCGCGGAATCGGCGGCCGATGCGCTGGCGCGCCTGCACCAGATGCCACAACCCGACGTGGTGGTGACCGACTTCCGCCTGCGGCACGAGGAGACCGGCCGGCAGGTGCTAGACACGCTGCGCGCGCACCTGCAGCGCAGCGTGCCCGCCATCATCATGACGGGCGACACCTCGCCCCAGCGCCTGCGCGACGCGCAGTCCACCGGCGCGCTGCTGCTGCACAAGCCGGTCTCGGCGGCGCAGTTGCGCGAGGCGCTGGTGGAAGTCTTGCAATGACTCCGTTTTTGATAGCTTCCAGCGCTTACCCAGAAAGGGCTGGAAGCCGATTTTGCTTGAAATAGCCCACGCGCCTGTTACAGCCAGCGCCGCAGCGCCTGCATCACGCGGTCGAAGCGCGCACCGTAAGGCGGGTAGAACAGCCAGCCCATGGCCCAGGGCGACTGCACCAGCACCGATTTCTGGTGCGAGAAGCGCACAAAGCCCTGCTCCCCGTGGTACGCACCCCAGCCGCTGTCGCCCACGCCGCCGAAGGGCAGGTTGTCGTGCGCGATATGCATCAGCGTGTCGTTCACCGTGACGCCGCCGCTCACGGTGCGCGCGAGCACATCGTCGCGCACGCGCGCATCGTTGCCAAACCAGTACAACGCCAGCGGGCGCGGGTTGGCGTTGATGTGGGTGATGGCGTCGTCGAGCCGCTCGTAGGTGATGACCGGCAGCACCGGGCCAAAGATTTCCTCCTGCATCAGCTGCATTGACGACGTGGCGCCAAACACCAGCACGGGCGCCATCTGGCGGCTGATGCCATCGCCCAGGCTGGCCTGGTGGTTGGGTGCGGGCGCCACGGGCGCGGGCTGCACGCTCACCACCTCGGCGCCCTGGGTCTGCGCCTGCTGCAGCATGGTGCGCAGACGCGCCAGGTGGCGCGCGGAAATGATGGAGGCATAGTCCGGGTTGCCCTCGATCTGCGGGAACAGCCGCGCCACGGCGGCGCGGTAGGCCTCGGTAAACGCCGCCTCGCTGCCCTGGGGCAACAGCACGTAGTCGGGCGCAATACAGGTCTGGCCTGCGTTCAGCAGCTTGCCGTGGGCGATCTTCAGCGCGGCTTCTTGCAGGTTGCAGTTGGCATCGATGATGCACGGCGACTTGCCGCCCAGCTCCAGCGTGGTCGGCGTAAGGTTGGCGGCTGCGGCCTGCGCCACCTTGCGGCCCACGGCGGTAGAGCCGGTGAACACCAGGTGGTCGAACGGCAGCGAGGCCACCAGCGCCGCCACCGAGGCGTCGCCCTGCACCACGCACAGCTCGTCGGGCGCGAAGAACTGGCCCACCACCTCGGCCAGCTTGGCCGAGAGGTGCGGCGTCAGTTCGCTGGGCTTGACCATGACCCGGTTGCCCGCCGCCAGCGCCGTGATGGCCGGCGCCAGCGCGAGCTGGATGGGGTAGTTCCACGGCGCGATCACGCCCACCACGCCCAGCGGCTGGCGCTGGATCCAGGCACGCGCAGGCTGCAGGTGCAGCGGCGTGCGCACCTTCTGCGGACGGCTCCAGCGTGCCAGGTGCGAAAGCGTGTGCGACAGCAGCGCGCGCAGCACGAAGAAGTCCGCCACCTCGGTGAGCCGGAGCGAGCGCATGCCGAAGTCCGCCTGCACGGCGGCGGCCAGTTCGGGCCCGCGCTCGTCGATGAGCTTGCGCATACGCAGCAGGCGCTCGCGGCGCAAAAGCAGCGGCACGTCGGGCTGGGCACGGCTGGCCTGGTACTGGACCTCGAAAAGGGCGCGAATGTCGTCGGTGGTCATGCCGGGCATGATAGGGCCAGGCATGCCATTCCGATTAGGGGTTCGCACTTCGCGTGATGGCGAAGCGGTAACAGAATCCGCACCGGACAGCATGCCGCCATGGCGGCCGGTTGCGCAGCAACCGTTAGCGAGCGCAAGGGAGGCCGCACCCCACGGCCAGCCCGCCGTGCCCTCCATGTGCATGGGCAAATCACGCACCGCCACTGGCGTCTGCACCACCGGCAAATGCCGGGGCCGCATTGCACGTGCCACGCCGTCAAACCAAGGCAGATGGATGCCCGGCACCTGCTCGCAAAGAGAAGAATGAGACGGCCCTGGCCTGGGGTTCCGCGTGTGGAAGCACGCACATTGCGCTCCACGGCCAGATGCGCCAGCAAAACGGCAGCCTTCGACGCACCTCTCTCACGAGGATGGCGCTTGCCGTGGAATGAAACGGCGCGGCAGAAACAGGCGGAACGGGAAGCGCATCCTTCCATAGAAATTTAGGCGGTCTAAATTGCCGCAGGCATAGGGTAAGCTGAGGGCGGTATGCGCCGCATGCTTGACTTAGGCCGCATCGGCTCAGTAGCATGCGGTTGTCTAAATCTAGTTAGTCCCATCACCCGCTTCATGCGCGCAGCCACCTATTCCAGCGCTCCGCCCTGTTCCAAAGGCTTTCTAGTCTTTTTGGCCGCCAGCGCTTGTGCAGCAAGCGCCACCAGCTATCATTCTTGCAGTGCTGCGCCGCTTCCGTGGCCCAGCGCTTTTTCGTGGGCCGCGCCCTTCTTCAAGGCAGGGCGTTCCCTTTTGGCCTTCGGGTCTAACTCTGCGGTCAAGCGGACCCGCATTCTGCGGGCCGCTTACCTTGGCCGTTAGGAGAAATGGATCGTTGCCTCGACTCTGGCGGAAAAATCGACCAAGAAAACAAAAAATGTGTCCGAGAGAAAAGCAATGAGTATCCCTGACCCGCCAATCAGGTAACAAGGCCAGCAACCCGTTGCGGATGATCCCCCGGGATGCGGCAACCAAGCCGCGCCTGCTGGCGCGGCACCATTTCAAGCCGTTTTGGCCTTCCGCCCTTACCCAGCAAGCGCTGGCAGCTATCAATTTAGCTGCGCAGCCACCGTCCCCAGACTCAGCGGATTTCGCGCGCAACCACATCGGTCACGTCGGTGCTACCTTGCCCGGCGCGTGCGGCGGGGCGCGGGGCGGTCCAGCGCGCGGTGCTGCGGTGCACGGTGCTCCATCCCTGGCGCGGGCTCATGCGCATGGCCCAGGGCATGACCGGGCGGCCGGTGAGGCGGGCCCACAGGGCGCGCACGCCCCAGACGAGCGCCAGCACGGCGGCGGCGGCCAGCAGGCTGAGGAAAAAGACCACGCCGGCGGCAACCACCACGAGGCGCAACGTCCACCGGATCGCGCCGGCCACTATGTCGTTCAAACCATGTCCCTTTCTGGCTGGTGAAGCGGCGCAAGCGGGCCACACGGCCCGCTTGCGGCTTCGATGGTAGGGCTCAGCCCGCTGGGCGGGCCTCGCCGAATTGGAATACCCCCGGGTTCTTCACCGGATCGACGCCCACGGGAACCACGCTCTTAGGCTGGTAGCGCCCTTCCAGGAGCAGCTTGGACAGCGGGTTCTCGATGCGTTGCTGGATCGCGCGCTTGAGCGGGCGTGCGCCGAACACCGGGTCGAACCCGACCTTGGCCAGCTCTTCCAGCGCGGCGTCGGAGACATCGAGCGTCAGCTCCATGCGGGCCAGGCGCGCTTGCAGCATTTGCAGCTGGATGCGCGCGATGGCGGCAATGTGCCGGGCATCGAGGCCATGGAACACCACGGTTTCATCGATACGGTTGAGGAATTCGGGTCGGAAATGCTGCTTGAGTTCCCCCCACACCGCTTCCTTGATGTCGTCGCTGTCCTGCCCCACCATGGCCTGGATGAGGTGCGAGCCGATGTTGCTCGTCATCACGATCACGGTGTTCTTGAAGTCCACGGTGCGGCCCTGGCCATCGGTCAGGCGGCCGTCGTCCAGCACCTGCAGCAGCACGTTGAATACGTCGGGGTGGGCTTTTTCCACCTCGTCGAGCAGCAGCACGCTGTAGGGCTTGCGGCGCACGGCCTCGGTCAGGTAGCCGCCCTCTTCATAGCCCACATAGCCGGGCGGCGCGCCGATCAGGCGGGCCACGGAGTGTTTCTCCATGAACTCGCTCATGTCGATGCGGATCAGGTGCTCCTCGCTGTCGAACAAAAAGCCCGCCAGCGCCTTGCACAGCTCGGTCTTGCCCACGCCCGTGGGGCCGAGGAACAGGAACGAGCCCGTGGGCCGGTTCGGGTCGGACAGGCCCGAGCGCGAGCGCCTGATGGCGTTGGCCACGGCGTTAATGGCTTCGTCCTGGCCCACCACGCGCTCGTGCAGCTTGTCTTCCATGTGCAGCAGCTTGTCTTTCTCGCCCTGCATCATCTTGCTGACCGGAATGCCGGTGGCGCGCGAGACGACCTCGGCGATTTCCTCTGCGCCCACCTGGGTGCGCAGCAGCCGGTTGGCATGCACCGCGCCGCCCTGGCCTTCTTCCTGGGCCTGGGCTTCCTTGAGGCGCTTTTCCAGCTCGGGCAGCTTGCCGTATTGCAGCTCGGCGACCTTGTTGAAGTCGCCCTTGCGCTTGAGTTCCTCAATCTGCAGCTTGACCTTCTCGACCTGCTCGCGCACCTGCTGGCTGCCCTGGGCCTGGGCTTTTTCGCTCTTCCAGATGTCTTCCAGGTCGGCAATCTCGCGCTGCAGCTTGGTGATTTCTTCCTCGATCAGCTGCAGGCGCTTTTGCGAGGCTTCGTCTTTTTCCTTCTTCACGGCTTCGCGCTCGATCTGCAGCTGGATCAGGCGGCGGTCCAGCTTGTCGATGGCCTCGGGCTTGGAGTCGATTTCGATCTTGATCTTGGCTGCGGCTTCGTCGATCAGGTCAATGGCCTTGTCGGGCAGGAAGCGGTCGGTGATGTAGCGGTTGGACAGCTCGGCCGCGGCCACGATGGCCGGGTCGGTAATCTCCACGCCGTGGTGCACCTCGTACTTCTCCTGCAGGCCGCGCAGGATGGCGATGGTGGCTTCCACGCTGGGTTCGTCCACCAGGATTTTCTGGAAGCGCCGCTCCAGCGCAGCGTCCTTCTCGATGTACTTGCGGTATTCATCGAGCGTGGTCGCGCCCACGCAGTGCAGCTCGCCACGCGCCAGGGCTGGCTTGAGCATGTTGCCCGCGTCCATGGCGCCCTCGGCCTTGCCGGCGCCCACCATGGTGTGCAGCTCGTCAATGAAGACGATGGTCTGGCCCTCGTCCTTGGCCAGCTCGTTGAGCACGGATTTCAGGCGCTCCTCGAATTCGCCACGGTACTTGGCGCCGGCAAGCAACGCCGCCATGTCGAGCGAGAGCACGCGCTTGTTCTTCAGCGACTCGGGCACTTCGCCGGCCACGATGCGCTGGGCCAGCCCCTCAACGATGGCGGTCTTGCCCACGCCGGGCTCGCCGATCAGCACCGGGTTGTTCTTGCTGCGCCGCTGCAGCACCTGAATGGCACGGCGAATCTCGTCGTCGCGGCCGATCACCGGGTCGAGCTTGCCCACGCGGGCACGCTCGGTCAGGTCCAGGCAGTATTTCTTCAGCGCCTCGCGCTGGCCTTCGGCCTCGGGGCTGTCCATCTTCTGGCCGCCACGCACGGCATCAATGGCGGATTCCAGGCTCTTGCGCGTGAGGCCGTTGTCCTTGGCGATGCGCGTGGCCTCGCCTTTGCCGTCGGCCAGGGCGAGCAGGAACAGCTCGCTGGCAATGAACGGGTCGCCGCGCTTGATGGCTTCCTTCTCAGTGGCCTGCAGCAGCCGCGCCAGGTCGGGACCGACCTGCACCTGCTCCTGGCCTTCGACCTGGGGCAGGCGCTTGACGGCGTTTTCTACTGCCGCCTGCAGCGCCCCCACGTTGGCACCGGCGCGCTGCAGCAGCGCACGTGGGCCGTCCTCCTGGCGCAGCATGGCGCCCAGCAGGTGCAGGGGATCGATGTAGGCGTGGTCGTTGCCCAGTGCCAGGGACTGTGCATCTGCCAGGGCTTCCTGGAACTTGGTGGTGAGCTTGTCGATTCGCATGGTGTAAAAAACCTCCAACTGCTGAATAGATAGGCCACCCAGGCGGTTTTTCAACCCGCCATCGGCGGTAATTGCAGCCCCCAGCGCGCCATGGCCGCGTCGTCGCTCACGCGGGCATCCACCCAGCGCGCGCCCTGCGGCGTCTGTTCTTTCTTCCAGAAAGGTGCCTGGGTCTTGAGGTAGTCCATGAGGAACTCGCAGGCCTGGAAGCTCTCGCCGCGGTGCGCGCTGGTAACGGCCACGAGCACGATCTGCTCCAGCGGCTGCAGCAGCCCCACGCGGTGGATGACGCGTACGCCGTACAGGGCAAAGCGCGCCAGCGCCGCGTCGATCATGGCCTCGATGGATTTTTCGGTCATGCCGGGGTAGTGCTCCAGCTCCATGCTGGCGACGGCGTCGCCCTCGTTGCGGTCGCGCACGGTGCCCACGAAGCAGCACACGGCACCCACGCGCGCGTCCTGCGCGCGCAGCGCAGCCAGTTCGGCAGACACGTCGAAGTCCTGGGTTTGGATGGAAACACGGGGCGAGGTCATGGCGGTTATTCTCGGCCATTCCACCGCCGCACCATGCCATGCAAGACGACCACCAGATTTTTCTGCCGCCCTCGTTCGCCGCGCTCTACAGCGACACGCGCGGGCGCCTGCGGGCCACGGCGGCGCAACTGTGTGCGCGCTACGAGCTGTGCGAGGACCTGGCAAATCACCTGGTCGAGCAGGCGCAGCAGCTCTACCACGGCGCCGTGCCGTCGGAGGAGGAGGTGTTACGCCGCATCCACGCCGGGCTGGCGGGCGCGGAGTCGGGCGTGACGCCGCCCGAGGCGCGCTGGATCACGCTGCGGCTGGCCGAACTGCTGCAATGGCGCAGCCCCGAACTGCCGGTCGGGGTGGACTGAAAGCCGCGCCTGCCAGCGACATGGTTTTCCAAAAATCGTAGCAAACTGGTATGGTATTTTCGTCTTCTCTGCGCCTTACGCAGCAGACGTGACCGCGGCATAGTCGTTGGCATCGTCCTTGAGCGCGCTGGTCTCGCGCACCCGCTAACAGACGGTCCCTCGCCCCGCACAAAAAACTATCCCCGATGACGACCTGTACGCTTTCACCGGATGGGCTGGCCGTACCGCCCGTGGCGCCGCCCCAGCCCATGCCAGAGGCCCCCACCTACGCCCCCCTGCGCGACATGCAGCGCCCGGGCTACAAGGCGATGTGGATCGGCATCTGCCTGGAATGCCTGGAGTTCACGGTGTTCTTCGCCGTCTACTTCACCGCCCGCTGGCACTACCCGCAAGCGTTCCAGGAGGGGCCCACACGCCTGTCCACTCTCAGCGGCCTGTGCATCACCCTGGTCATGGTCAGCAGCGGTTTCATGCTCACGCGCATGGTGCACCATCTGGAAGCCGGGCGGCGCCAGCGTGCCACCGTCTGGATGGCGGCAGCGCTGGCCACGGGTTTGGTCTACCCGGTGCTGAAGATTTTTGAGTGGCAGTGGAACCTGGCGCAGGGGCTGGATGCCAGTGCCGGCATTTTCGTGGTGGTGTACTACTACCTGACCATCAACCACTTCATTCACGCCTGCTGGGGCTTGATGGGCATGGCCTGGATCCTGGTCGGCCTGTGCGCTGGCAGCTATTCGGCCGACGATTGCCGGGGCCCGCAGGCACTGGCCATCTACTGGCACGCCACCGACCTGGTGTGGCTGATGATTTTTGCCCTGTTCTACGCCTTCGTATGAAAACACTGCTCACACGCCTGCCCATAGGCACGACCACGCTCGCCTGGCTGCTGCTATGCGCCTTGTCGGTACTGAGCGTGGGACTGGCAGCAGGGCCACACAGCGGGCTGCCACGCCTGGCGCTGGCACTGCTGGTGGCGGCCGTTGCCTGGGTCAAGGCGCGCATTCTGCTGCGCCACTACCTGGAGGTGCACCGCGCCGGCCCGGTCTTCGCACGCCTGCTGCAAGGCTTTGCCTGCCTGGCCCCGCTGGGGCTGGCAGTGTCGGCGTGGCACGAATTTCTGCGCGCAGCCAGCTAGGCTGGCGCTGGGGGCGCCGCTTACCCCCCCGTCACGGGGGGGAAAAACGCCACTTCCGCGCCAGCGGGCAGCGGTGCAGCCTCGTCGCTCAGTGTCTGGTTGAGCGCCATGCGCACCGCGCGCCCCGGCGCCAACACCTCGGCGTAGGCGCCACCGCGTGCCAGCAGTTCCTGGCGCAGTGCGCCCAAGGTGGCAGCGGGGGTATCCACGGCTTCCTCGCCTTGGCCCAGGGCCTCGCGGATGGAGGCGAAGTAGCGCACCGTGATGCGCTTGCACAGGGTCTGGTCGGTCATGCCAGCAGCCCTCCAAAGGGAATGAAGCGCACGTTGTCGCCGCGCGCAATGGCCTGGCCGGGCGGGTTGTCCACCACGCCATCGCCCCAGACGGTGGAAGTGAGTACGCCCGAACTCTGGTTGGCAAACCGTTCCAGGTGCCCGTCGGCATTCAGGCGCACGCGCAGGAATTCGCGACGTTTATCGGCCCGAGGCCAATCAAAGTCTGCGCGAGCAGCTATGGTTTTTGGAGCAACATCGTGCACGCCCTGCAGCCGCAGCAGGAAGGGGCGCACCAGCACGGCAAAGGTGATGAAGCACGACACGGGGTTGCCCGGCAGCCCCATGAAATGCGCTGCGCCCGCCCCGCCGTCCACGCGGCCATAGGCGAAGGGCTTGCCGGGCTTGATGGCGATCTGCCACAGGTCGAGCCGCCCCAGGGCCTGCACGGCGGGCTTGACGTGGTCTTCCTCGCCGACCGAGACACCGCCGCTGGTCAGGATCAGGTCATGCCCCTGCGCGGCCGCGCGCAGCGCGGCCACGGTGGCGTCGAGCCGGTCGGGCACGATGCCCAGGTCGGTCACCTCGCAGCCCAAGCGCTCCAGCATGGCGCGCAGGAAGAAACGGTTGCTGTTGTAAATGGCGCCGGGCGGCATGCGCTCGGGCGGCACCTCGCCGGGCATGGCCAGTTCGTCGCCGGTGGAAAACAGCGCCACGCGCGGGCGCCGCGCCACCTCCAGTTGCGCCAGGCCGATGCTGGCGGCCAGGCCGAGCGCGGCAGGCGTGAGGCGCGTGCC
Source organism: Paenacidovorax caeni (assembly GCF_001298675.1). Classification (GTDB taxonomy): domain Bacteria; phylum Pseudomonadota; class Gammaproteobacteria; order Burkholderiales; family Burkholderiaceae_C; genus Paenacidovorax; species Paenacidovorax caeni. Next base: position 93,919 of record NZ_CYIG01000002.1, read on the forward strand.
CGCCGCCAGCACTGTGGCGCCGCGCGCGATGTCCTCGCCAGCGCGGCGGATGTGCTGGCCGGGCCGGTGCACGCCGTGCACACGCACGCGGCCGTCCTCCAGCACCTCGCAGTCCTCCTGCATCACCACGGCGTCGGCCCCCGGGGGTACGGGTGCGCCGGTGAAGATGCGCGCTGCCGTGCCCGGCAGCAGTGGCGTGCCGACGCTGCCCGCCGGAATGCGCTGGGACACTGGCAGCACCGCCCCCGGCGCCACGACGTCGGCACAGCGCAGCGCGTAGCCGTCCATGGCGCTGTTGTCGAGCGGCGGCACCTGCAGCGGCGACACGGCATCGCGCAGCAGCACGCGGCCATCGGCGTCAAAAGTGGCGACCGCCTCGCCCTGCGCCAGCGGCGCGGCCTGCGCGAGCAACTGGGCCAGGGCATCGTCAAGGGGCAGGAGCGGCGGGCGGGTCATGGCGATTCCTTGGAATAGTCGAAGCGCGCACCGTGGGCCAGCAGCCAGTCGGCCACCTGCGCGGGCGCATTCAGGTCGAGCACGGGCTGGCGCGGCGGCTGCGGCAAACCGGCGGGCGCATCGGTGGCCACGGCGACAACAAAAGGGTCGTGCGGGTACAGCACCGGCCGCGGCGCCTGGCCGGACGCGGGGGCGCGCCAGACCTCGATCTTGGGCAGGGGCGCGTCCTTGAAGCCTTCAATCAGCACCCAATCGGCGCGCGCGTCGAGCTGGGCCAGCAAGGTGTGCACATCAGGCTCGTGCGGCTGGTCGTATTCACGCAGCAGGGCCAGGCGCATGTCAGAGGCCAGCAGCACTTCGTTGGCGCCGGCCTGGCGGTGGCGCCAACTGTCCTTGCCAGGGTGGTCGATGTCGAAGCGGTGGTGCGCATGCTTGATGACCGACACCCGCAGCCCACGCCCGCGCAGGCAGGCGATGAGCTGCTCCACCAGCGTGGTTTTGCCGGCCCCGGAGAACCCGGCAAAGCCGGCGACCTTCATCATGCGCTCCTTGAACGATAGCTGCTAGCGCTTGCCCAGCAAGCGCTGGAAGCCGATTTGACCATCAACCCCTTCATTCGCCGCAATGCGCGGCGATGTAGGCCTTGACCTGCTGCGCGTCGGCCGGCATGACCTGCACGCGCTTGGGCAACGCCTCGATGCCCTCGAACCGGGCCGGGCGCTCGGGCGCGCGGCCCAGCGCCTCCTCGATGGTGGCGGCGAACTTGATGGGCAGCGCCGTTTCGAGCACCACCATCGGCTCCGCCCCGCGGTGCTCGCGTGCCACCTTCACGCCGTCGGCGGTGTGGGTGTCGATCATCTGGCCAAAGCGTTGCCAGGTATCGCGAATGGTGGCCAGGCGGTCGGCATGGGTACTCTTGCCGCTCTCGAAGCCGTAGCGCGCGGCAGCCTGGGCGAACAGCGGGTTGGCGCCGAGGTCAAAGCGCCCGTCGCGCCCCAGGGCGTCGCCGAACAGCGCGCGCGTGGCGGCGGCGTCACGGCCCAGCAGGTCGAACACGAAACGCTCGAAGTTGCTGGCCTTGCTGATGTCCATCGACGGGCTGGAGGTTTCGTGCGTGTCGGCGCTGCCGCGCACTCGGTACACGCCGGTGCGGAAGAACTCGTCGAGCACGTCGTTTTCATTCGTGGCCACCACCAGCTTGGCAATCGGCAGGCCCATCATGCGCGCCACGTGGCCGGCGCAGATGTTGCCGAAATTGCCGCTGGGCACAGTGAAGCTGACTTGCTGGGCGTTCGACGAGGAGGCCTGGAAGTAACCGGCGAAGTAATAGACCACCTGCGCCAGCAGGCGCGCCCAGTTGATGGAGTTGACGGTGCCGATCTTGTATTTGCGCTTGAACTCCAGGTCGTTCGAAACGGCCTTGACGATGTCCTGGCAGTCGTCGAACACGCCCTCGATGGCGATGTTGTGGATGTTTTCGTCCTGCAGGCTGAACATCTGCGCCTGCTGGAACGGGCTCATGCGGCCATGCGGGCTGGTCATGAACACGCGCACGCCCTGCTTGCCGCGCATGGCGTACTCGGCGGCGCTGCCGGTGTCGCCGCTGGTGGCGCCGAGGATGTTGAGCTGCGCGCCGCGGCGCTGCAGCTCGTACTCGAACAGGTTGCCCAGCAGCTGCATGGCCATGTCCTTGAAGGCCAGCGTGGGGCCATTGGACAGGGCTTCGAGCCACAGGCCGTCTTCCAGCGGGCGCAGCGGCACGATGGCAGCGGTGCCGAACACCTCGGCGGTGTAGGTCTTGGCGCACAAGGCGCGCAGGTCGGCGGCGGGAATGTCGTCGATATAGAGCGACAAGATCTGGAACGCCAGTTCCGCATAGCCCTGGCTTTGGTACACCGCGCGCAGTTCGCCCAGGCGTTCACTGCTGATCTGGGGGTAGTGCTCGGGCAAGTAGAGGCCGCCGTCGGGCGCCAGGCCTTCGAGCAGGATGTCGCAAAAGCGCTTGCGGTCCGGATGGCCGCGCGTGGACAGGTACAGCATCAGTTCAGCTCCTCCTTGCGGATGCGCGTGATCGGCGCGAGCACCGTGGGCAGTTGCTGCATCTGGGCGATGGCGTCGTTCATGGTGCCCTCACGCGTGTCGTGCGTGAGGATGATGAGATCGGTCTGCGTGGAACCCTCGCCCCCCACTTCGTCGGCCTCGCGCTGCAGCACGGCGTCGATGCTGATGCCGGCGTTGGCGACGATGCCCGTCACCTGGGCCAGCACGCCCGCCTGGTCGGCCACGCGCAGGCGCAGGTAGTAGCTGGTCACCACTTCGCTCATGGGCAGCACGGGCAGCTCGTCCTTGGCCTGGTCGAGCGTGTGTGGCTGGAAGGCCAGGTGCGGCACGCGGTTGAGCGGGTCCACGGTGTGCAGGCGGGTAATGTCCACCAGGTCGGCAATCACGGCGCTGGCCGTCGGCTCGGAGCCCGCACCCTTGCCGTAGTACAGCGTGGAGCCAACGGCGTCGCCCTGCACCACCACGGCGTTCATGGCACCTTCCACATTGGCGATCAGGCGCTTGGACGGCACCAGGCTCGGGTGCACGCGCAGCTCGATGCCCTTGTCCGTGCGCTTGGTGATACCCAGCAGCTTGATGCGGTAGCCCAGTTGCTCAGCGTATTTGATGTCGGCAGCGGCCAGCTGGGTGATGCCTTCGACGTAGGCCTTGTCAAACTGCACGGGGATGCCAAAGGCAATGGCGCTCATGATGGCGGCCTTGTGCGCAGCGTCCACGCCCTCGATGTCGAAGGTCGGGTCGGCCTCGGCGTAGCCCAGGCGCTGGGCCTCCTTGAGTACCACGTCGAAGTCCAGGCCCTTGTCGCGCATCTCGGACAGGATGAAGTTCGTCGTGCCGTTGATGATGCCGGCCAGCCACTGGATGCGGTTGGCGGTCAGGCCCTCGCGCAGCGCCTTGATGATCGGGATGCCCCCGGCCACAGCCGCCTCGAAGGCCACCATCACGCCCTTGGCGGAGGCGGCCGCGAAGATTTCGGTGCCATGCACGGCCAGCAGCGCCTTGTTGGCGGTGACCACGTGCTTGCCGGCCGCAATGGCCTCCAGTACCAGCGCCTTGGCGATGCCATAGCCGCCGATGAGCTCGACCACGATATCGATCTCGGGGTTGGCAATAACGGCACGCGCGTCCTGCACCACCTGCACGCCGCTGCCGACGATTGCACGGGCGCGCTCCACGTCCAGGTCAGCCACCATGGCAATTTCAATGCCACGGCCCGCGCGGCGGCGGATCTCCTCCTGGTTGCGCTGCAGCACGTTGAATACGCCGCTGCCCACGGTGCCAATGCCCAGCAGGCCGACTTGGATGGGTTTCATATCAGTTTTACCAGTCAAAAATGGCTGAAACGCTTGTCAGTCAAGCGCTAGCAGCTATGAAAAAAAGAGTTTCCAAGACCACTCACGCGGCCTTGCTGTGGCGCTGCCGGTAGGTGGCAAGAAAGCCCGCCAGGCGCCCGATAGCCTCGCGCAGATCGTCTTCATGCGGCAGGAACACGATGCGGAAATGCTGGTTGTCCGGGTAGTTGAAGCCCGAGCCCTGCACCAGCATCACGCGCGTGGCACGCAGCACTTCCATGAAGAACTGGCGGTCGTCGGCAATCGGGTACATCACCGGGTCAAGGCGCGGGAACATGTACAGCGCCGCGTGCGGCTTGACGCAGGTGACGCCGGGAATCTGCGTGATGAGCTCGTAGGCCAGGTCGCGCTGGCGGCACAGGCGCCCGCCGGGTTTGACCAGATCGTTGATGCTTTGGTAACCGCCCAGGGCGGTCTGGATGGCCCACTGGCCCGGCACGTTGGAGCCGAGCTTGAGGTTGGCCAGCATGTTCAGGCCTTCGATGTAGTCGCGCGCGTCCGCCTTGGGGCCGGAGAGCACCATCCAGCCCGCACGGTAGCCGCAGGAGCGGTAGGCCTTGGACAGCGAGTTGAACGTCAGCGTGAGTACGTCGGTCGACAGGCTCGCCATCGAGGTGAACTTCACGCCGTCGTAGAGCACCTTGTCGTACACCTCGTCCACCAGCAGCACCAAGCCGTGCTCGCGTGCGATCTGGATGATGCCCTTGAGCAGTTCCACGGGGTAGAGCACGCCCGTCGGGTTGTTCGGGTTGATGACCACGATGCCGCGCGTGCGAGGCGTGATCTTGGCGCGCATGTCGTCCAGGTCGGGCAGCCAGCCTGCCTCCTCGTCGCAGCGGTAGTGCACCGGCGCGCCCCCTGAAAGCGAGGTCGCGGCAGTCCACAGCGGGTAGTCGGGCATGGGCACGAGCAGCTCGTCGCCGTCGTCCAGCAGGGCGTTCGTGGCCATCACGATCAGTTCGCTGGCACCGTTGCCCAGGTAAATGTCGTCCAGCGTCACGCCCGCGATGCCGAGCTGCTGGGTGTAGTGCATCACCGCCTTGCGCGCGGCGAAGATGCCCTTGCTGTCCGAGTAGCCCGCCGAGTTGGGCAGGTTGCGGATCATGTCCTGCTGCACTTCCTCGGGCGCATCAAAACCGAACGGCGCCATGTTGCCGATGTTCAGCTTGATGATCTTCTGCCCTTCGTCCTCCATCTGCTTGGCCGCGTCCACGATGGGGCCGCGGACATCGTAGAGAACATTGTTGAGCTTGGCGGATTTGCGGACGGTCTTCATGCGTGTCTCAATGAGAACAAGGGCACTGCCAGCATACGGCGGTGAAACTTATAATTTGACCACATTTCACCCGCACACCCACGAGGCGTCTGCCCCCCGGGCTGCATCACCACCCGCCGCACCATGAAGTTCCAGCCCGACCCGTCCAGCGCCCATTCCATCAGCGGCTACGGCCCGGGCTGGGTGGCCGTGGGGCCGGAAAAGATCCACCACAGCATCGTTCTCGGCCCCGATGGCCTGCGCCAGCCTTGGGCGTGCGAGCGCTTCGAGGACCTGACCCCCGCGCACTTCGCCCGGCTGGCCGAGATCGACGCGGAAATGGTGCTCTTTGGCAGTGGTCCGCGCATCCGTTTCGTGCCACCCGCGTGGCTGGCGCCGCTGATGCAGCGGCGCATGGGGCTGGAAACCATGGACACGGCCGCCGCCTGCCGCACCTACAACTTCCTGCTAGGCGAAGGCCGCCGCGTGGCGGTCGCACTGCTGCTGCAATCGCCCTAAGCGCGTGTTTGCGATCCCAGCACGCAGACGCTGCGGTGCCATTTCCACGCCCACGGCATCGGCACGCCCGGCGCGATAGAGGGCTTCTGCGGGTTTCGGGGTAAAATTGCGGATTGCGGCCGGGGTAACCTAAAACAATAACACACCCACTTCCCCGGTTTTTTCTACGACATTTCCAGCAGAGATTCGGACCCTATGGCGATCGTTGTCAACAAACCCCTCCCAGAATTTGAAGCCAACGCGACCGGCGGAATCAAGGTATCGAACACCTCCCACCAGGGTCAGATTCTGGTGCTGTATTTCTACCCCAAGGACAACACGCCAGGTTGCACCACCGAGGCCATGCAGTTTCGCGACAAGTACAAGGACTTCGTGAAGGCTGGCGCAGCGGTGTTCGGCGTTTCGCGCGACAACATGAAGTCGCACGACGATTTCAAGGAAAAGCTCGAACTGCCCTTCGAGCTGATCGCCGACACCGAGGAGAAGATGTGCCACATGTTCGGCGTGGTCAAGAACAAGATCATGTACGGCAAGAAGGTCAAGGGCATTGAGCGCAGCACCTTCCTGGTCGGCCCGGATGGCCTGCTGGTGCAGGAATGGCGCGGCCTGAAGGTGCCCGGCCATGTGGACGAGGTGCTCAAGGCCGTGAAATCGCTCAAGGCACTGAAGAAAGCTGCCTAACGGGTGTCACGGGGGCTGTGCATAATGGCACGCTGATGCAGCACCAGAACAAGCCGCTCCCCTCCCTTACACGACAAGCCGCCCGGTTCGCCCGGCGGCTTTTTGTTTTCTGAACCGCCAGGAAGCCTCCTCGACCATGCCCCTGCCCCCCGCCCCGACCCAGCGCGCCGCCCGCCTGCCCGAGCAAGCCTTCGCCGCCGCCGCGCCCGCGGCACGCAAGTCCACGGCGCGCACTGCGCAAACGCCCCCCCGGGCCAAACCTGCACCCGCCACGGCCAGCACCTTGGCGAGCGCGCCCACGCTGGCCAAGGCCGTGCCCAAGCCCGCGCCTAAACCCGTGCAACAGGCGGCTGCCAAGCCGGCAACCAAGCCCGCCGCAGTCCCCAAAACCGCTGCCGCCCCAGCCCGCACGCGCAAGACCCGCAGCAAAGGCCCCACCAAGCTTTTCGTGCTGGACACCAACGTGCTGCTGCACGACCCGACCAGCCTGTTCCGCTTCGAGGAACACGACATCTTCCTGCCGATGATCGTGCTGGAGGAGCTCGACGCGCACAAGAAGGGCATGACCGAAGTGGCGCGCAACGGCCGCCAGGTCAGCCGCTCGCTCGACGCGCTGGTGGCGACCCAGGGCGCCGACATCGGCGCGGGCATTGCGCTCGACGCCACGGGCCAGCGCGCCGCCACCGGCAAGCTGTACTTCCAGACCGCACCGCTGAACTACCAGTTGCCGACCAGCCTGCCCCAGGGCAAGGCGGACAACCAAATCCTCGGTGTGGTGGAGGCGCTACGCGCCCAGCACACCCCGCGCGAGGTGGTACTGGTGTCCAAGGACATCAACATGCGCGTCAAGGCGCGCGCCCTAGGCCTGCCCGCCGAGGACTACCAGAACGACAAAGCGCTGGACGATGACGACCTGCTGTACGCAGGGTCGCTCGCCCTGCCGGCGGACTTCTGGAGCAAGGCCGGCAAGAACGTGGAAAGCTGGCAAAGCGGCGCAAACACTTACTACCGCATCAGCGGCCCGCTGGTGGCCGGGATGATGATCAACCAGTTTGTCTACTTCGAGGCACCGGGCGAGCCCAGCCTGTACGCGCGCGTCACCGAAATCCGCGACAAGACCGCCGTGCTGCAGACCCTCAAGGACTACGGCCACGCCAAGAACGCCGTCTGGGGCGTGACCACGCGCAACCGCGAGCAGAACTTCGCCATGAACCTGCTCATGGACCCCGATGTGGACTTCGTCACCCTGACCGGCACCGCCGGTACGGGCAAGACGCTGCTGACGCTGGCCGCGGGCCTGACGCAGGTGCTGGACGAGCGCCGCTACAGCGAGATCATCATGACCCGCGCCACCGTGAGTGTGGGTGAAGACATCGGCTTCCTGCCCGGCACCGAGGAGGAGAAGATGGGCCCGTGGATGGGCGCGCTCGACGACAACCTCGAATTCCTCGCCAAGGGCGACGGCGGCAACCCCGGCGAATGGGGGCGCGCCGCCACGAACGACCTGATCCGCAGCCGCATCAAGATCAAGAGCATGAACTTCATGCGCGGGCGCACCTTCATGGACAAGTTCGTCATCATCGACGAAGCGCAGAACCTGACGCCAAAGCAGATGAAGACGCTGATCACGCGCGCCGGCCCGGGTACGAAGATCGTCTGCATGGGCAACCTGGCGCAGATCGACACGCCGTACCTGACCGAAGGCTCGTCGGGCCTGACCTTCGCGGTCGACCGCTTCAAGGGCTGGCCACACAGCGGCCACATCACACTGGCGCGCGGCGAACGCTCGCGCCTGGCGGATTTCGCCAGCGAAGTGCTGTAACGAAACTATCAAAACAATAGCTGCTAGCGCTTGCCAGACAAGCGCTAGCAGCTATTTTTATGCTGATTGCGAAAGCAGGGTGGCCAACCCTGGCAGCGCGGCCACGGCGTTGGCGCGGGTGCGTGCCGCCCAATCTGCGGGGGCCAGGCCGCGCAGCGCCGCCACCTCAGCGCCAATGCGCGGCAGCTCGGCCGGACTGTTGCGCCTCTGGGGCTGGCCCGCCGCGCGCTCGGCGGCGGTGCGGTAGAGCCAGTGCGGCGGAATGTCGGGCGCGTCGGTTTCCATGGCAATGGCGTCCTCTGGCAGTGCCTGCGCCAGGCGGCGCAGCTGCAGGGCGCGCTCGTAGGTCACGGCACCGCCAAACCCGAGCTTGAAACCCAGGGCAATGAACGCCTGCGCCTGCTGCACACTGCCGTTGAAGGCATGGGCAATGCCACCACGCACCGGCACTTCGCGCAGGCCCTTGAGCAAGCGGTCGGCCGAGCGGCGCACATGCAGGATCACCGGCAGGCCACAGCGCTGCGCCAGCTGCAGTTGCGCGCGGTAAAAGCGCCACTGGCGCGCGGGGTCAAGGCCGGGCACGAAGCCGTCGAGCCCGATCTCGCCCACCGCAACCAAACGCGGGTCGGCCTGGTGCCGTGCCAGCGCAGCGGCCAGCGCCTCCAGGTCTTCGTCGGCGGCTTGCGGCGTGTAGAGCGGGTGGATACCCAGCGCGTAGCTGTCGCCATGGCGGTGCGCGAGCTGGCGCACGGCATCCCACTGGCTGCGCGCCACGGCCGGGATGACGCAGTGCGCCACGCCCGCCGCGCGCGCCTGGGCGCGCACGGCGTCCACGTCGGGGGCGAACTCGGGCGCGTCGAGGTGGCAGTGGGTGTCGATCCAGCCAGGCATGGGCGCGAGCCTACCCCAGCCGCCCTTCCACCAGCCGCAGCACGCGGTCGCAGCGCGCGGCCAGGGTTTCGTCGTGCGTCACCAGCACGAAGGCCGTACCCTGCTCGCGCGCCAGGCGCAGCATGAGCTGAAAGACGTTGTCGGCCGTGCTGCGGTCGAGGTTGCCGGTGGGCTCATCGGCCAGCACGCAGGCCGGTCGCGTGACCAGCGCGCGCGCGATGGCCACGCGCTGGCGCTCGCCGCCCGAGAGCTCGGCGGGGCGGTGCTGCACGCGCTCGGCCAAGCCCACGGCGGCCAGCATCTGCTGGGCTTCACGCAGACAGTCCTCGTAGGGCTGGCGCCGGATGCGCAGCGGCATGGCCACGTTGTCGATGGCGCTGAACTCGGGCAGCAGGTGGTGGAACTGGTAGATGAAGCCCAGGTGCGCATTGCGCAGCCGCCCCTGCTCGGCCGGCGCCAGCCCGTGCAGGTTGTGGCCCAGCAACTGCACGCTGCCGCTGCTGGGCGCGTCGAGTCCGCCGAGCAGGTGCAGCAGCGTGCTCTTGCCCGAGCCCGAGGCGCCGACGATGGCCAGCGTCTCGCCGCGGCGCACCTGCAAATCCACGCCCTGCAGCACGCGCACGTCGAGCCGTCCTTCGGTAAAGCGCTTGGCCAGGCCCTGGGCGTGCAGCACCACGCCAGAATTGATGCCATTTTGGCCCTGAGCGCTTGTTGGGCTTGCGCTAGCAGCTACGTTATTCATAGCGAAGGGCCTCCGCCGGGTTGACGCGGCTGGCGCGCCAGCTCGGATACAGGGTGGCGACGAAGGCCAACACCAGAGAAATGACGGCGATCGGCACGATGTCGCTGCTTTGCGGGTCGCTGGGCATCTTGCTGATGAGGTAGATGTCCTTGGGCAGGAAGCTGGCGTTCAGCGCACGCTCGATGGCCGGCACGATGACGTCGATGTTGAACGCAATGCCCAGCCCCAGCAGCAGCCCGGCCAGGGTGCCGATGACGCCCACCATGGCCCCCTGCACCACAAACACGCCCATGATGCTGCGCGGGCTCGCGCCCAGGGTGCGCAGGATGGCGATGTCAGCGCGCTTGTCGGTCACGGTCATCACCAGGGTGGAAACGAGGTTGAACGCCGCCACCGCCACGATGAGCGTGAGGATGATGAACATCATGCGTTTTTCCAGCTGCACGGCGGCATACCAGGTGCGGTTTTGCTGCGTCCAGTCGCGGATCAGGAGGTGGCCGGTCAGGGTGTCGGCCAGTTCGCGCGCCACCATCGGGGCGTCGTGCAGGTTCTGCAGCTTCAGGCGCACGCCCGTCGGGCCCTCCAGCCGGAACAGGCGCTCGGCATCCTCGTGGTGCAGCATCACCAGCGCGGCGTCGTATTCGTAGTGGCCGGAGTTGAAGGTGCCGGCCACCGTCATCTGCTTGAGGCGCGGCACCACGCCCGCGGGCGTGACCTGGCCGCCCGGGGCGATGAGGGTGACCAGGTCGCCCGCACGCACGCCCAGCTGGCGCGCCAGCTCGATGCCCAGCACCACGCGGAAGGCGCCCGGCTCCAGCTGGCGCAGCACGTCGGCGTTGGCGGCGGCCAGGTCGGTCACCTCGCCCTCGCGCGCCGGGTCGATGCCGCGCACCAGCGCGCCCTTCATGTCTTCGCCGCGCGCCAGCAGCGCCTGGGCCGCCACGAAGGGCGCTGCGCCCACCACCGCCGGGTTGCGCCGTGCTTCGGCCAGGGTCTGCGCCACATCGGGCAGCGCCGCTCCACCCGGGGCAAAAATTTCAATGTGCGAGACCACGCTGAGCATGCGGTCGCGCACCTCTTTCTGAAAGCCGTTCATCACCGACAGCACGATGATGAGCGCCGCCACCCCGAGCGCGATGCCCAGCATGGACACGCCCGAGATGAACGAGATAAAGCCGTTGCGCCGCGTGGCGCGGCCCGCACGGGTGTAGCGCCAGCCCAGGGCCAGCTCGTAGGGAATTTGCATGAAACCACCACTGGCTCAGGGCCATGAGTGAAGTGCAATCACTTGCAGGGTCAATTCGATATCAACAAAAAAATACCAGCAGCACGCTCAAAAACAAACAAAAGGCACTGCCAAAAAAACAGGTCAATCAAATAAAAACAATTTACACCTCGAAAATCAAAATAGAAGATGATTACCCAAAACAGGAATTACGCACGGATCCTTTGCTGGGGCGGCTTGAGCTGCGAATGATGGTTCAGCCATCACAAGGCACACAACCTTTAACACCCACCAATCAAGGGCGATTGACTGATGTTTCGCGGCTTAAGCCGACCCCACAAAATTGGCGCTCACGCAATTCCCGCCAAACAAATTAATCAACCTTCATCGCACCCACATTGAGCAGCATATACCTTGAAGCTCTTGGAGATCTTCTAAGATAAACAGCCATCAATTGATCAGCACCCATTATTGCAAATATTATCTTCCCCTCAGGCGTCACATCAACCAAATCAATATACCTAGAATAATAACCCCTCAGGCGAGGCGAGAGAGGCCGCGCATAATTATCTACACCAATTTCATAAAGACCGAAAGCTTGATCAGTCTCATACTGAAAAGACGAACGCGCGTAAAAAACATCCCCTACCGACAACACAGACTGCGTCTGATGGTCTTTAAAATACTCCACGTCCAGAAAATCACCAGTCGGAGTAACCTCTTTCAAGAAGCTACCCCCTGGAGACATATAGGCACTATATCTACCCACATAAATTAATATTTTTCCAGCACTATTAACAGCCATTCCACGATACAAGTATTCATTATTTGCCAGTCGAGCCCCAGTCAAATCAGGCCCCTTGGAGTATTGAAGCAACCTATCAGCTGCTGTAATTTCAAAAATTGCCATGGTGAGACAATCCAGCACCAAAATTCTTCCTGCCGGGCCATGATGAATACCCCAAGGGACAATGCCAAACATCTCGTCACCCTGCAAAAGGTTCTCCAGACCGTTGGCAGACAGCTTGTAAAGCTCTCCCCCCTTGGGCTCCAAATACCCCGCTGAAACGTACAAATCCCCATTTTCCCGCTCAAGCACACTCACTTTTTTGGGATACTGTTTAAACTGAATGGACTGCACACCAGAATACAACGGCACCTGCTGACCATCAGGATTGATACGCACCAATTCGCGCGTAGGAATTTGCAAAACAAACAAATCCCCCGAACGCCCCAACTTCACCAAGGTCTGCTCAAAAGTCAAGGCACTCAATGCGCCGGTAGCCTCTTCAATAATGCCATCACCAGCCCTGCGCGGATTCACAATCAAACCAAGAGAATCAGAAGTCACTGAACCATACGCATTGGATACAACGACTGAAAAAGTAGCCCCAGAATCCTCCAATTTCGCCGAGAACCTATAAAAATTATCCGTCGCCCCAGCTATTGCAACGCCGTTACGTATCCACTGAAATTTAAATGGGCCATTTTTATCATCCACATAAACATCAAACTGAGCCAAATTACCCTCTTCCGCCTCACCGCCACCACGCAGCCCCAAAATTTTCGGCAAAAGTTCTTTTTCAACACCAGATGTTGCACCACCCCCACCACATGCGGACAATACCCAAGCCACACCCGCCAATGAAAGAGTGCGTCGCCCCAGTGGGGCTTGCAGAATGCGAATTTCGTTTTGATCACTCATCTTTTTCTCCAAAAAAATATTTTTACTGAGGCCGTGAAATCAGCCCATTATTTTCTTGCCAAGACAAAAAATCCAGGGCCCGCGTAAACAGTAACTTTCACCAAAATTATCCCGCTTCACACGATACGATTGTGCCATCTTGGACAATACGCCCCCATGTCCGAAACCCGCCACCTCTTGATTGCCTACGCCGCCACCGACGCTGACGGCTGCACCCACGCCCTGCAAACCCTGCGCCTGCCCCACTTGGAGCGATTGCTAGCGCAGCTGGGCCGCAGTGCCCCCGAGCCCGGACAAGACAGCGACCCGACCCTGCCACACGAGCGCGCCCTGGCGCAGGCCCTGGGCCTGCCCAGCCCGGCCACGCCCTGGGCCGCCTGGGAGAGCCGCACCCTGGGCCAGCCCTGCGCCTGGATCACGCCCTGCCACTGGCAAGCCGGGGCCGACCAGGTGCTGATGCACCCGCCCGAACAACTGGGCCTGGATGACGCGCAAGAGCGGGCCCTGCTGGCCATCGTCGCCCCCTGGCTGGCGCAAGACGGCATCACGCTCACCTACCATGCGCCGCTGCGCTGGCTGGCCTGCGGCAGCGCACTGGCCGATCTGCACACCGCTTCGCTGGAGCGCGTACAAGGGCGCGACACCAGCCACTGGAAGCCCCAGGGCGCGCAAGCACGCTGGCTACAGCGCCTGCACACCGAGCTGCAAATGCTGCTCTACAACCACCCTTTCAACGACGAGCGCAGCGCCCGGGGCCAACTGCCTGTGAACGCCTTTTGGCTGCACGGCGCGGGCCAGCTCGACGCCCTGCCGCCACCGCGCAGCCCGGCGCCCCAGCTCGATGTGTCTTTGCGGGCCAGCGCCTTGGCGGGCGACTGGGCCGCCTGGGCACAGGCTTGGCAAGCACTCGATGCCGGCCCCGTTGCCACCTTGGCTGCGCAGGCCCAGGCCGGCCACAGCGTGCGTTTGAGCCTGTGCGGTGACAACGGCGCCCTGCACTGGCACAGCGGCGCACGCCCGTGGGCCCAACGCATTCAAAGCTTTTTTCGGCCCCAACGCTTACTGGACGTGCGCGAGCAGCTATGAAAATAATAGTCCGAGACGTACCCCCCCGGCCCACCTGGGCGCTGGAGCAGGCGGGCATCCACCCCTTGCTGGCACGCCTGTACGCTGCACGCGGCGTGCGCACGCCCAGCGAGCTAGATGACGCCCTGGCCCGCCTGCTGCCGCCCGCCACGCTGCGCGGCACACAAGAGGCGGCACGGCTGCTGGCCGACGCCATCGCCAGCGACCAGCGCATCGTCATCGTGGCCGACTACGACTGCGACGGCGCCACCGCCTGCGCCGTGGGCGTGCGCGGCCTGCGCCTGCTGGGCGCGCGCCATGTGGACTACCTGGTGCCGGACCGCGTGGTGGACGGCTACGGCCTGACCCCGCCGATCGCGCGCCGCGTGCACGCGCGCGGCGCCGACCTGCTCGTGACCGTGGACAACGGCATCGCCAGCGTGGAAGGTGTGCGCGAGGCCAAAGCGCTGGGCTTGGCGGTGCTGGTGACCGACCACCACCTGCCCGGCCCCGAGCTGCCTGCGGCCGACGCCATCGTCAACCCCAACCAGCCCGGCTGCACGTTCGAGAGCAAGGCCATGGCGGGCGTGGGCGTGATGTTCTACGTGCTGCTGGCACTGCGCGCCGAACTGCGCGCGCGCGGCGTCTTCGATGCCGCCAGCCAGCCAAGGCTGGAGCCGCTGCTGCCGCTGGTGGCGCTGGGCACCGTGGCCGACGTGGTGCGGCTGGACGCAAACAACCGCCGCCTGGTGGCCCAGGGCCTCAAGCGCGTGCGTGCAGGGGCCCTGCCCGCGGGCATGGCGGCGCTGTTCACCGCCGCCGGGCGCAAGGCCGAGCAGGCCACCACCTTCGACTTCGGCTTCGCGCTGGGGCCGCGCATCAATGCCGCCGGGCGCCTGGCCGACATGACACTGGGCATCGAATGCCTGCTCACCGACGACGCGGCGCACGCGCTGGAGCTGGCGCGCCAGCTGGACGCCATCAACCGCGAGCGCCGCGAGATCGAGGGTGGCATGCGCGAGCAGGCCATGCTGATGGCCGAGAACCTGTTCGACGAAAGCGAAGCCCCGCCGCCCGCCGTGAGCGTGTTCGATCCCGACTTCCACGAAGGCGTGGTGGGCATCGTGGCCAGCCGCATCAAGGACAAGCTGCACCGCCCGACCTTCGTCTTTGCCGCCAGCAGCGCGCCGGGCAAGGAACACGAGCTCAAGGGCTCGGGCCGCTCCATCGCAGGCTTTCACCTGCGCGACGCGCTCGACCTCGTGGCCAAACGCCACCCGGGCGTGGTGCTGAAATTCGGTGGCCATGCCATGGCGGCGGGCTGCACCGTGGCGGCGGCGCATTTCGAGACCTTCGAGCGCGCCTTCGCCCAGGTGGCGCAGGAATGGCTGGACGCCGCCACGCTGACACGCCGCCTGGAAACCGACGGCCCACTGGCGCCCGAATACCTGCGTGCCGACCTGGTGGACATGCTGGCACGCGAGGTCTGGGGCCAAGGCTTTGCCCCACCGACCTTCAGCGAGGAGCTGGAAGTGCTGAACCAGCGCCTGGTGGGCGAAGGCAAGAACCACCTCTCGCTCAAGCTGCTGCACCGCGGCGAGCCGGTGGATGGCATCTGGTTCGGCCACACCGAGCCGCTGCCGCGCCAGGCACTGCTGGCCTTCCGGCTCGACGTGAACGAGTGGCGCGGCGAGCGGCGCGTGCAGTTCGTGGTGGAGGGTGTGGAGGCCAACACCCCCTGAGTCGCCTTCCCCCCTCTCTCACGCTGCGCGTGGGAGGGGGCCGCAGCCAGCGTGGCGGGGCGACCCTTGCGCGGCGGCCCACGCTTCGGGCGCGCCAGTTTTAACGCTGTGTGCCGTAGCGCAGAAGGTGCGGCTCAGTGCTCTGGCGCGCTGTGCGCGGCGCTCAGGAGCCGGTCGGTGAGCGCAATCGCCAGCGCGCTCAGCAGGAAGGTGATGTGGATGATGGACTGCCACATCAGCACCTTGGTGTCGTAGTTGCCCGCGTTGATGAAGGTCTTGAGCAGGTGGATCGAGCTGATGCCGATGATCGCCGTGGCCAGCTTGACCTTGAGCACCGAAGCGTTGACATGGCTGAGCCACTCGGGCTGGTCGGGGTGCTCTTCCAGATTCATGCGGCTGACGAAGGTCTCGTAGCCGCCGACGATGACCATGATGAGCAGATTGGAGATCATGACCACGTCGATCAGCGCCAGCACGACGAGCATGATCACGGTCTCATTCAGGCTGGTAATGGGTGCATCGGCCTTGTAGCCAATGCTGGTCACCAGGGCCTGCAGGGCCTTCTCGCTGCCGAACACGGCCTCCAGCAGGTGCACCAGCTCCACCCAGAAGTGGAACACGTACACCGCCTGGGCGGCGATCAGCCCCAGGTAGAGGGGCAGTTGCAGCCAGCGGCTGGCAAAGATCAGCGAAGGCAGGGTGCTCAGGGCCGAGCCACGACGGATGTTTTTTTTCATGGATGTGTGCGGGAAAAAGCCGGGCGCGAATTTTAGAAGAGCGCCCGCAAGTGCGTCCGGCCGTTTGCGGCCCAGGGCCCCTGCAAAAACACAGAAAAAATAGCCTCTAGCCCTTTTCCATAAAGCGCTAAAAGCTATCGAAAAAAGAGCAAAAAAAAGCCGCAGCCCCTTGCGGGGACTGCGGCGCGACGGGAAGCCGTCAGAAGCTTTCCCATTCGTCCTCAGCCGTGGCGCTGGGGCGCGGCGGCGCTGCCTTGGCGGGTGCAGCAGGCAGCTGCGGCGCAGCCGCCTTGGGTTGCGGGGGCTTGCTTGAGGCCACCTGGCTGGGCGCTGCTGGCACCTTCTTGGCGGTGGTCACTGCGGCAGCCGGGGCACGCTGCACCGCAGGCGCACGCATGGGGGCTCGCGCAGGGGAACGTACGGGGGCACGCGCCGGCGCAGCAGCGCGCACGGCAGCGCCCGCCCCGACGTTGAAGACAGCCACCACTTCCGCCAGACGCAGGGCCTGGTCGTGCATGGACGCTGCCGCGGCGCTGGACTCCTCGACCAGCGCGGCGTTCTGCTGCGTCATCTGGTCCAGGTTGGTCACTGCCTGGTTCACCTGGCCAATGCCGTCGCGCTGCTCGCTGGTCGATGCCGTGATCTCGGCAATGAGGTCGCTCATGCGGCGCACGCCTTGGACAATTTCTTCCATGCTCTGGCCGGCCTGGCTGACCTGCTGCGAGCCGGACTCGACGCTCTCCACGCTGGCCGTGATCAGGCCCTTGATCTCCTTGGCCGCGTCGGCACTGCGCTGGGCCAGCGCACGCACCTCGCCGGCCACCACGGCAAAGCCCCGGCCCTGCTCACCGGCGCGCGCGGCTTCCACGGCGGCGTTCAGCGCCAGGATGTTGGTCTGGAAGGCGATGGAGTCGATCACGCCGATGATGTCGGCGATCTTGCGGCTCGAATCGGTGATGTGTTGCATGCTGGAGACCACCTGGCCCACCACCTCGCCGCCGCGCTGCGCCGCCTGCGCGGCCTGGCCCGCGAGCAGATTGGCCTGGCGTGCGGTTTCGGCCGACTGCGTCACCGTGGCGGTGAGCTCTTCCATGCTGGCGGCCGTTTCCTCCAGGTTGGCGGCGGTCTGCTCGGTGCGGGCCGACAGATCGTGGTTGCCGGTGGCGATCTGGCTTGACGCCGCCGACACCGACTCCACGCCGGAGCGCACCTCGCCCACCACAGCGCGCAAGCGCGCGGCCATGGCCGAGAGCGAGCGCAGCAGGTGGCCCAGCTCATCCTTGCGGTCATCGTGGATGTCTGCGGTCAGGTCGCCTCCAGCGATCTGGTCAGCCAGGCCAACGGCGCGCTCCAGCGGTACCGTGACGCTGCGCACCGTGAGCCAGGCCAGCACGAGGCCCATGGCCAGGATCAGCATCGACACGCCCATGCCGGTCCATTGCGCCACGGTGCGCACCTGAAGGCCCTGCGCTTTGGCTTCGTCGCGCTCCCGCTGCTGGAGTTCCACGAAAGCTTCCTGCGCCGCGACGTACGTGGCAATGGCAGGGTTCAGGCGCTCCCGCACCAGGCGCTGCGCGCCGGCGAGGTCGCCATCAGCACGTAGCTTTTGCCCCTCGGCGACGAGCTTGAGCACCGCCGCACGCTCGGTGGCAATGCGCTCCAGCCCCTGCTTGCTTGCGCCCGAGACCGTGAGCTCCGTTACCTGTTTCTGAATCTCCGAAACGGCCGCGATGCCGGCTTTGACCTGGCCCAGCAGAGCTTCGGACAGGCTGTCGTCGGTGGTAACGAGGCTGCTGACCAGCCTGTTGGAGGTCAACTCCGTGCCGCCCTTCCAGCGCAGCGCCAAGGTGATGCGGTCTTCGTTGAACTGCACGACGCGGGAGGTCTCGTCATCGACGGAGGCCACATACGACTGCATCCCGTACACCAGTCCCATCATCACGGCCATCAAGCCGATGACGATGGCCCACAGCTTGCGGCCCACGGAAATATGGTTGAAATTCATGTTGTTACCCAAGGGATTCTGAAGGGCCGCTGCACAGCGGACAGGCGGCATGGCGACGGTGAAGTGCAGCACGCCGGATAATTTTCCGGGCGAGGACTTTACTTTTTCTTACATTCCTTGGTAGAACACTCAACAACGACGCGGCGCAACGGCCCAGGTGGCACGCATCCGTCCCCATGCCGCCTGCGGCCGGGGCGGCGCGCCCCACGAAAAAAGGCAGCCCGTGCTGCCTTTTTCGTTGAATGCGCCATGGCGCCTCAGGCCGCGGCCAGCCGGGCCACCGGCCGGGCGCCCGCCAGGGCGGCCCGGGACGCCACGGGCGCGGAGGCCGCCGCCCCCACGTTGAACACGGCCACCGCTTCGGCCAGGCGCCCGGCCTGCTCGCGCATGGCTGCGGCGGCCGCGCTGGACTGCTCCACCAGCGCCGCGTTCTGCTGCGTCATCTGGTCGAGCTGCGTCACGGCCTGGCTGACCTGGGCGATGCCGTCGCGCTGCTCGCCACTGGAAGCGGTGATCTCGCCGATCAGGTCGCTCACGCGGCGCACGCTGGCCACGATGTCCTGCATGCTCTGCCCGGCCTGGGCCACCTGCGCCGATCCGTTCTCCACGCTCTGCACCGACTGGCCAATGAGCTGCTTGATCTCCTTGGCCGCCTCGGCGCTGCGTTGCGCCAGACTGCGCACCTCGCCCGCCACCACGGCGAAGCCCCGGCCCTGCTCGCCAGCGCGTGCTGCTTCCACGGCGGCGTTCAGCGCCAGGATGTTGGTCTGGAACGCGATGCCGTCGATCACGCCGATGATGTCGCCGATCCTGCGCGAGCTTTCGGTGATGTGCTGCATGCTGCTCACCACCTGCTCCACCACCACGCCGCCGCGCTCGGCCGCCTGGGCAGCATGGGACGCAAGCTGGTTGGCCTGGCGCGCGGTGTCGGCGGATTGCGTCACCGTGGCCGTGAGCTCTTCCATGCTGGCGGCCGTTTCCTCCAGGTTGGCCGCCGTTTGCTCAGTGCGCGCCGACAGGTCCTGGTTGCCCAAGGCGATCTCCCCAGACGCCGCTGATACCGACTCCACACCCGCGCGCACGTTGCCCACCACGCCGCGCAGGCGCGCCGCCATGGCCGAGAGCGCACGCAGCATGTGGCCGAATTCGTCCTTGCGCTCACTGCGCAGGTCCTGCGTGAGATCGCCCGCGGCAATCGCGTCGATCAACTGGCCGGCCTGCTGCAACGGCGTGGTGATCGAGCGCACCAGCCGCCAGGCCATGAAGAGGAACAGCGCCATCAGCAAGGCCGCGACGACCAGCCCCTCGGCCATGTACCGCATGCGGCGCTCGCCAGCCGTGGCGACGACCGTCTCGCGGCTTTTCTCCAGTGTGGCGACGAAGGCATCCTGCGCCTGCAGGAAGCGCGCCACCTGCGGCGCCAGTTGCTCGTCGGCGAAGCGCTGGGTTTCCACCACATCCCCCTCGCCCTTGAGGTCCCATGTCTTGGCCGTGGCCGCCTGCACGGCGCGGTGCTGGACCAGGACCTGGTCGAGCACGGCCTTTTCCCCGGGCGCGCTGGTGCGTGCCACGATGGCCTCCTGAATCTTGCCGATGGCCGTGTTCAGTTCCTTGACCTTGGCGTCGTACTGCTGCGCCAGCACCGCGTCGGAAGTGACCGCGGCCCCCATCAGCATGCTGACCGTGGTTTCCGAATCGCCGCGCCAGCGCACGGACTGGGTGATGCGCGATTCGATATCCATGACATCGTGCATGGCCTGCGCCATGGAACTGTTGGCGCGGTACTGCTGGAATCCAGCCACCACGAGCATCGCCAGCATGAGCAGCAGGAACATGCCCCATAGCTTGCGGAACACCGGAATATTGTCTAACTGCATGGCATTGCGTCTGAGTGAATCACTGGGTCGTTGGCCCAGCGCGAAAGATACATTCAATTACCCACAATCCAGCGGGTGAAGGACTGCGATTAAAGGAATTCACCTACGCTGCACCCTCTAGGACAAACCCGTAGAATGGATCGGTGACCTTTCCCCTGAACGCCGACCTTCACTGCCACTCCGTGGTTTCTGACGGCACGCTCACGCCCGAAGCACTGGCTGCGCGGGCCCATGCCAGCGGCGTGGATCTCTGGGCGCTGACCGACCACGACGAGATCGGCGGCCAGCACCGTGCAGCCCAGGCGGCACGCAGCCTGGGCCTGGCCTATCTGACGGGGGTCGAGATTTCCGTGACGTTCATCGGAACCACCGTCCACATCGTTGGCCTGGGTTTCGATGCCGACGATGCGCAGCTCGCCCAGGGCCTGCGCGCCACACGCGGCGGGCGGGGCGAGCGCGCGCAGGAGATCTCCGAGCAGCTCGCCGCTGCGGGCATTGCTGGCGCCTACGAGGGTGCGCTGCGCTACGTGGGCAACCCGGAACTGATCTCGCGCACACATTTCGCACGCTACCTTGTGGAAATCGGGGTATGCCATGACACGCCGGAAGTGTTTCGCCGCTTCCTCACCGAAGGCCGGCCCGGCTACGTGCCACACCGCTGGGCGGCGCTGGGCGATGCCGTGCGCTGGATCCGCGAAGCCGGCGGCTTGGCCGTGATCGCCCACCCGGCACGCTACGGCTTCAGTCCGAATGAGGAATACGCGCTGTTCACCGAGTTCAAGCACCACGGCGGCCAAGGCGTGGAGGTGGTCACAGGCAGCCACACTAGCGCCGAGTACCTGACGTACGCAGCCATGGCCAAGGAGTTTGGCCTGGCCGCGTCGCGCGGTAGCGACTTCCACAGCCCGCAGGAGTCGCGCACAGACCTTGGTGCGCTCCCGCCGCTGCCGTCCAGCCTGCAGCCCGTGTGGGAGCTGCTGGCCAGCCGCATACAACCCGCCCCAGGTTTACCCGCCTAATCCCATGGCCCAGTACTTCGAAGTCCACCCCGAAAACCCGCAGCCACGCCTGCTCAAGCAGGCGGCGGCACTGCTGGGCCAGGGCGGCGTGCTGGCAGTGCCCACAGATTCCAGCTACGCCCTGGTGTGCCAGCTCGATGACAAGGCCGCAGTGGATCGGCTGCGGCGCATCCGCCAAGTGGATGAGAAACACCACCTCACTTTGCTGTGCCGTGACTTGTCGGAGCTGGCGAGTTACGCCATCGTGGACAACCGCCAGTACCGCCTGCTGAAGTTGGCCACGCCGGGGGCCTATACCTTCATCCTCGACGCGACGAAAGAGGTGCCGCGGCGCGTCAGCCATCCGCAGCGCAAGACCATCGGGTTGCGCGTGCCGACGCACAAAAGCCTGCAAATGCTGCTGGAGCTGGTCGGCGCTCCCCTGCTGGCCACCACGCTGATACCCGCCGGGGAGACGGAGCCTCTGAACGACCCGCAGGACATCCGCGAACGCTACGAAAAACAGCTCGATGGCATCGTGGATGCCGGCGCCTGCGCACAAGCGCCAACCACGGTGCTGGATCTCGTTCCCATGGCCTCGGGCGACGAGCCTGTGGTGGTGCGCGAAGGCCGGGGCAGCCTGCAGGCCCTGGGCCTGTGACCCGCGTGGGCAGCGGGCCCGCCCGCTGCGTCTGACACAATTGCGCCGTGGACATCAACAATCTCATCCAGACCGTTCTCATCTACGCACTGCCGGTGCTGTTTTCCATCACCGTGCATGAAGCGGCCCATGGCTATGCGGCACGCCACTTCGGCGACAACACCGCCTACATGCTGGGGCGCTGCACGCTCAACCCACTCAAACACATTGACCCGGTAGGCACCATCCTGATGCCGCTGCTGCTGTACTTTGCAACGTCGGGCGCGTTTCTGTTCGGCTACGCCAAGCCAGTTCCAGTGCAGTTCGGGCGACTGCGCAACCCTAAGCGTGACATGGTGTGGGTGGCCTTGGCGGGCCCGGCCTCGAACTTCGTGCAAGCCATTTTCTGGGCCATCTTGTGGGTACTCCTGCCAGGCCTGGGTGTGGAAGAGCCCTTCTTCATCGAGATGGCGCAGGCCGGCGTGCTCGTCAACCTGGTGATGTGGGCGTTCAACCTGTTCCCGCTGCCACCGCTGGACGGTGGCCGCATCCTCGTTGGCCTGCTGCCCTGGAAACAGGCCCATTTCGTGGCACGCATCGAGCCCTGGGGGTTCTTCATCGTCATGGGCCTGGTCATCGCGGGAGTCGTGGGCGCCCTGTGGCTGCGTCCGCTGATGAGCCTGGGCTACGGCGTCATCCATCTCTTGATCACGCCCTTGGCCGCACTGTTGCGCTAGGGCCTTTGCTTTTTTTCACATGAGTACCACGCGCTTTCTCACTGGCATCACGCCCTCCGGCGCCCCCCACCTGGGCAATTACGCAGGGATGATGCGCCCGGCCATCGAGGCCACACGCACACCGGCCGTCGAGAACTTCTACTTTCTGGCCGATTACCACGCGCTCATCAAATGCCAAGACCCGGCGCGGGTGCATCGTTCGACCCTGGAAATCGCGGCAAGCTGGCTTGCGGCAGGGCTTGACCCCGAGCGCGTCACGTTCTACCGGCAGTCCGATATTCCCGAGATTCCGGAACTGCATTGGCTGCTTTCCTGCGTCACCGGCAAGGGCCTGCTCAACCGCGCACACGCCTACAAGGCCGCACAGGACAAGAACCAGGAAGTCGGCCGCGAGCAAGACGAAGGGGTGAGCGCCGGACTGTTCATGTACCCCGTGCTCATGGGTGCCGACATTTTGCTGTTCAACGCCCACAAGGTGCCGGTGGGACGCGACCAGATACAGCACATCGAAATGGCGCGCGACATGGCCGCAAGCTTTAATCACCTCTACGGCGATCACTTCGTGCTGCCCGAGGCGGCGGTAGACGACCAGGTGGCCACCCTGCCCGGGCTTGACGGCCGCAAGATGAGCAAGAGCTACGACAACACGATCGCCCTGTTCACGCCGCGCGAACAATTGCGCAAGTTGATTGGTGGCATCCTGACCGACTCGCGTAAGCCTGGCGAACCCAAAGAGACCGAGGGCTCGGCGCTGTTCCAGATCTACCAGGCGTTTGCCAGCGAGGACGAAACCGCCGCGCTGCGCCGTGCCTATGCCGATGGCATTGCCTGGGGCGACGCCAAGCAGATGCTGTTTGATCGCATCGACCGTGAAATTGCACCGCTGCGCGAGCGCTACGACGATTTGCTGGCCCACCCGGAGCATGTTGAGCACATTCTGCAGGCAGGCGCACAGCGGGCGCGCAAGATCGCCACCCCGTTCATGCAAGAACTGCGTGCCGCCGTGGGCTTGCGCAGCCTGGCCCAGAGCGCAGGCAGCGGCAAGCCCGCCGCCAAGGCCACCAAGGCTGCGGTTCCCAGCTTCAAGCAGTACCGCGAGGCCGATGGCAAGTTCTATTTCAAGCTCGTGGCGGCCGATGGTCACTTGCTGCTGCAAAGCAAGGGGTTCGACGTCCCGAAAGACGCGGGCCAGGCGATTGCGCGCCTGCAGCAGCAAGGGCTCGACGCGTGCCTGGATCTACTCGAGCCACTGGCGCAGGAGGCCCATGCGGCGGCTGCTGCAGCGTTGCAAGCGCTGGCGACAGCCTGATCAAACATCAACATTTGTCAAACCACCTTGAGCTGCAAATGGGCCTGCGCATAGGATGCTCCCCAAGAAAGGAGCGAATCTATGCGCATTGCTGCATTGGATGACGATGCGCTGCAACTGGAACTGATCCAGCGCGCCACCGCCGCCATGGGCCACATGTGCCACACCTACCAAAATGGCACCACGTTGCTCAAGGCGTTGCGCCGCGAGACCTTCGACCTGCTGATTGTTGACTGGGAGCTGCCCGACATCCCGGGCCCGGAGATCGTCCGCTGGGTGCGTGAAAACCTGGGGGCCGAGCTACCGATCCTGTTCGTCACGCACCGGCGCGAGGAGCGCGACATTGTCGAAGGTCTGGGCAGTGGCGCGGACGATTTCATGGTCAAGCCCGTGCGCGTCGGTGAACTCACCGCGCGTGTGACGGCACTGCTGCGCCGGGCCTACCCAGCCGCCACGCAGAGCGTGCTGGAGTTCGGGCGTTACCGGTTCTTTCCCGATGCACGCGCACTCGAGGTTGATGGACAGCGCGTGGAGCTGAAGAACCGGGAGTACGACCTGGCACTTTTCCTGTTCCAGAACATGGGGCGACTGTTGTCGCGCGACCATCTGCGCGAAATCATCTGGGGGCAGAACTCCGACGTGATGTCCCGCTCCCTGGACACGCATATTTCCCGGCTGCGTACACTGCTGGATCTGCGTCCGGCGAACGGCTACATCGTTTCCGCCATCTATGGTGTGGGTTACCGCTTTGAAGCCGTGGCTCCCCTGCCGACCAGCTCCGTACCGAACTAACTCCCCTTCCCTATGCCTTGTCCCTCGCTGCCCGTCCTCGCTCCGTTCCACGCCGCCATGCGCTTGGCACTCTGCGGAACGCTGGCCTGCGCAGCGGCAGCACAAGCGGCTCCCCCTTCGGGCAGGCAAAACATTGCCCATACCGTGGTTCTCGGCGACACCCTGGAGCGCCTGGCCTTGCACTATTTGGGAGACGCCCGGCGCTGGCATCTCCTGCAGGCCAGCAACCGCGTCGCTGATCCTCGGCGTCTGCAGCCTGGCTCGGTGCTGCGCATTCCAACGCGGCTGCTGCCCACAAGCAGTGCTACGGTGGCGTTCGTGCACGGCTCCGTCGCGCGTAAAACACCGTCCGGCGGTGGCCTGGTGCAGCCTGGGCAGGAATTGGAAGAAGGCACGGTGCTTGAGTCCGGCCAGGACTCTTTCGTTGCTGTGCGTCTGGCCGATGGTTCCATCGTGCGCGTACAGGCCCATTCCGAGGTGCAGTTACAACAACTGCGACGCCGAGGCAGGGCGGGCAGCCTTCAGTCGGTGCTCGAAATGCACCGCGGCAGCGTCGAGACTTCGGTTCCGAACCAGGATACGACGCCACGCCATCTTGAGATACGTACGCCCTCCGCATCGACCAGCGTACGTGGCACCCGCTTTGATGTACGCCTGACACCGGAGGGCGCTACCACCACGGCCGTGCTGGAGGGATCCGTGGCCGTGCAAGCGCGCGATACTGACAAAGGTTCTGCAGCTGCGTTGCTCAAGCCCGGCCAAGGCGTCGCAGTGAGTGCGCGCGGCGAGGTTGGCCGGCCTCGCGCGCTACTGCCCGAGCCCGACCTTTCCGGAGTGCCTGAGGCCCTGCATGATGCCGCCTTGCTGAATCTACCCCTGCCTGCCCTGGGCGCAGCCACGATGTGGCAGGTGGAGATCGCACAAGATCCACGGTTCACCCAGGTACTGCGCCAAGGCAGCTTCAGTGCCCCCTTGGCCACCTGGCCGGTATTGGACGACGGCCTGTACCAACTGCGTGTGCGTGGTGTGGATGCAGATGGCATTCCAGGCTACGCCGCACAGCGCCCACTGCGCATCAAGACGCGACCGATTCCTCCGCTGGCGCAGTCTCCCGCGCCAGGCGCCACCCTCGCGCAAGACCAGGTTGAATTGCGTTGCACGGAGGTACCCGGCGTACGCTGGTACCACTTGCAGGTTTCGCGGGACGAAGGATTCCGCGATGTACAGGCCTCTGCAGAACGCCAAAACGAGTGCCATCTGCCCTTGGCCGGACTTGCCCCAGGCCGCTACTACTGGCGTACGGCCAGCGTGCAGCAACTCGCTGGCGGCTCGATCGACCACGGCCCATTTTCGCCAGCCCAACCCTTCGCCGTCGAAACGCGCCCAACCGCAGTGAGCCCCCTGGAAGAGCAAGCAGCGGGAGGCGGCCTGGCACTGCACTGGTCTGCACTGCCGGGACAAACATTCCGGCTTCTGCTGACACGTGACGCGGAAGGCACACAAAGCGTGGCCGATGAAATCCTTGAGCGCCCAGTTTGGCTAGCCCAAGGGCTGCCTCCCGGCACCTACTACGTGCACATCCAGGTCAAGTCTGCGTCCGGCCTGCAGAGTGAATTCTCGCCACCGCGAAAAATCACCCTGAACCATGCGGTGCTCGACGGCTCCGGCCTGCCGGTACGCACCCTGTCGGGCACGGCCATTCAAAGCCCCTGAGGCGGCACGCCACCATGCAGGCGCATCCTGCCAGCCGCCCGCTGCTTCGTCTCGAATGGGGCGCACTCGCGGCAGTACTGTTCGGGTTCGTATTGTGGTTCAGCGGCCCAGAGCATATGCCGCGTATCAACCATTTAGTTCAAGACACGGTTTCCTGGCTTTATCCACGCCGCGCCAGCCCCGACATCGTCATCGTGACCATCGATGCGCCCAGCCTTCAGGCCATTGGACGCTGGCCATGGCGCCGCGCGTTGCATGCCGAGCTGATCCAGCGGATTTCGGCGCACACGCCACGCGCCATTGGCATGGACATCCTGTTGGGCGAAGAAGACCTCGACTACCCCGAAGATGACATGGTGCTGGCCCAGGCCATGCGCAACAGCGGGCGTGTCGTGCTCCCGGTCATCCGACGTGGCGCTACGCCGGGTGGACGTCCGGGCGCCGAACGCCCCTTTACGCCGTTCGCACAGGCTGCGGCAGAACTCGGCCATGTGCATGTACACATGGATAGCGATGGCGTCATGCGCAGCTTTTACCGGCAAGAGGGCCCGGCATCTGCCCCATGGCCCCACCTGAGCCTGGCGATGACCTGCGTGGCCGGTGCAGTCCAGCCAACATGCCAAAGCAACACCTCCCTGCCCCGCCGCGGCGCCTGGGTGCGGAAGGATCCGCAAATCATCGCTTTCGCCCATGGCGCGGCCCCGTTCACCAGCTACTCCTACATCGACGTCTTGCGTGGGCAGGTGCCTGCCGCCGCCTTTCGTGACAAGTACGTGCTCGTAGGCGCAACCGCACCTGGGCTGGGAGACCTTCTGCCAGCGCCCGTCGGGCTTCAGGTTCACCACATGCCCAATGTGGAACTTGTGGCCCACATTCTCAACAACGCGCTGACCGATGTACGCATTCAGCCTGCCTCGGGCCTGGTCAACAGCATCTTCAACCTGGTTCCCGTAGGGCTGGCCCTTTGGGCCCTCGCAGCGCTGGGGCCTTCGGCCGCGCTCATGGGCTGTATCGGACTGGCCATCGCCATGCTGGTATTCGCCGGGCTCTCTCCCTGGATATGGCAGATCATGCTTTCACCAGCAGCAGGGCTTGCCGGGATCGCCATGGCATACCCTTTGTGGAGCTGGCGCCGCTTGAGTGCTGCAACCCGCTTCCTCGAGCTGGAAATGAAAACCCTGCGGCGTGAAGGCCTGCCGATATCCCTTGCGGAAGATGACCTGCATCGCGGCGACTTCCTGGAGCGGCGGATCAGGGCGGTGGAACAGGCCTCCGAGCATTTGCGCAACCTGCACCATTTTGTGAGCACGAGCCTGCAGCAATTGCCATCTCCCACCTTTGTGTGCGATGCCCAGGGAAGCGTGCTTCTGGCCAACGCCGCTGCGGCACTCCATCTTGGGATCAAGGTTCAAGACATCCACGGCGCTCTTTTGCCGACACTGTTGCAAAAGTTAGTGGCCGACGACAGCGGACAGCCTCTGCTCCAAGAGTCGCAATTCCAGACTGGCACGCTCCCCCCGCAATCCGAAGGGCGCGACGCCGATGGCCGCAGCATGCTACTTTTGGCAAAGCCGTTCGCGGCCCCCCCTGCGCAAGGATGGCTCATCACGCTAGTTGATTTGACGGATATGCGCCAGGCGCAAAAGCAACGCGACCAGGCCATGCACTTCATATCGCACGACATCCGCGCCCCCATCGGGTCCATCCTGACATTGCTGGAAATGCAGCGCGAATACCCCGACCAGATGCCCGCCTCGGAACTGATGGCACGCATCGAGCGCTACGCCCAGGCTTCCCTGGCCCTTGCGGAAAACTTTGTGCATCTGGCGAGCGCCAAGTACCACGCATACCAGTTCGCGCCGGTAGACCTCGCGGCGCTGCTGGAAGAAGCGGTGGACGACGCCTGGGCGGCACTGCGCGAACACAAGCTCTCCATGGATGTCGTGATGGAGGAAGACTGCGCCTACTGCATGGGGGATCGCGCGTTGCTGAGCCGCGCTATCACGAACATTCTGGGTAACGCCATCAAGTTCAGCCCCGAAGGCGGCAAACTGAGCTGCGCACTCTCCCTGCGCGCTGAGAGCTGGGTCCTTGCCGTGCGCGACCAAGGCCCTGGAATCAGCGCCAAGGATCAGCAGCGCCTGTTCCTGCCTTTCGAACGCATGCACAGCCACAGCCACCCATCGGTTGCCGGAGCAGGTCTGGGCCTTGCCTTCGTACATACGGTCGTTTTACGCCACGGGGGCAGCATCGAGGTAGAAAGCCAAGAGGGACACGGCGCGGAATTCAGGCTGGTACTGCCGCGCACCAAAGTAGCGCCCCCCGAAGACCTTACCGATGCTGCAGGCTAGCGGCCGTACATTTGAGCAGGCTGCCCAATAAATCTGTTACAACCCAGGGCAAGCCCCGGCCTCCCACCTCCCGTGCACCAGCACTTTTCCCTCACCACAGCAAACCCATGAGCGAGTACCAACCGCAGGTGGCCTACGGCACCGAAGACCTTTTGATCAGCCTATGCAATTCGGTCACCCACGTGCTCGGTGTGGCCACGCATAGCCAGATTCACTACTCCGCCATGGTTCAGCGCATCACCAAGACGTGCCTGCGACCTGACATCGGCTGTTTCGTGCTCTTCGACGGGGGGTTTTCCGGATTGGTGATCATCAATTTCACGGCGCACGCGGCCATGGAGTTGTACGAACGCTACCTGCTGAACATGGGAATGTCACGCGAGGATCTGGCCACGTCCTACACCTCGGATGAGGTTGCCAACGTCATGGGCGAACTGATGAACCAGGTGGCAGGCGACTTCACCAGCAAGGTGCGCCGCGAACTCCAAACGCACATCACGCAAAACCAGCCCAAGATGCTCGTGCTCAACCGGCAGGTCATGCTCAGCGTGGACGCTAACTTGGATAAGCCGGAAGCACGCCGCGTCACGTTCTACACCAGCAACAATAATATTTTTTACTTGGAACTGGCCATCGACCGCACGGAGTTTGTGAAGCTCTATGACTTCGAGCCCCAAGAACGTCCAGATCCTGATGCGCTGATGGCACAGAACCATGAGGCCGCACCCAGCACGCCAGAAACCACGGGCAACAGTGAGACGGAAGAGCTTTTGCGCTCCCTTGGGATGTAGTGCGCGGACACATCGTAGAATGTGCGCCCGGTAATAGCTTGAACCAGCGCTCCTGGGGATAGTTGCAGCGAGCCTCAGAGTAGTCGATTGCTCTGGTCTTGAAAAAAGTTGCAGGAAGCGTGGCAGAGTGGTCGATTGCACCGGTCTTGAAAACCGGCAACGGGCAACCGTTCGTGAGTTCGAATCTCACCGCTTCCGCCAGATATCAATCTAATTCTTTGAATTTCAAAGATTTTTAGTAAAGTTATCCAACCGTTATACGGCTGGTTATACGGTTGCTTTCAGTCAGTTTTGGCTCAGAAAGTGGCAACCTGACCAGTCTGAAGAAGTTCTAGGGCCCCTGGCTCTGGAACTTTTTTCATTGGTGGCTTCCCTTTTTGCATCAAACGTCACCAGCACAGCGCCACAAAATACCCCGGCAGTGGCGCTCAGTGGAAGCACAAAGCGCCGCGTTTCTCTAGCCTCGCGAGGGCTTGTCATCGACCAGAGAAACCGCCATGCCCCTGCACCCTTTCACCTCCACCCCTGTCCGCCCAGCAGGCCAGCGCACGCCGTTGGTTTTGTCTGCAGTCTTGGCGCTGACCTTAACGGCCTGCGGGGGCAGTGGCGACCCCGAGGCCACGGCAGAGGCGGCGCTGGATTTCGTCCCCGGCGAAGTCGTCACCCTGGGCCTGGTTGCGCCCGACGGCAGCGTGCAGGAAAGCCATTACCTCATGCACGGGGTGGACCAGGATGGTCGATTGCTCACGCAAGATGCGCCCGCGCAGCACGGCACGCTGAAAATGGCCGCCAGCGCCGACAACCAGCGGCCCATGATTGCCCTGCCCCTGGAAAACAGCCAGCAAACCAACACTCCCCGGCTGGCGGCGCTACGCGCCTTTTACCAGCAGCTCTGGCATGGCATAGCCCAGCGCCGAGCCCCCGGCACCGACATTGCCGCTGAAATCGGCGATTTGGAAGCCGACATTGCTGTGCTGTACGACGACTACCGGCGCTCGGGCTTTACCAGCGTCAACGATTACGTGGTGTTTTACGAGCAGGTGGGCGAAAACCCGTTTTTCGACGCACAGGAAACGGTGGAAGAAGAACTACTGGAATTTTTCTACGCCACCGGATCCCGCCAAAGCCAATTGCTGCAAACGCTGGCAGAGCTGCAATGGGACTGGCCGGGATTTTTGAAGCTGATGGCACAGCGCGGGCACACATTTGCCAGCTTGCTGCGTCAGTACCGCTCCTTTAATTCTTTTTTGGGCACGAATATGCCCAACTTCATCAAGCGCTATGTGAACTTCCAGGCTCCGCCCCGCTCAGGCACGCTTGCCGCCTCAACCACCGCAACAGCGCAGACAGGAGAAAGCAATGAGGATGAATTATTCTTCCCCACAAAAACATCTTTGAGCGTGAATGTTAATTCCAACAAACAAAAATCGATCGATATTTTAGCAGCCCATGACAAGGACGTAAAAAACTATTACAGCGCCCGCATCGGATATATCAAGGATGTATGCCCAACACGAATGTACATCAAAGGGCGCCTGGGACGCGCTCGGGCAGAGCTTGCATGGAAAATGAAATACATGTCCATTGGACACAATAAAACAAGGGCTTATGGACGCTATGCCGCAGATTTTGGCATGGAGTTTTTCGGCGCGGCAGAAACAATGGGAGAAAACCACAATCTATTCATGGACTGGCTCATCAATGGATTCAATTATGGGGTTGGAAGCAAGCTACTCATCAAAAGCCTGAACGTGAACATGGAAGTGATGGACTTCAAGAACATTGGCACAAAAGAAAGCCCGCGCCCAGGCTTCAAGGTCAAGGTAAAAATCAAGCCTAACAAAATTTTCAACTCACCCTGGGTCAATGATTGCGATGTGAACATCGTGTATTGAGCATTTTGCGGAGATTGAGAACATGAAACCTACCCTCCACATCAGCGCCACCCTGTGCCTGGCCGGTGCCTTGACCGCCTGCGGCGGCGGTGGTGAAGAAGCCAGTGTGCAGCCCTTCGAGCCAGGCGAGATCGTCACCTTTTCTGCCACCTTGGAAGACGGCAGCGTGCAGGAAAGCCATTACCTGATGCACGGCGTGACTGCTGACGGTGATTTGCTAACCGGACAGAACGAGCAGAGCAGCAGCCTGAAAATATCCACCGGCCCGGGCAAAAGATCGCCCTTGGCTGGCGTGCTCGTAGCCCTGCCGCTGGAATCGGGCTACAGCTCCATCGAGAGCGCGCGCCGGCTTGATGCGCTGCGCGACTTTTACATGCAACTGTGGCGCAGCATTGCCGAGCGCCGCAACGATGACTCGGACATTGCCGCTGAAATTGGCCATTTTGAGACCGACATTGCCGCACTGTACGAAGATTACCGGAAATCCGGCTTTGACAGCGTCAAAGACTACGTGGCGTTTTACGAGCAGGTGGGAGAAAACCCGTTTTTTGACGCGCAGGAAACGGTGGAAGAAGAACTGCTGAAATTTTTCTATGCCACCGGCTGGAGCCAACGCTATTTTCTAGAAACGCTGCGGCGGCTGCAATGGGACTGGCCACGCTTTTTGCAACTGATGGCGCAGCGCGGACATGGCTTTGCCGATTTGCTGGCGCACTACCATGCCTGGGACACCGACGGTGGCATGGCGTTGTCGAATTTTATCGAGAGCTATGTCGCAATTCAAAGCGTGATCAAGCAGATGATCATTGACGACTCACCCCCCAGGCCAGAAAATGGCGAAGAAAAACCCAAGGACAACCCGTTTTTTCTCACAAAAAAATCATTGGACGTGAACGTCAATTCACCCAAGCAAGGGGTTGTCCATATTCTTTCTATGCAGGATAGAGACGTCAAAAACTATCGAAAAATTACGGAATGGAGAGTCGCATACAAATGCCCTATCGAGATATACATCAAGGGGCGTAGAGGGCGTGCGCAGGCGGTTATCAAATGGCGTTTGAAATATTCCTTTCTGGATCACAAGACCTTGCCGGGCACCTACATCGAAGACCTTGGCATGGAATATTTCAAGGCAGCGCCAGAAAAGATTGATTTTGATCGCGATTGGGGTGTACCGGAGGGTTTGAACCTCGGCGTGGCAAGCAAATGGTTGATCAAGAGTCTTCGCGTCAACATGGAAGTCAAAAATTTAAGAAATATTCGCACAGATAAATATCCCCATCCAGGGTTTTCGGTGCGCGTCAAGATCACGCCCGGCATTGTTTTCAATTCGCCCTGGGTGTCGGATTGCCAGGTGTATTGATGCGCAGTAAAGGGAGAAAATCTCAAAATCACCACCGAGGCCATGGCGCGCGATCTGGATTTGCTGCGCACGGTGCTGGGCGACGAGCG
Organism: Paenacidovorax caeni; assembly: GCF_001298675.1. Classification (GTDB taxonomy): domain Bacteria; phylum Pseudomonadota; class Gammaproteobacteria; order Burkholderiales; family Burkholderiaceae_C; genus Paenacidovorax; species Paenacidovorax caeni. The sequence continues at coordinate 126,732 of NZ_CYIG01000002.1, forward strand.
GCTCAACGACCTGGGCTACTCCTACGGCAGCTGGCTGGGGGCCTAGTATGCCGGCCTGTTCCCCGAGAAAGTCGGGCGCATGGTGCTCGACGGCGTGCTCGACTTTGGTGCCAGCCTGGAGCAGATGCTGTACGTGCAGCCGCCCGCCAGCGTTTGTTTGACGAGGTGCTGGCCCCTTACGCCATGCAGATTACTTTCGCCTTGGCCGCAGCGTGGAAGAGGTGCGCGCCGCCGTGCAGGCCCTTGGCCCGGACGTGCAGTCCGTGCTGGGCGACAACCTGAGCGACCTAGCCTACCGGCGGCGTGATGCCAACGGCTATCTGGAGCGCATCACCGTCGCCCAGGGGCTGGAGGCCATACGCCAGCAGGTGCCTGGCCTGGACGACGCCGACGCCGTCAAGGCTGCCATCAACCGCCATGTGTTCGACCCGGTGATTGCCGAGCGCAATGTTTCTTTGCGCAAAGTAGCCTGGGAGCAGTTTTACGCCAGCCACATCGAAATATGGCTGCGGCCCCAGAAACGCATCGAACTGCACAGTGCGCTGGCCACCGGCACGGCCATCCGCTGCAACGGCACGCCCTCCATCACCGACCTGGCGCAATGGACTGCCGCAGTGCGCAGCGTGGCGCAGCAGGCGCCCTTGCACTTTGGCGGGCTGCTGGACAACCACGCCTGTGCCTTCTGGCAGCGCCCCCAGGTGCAAAAGCCTGATGTGCAGGCGCTTGGCGGCCTGGATGTGCTGCTGGTGCAGGCGCAGTACGACGCAGCCCCCCCCGCCGAAGGGGCGAACGCCTTTTTTACCCGCCTGCCCGCCGCCCGCCGAGTGCAGGTGCCGGGCGACTACCAACACGGCGTTTACCCCTACCGCGACCGCTGTGTCGATCCGCTGGTAACGCGCTATTTGCTGGGCGAGCCGCCCATCCAGCGCGACACTGCCTGCCCGGCGCATACGCTGGAGATGGACGCACGCCCCCCTTGGGCCTTGGCGCAGCGCCAATCCACCCAATCCGTCCAAAGTGGGCCAGCCAACCCCGCCCCGTCGGCGTACCGCAACCCGCAACAGGCCGAGATGCTGATCGACGCCTTCAAGCGCGGGCTGCAACCGCGCACGCGACAGGGTTTCGAAGCGAGCCGCCTCAAAGGTTGAGGCGGCCAACCGGCCGTGGCACCCGCAGCCACGGCCCTGGCAGGCGCTTGTTTGCCGCCGCGGGGACGCGCGGGTTTTGATTTTCTGCTTTGCCCGTCATGCCATCTGGTACGCCAGGGCATGCTGGCTTTGCGTGGATTTTTTGAACCTCCCCCGCCATGCAGCGCCCGCTTTCGGGTAAGCCTGCATGCCGCTGCGCACCACTTTGGTGAACAACGGCTGTCATCCGGTCCATGTGCGCCTCTTCACTGGCACATCGAGCAGGCATTGTTATTGCTGAAGGTATGGCCAACCGGGCCGTACACACGGCCCCTCTCCCTGCTTTGATTCGAGGAGCCTCCATGAAGAAACGATCCTTCCTGCACGCCGCCGTGATGGCCGCAGCGGCATGCCTGGTGCCCGCAGCCCATGCGCAGACCACGCCCATCAAGTTTCAGCTCGACTGGCGTTTCGAGGGCCCCGCGGCCTTCTTCCTGCAACCCGTGGCCAAAGGCTATTTCAAGGCGGCCGGGCTGGACGTGACGGTGGATGCGGGCAACGGCTCGGGGGGGGCCGTGCAGCGCGTGGCCTCGGGCACCTACGACATGGGTTTTGCCGACCTGGCCGCCGTGATGGAGTTCCACGCCAACAACCCCGACGCGCAGAACAAGCCCGTGGCGGTGATGGTGGTCTACAACAACACGCCCGCCTCGGTCATGGCGCTGAAAAAGAGCGGCATCACCAAGCCCGCCGACCTGGCTGGCAAGAAGCTGGGCGCCCCCGTGTTTGACGCAGGCCGCCGCGCGTTCCCCATCTTCCAGAAGGCCAACGGCATCGGCGCCGTGACCTGGACCGCCATGGACCCGCCACTGCGCGAAACCATGCTGGTGCGCGGTGACGTGGACGCCATCACCGGCTTCACCTTCACCTCGCTGCTCAACCTGGAAGCCCGTGGCGCCAAGGCTGCCGACGTGGTGGTGCTGCCCTATGCCGACTTTGGCGTGAAGCTGTACGGCAACGTGATCATCGCCAGCCCCAAGCTCATCAAGGAGAACCCGGGCGCCATCAAGGCGTTCCTGTCGGCCTTCACCAAGGGCGCCAAGGAAGTCATCGCCAACCCCGCTGCGTCCATCGAATACGTGAAGGCGCGCGACGGCATCGTGAACGTGCCGCTCGAAACCCGGCGCCTGCAACTGGCCATCGACACCGTGATCAACAGCCCCGACGCGCGCGCAGAGGGCTTTGGGAAGGCCGTGCCCGGCCGCCTGTCGCTGATGGCATCGCAGGTATCCGATGCGTTCAACACCAAGACCCGTGTGAACGCCGACGATGTGTGGAACCCCAGCTTTCTGCCCAGCACGGCCGAGCTGAACATCCTTCCGAAAAAGTGACACCCCCTGAGTCGCTTCGCGCCTTCCCCCTCTCTCGACTCGCTGCGCGAGTCGGGAGGGGGACGCCCCCGGTGCACGCCAGCGAAGCGCCGCCTACGCGGTATGGCGGCCCTTGCACGGGGGCGCTGGCCTGCGCCGCGCCCAGCATCAATCTCGGCGCACAAACACTACTCACTACGGACCTCTGATGCAGGCTGCTGATTCCTATTTTGTGGACTTCCGCGATGTCTGGCTCGCCTACAACGACGAGCTGCGTGCGAAGAACCAGTTTGCGGTCGAAGCCATCGACCTGCAGGTGCGGCGCGGCGAGTTCATCGCCATCGTCGGCCCCTCGGGCTGTGGAAAGTCCACCTTCATGAAGCTGGCCACGGGCCTGAAGATGCCCTCCATGGGCAAGATTTTCATCGACGGGCAGCCCGTGACGGGGCCGCTCAAGGTGTCGGGCATGGCGTTTCAGGCGCCCTCGCTGCTGCCCTGGCGCACCACGGTGGACAACGTGCTGCTGCCGCTCGAAATCGTCGAACCCTACCGCAGCCACTTCAAGCAAAAGCGCAAGGAGTACGAAGAGCGCGCCCGTCGCCTGCTGCAAAAGGTAGGTCTGGCAGGCTATGAGGACAAGTTCCCCTGGCAGCTCTCGGGCGGCATGCAGCAGCGCGCCAGCATCTGCCGCGCGCTGATCCACGAACCCAAGATGCTGCTGCTGGACGAGCCGTTTGGCGCGCTCGATGCTTTCACGCGCGAGGAGCTGTGGTGCATCCTGCGCGACCTGTGGACCGAGCAGCAGTTCAACGTGATCCTGGTCACGCACGACCTGCGCGAGTCGGTCTTCCTGGCCGACACGGTGTACGTAATGAGCAAGAGCCCCGGCCGGTTTGTGGTGCGCAAAGAGATCGAGCTGCCCCGCCCGCGCGACCTGGAAGTGACCTACACCAAGGAGTTCACCGACATCGTGCACGAGCTGCGCGGCCATATCGGCGCCCTGCGAAAAGCAGGCGCGCCCATCCAGCAATAAGAACAAAGAAAGCGCCTGATCCCCATGCACAAGAAAACCGTGGAGCGCTGGTCCCCCTGGATCCTGCTCGTCGCCACCATCCTGCTGTGGCAAATCATCTGCTCGGCCGTCAGCATCCCTGAATACCTGTTCCCCAGCCCCTGGGCCATCGGCGTGCAGCTGGTGGAGTTCAGCGGTGTCATCGCAGGCCATGCGTGGCGCACCTTCTGGGTCACCATGGCGGGCTTCGGCATCGCCATCGTCGTGGGAGTGCTGCTGGGTTTTGTGATCGGCAGCTCGCGCATCGCCTATGCCGCCGTGTACCCGCTGATGACGGCCTTCAACGCGCTGCCCAAGGCCGCCTTTGTGCCCATCCTGGTGGTGTGGTTCGGCATCGGCGTGGGCCCGGCCATCCTGACGGCGTTCCTCATCAGCTTCTTTCCCATCATGGCCAACATCGCCACCGGCCTCGCCACGCTGGAGCCCGAGCTGGAAGACGTGCTGCGCGTGCTGGGCGCCAAGCGCTGGGACGTGCTAACCAAGGTGGGGCTGCCGCGTTCCATGCCCTACTTCTACGGCTCGCTCAAGGTGGCCATTACCCTGGCCTTTGTGGGCACCACGGTGTCGGAAATGACCGCTGCGAACGAAGGCATCGGCTACCTGCTGATCAGCGCAGGCTCGTCTATGCAAATGGGCCTGGCCTTTGCGGGCCTGATGGTGGTGGGCGCCATGGCCATGGTGATGTACGAGCTGTTCAGCTGGATCGAAAAGCGCACCACAGGGTGGGCACACCGGGGATCGCAAAGCGAATGAGGCCGGGATTCAGCGCGTTGACCATGGAACACACGCTTTTTTGAAGCCGCCCAGAATTAGGGGGCCCGCCGGTGGCAGCCAAGCCGTGCGGCAGAGAAAGCAACACGCCCTTCCCGCGACAGACCTCACCCATGCCCTGGCACGCCCATCTGCACATCGACTACACCCTGGAACAGCAGCGCACGGTGGCGCGTTTCAGGCACAGCGGCCCGCTGCGCATTCTGCAAAGCCTGTACCCCGAGGGTGATGGCATCTGACACAACGTGCTGGTGCACCCGCCGGGCGGCCTGGTGGGCGGCGACACGCTGGAGGTGAATGCCACCGTGGGGCCGGGCGCGCATGCCCTGGTCACCAAACCGGGCGCCACACGTTTTTACCGCTCGGCCGGCGAGCAGGCCCTGCAACGCACGCGGCTGGCGCTGGCACCGGGGGCAGAGCGAAAGAAAATGAGAGGATTTTCAATCCAAATTTTTTAATTAGTTACCGAGTCCGTCCTGAACAATTCCGTTCTCAGCAGCAGACAGGTCGGCGGTCAGCGGGTGCAGCGACAAGGGCTGCGATGACTACCTGCATCGACAGCCCGAATCGGGCGCAATAAAACCGCAGCGCGGCCAGGATCAGGCGCAGGTTGTGCCCCGCCCCGCACATCACCCCTCGATCAAGGGCTTGCAGATTTTTCAGGGCGGACTACCAAGAAGGAATTGCCTCAGACCGCTGCCGCGGTCACCGGCAAGCGGACACCGGTCGGGGCGGCGGCACCTGCCACCAGTTCCCCCAGCAGGTCTGCAGTCGCAGCGCTGAGGGTCCATCCCAGGTGTCCATGGCCAGTGTTGTAGAAGACGTTGGCCTGGCGGCCACGCCCTACCTTCGGCATCATGTCCGGCATCATCGGGCGCAAGCCAGCCCAAGGCACGACCTGCCGGGTGGACACGCCTGGGAAGCACTGCTGCACCCAGTCCACCAACGGCCGGATGCGATCAGCGCGGATGTCGCGGTTGACGCCATTGAACTCGGCGGTGCCTGCCACCCTGAAGCGGTCTTCACCCAAACGGCTGGTCACCAGCTTGGTCTCATCGTCCAGCAAGCTGACCGTGGGTGCGGCTCGGCGGCTGGCCTCGTCCAGCAAATTCACGGTAATGGAATAGCCCTTGACGGGGTACACATTCACCCGGTCGCCCAGTTGGCTGGCCAAAGCACGGCTGCCAACACCGGCACAAACCACCACGCCGTCATAGCTCTGCTCTGAGACGCCCTCGGGCCCTTTCAGTTCGATACGGGCTTCGCTGCCGTTGCTGCGCACCGACAGCACGTCCTGGCCGTACTGGCAGTTCACGCCCAGGCGCTCACAAGCCTGCGCCAAGCCCTGCGTGAACCGATGAATGTCGCCTGTGGAATCACTCTCGGTGTAGTAGCCGCCGTAGTAGCTACCCGCCAGCGTGGGCTCGATGGCCGAAATCTCCTGGGGCGTCACGGCCCTGCGTTCCAGGCCTCCGGCGGCCAGCAATTTCGAGACGCGTCCGGCGTGTTCAAAGCCCTTGCGGTCGCGGTAGATGTGCAAGATGCCTTCGCGCCGGTGATCAAAAGCAATGCCCTCGGCCTCAGCCCAGGCGAACAGGTGCTCGCGTGCGGCGATGGCCAGTCGGGCTGTCTCGACGGTGTTGGCTTCGTAGCGCGGAATGCTGGCAATGAACTCGGCGAACCAAGAGATCTTGTGCCAGCTGGGCCGTGGATTGACCAGCAACGGCGCATCACTGCGCAGCATCCATTTCAAGCCTTTCACAAGCGTCGAGGGATGCGTCCAGGTTTCGGCATTGGAGGCAGAGAGCTGGCCACCGTTGGCGAACGATGTCTCCATTGCGGCGTAGCGATGCCGCTCCAGCAGGGTGACGGCGAAGCCGCGGCGGGCAAGGGCGTAGGCAGTGGTCACGCCAGTGATACCACCGCCGATAACGGCAAAACTCTTCATGGAAATACTCCAAACGTCGAGGGAAGACGAGGCCTGCAGCACACCATGCACGGCAGACGCCCCCTCTGTTTGGAGCCTGAGAGATTCACCCAGCGACGCATGCGTAGTGGGCTTGCTCCTGCGGCGGTTTTGGCGGACGAGGCCAAAACACTCTTCAGAGTTGTTGCAGCGAACCGGTCCTTTTGCCTGAGAGTTTCCGGGGCGGTTGCTCCTTCGGCGCCGCGGCATGCGCGGTCTCTCCCGGTTCGTGCGAAGTGAGCAGACTAGCAGAGCTGAGTAGTCAGAGGAAGGGGGGCAACCCTAGAGCCCCGCACATACCCGAGTGAGCCACTCGCGGTGCCAGCCCGGCGCACAACGGCCACATCCCAAGTTAGGCGCAAAACTTGCATGGTCTTGCAAATGCCGACCTATCACGCCCACCCGAGACTTACCCCGCACCCGTCCGACGTGGCGTCCCGATACCCATGAGCTGGCGCGCCTGCTTGGAGCTGCACTACAGCTTGGAATCAGCGCGCACCGTTGCCCGCTATCGCCATGACGGGCCGCTGCGCGTGCTGCGGAGCCTCTACCCCGAGGGCGACACCGTTTGCCACAACGTACTAGTCCATCCGCCGGGCGGCCTGGTGGGGGGCGACACGGTGGAGACCCAGGTGTCGGTGGCGCCCGGCGCGCACGGTCTCGTCACCACACCCGGCGCCACCCGTTTCTACCGCTCATTGGGCGAGCCAGCCCGTCAGCGCGTGCACGCCCGGCTGGAGGCTGGCGCACGGCTGGAGTGGCTGCCGCTGGAGGCCCTGGCCTATAACCAATGCCAGGCTGAAAACCGTGCCGTGTTTGATCTTGCCCCCGGTGCCGAACTGCTGGGCTGGGATATCACCGCGCTGGGCCTGCCCGCGGCAGACCAGCCTTTTGCGCAGGGCTGCTTCACGCAGCATCTGGAGGTGCCGGGCGTCTGGCTGGAGCAGGGCCGCATCGCGGCCGACGACCTTCGGCTGCTCAATAGCCCGCTGGGCCTGGCCGGCCAGCGCTGCCTGGCCACGCTTTTCTTCATGGCAGGCACGCCAATCGAGCGCCAGCGCCGCGACGTCGCGCTCGACGCTGTGCGCCGGGTGATCGACGCGCATCCCTTGCGACTCAGCGCCGGTGCTACCAGCCCGCATCCACAGGTGCTGGTGCTGCGGGTACTGGCACCGCTGGTTGAACCGGTACTGGAGCTGTTGCGCCCGGCCCGTGCAGCGTGGCGCCAGGCACTGTGGCAGATGGACGCTGTGGCACCTCGGGTCTGGGCGACCTGAGCTTGTAGCGGCACGATGCGACCGATGGAGCTCCGAACTCCCCGGCTCAGGCGTCCTGCAACAGGCTGCTCGCGATCGCCGCAGCCGCCGTGCGTGTTTCCACCCCGAGCTTCTCGAAGATGTGCTCCAGGTGTTTGTTCACCGTGCGCGGGCTCATGCCGAGGATGTCGGCAATGTCGCGATTGGTCTTACCCTTGGCGAGCCAGGACAGCACCTCGGTCTCACGCGGCGTGAGGACTGCACCGCTCAGGCGTTTGTGTGCTGCATTCACTGCCGGACCGCCCTGGCGCAACAGGATCATGGTCTCGCCGGGGCCGGTCTGCCCTAGGTATTGGGCCTGCAACTGACTGCCGTTGGGCAGCGGGGTCAGTGTCTCGCCCTGCGTGATGGCAGCCTGCAACCAGCCCTTTAGCGGCGTCACGTCGTCCTGCGGGCCCAGCGCTTCTTCCAGCCAGTGCATGGCCTGCGGCGAACGCCAGGCGATGCGACCCTGGCTGTCGAGCAACACTACACCGAGTCCGGCCACATCCACCGCCTCGCGAGCCAGCCGGCTGACATGCGCATTGCGCAGGTGCGTGGCCAAGCGTGCCAGCACCTCAGGAATCTTCAGCGGTTTGACCACATAGTCCACTCCGCCGCTGGCAAACCCTTCCACGATCTGCTCGGTTTCGGCCAAGCCAGTCATGAAAATCACCGGCACGTGAGCCCAGGAGGGTTCGGACTTGAGGCGGCGGCACAGAGCGAAACCGTTCTCGCCCGGCATGATGGCGTCGAGCAGCACGGCGTCGGGCACCGCCATCTCGAAACGTTCCAGCGCCTCGATGGCGTCGCGCGCCACCAGCACGGTGTAGCCTTCGATTGCCAGCGCATCGCAAAGCATGCGCAGGGTGTCGGGCGCGTCGTCCACCACCAGCACGACGCTGGAGACTGCAGGCGGCATGACGGGTTCAGCTTTCATCTTCGGTTTCTTTCAGGCGTTCGATCAAGGCAGAGAAGTCAAAACGGTCCACGTGCACCGTCAGGCTTTGCAGCACTTCCGCAATCGCCGGCTCCTGCTCGGCAGTGCTTCGCAGCAGGCTGCGCAAGCCACTGGCATTGCCCATGCGAGCCAGGCCGATCAGACTGTGGCGCAGCTCATCGGGCAGTGGCAACTTGTCTGCCGACTCCCGCTTCACCGATGGGACTTGAGGGGTGTGCGGCAGGTTGTGCTCGTGCACCCACTCCAGCTGCAGGACCCGCGCCAGCAGATCCAGCAGCTCGGACTCGATCACTGGCTTGCTCACAAAACCCTGGCAGCCAACGGCTTCCAGCAGCTCGGGTCGGTTCTCGAACGGGTCGGCCGAGACGAAGATGATCGGCAAGTCGGGCCCGACATTGCTGCGGATGAGTTGCGCGGTCTGCCAGCCATTGAGGTCGTCCATGTTGATGTCGAGCAGTACCGCATCGGGTCTGTGCTGCTGCAAGATCTCCAGGCATTCGCGGCCGCTGGCTGCCTCGCGCATGCTGAAGCCCAGCGGCAGCAGCAGGCTGGCCAGCAGCTGCCGCTGGATGGGCTGGTCGTCCACCACGAGCAAGGTGCGGCGAGGGTCGAGGTAGCCGACGATGGGACGCAGGTGGCGCAGGGTGCGTGCGACCGGGGCCTTGATCTCGCGCAAATACAGGCGCACGCTGAAGGTGCTGCCCTGGCCCACGGCGCTGCGCAGTGTGAGCTCACCGCCCATGAGGCTGGTGAGCAGACTGGTGATGGTCAGGCCCAGGCCGGTTCCCGCTTCGCTGGCACGCCGTCCGGCGCTGCCGCGCTCGAAGGGCTGGAAGATGCGCTCCTGGTCTTGCGGGGCGATACCGATGCCAGTGTCTTCCACCTCGAAACGCACCACTTCGTGTCGGCAGTCCACGCGCAGCACGACAGCACCCCGGTTGGTGAAGCGCACGGCGTTGCCCAGCAGGTTGATGAGGATCTGGCGCAGGCGCTTGGCGTCGGCTTGCACCCAAGCGGGTACGCGGCCCTGGGTTTCGAGGCGGAACGCGAGGCCCTTGCCCTCGGCCTGGGGTTGCACCATGCGCGCGAGTTCGGAGAGGAATTCCTGGAAGGGCAGCGGCGCTGGGTCCAGCCTCAAGCGGCCGGCCTCGATGCGGGCCAGGTCCAGCAGGCCGTCGATCAGTGCGTGCATGTGCTGGCCGCTTTGCTGGATGGTCGTGACGGCCTCGCGCGCGCTGCCCTGAAGCTCGCCGCTGCGCAGCAGGATTTGCGAATAGCCCAGGATGCTGTTGAGGGGCGTGCGCAGCTCGTGCGTCATACCGGCCACGTAGCGCGTCTTGGCCTGACTCGCGTTCTCGGCCACCTCCTTGGCGCTTTGCAGCGCGGCGTCGGTGCGCTGGTGGGCGTCGATTTCCTTTTGCAGCAACTGGGTCTGTCGCTCAGATTCGTCGTGCGCCATGCGCCGGCTTTCGTTGGCCAGCACCAGCCACCAGGCCCACACCGCGGCCAGTAAAGCAAGCAGCGAAAACACTTTGACAAAGGGGCCACGCAACGCGTCAGGCGGCGCGGCCAGGCTCTCCTGCATGTAGACCACACCCAGCACAAAGGCCATGACGGCGCAAAGGGAGAGGAAGACCGTGAAGTACTGGCCGACGCGGAAGTTGAAGCGGTTGTTCAGGCTGGGGGGCAGGATGGCTGCGAGCGCGGCGCGCACCTGGTCAGCCGCGCGCGCCTGGGTCTTGCAGCGATCATGGCAGCGTGATTCGATCGAACAGCACAGCGAGCAGATCGGCGCACCGTAGGCCGGGCAGGCAGCCATGTCGGTGCTCTCGAACGGGTTTTCGCAGACGCTGCAGCGCACGAGTTCACCGACCTGCCAGGGCGAAGGATCGCGGCGCGCAAGGTAGTAGCGCCCCCGGGTGGCCCAGGCCAGTAGCGGCGCCGTGACCATGGCGGTGAAAAGCGCGATGAAGGGCGCGAAGGCGGCCGCGTATTCGCCCAGCCAGCCAAAGTGGGCCACGACCGCGAGCACCACGGCCAGTCCCATCGCACCCAGGCCCACGGGGTTGATGTCGTAGAGGTAAGCGCGGCGGAACTCCACGCCCTTGGGGCTCAGGCCCAGCGGCTTGCTGATGACCAGGTCCGCCACCAGCGCGCCCACCCAGGCGATGGCCACGTTGGCGTACAGGCCCAGCACACGCTCGAGCGCGCCGAAGACGCCCAGCGTCATGAGCAGCATGGCGATGATGACGTTGAACACCAGCCAGACCACGCGGCCCGGGTGGCTGCGCGTGAGCCGCGCGAAGAAGTTGCTCCATGCCAGTGATCCGGCATAGGCGTTGGTGACGTTGATCTTGACCTGCGAGATCACCACGAACAGCACCGTGAGCAGCAGCGCAGCCGTTGGGTCGCTCAGTGAGCGCAGGTAGCCCACCAGGTACATCTGCGTGGGCTCTGCAGCGTGCAGCGGCGATGTGCCGTACTGCAGCGCGACGAAGGCCAGAAAGGCCCCGCCCAGCATCTTGAGCATGCCCGGAAAGATCCAGCCCGGGCCCGCCACGAGCACTGCGCCCCACCAGCGCCAGCGGTTGGCCGAGGTGCGTGCAGGCATGAAGCGCAGGTAGTCCACCTGCTCGCCGATCTGCAGCACGAGCGCGAAGGTCACCGCGGCGGCAGCGCCGAACATCAGCGGCTCGAAGTCGCTGCTGCCCGAGGTCAGTCCGGACAGGCCCGTGAACTGAACGTAGAAATCGGGCTGGGCCAGCGCGAACCATGCGAAGGGCCACAGCAACAGCACCACCCACAGCGGCTGGGTCCAGGTCTGCAGGCGGGAGATGAAGGTGATGCCGTGCAGCACCATGGGGATGATGACCAGCGAGGACAGCACGTAGCACCACACCAGCGGCCAGTCCAGCACCAGCTGCAGCGCCTGCGCCATGATGGCCGCCTCCAGGGCGAAGAAGATGAAGGTGAAGCTGGCGTAGATGAGCGAGGTGACGGTAGAGCCCAGGTAGCCAAAGCCAGCGCCGCGCGTGAGCAGATCCATGTCCAGCCCATAGCGTGCCGCATAGACGGCAATGGGCAGACCCGTGAGGAAGGTGACCAGGCCCATGACCAGGATAGCCCAGAGCGCGTTGGAAAAGCCGTAGTTCAGCGCGATGGCGCCGCCGATGGCCTCCAGCGCCAGAAAGGACATGCCGCCAAAGGCTGTGCTGGCCACGCGCAGCTCGCTCCATTTGCGTGCACTCTGGGGCGTGTAGCGCAGCGCGTAGTCCTCCAGCGTCTCGTTGGCTACCCAGGAGTTGTAGTCGCGGCGGATGCGAAAGATCTTTTGTGGTGCGTGGTTCATGCCTGCGCTTTTTTGGTGCATGCACTGTCAATACCAGTGCACAAGCAAGAACCGTACTCAGGGGTGTGCGCAGCCCGCGTACGTCAATTGACGTATGGGCCGTGGAGAGGGTTGTCCCTAATCTCAAGGCCGTGGTGACGCCGTGTCGCCCAGCACCTCCCGCAGGTGTTCTTGGTTCCCAACTCTTCTCTTCAGGAGTGCCCCATGAAAGACCAGACCGATCCGTCCCTGCTTCACCCGTCTGCTGCCGCCGACCTTCAGCGCCGCCGCCTTCTGCAGGCCATGGGCGCCATGTCCGTGGTCGGTCTACCCGGCATAGCCATGGCCCAGCAGTTCCCCACCGCCAAAGTCAACACGACCAAGCTCGCCGTGACCGACACCGAGGTGGTGGTAGGCCAGTTGCACTCGTCTTCCGGCACCATGGCCATCTCTGAAACCGGTTCCATCCAGGCCGAGCAGTTGGCCATTGACCAGATTAACGCCATGGGTGGCATCCTGGGCCGCAAGATCCGCGTCATCAAGGAAGACGGCGCCTCCGACTGGCCAACCTTCGCCGAAAAGTCGAAGAAGCTGCTGGTCAACGACCATGTGGCCGCGGTCTTCGGTTGCTGGACCAGCGCCTCGCGCAAGGCCGTGCTGCCGATCTTCGAGAAGGAAAACGGCCTGCTGTACTACCCCACCTTCTACGAAGGCCTGGAGCAGTCCAAGAACGTGATCTACACCGGCCAGGAAGCCACACAGCAGATCATCTACGGTCTGGACTGGGGCGCGAAGGAGAAGAAGGCCAAGACCTTCTTCCTGGTCGGCTCGGACTACATCTGGCCGCGTACCTCGATGAAGATCGCGCGCAAGCACATCGAGAGCGTGGCCAAACTGGGCAAGGTGGTCGGCGAGGAGTACTACCCGCTGGGCAACACCAACTTCAACTCACTGATCAACAAGATCAAGGTTGCCAAGCCGGACTGCATCTTCGCAGCCGTGGTGGGCGGCTCCAACGTGGCGTTCTACAAGCAGCTGAAGGCCGCCGGCATCACTGGCGACAAGCAGTTCCTGCTGACGCTGTCGGTCACCGAAGATGAGATGACGGGCGTGGGCGGCGAAAACTTCGCCGGCTTCTACAGCTCGATGAAGTACTTCCAGACCCTGGACAACGAGAACAACAAGAAGTTCGTCGAAGCCTTCAAGGCCAAGTACGGCAAGGACGCCGTCATCGGCGACGTCACGCAGGCGGGCTACCTGGGTCCCTGGCTGTGGAAAGCCGCCGTCGAGAAGGCGGGCAGTTTCGACGTTGACAAGGTGGTGGCCGCCTCGCCAGGCATCGAGCTCAAAACCGCACCCGAAGGCTATGTCAAGGTGCACCAGAACCACCACCTGTGGAGCAAATCGCGCATCGCCCTGGGCAACAAGGACGGCACCTTCAAGGTGGTGTCCGAATCGCCCAACCTGATCGAGCCCGATCCGTTCCCGAAGGGCTATCAGTAAGCAGGAATCCCCGCGAGGGGGTGCCGGTGGCGGCCATGGTTGCAGCAACGGATGGCCGCCACCCTTGTTCTCAGACAGACAGGTGACGCCATGGAATTTTCGGAAATGCTCAACATCGCCCTCATGCAGGGCTTCGCAGGACTGAGTCTGTTCTCGGTGCTGCTGCTCATGGGCCTGGGCCTGGCCATCATCTTCGGCCAGATGGGCGTGATCAACATGGCCCACGGCGAGTTCATGACCATCGGCGCCTACACGGTCTTTCTCTTTTCCACGCTGACAGAGAAGTTCGCACCCGGCTTTATGCCCCACTACTTCCCGCTGTCCATCGGTGTGGCCTTCATCTTGGCCTTCATCGCCGGCTGGCTGGTGGAGTGGGGCCTGATCCGCTTTCTCTACAAGCGCCCGCTGGACACGCTGCTGGCCACCTGGGGCCTGAGCCTGGCCATCCAGCAGGTGTTCCGTTCAGCCATCGGACCCAAGGAAGTCAGCCCTGCGCTGCCCGAATGGCTCATGGGCTCTTGGGCTCCGGCCCCGGGGTTGGACATTCCGATCAACGGCCTGTTTGTGCTGGGCCTGACGCTGCTGGTCACCTGCGGCGTTCTACTTGCCCTTTACAAGAGCCGCTGGGGCCTTCGGGTGCGCGCCACGGTGAGCAACCGCACCATGGCCAACGCCATCGGCATCAACACCAGCAAGACCGACCGCCTGACCTTCGCCATCGGTTGCGGCATCGCTGGTGTGGCGGGGGCTGCCTTCACCACCATCGGCTCCACGGGGCCGACCAGCGGCTCGCTCTACATCGTCGATTCCTTCCTGGTGGTGACTTTTGGTGGTGCCGCCAGCCTGCTGGGCACCGTGGTATCCGCCTTCGGCATCGCGCAGACGCAGTCCATCAGCGAGTTCTTCATCAGCGGCTCCATGGCCAAGGTGCTCACGCTGTCGTTGATCGTCGTGATTCTGATGATCCGCCCGCAGGGCCTGTTCGCCAGCAAGGTGCGCCGCTGATCCAGCCCCCAACTTCGGAGTCCCATCATGAACAAGTTCACCGCATGGATCAACAGCAAGGGGCTGAGCAGCGTGCTCATCCTGGCCGTCGTGCTGCTGGTCCTCTTCCCGCTCGCCTTCGACATCTTCCGTCTCAACCTGGTGGGCAAGTACCTGACCTACGCCTTCGTGGCGCTCGGTCTGGTCATGCTCTGGGGCTATGGCGGCGTGCTGAGCCTGGGCCAGGGGGTCTTCTTCGGCCTGGGCGGCTATGCCATGGCCATGTTCCTCAAGCTGGAGGCTTCCGACCCCGAGAGTACCAAGATCCAGTCCACACCCGGTATTCCAGACTTCATGGACTGGAACCAGCTCACAGAGCTTCCCCTGTGGTGGCAGCCCTTCGAACACCTGCCCTTCGCGATGATTGCCGTTGTCGCCATTCCCACGCTGCTGGCTTTCATCATCGGTTATGCCATGTTCAAGCGGCGCGTAGGTGGCGTGTACTTCGCCATCATCACCCAGGCGGTAGCTCTGATCCTCACGGTGCTCATCATCGGCCAGCAGGGCTACACGGGCGGCGTTAACGGTATGACCGACCTCAAGACGCTGCTGGGCTGGGACATCCGCACCGACAGCGCCAAGTACATCCTCTACTACGTCTGCGCCCTGATGCTGCTGGGCAGCATCGCACTGTGCCTTTGGGTGCAGAAGAGCAAGCTGGGCACCCTGCTGCTGGCCATGCGCGACAAGGAAGACCGGGTGCGCTTCTCGGGCTACGACGTGGCCATGTTCAAGGTCTTCGTGTTTTGCCTGGCGGCAGCGCTCTCAGGCATTGGCGGGGCACTGTTCACGCTGCAGGTGGGCTTCATGTCGCCGTCTTTCGTGGGCATCGTTCCCTCGATCGAGATGGTGATCTACGCCGCAGTGGGTGGGCGCATGAGCCTGGTGGGCGCGGTCTACGGCGCACTGCTGGTGAACTTCGGTAAGACCTACTTCTCCGAGAGCTTCCCCGACCTCTGGCTGTTCCTGATGGCCGGGCTGTTCATCGGCGTGACCATGGCCTTCCCCGACGGGCTGGCTGGCGTGTGGGAGAAAAAAGTCAAACCCTGGTGGGCGCGCAAGCAGGCCGAGCGCCTGGCCATCCGCGCGGCCGTAGCGCGCGATGCTGCCACGCCGGCGACCCCCACTGACGACATCAACGCGCCGAGTACTGTGCGTCCGCTGCATGCCACCCCCACGGGTCAAAACGCCTGAAATCCCAGGAGTCCATCATGAGCAACACCGACTTCGCCGTGGCCATCGAAGACCTGACGGTCTCCTTCGACGGCTTCAAGGCCATCGACAACCTCACCCTCTATATCGACAAGAACGAGCTGCGCGTGATCATCGGCCCCAACGGCGCGGGCAAGACCACGCTGCTGGACCTGATCTGTGGCAAGACCAAGGCCAGCAGCGGCAGCATCAAATTCAGGAACGAGGAACTCACCGGGCTCGACGAGCACATCCGCGTGCGCCGCGGCATCGGCCGCAAGTTCCAGACACCCTCGATCTACGAGAACCTCTCCGTCTTCCAGAACCTCGAGGTTTCCTACCCCGCCGGTCGCTCGGTCTTCGGCGCCCTCGCCTTCAAACGCACCGACGAGGTGAAGGCGCGCGTGCAGGTAGTGGCCGAGGAGATCGGCCTGGCCGACGCCCTGGAGATGGAATCTGGCCTGCTCTCGCATGGTCAGAAGCAGTGGCTGGAGATCGGGATGCTGCTGATGCAGGAGCCCGAGCTACTGATGCTCGACGAGCCCATTGCCGGGATGAGCGCCCGCGAGCGCGAGCTGACAGCCGAGCTGCTCAAGCGCATCTGCAAAGGCCGCTCGGTGATCGTGATCGAGCACGACATGGAGTTCGTCAAGCAGATTGCGCACAAGGTCACCGTGATGCACCAGGGAAAGATCCTCGCCGAGGGCTCCATGGAGGCGGTGCAGGCTGACCCCAAAGTGATCGACGTCTACCTGGGCCACTGATTTCTCCGGAGAACACACCATGCTCAAAGTCACCGACATGTACACGGCCTATGGCCAGAGCGAAGCGCTGCACGGCATCTCCTTCGAAGGGCACAAGAACGAGACGGTTGCCATCATGGGCCGCAATGGCATGGGCAAGACCACGCTGTTTAAAAGCCTCATGGGTGTGCTGCCGCTGAAGTCCGGTCGCATCGAAGTCGCGGGCCAGGACGTCTCTAAAGACGAAAGCTACCAGCGCGTCGCCAAGGGCATTGCCTACGTGCCTCAGGGTCGCATGATCTTCCCCACGCTCACGGTGGAGGAGAACATCGAGACCGGATTGGAGAACTCCAGAACCAAGCAGATCCCGGACGAGATCTACGCGCTGTTCCCCGTGCTGTGGGACATGCGCCGGCGCAAGGGCGGCAACCTCTCGGGCGGGCAGCAGCAGCAGCTGGCGATTGCCCGCGCCTTGGTGACCGACCCCAAGGTACTGCTGCTCGACGAGCCCACCGAAGGCATCCAGCCTTCCATCATCAAGGACATCGCCAAGGCGCTTAACGAGATCCGCAAGCTGCGCGAGATCACCATCGTTGTGTCCGAGCAGGTGCTGTCCTTTGCCATGGACGTGGCCGACCGCCTGTTCGTCATCGAAGGCGGCCGCCTCGTGCACGAGACGCTGCGCGAGCAGACCGACGTCAATCGCATCAAGTCCTATCTCTCTGTCTGAAATCCATCCGTCTGATCCATCCGTTTTCTTTCGTCCTCAAGGAGCATCACCATGGCTGACACCCTCATCAAAGTTGATCTGACCCAACCCGCCCCAAGCAACCCGCTGGTGCACAACCGCTGGCACCCGGACATCCCGATTGCCGTGTGGGTCAAGCCAGGCGACGACTTCATCCTCGAGACCTACGACTGGACCGGCGGCTACATCAAAAACAACGACAGTGCGGACGACGTGCGTGACGTCGACCTCACCACCGTGCACTACCTCTCAGGCCCGGTGGGCGTGCAGGGCGCAGAACCTGGCGACC
The DNA here is from genome assembly GCF_001298675.1 of Paenacidovorax caeni. GTDB lineage: Bacteria > Pseudomonadota > Gammaproteobacteria > Burkholderiales > Burkholderiaceae_C > Paenacidovorax > Paenacidovorax caeni. Next base: position 144,140 of record NZ_CYIG01000002.1, read on the forward strand.
TGCTGGTGGTGGACCTGCTGGACATCGGCGCCAGGGACGACAGCCAGTGGGGCTTCAACGGCTTCTTCAGCAAGCAGAACGGCGGCGGCTTCCTGACGGACCACTTCCCGCTGGCGCAGAAGTCGATCTGGGACTTCAACGGCATGTTCACCAAGAGCCGCCACGTGCCGGGCGTGGAATACGCCGGCCTGATCCACCCGGGCCTGATCGGCTGCCTGCCCGACAAGAAGATGCTCGACGAGTGGAACAAGCGCGAGGCCGAGTTGATCGCCACCGACCCCGACCGCGTGCCCGGCCTGGCCAACCCCCCCTTTGCGGCCACCGCGCACTGCGGCAAGGCCCAGGGGGATGTTGCCAACAGAGTGGCCGCCGAAGGCGCCCGCACCGTGCCGCCTCGCGAGCACGGTGGCAACTGCGACATCAAGGACCTGTCGCGCGGCTCGCGCATCTTCTTCCCGGTCTATGTGGATGGCGGCGGCCTGAGCGTGGGCGACCTGCACTTCAGCCAGGGCGACGGTGAGATCACCTTCTGCGGTGCTATCGAGATGGCTGGCTGGGTCCACATGCGCGTCAACCTCATCAAGGGCGGCGTGGCCAAGTACGGCATCAAGAACCCGATCTTCAAACCCAGCCCGATCACGCCCAACTACAAGGACTACCTGATCTTCGAAGGTGTCTCGGTCGACGAGCAAGGCAAGCAGCACTACCTGGATGTGACCGTGGCCTACCGCCAGGCCTGCCTGAACGCCATCGAGTACCTGAAGAAGTTCGGCTACAGCGGCGCCCAGGCCTACTCCATTCTCGGCACAGCACCGGTGCAGGGCCACATCAGCGGTGTGGTGGACGTACCCAACGCCTGCGCCACGCTGTGGCTGCCGACCGAGATCTTCGACTTCGACATCAACCCCACGGCCGCCGGCCCGGTGAAGTTCATCGACGGCAGCGTGCAGATGCCGATCTCGCCCGACAAGAAGTAAGCCCCAGGAGCCCTGCATGCCCACCTATGACTACGCCTGTCCGGACTGCGGCGGCTTCGAGGCGCTGCGCAGCCTGTCGCAGCGCGATGAGCCTTGCAGCTGCCCGGACTGCGGCACTGCCTCCACGCGCGTGTTCGTGGCTGCACCACGCCTGGCTTGCCTGAGCAGCGAGACGCGCCGCGCGCACGAGACCAACGAACGGGCATCGCATGCCCCGCGTTCCTCGCGCGATGGCTCGTACGGGCGGCTCAAGCACCCGGCAGGGTGTGGTTGTTGCTCGACCAGCGGCAAGCGTGGGGCCACGGTGACGGCGCCCAATGGCGCCAAGGCCTTTCCCTCCAAGCGGCCTTGGATGATCAGTCACTGAGGTTTCTTCTTTTGTTGTCGTGCTTCTTTATGTGCGCCTCTTCTTCCCCTCCCTATCCCCCCGCCCCTTTCCGCCCCGCGGCGGTGGAAAGGGGCGAGGGGGGGATAGGGGGTGGGAAAAGCAGCCTCTCATACCAACCCAATAAACGAAACACTCACTCCGAAGGAGAAAAGACATGATCCACGGCGATATTTCCAGCAGCAACGACACCGTCGGCGTTGCCGTCGTCAACTACAAGATGCCGCGCCTGCACACCAAGGCCGAAGTGCTGGCCAATGCACGCAAGATCGCCGACATGGTGGTCGGCATGAAGCAGGGCCTGCCCGGTATGGACCTGGTGATCTTCCCCGAGTACAGCACCCACGGCATCATGTACGACGCCAAGGAGATGTACGACACCGCCGCCGCCGTGCCGGGCGAGGAGACCGCCATCTTTGCCGAGGCCTGCCGCAAGGCCAAGGTCTGGGGCGTTTTCTCGCTCACCGGTGAACGCCATGAAGAGCACCCGAACAAGGCGCCCTACAACACACTCATCCTGATGAACGACCAGGGCGAGATCGTGCAGAAGTACCGCAAGATCATGCCCTGGGTGCCGATCGAAGGCTGGTACCCCGGCAACTGCACCTATGTGAGCGAAGGCCCCAAGGGCCTGAAGGTCAGTCTCATCATCTGCGACGACGGCAACTACCCGGAGATCTGGCGCGACTGCGCCATGAAGGGCGCCGAACTCATCGTGCGCTGCCAGGGTTACATGTACCCGGCCAAAGACCAGCAGGTGCTGATGGCCAAGGCCATGGCCTGGGCCAACAACAGCTACGTGGCCGTGGCCAACGCCACCGGCTGGGATGGCGTCTACAGCTACTTCGGCCACAGCGCGCTCATCGGCTTCGACGGCCGCACGCTGGGTGAATGCGGGGAAGAGGAAATGGGCGTGCAGTACGCAGCGCTGTCCAAGAGCCTGATCCGCGACTTCCGCAAGAACGGCCAGAGCGAGAACCACCTGTTCAAGCTGCTGCACCGTGGCTACACCGGCAAGATCAATTCCGGCGAAAGCGGGGATGACGCCAAGGGGGTAGCCGCCTGCCCGTATGAGTTCTACGGCAAGTGGATCAGCGACCCCGAAGGCACACGCAAGCAGGTCGAGTCGTTCACGCGCTCCACCGTCGGCACGGCCGAGTGCCCGATTGACGGCATCCCGAACGAGGCCCCCAGCCACCGCTGAGCCACCACCGCCGGCCCGGTGCCCGGGCCGGCATGTCCCCTGTTGTCCCGAGGCTGCGCCGTGTCTGCTCCTGCCCCTGTCTCCGATCCGCTCGCGGCTTACCGCATCACCGAAGCGCCCTACTACCGCCCATGCAGTGGCGAGGTGGCGCTGTACCAGCACGCCTACGCCCACCGCCTGCCGCTCATCCTCAAGGGGCCGACCGGCTGCGGCAAGACACGCTTCGTGGAGTACATGGCCTGGAAGCTCGGCCGCCCGCTGGTGACACTGGCCTGCAACGAGGACATGACGGCGGCCGACCTGGTGGGTCGCTGGCTGCTCGACGCCGACGGCACGCGCTGGCACGACGGGCCGCTCACGCTGGCGGCGCGCCATGGCGCGATCTGCTACCTCGATGAGGTGGTGGAGGCGCGCCAGGACACCACGGTGGTCATCCACCCGCTGACCGACGCGCGCCGCATGCTGCCGCTGGACCGCAAGGGCGAGCTGGTGCACGCCCACCCAGACTTCCAGCTTGTGGTCTCCTACAACCCGGGCTACCAGAGCGCGGCCAAGGACATGAAGCCGTCCACCCGCCAGCGCTTCGCGGCGCTGGAGTTCGACTACCCCGACGCGACGGTGGAAACCGAGATCGTGGCGCACGAGGCTGGTATCGACGCCGCGCTGGCCGCGCAACTGGTCGGCGTGGCGCAGGGCTCGCGTGCGCTGCGCCAGCAGGGCCTGGACGAAGGCATCTCCACCCGTATGCTCATCTATGCCGGCATCCTGATCCGCGACGGCGTGGCCCCGCGCGACAGCTGCGAGATGACACTGACGCGCGCGCTGACCGACGACCCGGACCTGCTGGCCGCGTTGCGCCAGCTCGTGGATGCCCACTTCCCCTGAGCCGCGATGTGCCGCGATGTGCCGCGCCGACGCTGACACCCCCACCCTTGCCGCGCTGGGCCTGCTGCTCGGTGGTCTGAGCCGGCGCACGCTCACGCTGCAAACACTGGCCGGCGCCTCACCATCGCCGTCTGCGGCCCCGCGCGCCGTGCTCAGTACGACGCACCTGCTGCTGCCGGCGGCGGTCATGCAGGATGCCACGCTGGCACGCGCGGCCATTGCCCACGCAGCGGCGCACCTGCTGTATTCGTCACAGGCCCAGTCTGCGGGCACGCTCAAGCCACTGGGCCTGGCCGTGGCGTCAATGATCGAGGATGCGCGCGTTGAAGCGCTGTTGATGCAGCGCCTGCCCGGCGTGCGCCGCTGGTTCCTGCAGGCCCAGCCGGCGCACGACCCGCACGGGCTGGACGTGCCCAGCCTGCTGGCCCGCCTGGGCCGCGCGCTGCTCGACGACAGCTATGCCGACGGCAACCACTGGGTGCACAAGGGCCGCACACTGTTTGCCGCCACCCGCCATGACCACGGTCTGGCGGACCACGCCGCCTTCCGGCGCCTGGCCTCCATCCTCGCCAACGACCTGGGCCAGATGCGCGTGCGGCTAGACCCGCAGCAGTGCGTGGTGCCGGCCGCCTACCGCGACGACCATAGCTACCTTTGGCAGTACGGCGCCACGGCCGACGACACCACCGAAGCGCTGCAGGTACCCGCCGCGCCACCCCCGCCCGCCGACGCGTCAGCGGCCGACACTCCGCCGACCGATGCCGAAGAACAACCCATCGACGAGGGCATCTGCCACCTCTACCCGGAATGGGACTACCGCCTGCAGCGCGAACGCACCGACTGGTGCACCGTGCGCGAGGTCGTGCCCCCGGCCGCAACACTTCACGGCTTGCCGCCCGCACCCGAGCCCACCACGCCCTGGCGCAGCCGGCGCCGTCTGAGCCGCAACCAGCGCCTGCGCCGGCAGTGGGAAGGTGAAGAGCTCGATCTCGACGCCGCCATCGATGTGCAGGTGGAACGGCGCCTGGCGCTGGCACCCGATGGGCGGCTGTTCGTGCGCCCCGGCATCGAGGCGCCGCGCTGCAGCGTGCTGGTGTTGCTCGACCTGTCGGCCTCCACCGGCGACGTTGCCGCCGGCAGCACGCAGCCCTTGCTGGCCGTCGAGCAGCAGGCAGCGCTGCTGCTGGCGCGTGCCGCCCAGGCCGGGCACGACCGCATCGCCATCCACGGCTTTGCCTCCAACACCCGCGCTGCGGTGCAATACCTGCGGCTGCTGGACTTCGGCACGCCGCTAGATGCGGTGCACACGCAGCGCATCCTGGGCACCCGCGCTGCCGGGTCCACCCGCATCGGCGCTGCGCTGCGCCATGCCACGCGCTGCCTGCTGGTCGAGCCCGCCGGCCCGCGCGCCATCGTGCTCATCACCGACGGCGCACCGTCGGACATCGACGTGTTCGATGCCCGCTACCTCACCGAAGATGCCCGCGCCGCCGTGCTGGCCGCGCGGCGCCTGGGCGTGCAGTGCCAGGGCCTGGTGGTCGACCCCGGGGCTGACGCCTACGTACGCCGCATCTTCGGCTGGCGTAACTACCGCGTGGCCGAGACCGCCGCCCAGTTGCCGCGCCAGTTGGGCGAACTCTACGACCGACTGGCAGCACGCTGAGCCCCGGCCATTAACCCACCTCGTCTTGCACTCCAACATGGTGCGCAGCACCACTGTGGTGCGCGCTGGCGTGCGCACCAAGCACGGGCGTGCCCGCGGCCTCGCCATCCCGTGGGCGCCCTGGCAGCCACAAGAAGGCGGCACGGCAATTGCATGAACGAGCACCATGGAACCGCCCCCGCGTTCGGCCTGCCTTGGCCGCCGCGCGGCCTGATGTGGAAGCGAAGCGATATGGAACTGACTCCCCGCGAAAAAGACAAGCTGCTGATTTTCACCGCCGCCCTGCTGGCCGAGCGCCGCAAGGCCCGGGGGCTGAAGCTCAACTACCCCGAGGCGGTGGCCCTGATCAGCGCCGCCGTGATGGAGGGCGCGCGCGATGGCAAGACCGTGGCGCAGCTGATGAGCGAGGGCCGCAGCGTGCTGACCCGTGCCGACGTGATGGAGGGCATCGCCGAGATGATCCCGGACATCCAGGTGGAGGCCACCTTCCCCGACGGCACCAAGCTCGTCACCGTGCACCAGCCGATCGTCTGAACCCCCTTCTACTTTCTATTCCCCCTCTTCTCTCTGTGGAGCCCACATGCGCATCGCCCTCTCACACCGCCACACGGCCGCTCTTCTTTTCATAGCTGCTAGCGCCCTCAGCACAAGCGCCAGCGCCCATACGGGCGCAGAATTCCACATCCACAACAGCTTCCTCAGCGGCTTGGCCCACCCGCTCCTGGGCCTGGATCACCTGGCCGCCATGGTGGCCGTGGGCCTGTGGAGCGCCCTGGCTGCGCGCAGCGCCGGGCGCGATCTGCTGTGGGGCCCCGTGGGCTTTGCCGCCATGCTGCTGGCGGGCGCCGTGCTGGGCTTGCAGGGCATGGCACTGCCTGCGGTGGAGCCCATGATTGCCGCGTCGCTGCTGGCCACCGGGCTGCTCGTGGTGTCGCGCCTGCGCGTGCCGGGCCTGGTGGCGGCGCTGGGCGTGGGGGTGTTTGCCGTGTTCCACGGCGTGGCCCACGGCGTCGAGCTGGCAGGCAGCGACAGCGCCTGGCAAACCCTGGCGGGCATGCTGGCCGCCACCGTGCTGCTGCATGGTGCGGGGCTGGCCGCAGGCTGGGCGCTGCGCCAGCGCCACGCATGGCTGGCGCGGGCCACGGGCGCGGGCGTGGCCGCGTTCGGTGGCGCGCTGCTGGCGCACATGGCCTGAACCATCGACCGGCTACCAGGAGCACGCAATGATCCCCGGCGAACTCTTCACCGATGCGGGCCACCACCCGCTCAACACCGGCCGCCGCACGCTGACCCTCGTGGTGCGCAACACCGGCGACCGCCCGATCCAGGTCGGCTCGCACTACCACTTTGCCGAGACCAACAAGGCCCTGGGCTTTGACCGCGCCGCCGCGCGCGGCATGCGGCTGAACATTGCGTCGGGCACTGCCGTGCGCTTTGAGCCCGGCCAGGAGCGCACCGTGGAGCTGGTGGACTACGCCGGCGAGCGCCGGGTGTACGGCTTCCAGGGCCTCACCCAGGGCGCACTGCAGAACGAAGTTTCAAGCCAAATTGGCCTCTAGCGCTTTCTGGATAAGCGCTAGCAGCTATCAAAAATATAGTCATCAGTTCTTGCGGAGCACACCCACCATGGCAACCATTGGACGACGCGCCTACGCCGAAATGTTCGGCCCCACCGTGGGCGACCGGCTGCGCCTGGCCGACACCGAGCTCATCCTGGAAGTCGAGGCCGACCACACCCTGCGCGCTGGCAGCTATGGCGAAGAGGTGAAGTTTGGCGGCGGCAAGACCATCCGCGACGGCATGGCGCAAAGCCAGCGCACCAACGCACAAGGCGCCGTGGACACGGTGCTGACCAACGCCCTGGTGGTGGACCACACGGGCATCTTCAAGGCCGACATCGGCCTGCGCGCCGGGCGCATCGCCGCCATCGGCAAGGCGGGCAACCCCGACACGCAGCCGGGCGTGGACATCGTCATCGGCCCGGGCACCGAGGTCATCAGCTGCGAGGGCAGCATCGCCACTGCGGGCGGCATCGACAGCCACATCCACTTCATCTGCCCGCAGCAGGTGGAAGAGGCCCTGGCCAGCGGCGTGACCACCATGCTGGGCGGCGGCACCGGCCCCGCTACCGGCACGCTGGCCACCACCTGCACGTCCGGCCCGTTCAACATGGAGCGCATGCTGCAGGCGGCCGATGCCTTTCCCATGAACCTGGGCTTTCTCGGCAAGGGCAATGCCAGCCTGCCCGACGCGCTGCATGAGCAGATCAATGCGGGCGCCATTGGCCTCAAGCTGCACGAAGACTGGGGCACCACGCCCTCGGCCATCAGCAACTGCCTGGACGTGGCCGAGGCCACCGACACGCAAGTCGCCATCCACTCCGACACGCTCAATGAATCGGGGTTTGTGGAGAACACCATCGCCGCCGTGGGCGGGCGCGGTATCTGCGCCTTCCACACCGAAGGCGCGGGCGGCGGGCACGCGCCCGACATCCTGCGCGTGGTGGGCGAGGACAACTTTTTGCCATCGTCCACCAACCCCACCATGCCGTACACGCACAACACGCTGGACGAGCATGTGGACATGCTCATGGTGTGCCACCACCTCGACGCCAGCATTGCCGAAGACCTGGCCTTTGCCGAAAGCCGCATCCGCAAAGAGACGATTGCCGCCGAAGACATCCTGCACGACCTGGGCGCCATCAGCATGATGAGCAGCGACAGCCAGGCCATGGGCCGCGTGGGCGAAGTCATCCTGCGCACCTGGCAGACGGCGCACAAGATGAAAGTGCAGCGCGGTAGCCTGCAAGGCGACAGCGCCCGCAACGACAACACGCGCATCAAGCGCTACGTGGCCAAGTACACCATCAACCCCGCCATTGCCCACGGCATCAGCCACGAGGTGGGCTCGCTCGAAGTGGGCAAGTGGGCCGACATCGTGGTCTGGAAGCCCGCCTTCTTTGGCGTGAAGCCCGCGCTCATCCTCAAGGGCGGCCTGATCGCCATGGCCGCCATGGGCGACCCGAATGCCTCCATCCCCACGCCCCAGCCCGTGCACTACCGCCCCATGTTCGGCGCGTTTGGCGGCGCCATCGCCAAGACCTCGCTCACCTTCGTCTCGCAAGCGGGGCTCCAGGCGGGCATTGGCGAGCGCTTTGGCTTGCGCAAAACCTTGAGCGCGGTGCGCAATATCCGGGGCATCCGCAAACGCGACATGGTGCACAACAGCTACACGCCCCGCATGGAGATCGACGCGCAGACCTACACCGTGCGCGCCGACGGCCAGTTGCTCACCTGCGAACCCGCCACGGTGCTGCCGATGGCGCAGCGCTATTTCCTGTTCTGACGATGATCCAGGTCTCCAAACTCATCCCCCGGGGCCAGGGCCTGGCCCCTGTGCTGATCCAGCGCGCCGCCACCGTCGAACTCGACTGGGACGTGCGCCAGAAAAGCCGCTTCGCTGCCACCGACTCGACCGGGCGCGCACTGGGCATTTTTCTGCCCCGGGGCACGCTGGTGCGCGGCGGTGACGTGCTGGTGGCCGAAGACGGCTCGCTGGTGCGCGTGCGGGCCGCGCCGCAGCCGGTACTGGTCATCACGCACTGCCCCCAGCACGGCACCCCGTTCGACCTGACGCGCGCGGCCTACCACCTGGGCAACCGGCACGTGCCGATCGAGCTGCAGCGCGACCACCTCAAGATCGAACCCGACCATGTGCTGGCCGACATGCTGCGTGCGATGCACCTCATCGTGACAGCGCAAGACCTGCCCTTTGAACCCGAGGGCGGCGCCTATGCCGCAGGGCATGGCGGCGGGCATGACCATGGACACAGCCACGGTCATGGCCACGGTCATGCCCACGGTGACCACGGGCACAGCCACTGAGGGGCTGACAAGCCACCCCCGCCATGCCACCGGACCACCCCACGCCCTTGCCTGCAGCCAGCCTGCTGCAGCTCATCTGGCTTGCCTCGCCCGCGCTGCCCGTGGGGGGCTTTTCGTATTCCGAAGGGCTCGAAAGCGCCATTGAAAACGCCGGCATCGCCAGCGAGGCGGCCGTGGCCGAATGGCTGCTCGACCAGTTGCACATCACCCAGGCCCGGGGCGATATGGCGTTAATTGCCAAGGCCGTGGGCGCCTGGCGGCGCAACGACTTCGCGCAGGTGACCGCGCTGAACCACTGGGTGCTGCACACCCGCGAAACCAGCGAACTGCGCCTGCAAGCCGAGCAGATGGGCCGCTCCATGGCCGACTGGCTGCGCAACCAGCACCAGGGTGACGAGACCCTGATGCCCGCCGTGCGCCACCTGGCCGCCCTGCCGCCCACCTACCCGGTGGCCTTTGCGCTGGCCGCATCCGCCACGCAGGCCAGCGTGCACGATGTGCTGCTGGCCTACGCCTTCGGCTGGGCCGAGAACATGGTGCAGGCCGCCCTCAAGTCCATGCAGCTGGGCCAAAGCGCGGGCCAGCGCATCCTGGCCCGCCTGGCCGACGCCATCCCCGCCGCGGCCGACCATGCCATCGGCCTGACGGACAGCGAGCGCCAGGCCTTCTCGCCCATGCTCGCCATCCTCAGCAGCCAGCACGAGGTGCAATATTCAAGGCTTTTTCGCTCCTAGCGCTTATCCAGCAAGCGCTAGCAGCTATTGATTTAATAGTAACAAACACCATGACCAACGCACTGCACCACATCCCCCGCCGCACCAAGCCCCTGCCCCCGCTGCGCGTGGGCATCGGCGGCCCCGTGGGCTCGGGCAAGACCACGCTGCTGGAAATGCTGTGCAAAGCCATGCGCGAGGACTACGACCTCATCGCCATCACCAACGACATTTACACCAAGGAAGACCAGCGCCTGCTCACCGTGAGCGGCGCCCTGCCGCCCGAGCGCATCCTGGGCGTGGAGACCGGCGGCTGCCCCCACACCGCCATCCGCGAAGACTGCTCCATCAATCTGGAGGCCATCGACCGCATGCTGGGCGAGTTCCCCAACGCCGACATCGTCTTCGTCGAGAGCGGCGGCGACAACCTGGCCGCCACCTTCAGCCCCGAGCTGAGCGACCTCACCATCTACGTCATCGACGTGGCCGCGGGCGAGAAAATCCCCCGCAAGGGCGGCCCCGGCATCACCAAAAGCGACCTGTTCATCATCAACAAGACCGACCTGGCGCCCCACGTCGGCGCCAACCTCGACGTGATGCGGGCCGACACCGAGCGCATGCGCACCCATGCCCAGGGCCTCAAGCCCTTTGTGATGACCAACCTCAAGACCCTGGCGGGCGTGGCCGATGTGGTCCGGTTCATCGAGAGCCGGGGCATGCTGCAAAAATCAGCACGCCCCGTCCGCTAGCCCGAAGGCCGGACACGGGGCGCCAGATGCGCGGTATCCGCGCCATCACGGGGCTGGGGCACCCCGCCAGCATATTGGCCCAGCGCCTGTTTCCGCTCTTTTCCTCGTGCCCGATGAAAAGATCGCAAGCAGGCTCTCAAACGGCCTTGGACAGATTGACCCGCCGCATGAGTTCTTCGGCACTTTCCTTGCGTTCGCTGTAGCGGTCCACGAGGTAGGGCGAGACATCGCGGGTCAGCCAGGTGAACTTGACCAGCTCCTCCATCACGTCGACCACCCGGTCGTGGTAACTCGACGGCTTCATCCGGTCGTTGTCGTCAAACTCCTGGAAGGCCTTGGCCACGGACGACTGGTTGGGAATGGTGACCATGCGCATCCAGCGCCCCAGCACGCGCATCTGGTTGACCGCATTGAAGGACTGCGAGCCGCCACAGACCTGCATCACCGCCAGCGTCTTGCCTTGGGTGGGGCGAACGGCACCGGCCGCCAGGGGAATCCAGTCGATCTGGGCTTTCATGATGCTGGTCATGGCTCCGTGGCGCTCGGGTGAACACCACACCATGCCTTCGGACCAGAGGGTCAGTTCACGCAGTTCCTGCACCTTGGGGTGGGTGTCCGGCGCGTCGTCGGGCAAAGGCAGTCCACTGGGGTTGAAGATGCGTGTTTCCGCGCCCATGGCCTGCAGCAGCCGGGCCGCTTCCTCGACCAGCAGACGACTGAAGGAGCGCGCGCGCACGGAGCCGTACAGCAGCAGGATGCGTGGCGGATGGGCTGCGTGCGGACGCTGCAACTGCGAGGGGTCGGGCACACGGAAATGTTCAGCCTGCACCTGCGGCAGGTCGGCCAGGGGACTGGTCACTGGCTTAGACACGGCAGCCCTTTGCATCGATGACGATTTCGCCATCTTCCTTGGCGAACGCCCCCTGCTGCGGATCCGGCAGGATATCGAGGACGACCTCGGAGGGACGGCACAGCCGTACACCCAGCGGCGTGATCACGAAGGGGCGGTTGAGCAGGATGGGGTGCTGCTGGATGAAGTCCAGCAATTCTTCATCTGTCCATTTCGGGTTGCCCAGGTCCAGCTCGGCGTAAGGCGTGCCCTTTTCTCGCAGCACTTGGCGCACGGTGGCGCCCATGGCGCTCAGCCAGGACTGGATCTGCTGCGTGGTGGGCGGATTCTTGAGGTACTCAATGATGGTGGGCTCCACACCGCTGTTGCGGATGAGGGCCAGCACGTTGCGCGAGGTGCCGCAGGCGGGGTTGTGATAGATGGTGATGGTGGTCATGGGATGCTCCACGGTTCAGGCGGTACGGGGTTTCCAGGCGTTGACGATGGCCACCAGCGATAGCATCACCGGCACCTCTACCAGCACGCCGACCACGGTGGCCAGCGCAGCCCCCGAATTCAAGCCGAACAGCGAAATCGCCACCGCCACGGCCAGCTCGAAGAAGTTGGAGGTGCCGATCAGGCAGGCCGGGCCGGCGATGTCGTGCGGTAGCTTGAACCAGCGGGCGCCCCACCAGCTGATGAAGAAGATGCCGTAGGACTGCAGGATCAGCGGCACGGCGATGAGTGCAATCACACCGGGCTTCTCGACAATGGTGCCCGCCTGAAAACCGAACAGCAGTACCACGGTGGCAATCAGGCCCACCACCGACCAGGGCTTGAGGCGCGCCACAAACTGCCCCAATGCCGTGGGCGACTGTTTCACCAGCAGCTGCCGGGTGGCCATGCCCGCCAGCAAGGGCAGCACCACATACAGCACGGTCGAGAGCAGCAGCGTTTCCCAGGGCACGGTCACGTTGGTCACGCCGAGCAGAAACGCGGCAATCGGGGCAAAGGCGACGACCATGATCAGGTCGTTCACCGACACCTGCACCAGGGTGTAGTTGGCATCGCCTTTGACCAACTGGCTCCAAACAAACACCATTGCCGTGCAGGGGGCCACGCCCAGCAGAATCATGCCGGCGATGTACTCGCTGGCCGCTTGCGGATCGACCCAGCCCGCAAAGACGTACTGAAAGAACAGCACGCCCAGCGCTGCCATGGTGAAAGGCTTGATCAGCCAGTTGACCACCAGCGTAAGCATCAGGCCCTGAGGCTTCTTGCCCACATCCTTCACCGCATGCCAGTCGATCTGGATCATCATCGGATAGATCATGATCCAGATGAAGATGGCCACCACCAGGTTCACCTGCGCGATCTCCAGCGCGGCCACGGCCTGGAAAACGCCAGGCATGACGAGTCCGAGCCCGACGCCCGCAAGAATTCCCAGCCCGACCCACACGGTCAGGTAACGCTCAAAAACGCCCATCATTCAGACCTTCGCGAGGCAGTGGCCGGCCAAGTCCAGCAGACGCTGAACACCGACCGGTTCGTTTTCCATCAGCGGCACCAGTGCATAGCGCTGGGCGTGCTGTGTGGCGACGGCTTCGATTTCCCGCAGTTCATTGCGGGCGCGTTGACGCAACAACGGTGCAGCAGGCGCGCAGGCGGCCAGGCTGTTGTTGATGACCCAGGCCCAGGGCTCAATGCCCGCGCGTCGCAGATCGGCCTGCAGATTGGCGGCTTCGAGGACGGGCGTGGTCTCGGCCAATGTGACGATCAGGACCTTGGTTTGCTTGGGGTCCTGCAGCTGCATCATGGGCGTGGTGAAGTGGACGCCGGTATCCCCCATCTGGCGCACGATGTCGCGGTGGTAGGCCCCCGTGGCGTCGAGCAGCAGCAGGGTGTGCCCGGTCGGGGCGGTGTCCATGACCACGAACTTTTTGCCCGCCTCGCGGATGATGCGGGAGAAGGCCTGAAACACTGCAATCTCCTCGGTGCACGGTGAGCGCAGGTCTTCTTCGAGCATGGCCCGGCCTTCTGCGTCCAGCTTCGCCCCTTTGGTGGACAGCACATGCGCGCGATACCGTTCGGTGACTTCGTGGGGGTCAATCCGGCTGACCGTCAGGTTGTCCAGCGTGCCGTCCAAGGTCTGCGCAAGATGCGCGGCCGGGTCGGACGTGGTCAGGTGCACCGGCAAGCCCCGGTGCGCCAGCTCCACCGCCACGGCGGCGGCCAGGGTGGTTTTGCCGACGCCACCTTTGCCCATCAGCATGACCAGGCCATGGCCGTCGGCAGCGATGTCGTCCACCAACTGCGACAGGTTCGGTGCCTGTGGTGTCGGCACCGCCGAGGGCGCCGTGCTGGCAGCAACCGGCGTGTCATTGAGCAAATGGCGCAGCGCTTCCAGCCCCACCAGATTGAAGGGTTTGAGCGCCAGACGGTCTTGTGGCAAGGCCTGGAGTGCATCGGACATGTTCGCCAGCGCCAACGCTTCGCGCTGGTGGATCGCTGCGGCCAGCGGATCGGCGTGCAGGGCCTCCACGGGCAGCACGCCGTTGACCACCAGATATTGCTGTGACAGGCCGATGGCGGCCAACTCCTGGTGGGTGCGATTCGCCTCGCGCAAGGTCGCGGCCTGGGCACGCGCCACCAGCACCAGGCGCGTGCGCCCCGGATCGGCCAAGGCCTGCACGGCGGCCTTGTATTGGGTGCGTTGTTTTTCCAGACCTGCCAGCGGCCCCAGGCAAGACGCATCGCCCTTGCCCGCGTCCAGAAACCCGCTCCATGCCCCAGGCAGTTGCAGCAGGCGAATGGTGTGGCCCGTGGGGGCCGTATCAAAGATGATGTGGTCAAAGCCTGCGGTCAGGCGCGCATCGGTCAGCAGGCCGGTGAACTCGTCGAATGCAGCAATTTCCGTCGTGCACGCGCCTGAGAGCTGCTCCTCGATGCCGTTGACCACGTCATCGGGTAGCACACCCCGCACGGGCCCAACGATCCGGTCGCGGTAGGCCTGCGCGGCACCTTGCGGATCGATTTCCAGTGCAGACAGCCTGGGCACGCTGGCAATGGCGGTGATGTGGTTGCCAATGGTGACGCCGAACACCTGCCCGACATTGGAGGCAGGGTCGGTACTGACCAGCAGCACTTTTTTGCCAGCGTCCGCCAGTTCGACGGCGCACGCGCAGGCGATGGACGTTTTGCCTACGCCCCCTTTGCCGGTGAAGAACAGGTAGCGTGGTGGGTTCTGGAGAAAACGCACGATGAACTCCTGCGATTCAGCAGCAACGACCGGCGGAACAGCACGATGCGGCTGCCTGGGGCTGCGCCGGTGGCGCTTGAAGTCCCGCCCAGCGGCTCAGTTCGTCCCGAGAGGGATAGCGGCCCGCCAGTGCCAGCTGACCCTCCACCAGCGTCACAGGCAGCGCGGTCTGACCGGTGCGCTCCAGCAGCCCTTTCACGATGGCGTTCTCGGCAAACGCCATGGGCTGCTGAGACAGATTGAAACGCTCGATCCGCGCACCGTTCTGTCGGGCCCAATCCACATCGGCCGCGAAGGTCACGAGGTTCTGGTCCACGTCCACGCCGCACACACCGGTGCTGCAACACAGGGCCGGATCGAAGATTTGAATGCTTGTCATGCTGGAACTCCTTGAAAGAGGATGACGGACGATGAATGCCAGAGGATGGGACGGTGCTTCATGGGGAAATGGTGTTCAGCATCCACACGTGGTGGCGGACTCATCCAAGCAAGGCGCGCCCTGGCAGCAATTGCTTGTGAGATAAGAAAGCACCTCGTTCATCCGCGCGTACTCTGCGCGGTAGATCAGATTGCGACCACTGCGCTCCTGAGACACCAGGCCGGCGTTGAGGAGTTCTTTGAGGTGAAACGACAACGTGGCTGCAGGCACTTCCAAGGTGTCTACCAATGCACCAGGTGTCGCCCCCTCTTTGCCGCAGGCCACAAGGGCTCGAAACACGCGGAGTCGGCTCGGCTGGGCCAGGGCCGCCAAGGCTTTGACAACGTCTTTTTCTTCCATTTTTTTATTATCGTGGAAATATCGTAAAAACCCAAGGCAAAGATCAATCTTCTGCCACAGTCAGAGGTGTTGAGTAAGCGTGGCCTCAAGGCCCTTGTTGCCGGGCCGAGGGGAGCAGGTCAGCATGCGTCCATATGCAAGACAGTGGACATACCCCTGAGTGGAGCGGCCCGAAGGTTGAGCGCACCCTTCGCAACGGCAAGCACATCTATTTCTCAACCTTCAAGGCTTGGCTGGTCGAACAGGCCAGCAGACCGGGCGCATCGGTCGCGGGTCTGGCGCTGCGCAACGGCGTCAATGCCAATCTGCTGCGTCACTGGATGAAGCTGGGTCATTGGCAATCGGGCACCCCGACGCTGTTACCCGTGACTGTTCTCGCACAGCAGCCCTGTGCCGATG
>NZ_CYIG01000003.1 GCF_001298675.1 Paenacidovorax caeni
AGTCGTGGCTGGTCATCTCCGGGCCGTTGTCCATCCGGATCGATAGTGGCGCGCCGTACCAATCGACCAAACGGTCCATCGTGCGAATCAGCATCGAGGCCGGCAGTGACTGGGCCACCTGGATGGCCAGGGCCTCGCGGTTGGCCTCGTCGATCACGTTGAGGGTGCGGAACCGCCGGCCGTCGTAGAGCACGTCATGCATGAAGTCCAGCGCCCAGCCCTGATTGACGAACGATCCTGCAGTCAGCGGTACCGGCTCGCGTTTGGGGACGCGACGCTTCGTTCTGCGAGGAATGTTCAGCCCCAGCTCGCAGTACACCCGCCAGACCCGTTTGTGATTCCAAGGCGGGCGTGTCCGAATTTTTGTGTAAACGGGTCGGACTTCAATTGACGGAGATGCGGTCTCCGAACTGAATGGTAAATCGGGTCAGGGCAGCCTTCCAATCTCGGATGGGCAGGGTCCACTTCTGACTGATGTTGCGCAGGGCCAGGTAGAACAGCTTGGTCAGCGCCTCGTCGCTGGGGAACGAGCCCCGGTTCTTGGTCAGCTTCCTCAGGCTCATGTTCACCGACTCGATGGCATTGGTGGTGTAGATGACCTTGCGGATTTCCGGCGGGTAGTCAAAGAACGGGGTCAAGCGGCTCCAGCTCCTGCGCCAAGACTGACCGATGGGCAGGTACTCGGCATCCCAGCGGTCCTCAACGACAGATCGACGTCATCCGTACCGCCTTGCGGGTGTATCGCGTGCAGGGAGTGAAGCCCATTGAGGAAGCATTGCATCAAGTAGCTGGTGCGTACACGGTCGAAAAATCCCGCGTGGAAGCTGAACACGCGCAGGCTTCCGAGCCTACAAAAACTCTGTTTGCCCGTGCTGGAGCGGTAATCAAGAAGACTGCCGAAGTCGCGGACAACCTGGACAAGATCAGGAAGGCAGGTGAAGGGGCCTACACACTAGCCGCAAGCGTTGGGCCGCTGCTTTTGACCTACGGCCAAAACCTTCTGAAGTAAGCCTGTATGCCCGCACTTGTTCCTGAGCTTGTCATCATGGCGAGCAATCCCTCCGTACCGACTGACGACCTATTGCGCCGTGCGCTCGTTGTAGCGAAGCGCTTGAACGTAGGCGAACTGGTCAGTTGGATTGATGCGGAATTGAACGGGTACAAGATTGATCAAGAAGTCCCGGACTATCGAACGGTGCGAGGATTGCTAAGGGCAATCGACCTTTTTTCGGGAAGAAGCATTCCCCTGGAGGTGAACTCCGCGAAGTTGGCGCACAAGCTATCAACAATGCCATTGCGCCAGTCAATTACCGAACTAGAGCATCTTGCGGCCAGCCCCAGCGGAGTGAAGATCAACTACGGGCACGAGTGGCATCAAGCGCTTACAGAACATTTAGAGGATGACCTTTCTCCTTATGTGAGTGTTTCATGCGCTCAACTCCTCGCCGTCATATCTTCCGCAAGGAATCGCATCCTTGATTGGGGGTTAGACCTTGAGGGGCGCGGCATCCTCGGGGAGGGAATGTCATTCACGCAAAAGGAGAAGGAAGCCGTGCAAGAACAGCACTACCACTTCGGCAACGTGTCGGGTTCACAGATTCAGATCAGTTCCAACGGATCAACCCAGACCCAAGCCAACACAGGCACCGACATTGAAGCCTTGAAGGGCTTGGTGCAGGCATTGGGGGCCGCGCTGGCGGATGCCAAGGGCGATGCAGCCGACGAACTGCGGGCAGACATAGCAACGTTGAAGGCTCAGGCCGAATCTCCAAAGCCCAAGTGGGAGATCATCAAGGCCACCGCACGCAGCATCAAGACCGTAGC
Organism: Paenacidovorax caeni; assembly: GCF_001298675.1. Lineage (GTDB taxonomy): Bacteria > Pseudomonadota > Gammaproteobacteria > Burkholderiales > Burkholderiaceae_C > Paenacidovorax > Paenacidovorax caeni. The sequence goes on from NZ_CYIG01000003.1 coordinate 1,825, forward strand.
AGAGGGAGCAGCAGGCAACGTTCTTGCGAGTCTGGCACAGCCACACATCGCAACCTTGCTTGCTCTTGCAGGGTAGCAGAGGCTCCTTTCTCACTACTAGCGACCTCTGCAATCAATTGCAGAAGTCCTACCGGGTTAGCTTTGGGCGGATGTTTGGGCGGGAACGGATCCCACCAAAGAAAAAAGCCTAAGTGAATCAATCACTTAGGCTTCAATCTGGCGGAAACGGAGGGATTCGAACCCTCGATGAGGCTCTACACCCCATACTCCCTTAGCAGGGGAGCACCTTCGGCCACTCGGTCACGTTTCCGCAATCTCTCTATTATGCCTTAAATTAGGCCCAGTTTATGCGGTCGGTTGATCCAGATCGAACGCTTTGTGCAGAGCACGCACAGCCAGCTCCAGGTACTTCTCGTCGATGACCACGGATGTCTTGATCTCCGAAGTGGAGATCATCTGGATGTTGATGCCCTCTTCGCTCAGCACGCGGAACATCTTGGACGCCACGCCCACATGGCTGCGCATGCCGATGCCGACGATGCTGACCTTGCAGATGTTCGTGTCACCCACCACCTCTTGCGCGTTCAGCGCCGGCACCACTTTTTCCTTGAGCAGATCCAAGGTGCGCGCGTAATCGTTGTGGTTGACCGTAAAACTGAAATCCGTGCGGCCATCCTTGCTCATGTTCTGGATGATCACATCGACTTCAATGTTGGCATCGGCCACGGGGCCCAGGATCTGGTACGCGATGCCCGGCTTGTCCGGCACGCCGAGCACGGAAATCTTGGCTTCATCGCGGTTGAATGCAATGCCGGAAACGACGGCTTGTTCCATTTTTTCGTCTTCCTCAAAGGTGATCAAGGTGCCGGATGTGGCTTCTTCATTGATGTCGATATCCCAGGCCGTGAAGCTGGAGAGCACGCGCATGGGCACCTTGTACTTGCCGGCAAACTCCACCGAGCGAATCTGCAGCACTTTGCTACCCAGGCTGGCCATTTCGAGCATTTCCTCGAAGCTCACCGTTTTGAGGCGGCGCGCCTGGGGCACCACGCGCGGGTCGGTGGTGTAGACGCCATCCACATCGGTGTAGATCAGGCACTCGTCGGCCTTCATGGCGGCTGCCACAGCCACGGCCGAGGTGTCAGAGCCGCCGCGCCCCAGGGTAGTGATGTGACCGCCCTCGTCGATGCCCTGGAAGCCAGTAATGATGACCACCTTGCCGGCATCCAGGTCGGCACGCACGCGCTTATCGTCGATTGATTCGATACGTGCCTTGGTATAGCCGCTGTCAGTGCGGATCGGCACCTGCCAGCCGGTGTAGCTCACGGCCGGCTGGCCCTCGGACTGCAGCGCGATGGCCAGCAGCGCCGACGACGCCTGCTCGCCCGTAGCGGCCAACATGTCGAGTTCGCGGTGGTAGGCGGTGGAGGCGCGCGATGGTGCGAGTTCCTTGGCCAGTCCGAGCAGGCGATTGGTCTCGCCACTCATGGCGCTGGGCACCACCACCATCTGGTGGCCCGCCCGAGCCCATTTGGCGACGCGCTTGGCGACGTTGCGAATGCGCTCCGTGGAGCCCATCGACGTACCGCCGTATTTATGAACGAACAGTGCCATCTGAGATATTTGAAGATGATGAGGGATACGCACTGCAGCACCGCCGCAGGCAACCGGAAATTATACCGAGCCCCCCATGGTGCCCTGCTTACAACGACGGCGCGGTCAGTGCCTCGACAAACCCCAGCAGCTCGCCCTGGCGCACGACAAAGCCGCGCCCCACCTTGAGCTCGATACGGTGACCACGCGTGGCACAAGCCGCCAGCTGGTGTTGCAGTGCGTGCAATTGCGCCGTGCCGGGCGTGGTCTGGTGCGTCTGGCGCAGCCAGTAGCGCAACACGTTGGCCTGGCGCGCAGTCCCCAGGGCGCGTAACGCACCAATGGCAGGGGGCACCCCAACCGCCGCCAGATCCTGCTGCGCGATCTCTTGCAACAGTGCGTCGGCATGGGCAGCGTGCTGGCTGCTGCGCGCGAAGGTGTCGCGGAACTGGGGAAACGTGGCCTGCAACGCTGGCAACAGCTGCGCCCGGATGCGGTTGCGCGTATAGCGCTGATCCTGGTTGGTAGGGTCTTCCACCCAGGCCTCGCCACGCGCACGCAGCCAGTCGCGCACGGCTGCCCCCGGTACGCGCAGCAAGGGGCGGTGCCACTGCAGCCCGGCCCGCGCCCATTGCATGGGCATGGCGGCCAGCCCCGCCACGCCTGCGCCACGCGAAAGCGCCAGCAACAGGGTTTCGACCTGGTCGTCGGCATGCTGCGCCAGCGCTATGGATTGAATAGTTGCTGGCGCTTTCCTGTCCTGGGCTGCAGCCTCAAAAGCCCGGTAACGCGCATGGCGCGCGGCCTCTTCCGGGCTTTGCCCAGGGGCATGGCGCGCATCTACACGCTGCACCTGTAGCGGCACCTGCAAGCGCGCGCACAAAGCGGTGCAATGGCGCTCGAAGCCATCAGCCGCTGCCTGCAAGCCATGGTGCACGTGAATCGCCTGCACCTGGCCTGGCCAGCGCGCGGCACATGCGAGCAGCAGTGCGGTCGAGTCCGCACCGCCACTCAAGCCCACGGCCAGCGGCAACGCGGGGGCAAAGCAGCGCAACGCCTCGTCAAACGACTGCGTCATGGGCAACAACGTTTGGCACACCACATGGCGGCAGATTATCCAAGCACCAGGAACGCCAACGGCTCCACCAAGGGAGCCGTTGCAGGGGCCAAGACCGCCAAGGGGTTAGTGGTTGTCGGCCTTGGTGTCGGTAAAGCGGCCGTAGCTTTGCAGGCGCTCGTAGCGACGGTCCTGCAGCTCCTTGGGCTTGAGGTCAGCCAACTGGCGCCAGGCATCACCCAAGGCGCGCTTGAGGAAGGCAGCCATCTGCTTGGGGTCACGGTGCGCGCCACCCACGGGCTCGTTGACGATCTTGTCCACCAAGCCCAGCGCCTTCAGGCGGTGCGCGGTGATGCCCAGCGCATCGGCTGCATCTTTGGCCTTGTCGCTGGTCTTCCAGAGGATGGAAGCGCAGCCCTCAGGGCTGATGACGGAGTAGACCGAATACTGCAGCATCAGCGTCTGGTCGGCCACGCTGATAGCCAGCGCGCCACCAGAGCCGCCCTCGCCGATGATGGTGGTGATGATGGGCACTTCGAGCTGCGCCATCTCGTAGATGTTGCGGCCAATGGCTTCGGACTGCCCGCGCTCCTCGGCATCGATGCCGGGAAATGCGCCTGGGGTATCGACGAAAGTGAACACCGGCAGCTTGAACTTCTCCGCCGTCTTCATCAAGCGCAGCGCCTTACGGTAGCCCTCGGGCTTGCACATGCCGAAGTTGCGCAGGCCCCGCTCCTTGGTGTCGCGGCCCTTCTGCTGGCCGATGACCATACAGGCATGGCCATTGAAGCGCGCCAGGCCACCGACGATGGACAGGTCGTCGGCGAAATGCCGGTCGCCGTGCATTTCAACGAAATCGGTGAAGATTTCACGCACATAGTCGAGTGAATAGGGGCGCTCGGGGTGGCGCGCGATCTTCGTGATCTGCCAGGGCGTCAGGTCGCTGTAGATGTCCTTGGTGAGCTGCTGGCTCTTTTTGCTGAGCTGGTCGATCTCTTCCGAGATATCGACCGCGCTTTCGGTCTGCACGTAGCGCAGTTCTTCGATTTTGGATTCCAGCTCCGCGATGGGCTGCTCGAAATCCAGAAAGGTCTTTTTCGCCAAGATGTTTTCTCCTTGGGCGGCACGCTGGCGGGCGCGTGGCCAGGTACCGCCGTTTGCTGCGCACGCAGCCCGTTCAGTAGACAACGGGCAGCGGGTCGAGCGAGCGCCAAATATACCAAGTCGCCACCGTGCTCCATGGTTTCCAGGCAGCGGCCACTTCGCGCGCGTCGCTGCGGCTGACCGGGTCACCCGAAAAGTACAGGCGGCTGATGCCGTTGATGAGCCCCACGTCATCCAACGGCAGCACGTTCGGACGCATGAGATGAAAAATCAGGAACATCTCCGCCGTCCAGCGCCCCACGCCACGGATGGCCACCAGCTCGGCGATGATGGCCTCGTCGTCCATGCCCTGCCAATCCTGCACGTGCAGCTTGCCGTTGGCGAAATGCAGCGCCAGGTCGACCAGGTAGTCCACCTTGCGCGCCGACAGGCCGGCGGCGCGCATGTCGTCCACCTTGAGCTTGAGCACGGCTTCGGGCTCCATGCTGGCGGGCAGCAGGGCGAAGCGATCCCACACCGTCTGCGCCGCCTTGACCGAGATCTGCTGGCCCACGATGCTGCGCGCCAGCGTGCCGAAGGCATCGCCGCGCGTTTGCAGCGTGGCATCGGCAAACTGCGGAATCAGGCGCTTCATCACCCGGTCCTTCTTCACCAAGTGCTTGCAGGCCTCGGCCCAGTAGCTCGGCACAGTAGGGTCGGCAACTATGCTTTTAGTAGCTGCCACCGCTTACCCCATAAGCCTTGGATGCCATTTCGATGCCTAAAACCATGACGCCACCCCTCACTGTGCAGCTTCCCAGGTCGTTCCTGCAGGCGAGTCCTTGAGGACGATGCCCTGGGCCAGCAGTTCGGCGCGGATGCGGTCAGCCTCGGCGAAGTTCTTCGCCGCCTTGGCGGCGGCACGGGCGGCAATCTGCGCGGCGATGGCCGCATCATCCAGGCCCGCACCGGCCTGCAGAAAGGCTTTCGCGTCGCCCTGCAGCAGCCCCAGGCAGCCACCCAGCGCTTTGAGCAGCCCGGCCAGCGCGGTGCTACGCGTGCGGTTGACCTCGCCGGCCAGATCGAACAGCACGGCCACGGCCTCGGGCGTGCCGAAGTCCTCATCCATGGCCGCCTTGAAGCGCGCGGCATAAGGGTCGGCCCAGTCGATGGCAGTGACCTCGGCGGGCACCACCGCAGAAAGCGCGGTGTACAAGCGCTTGAGCCCTCCGCGCGCGTCCTGCAGGTGCGCGTCGCTGTAATTCAACGGGCTGCGGTAGTGCGAGCGCACGACGAAGAAACGAATGGTCTCGGCGTCGAACTGGCCCAGCACATCGCGGATGGTGAAGAAGTTGCCCAGGCTCTTGGACATCTTCTCGTTGTCGATATTGATGAAGCCGTTGTGCATCCAAAAGCGTGCCAGCGGCTGGCCGTTGGCGCCTTCGCTTTGGGCGATTTCGTTCTCATGGTGCGGGAACTGCAGATCGGCGCCGCCGCCGTGGATATCGAAGGTCTGGCCCAGCAGCGCGCCGCACATGGCCGAGCACTCGATATGCCAGCCCGGACGCCCCTGGCCATAGCCGCTGTCCCACTTGGCCTCTTGCGGCTCGCTGTCCTTGGCTGCCTTCCAGAGCACGAAGTCGAGCGGATCCTGCTTGCCGTCCTGCACCGCCACGCGCTCGCCCGCCTGCAGCTCGTCCAGCGTCTTGCCACTGAGCTTGCCGTAGCCAGGAAACTTGCGCACGGCGAAGTTCACATCGCCCGAAGGGGTGCGGTAGGCCAGGCCCTTGTCTTCGAGCTGGCGCACGATGTCCAGCATCTGCGGCACGTAGTCGGTGGCGCGCGGGTCGTGTGTCGGGCGTTCCACGCCCAGGGCGTCGGCGTCGCGGTACATCTCGTCGATCATGCGCTGCGTCAGCGCACCGATGGTTTCGCCGTTCTCCACGGCGCGGCGGATGATCTTGTCGTCGATGTCGGTGATATTGCGCACGAAGGTCACGGCGAGGCCGCTGGCACGCAGCCAGCGCTGCACCACATCAAAGGCCACCATGGAGCGCGCATGGCCCACATGGCACAGGTCGTACACCGTCATGCCGCACACATACATGCGCACATGGCCAGGCTCCAGCGGCGAAAACGGCTCCAATGCACGCGACAGCGTGTTGTAGATACGCAAACTCATGGGATGTCTTGGGGTGGGGGGACGCGGGGGGCACGGCAGGCCGCGGGAGCCCGGGTTTACCATTGGTAACAAAGCGCCAATGAGGGAAAGACCCCTCCGCTACAATCCGCCGCAGTATAAGCCCCCCGCCCTGCTGCGGGTGCCTCGCTCACTGAAAGCCCTTCCATGCCCTCACGCCCGACCCTGAGCCATGCCCTGCGCCTGCTGGCGCTGGCTGCTGCACTCGCCACCGCCCTGCCAGCGCGCGCCGACGACTACACCGACGTCAGCCAGCTGGTGCGCAGCGGCAAGCTGGCCGACGCACTGACCAAGGTCGAGCAGTACCTGGCCACCAAGCCGCGCGATCCGCAAATGCGCTTTCTCAAGGGCGTGATCCAGACCGAGTCGGGCAAGACGGGCGACGCCATCCAGACCTTCACCCGCCTGACCGAGGACTACCCCGAGCTGCCTGAGCCGTACAACAACCTGGCGGTGCTCTACGCCGGGCAGAACCAGTATGACAAGGCACGCACGGCGCTGGAGATGGCCATCCGCACCAACCCCAGCTACGCCACGGCGCACGAAAACCTGGGCGACGTCTACGCACGACTGGCCGGCCAAGCCTACAGCAAGGCCCTGCAGCTCGACAGCGGCAACGCTGCCGTGCCGCCGAAGCTGGCGCTGATCCGTGACATGTTCGCCCCTGCACAGGCCGCAGCCCCCAAGGGTGCCAAGCCGGCACCTGTACCTGCCCCCGCACCTGCGCCCGCGGCCACGCCAGCAGCGCCGTCCCCGGCACCAGCCGCCACACCCGTGGCGGCGCCAGCCTCTGCACCCGCGCCTGCGCCCACCAAGGCCCCCGAGCCGGCAGCCAAGCCCGCGCCCGCCGTAGAGCCTGCCGCCGCTGCGGCACCAGCACCAGCACCCGCCACCGCCGCACCGAACCCTGCAGAGAAAGAGGTCGAGGCCGCCGTTAATGCCTGGGCGCGCGCCTGGGCGGCCAAGGACATGGGAGCCTACCTGGGTGCCTACGGCAAAGACTTCGACACCCCCGGCAAGCTCTCGCGCAAGGACTGGGAAAAGCAGCGCCGCGACCGCATCGTGGGCAAGTCCAGCATCACCGTGAAGCTCAACAACCTGAACATCAAAGTGGACGGAAACAAGGCCGAGGCGCGCTTTCGCCAAGACTACAAGGCCGATGCTCTCTCCGTCTCCAGCCGCAAGACGCTGCATCTTGTGAAGTCCGGTGATCGCTGGCTCATCGTCAAGGAATCCACGGGCGCCTGATGGCACCCGACATGCCGCGCGCCCGTAAGGGCGCGCCGTTTTTTTTGCCGCAGGCCCTGCGCCTGCAAGTGTGCATGGGACGACGACTCTCCTCTTTCCTCCTGATCGCGGCGCTGGCATGCGCCAGCCTGCCAGCGGCCGCCGCCCCGTCAAACTCCGCACGCAAGGCCGCGCCCGCAGCGCGCCAGCCTGCAGCCCCCCCGCCGCGTGACGGGCAGGCCGAGAGCCGGTTGATCGAGGCTTACCGCCTCGTCGGCCAGGGGCGCCGGCGCGATGCCCTCGCCCATGCCGAGCGCCTGGTGCGCGACTACCCCCAGTTCCAGCTGGCGCAGCTGCTCTATGGCGACCTGCTGGCCACGCAGGTACCGCCGGGCAAGACCGTTCCGGGCCGCCCCGAAGCCAGCGCCCCGCTGCTGCGCGAGCTGCAGCAGGAGGCCCAACTGCGCCTGCAAGCGCTGCGCGAACGCCCCCCGGCAGGCGCCATACCGGCGCAGTTCCTGGCCCTGGCACCCAGCGCGCGCCATGCCATCGCCGTGGACACCTCGCGCGCGCGGCTGTACTTGTTCGAGAACGGCCCCCATGGCCCGCAGCTGGTGGCAGACTACTACGTCTCGGTCGGCAAACAGGGCGTGGAAAAGGTGGCCGAAGGCGACATGCGCACCCCGCTGGGCGTGTACTTCATCGGCAGCAACCTCGACCCCAAGTCCCTGAAAGACTTCTACGGTGCGGGTGCACTGACCCTGAACTACCCCAACCCCTACGACCTGCGCCGCGGCAAGACCGGCAGCGGCATCTGGGTGCACGGCACACCGCCTGAGCAGTACTCACGCGCGCCCCAGGCCACGGACGGCTGCGTAGTCATGGCCAACACCGACCTGGCACGCCTGCTGCGCACGGTGGAAGTGCGCAGTACGCCCGTGGTCATTGCGCGCCAGCTGCAGTGGGTGGCACCGCAGAGCCTGCAGGCCGAACGCCACGCCTTCACCAGCCAGCTGCAGGCCTGGCAGCAGGCCAAGCGCAGCGGCGATCTGCAGCGCCTGCTGTCGTTCTATGCCAGCGACTTCGCCAGCTACGACAAGAGCCTGGCCGACTGGACGCCGGTGCTGCAGCGCGAAGTGCAGAAACTCCAGGGACGCAACTTCGCGCTCAAGGATCTGTCCTACCTGCGCTGGAGCGACAGCGCCGACACCATGGTGGTGACCTTCGGCGAGGTGGCCGAGGGTGCGCGCACCGGCCCCGTCAAGCGCCAGTACTGGCTCCGCCAAGGCGGCGGTGCCTGGAAGATCTTTTTTGAAGGAGTGATCGGATGATTTCCCGTAGAAATTCGACTTTGGCCCTTGCCAGCATTGCGCTGGCAGCTACTTTTTCCGCAGCATCGGTGCGGGCCGAAGAAGCGCCCAAAGTCAAGCTGGCCACCAGCATGGGCGATATCGTGGTGCAACTCGACCCGGCCAAGGCGCCCAAGACGGTGGAGAACTTCCTGCAGTACGTCAAGGACAAGCACTACGACGGCACGGTGTTCCACCGCGTCATTGACGGCTTCATGATCCAGGGCGGCGGCTTCACCGCCGACATGGTGCAAAAGCCCACGCGCGCGCCCATCCCGCTGGAAGCGAAGAACGGGCTGAAGAACGACACTTACACCATCGCCATGGCGCGCACCGGCATTCCTGACTCGGCCACCGCGCAGTTCTTCATCAACGTCAAGGACAACGCCATGCTCAATGCCCCCAACCCTGACGGCCACGGCTACGCCGTGTTCGGCAAGGTGGTGAGCGGCACCGAGGTGGTGGACAAGATCAAGGCCGTGGCTACGGGCAACAAGGGCGGCCACCAGAACGTGCCCACCACCCCCGTCACCATCCAATCTGCAACGCTGGTCAAATAACCGAAAGGACACCGCACCATGAGCAACCCACAAGTCGAACTGCACGTCACCATCCACGTCGCGGAAACCGCCACCCCTGGCGTCATCACGCTGGAGCTGGACGCCGTCAACGCCCCCAAAACCACAGCCAACTTCCTGAACTACGTGAACAAGGGCTTCTATGACGGCACCGTGTTCCACCGCGTCATCAAGAACTTCATGGCCCAGGGCGGCGGCTTCACCGCCGACATGAAGCAAAAGCCCACCGACGACCCGATCGAGAACGAAGCCGCCAACGGCCTGAAGAACGAGGCCTACACCATCGCCATGGCGCGCACCAACGACCCGCACAGCGCCACTGCCCAGTTCTTCATCAACGTGGTGGACAACGCCTTCCTGAACCACACCGCGCCTTCCGGCCAGGGCTGGGGCTACGCCGTGTTCGGCAAGGTGGTCAAGGGCCAGGATGTGGTCGACGCCATCAAGAAAGTGCGCACCACGCGCAAGGGCTTCCATGACGACGTGCCCTTCGACCCCGTGGTGATTGACAAGGCCGTGGCGCTGTAAAGCCCCCCTGTCCGCATGCCACCGACCGTGCCCCGCGCCGAGGAGCTGACCGCAGCACCGGCGTGGCGCACGGTTGATTTTTTGTCGGATCTGCACCTCGATCCAGGCCACGAAGCCACCGTGCAGGCCCTGGCCGGCTACCTTGCCCACACGCCGGCCGACGCCATTTTTCTGCTGGGCGACCTGTTCGAGGTCTGGGTTGGCGATGACGCCCTGGCCGAGCCCGGCAGCTTCGAGTCGCGCTGCTGCGCGCTGCTGGCGCAGGCCGCGCGCCAGCACGCGCTGTACTTCCTGCACGGCAACCGCGACTTCCTCATCGGCGAGGGCTTCGCCCGCGCCAGCGGCGTTGCACTGCTGCCCGACCCCACGGTGCTGGCCTTTGCCGGACAGCGCTGGCTGCTCTCGCACGGCGACGCGCTGTGCCTGGACGACGTGGAATACCAGCGCTTTCGCGCCTTGGCGCGCAGCCCGGCATGGCAGCACGCCTTCCTGGCAGCCCCCCTGGCGCAGCGGCGCGCGCAGGCGCGCAGCATGCGGGCGCAGAGCGAGGCACACAAGCACGCCAGCAGCTGGTACGCCGACGTGGACCACCCCGCTGCCCTGGCCTGGCTGCAGGCCGCCAGCGCGCAGGCACTGATCCACGGCCACACGCACCGCCCTGCCACCCACGTGCTCGCCCCCGGCCAGCTGCGCCACGTGCTCAGCGACTGGGATCTGGACGCCACGCCCCCACGCGCGGAAGTGCTGCGCCTGACGGCCAAGGGCTTGGAACGCCTGCCCCTCGCCCCCAGGTAGGAGCGATGCCTGCCTTCCCCCTGCTCCAGCGCGCCTGGAACCGGCTGCGCGCCCGCGTGGCGCCCGTGCCCGACATCTCCGCCGCGCTGTGGCTGCACACCCTGGGCCAGTACCCCTTTTTGGCAGCGCTGACGCTGCCCGAGCAGGCCAAGCTGCGCGCGCTGGCAGCGCTGTTCCTGCAGCGCAAGGAGTTCACCGGCGCACACGGCCTCGAAGTGACCGACGCCATGGCCGTTGCCATTGCCGCCCAGGCCTGCCTGCCGCTGCTGCACCTGGGTGCACCGCGCGCCGCGCTGGCCTGGTACGACGATTTCGTGGGCATCGTGGTGCACCCTGGCGACGCGCTGGCGCGCCGCACCACCACGGACGAAGCCGGCGTGGTGCACCACTACCACGAGGTGCTGCTGGGCGAGGCCATGGAACGCGGCCCGGTCATGCTGAGCTGGCAGGCCGTGCAAGACGCAGCCCACCACAGCCAGCGCGGCGCCAACGTGGTGGTGCACGAATTCGTGCACAAGATGGACATGCGCAACGGCCCGGCCGACGGCTACCCGCCGCTGCCCGCCGGCTTCATGGGCAGCACCAGCGCGCGCGCCGCCCGCGCGGCCTGGCACGATGCCTGGGCGCCCGCTTACGCACACTTTCGCGAGCGCGTGATCATTGCCCAGCGCTTCGGCGGCGAGCGGCCCTGGCTCGACGCCTACGGCGCCACCGCGCCGGCCGAGTTCTTTGCCGTGGCGTGCGAAGCCTACTTCGTCAACCGCCCGCGCTTCGCGCAGGAGTTTCCGGCACTGCTGCCGCTGCTGGACGGGTTCTTCCGGCGCTCAGAGGAAAATACGGCTCCAGGGCTTGTGGAGTAAGCGCTGCAAGCTCTTTTTTTAAGAGCAAAAGCGGTTCGCTGCACTCGTACCAAAAAAGCGCAAGGCAGTGCGCAGGCCCTATGGCTGAAGCCCGTGGCCAGACCCCATCCCTTCACCCCAAAAACAGGGGGCGCAAGCCCCGCCTGCGCCCCCGCTATAAAAAATCAAGTAATCAGCGCAGCGCCAGGCGCTCGCGCGCGGCCTGGTACTCGCGGCGCAGGCGCGCCACCAGCTCGGCCGTGCTCGTGACCGCGTCCACGGCACCAATGCCCTGGCCGCAACCCCAAATGTCTTTCCAGGCCTTGGCTGCGGCGCCGCCGCCAAAGTTCATCTTGCTCGGATCGGACTCGGGCAGGTTCTCCGGGTCCAGCCCGGCGGCGCGGATCGACGGGGCCAGGTAGTTGCCATGCACGCCGGTAAACAGGTTGCTGTAGACCACGTCGTCGGAGCTGCCATCGACGATGGCCTGCTTGTAGGCATCGCTGGCGCGCGCCTCGTGCGTGGCGATGAAAGCCGAGCCGATGTAGGCAAAGTCCGCCCCCATGGCCTGCGCCGCCAGAATGGCATTGCCCGAGGCGATGGCGCCGGACAGGGCCAGCGGGCCGTCGAACCACTGGCGGATTTCCTGGATGAGCGCGAACGGGCTCTTCACGCCCGCGTGGCCGCCCGCACCGGCCGCCACGGCGATCAGGCCATCGGCGCCCTTTTCCACGGCCTTGTGCGCGAACTTGTTGTTGATGACGTCGTGCAGCACCACGCCGCCCCAGCCGTGCACGGCCTGATTCACGTCCTCGCGCGCGCCCAGGCTGGTGATGACGATGGGCACCTTGTACTTGGCGCACACCTGCATGTCGTGCTCCAGGCGGTCGTTGCTCTTGTGCACGATCTGGTTGATGGCGAACGGCGCGGCAGGCGACTCGGGGTGCGCCTTGTCCCAGGCGGCTAGGGTTTCGGTGATCTCGGCCAGCCAGTCGTCGAGCTGCTCCGCCGGGCGTGCGTTCAGCGCCGGCATGGCGCCGATGATGCCCGCCTGGCACTGGGCAATGACAAGCTGGGGGTTGCTGATGATGAACAGCGGCGAACCAATGACGGGCAGCGTGGGCTTTTGCAGAACGGGCGGCAGGGCCATTTTTGTCTCCTGAAATAATCGTCAAAAAGGGCTGCAGCGCTTTCCAGGAAAGCGCTAGCAGCTCTTATTTACATAGCACCTTGGCGACCGCGGCTCAGAACGCCTCCAGCGGGAGCGCGCAAGCGCTCTCACCGCCATGCACGATGGCGTCGCGCAGGCCCGAGGCCTTCACCAGGATGTGCTCGGCGTAGAAGCGCGCCGTGGCTACCTTGGCCTGCATGAAGGCCAGGTCTTCGCCCGCCGCGGCCTTGGCCTGGGCCACCAGCAGCGCGCGGCCCATCTGCCAGCCGGCCACCAGGTTGCCCGTCAGCATGAGGTAGGGCACGCTGCCGGCAAACACGGCATTGGGCTGGGCCTTGGTATTGCCAGCGACGAAGTCCACCACCTCCAGGAAAGCTGCGCGCGCAGCGGCCAGGCGCTGGGCCACGGCCAGGGCCGCAGCGGTGCCGCTGGCGGTGAGTTCACCCTCGGTCTTCTCGATCTGCGCGGCGATGGCCTTGGCCATCTGGCCGCCGTCGCGGCTGGTCTTGCGGCCCACCAGGTCGTTGGCCTGGATGGCGGTGGTGCCTTCGTAGATGGTCAGGATCTTCGAGTCGCGGTAGTGCTGGGCCGCGCCGGTTTCCTCAATGAAGCCCATGCCGCCGTGCACCTGCACGCCCAGGCTGGTGACTTCCTGGCTCATCTCGGTGCTGTAGCCCTTGACCAGCGGCACCATGAATTCGTAGAACGCCGCGTTGTCGCTGCGCACCTGGGCATCGGGGTGGTGGTGGGCGGCGTCGTAGGCAGCGGCGGCCACGCTGGCCATGGCACGGCAGCCCTCGGTGTAGGCGCGCATGGTCATCAGCATGCGGCGCACATCGGGGTGGTGGATGATGGCGGCGGCACCGGCCACCGAGCCATCGACCGGACGGCTTTGCACGCGGTCGCGTGCGTACTGCACGGCCTGCTGGTAGGCGCGCTCGGCCACGGCAATGCCCTGCACGCCCACGCCGTAGCGCGCGGCGTTCATCATGATGAACATGTATTCGAGGCCGCGGTTTTCCTCGCCCACCAGGTAGCCGATGGCACCGCCGTGGTCGCCGAACTGCAGCACTGCCGTGGGCGAGGCCTTGATGCCGAGCTTGTGCTCGATGGAGACGCAGTGCACGTCGTTGCGCGCGCCCAGGCTGCCGTCGGCGCCCACCATGAACTTGGGCACCACAAACAGGCTGATGCCCTTGACGCCCTCGGGCGCACCGACCACGCGCGCCAGCACCAGGTGGACGATGTTGTCCGCCATGTCGTGCTCACCGTAGGTGATGAAGATCTTGGTGCCAAAAATCTTGTACGTGCCATCGGGCTGCGGCTCGGCCTTGGTGCGCACCAGCGACAGGTCGGAGCCGGCCTGGGGCTCGGTCAGGTTCATGGTGCCGGTCCACTCGCCGGAGATCAGCTTCTCCAGGTAGGTGGCCTTGAGCGCATCGCTGCCCGCCGTGAGCAGCGCCTCGATAGCGCCGTCGGTGAGCAGCGGGCACAGCGCGAAGCTCAGGTTGGCGCTGTTGATCATCTCGCCGCAGGCGGCGCCGATGGTCTTGGGCAGGCCCTGGCCGCCGAAGTCGGTCGGGTGCTGCAGGCCTTGCCAGCCGCCCTCGGCGAACTGGCGGTAGGCTTCCTTGAAGCCGGGGGTGGTGGTGACCTGGCCGTCCTTCCAGGCGGAAGGGTTCTTGTCGCCCTCGACGTTGAGCGGAGCCACCACGCCTTCGTTGAACTTGGCGCACTCCTCCAGCACAGCGGCGGCGGTCTCCAGGCCGGCATCTTCGAAGCCGGGGATCTGGGCCACTTGGTCAATACGGGCCAGGTGCTCGATGGCGAAGAGCATGTCTTTGACGGGGGCGGTGTAACTCATGGGTTCTCCAACGCAGGAACAGGAATCAGGGGAAAGGGGGGAGATGAAAAAAAAGGCATCGCAAGCGATGCCTTTTCTTCGGCGCAGCGGTTTACAGGGCCTTGACGAGTTCCGGCACGGCCGTGAACAGGTCAGCCTCCAGGCCGTAGTCGGCCACAGAGAAGATCGGCGCCTCGGGATCCTTGTTGATCGCCACGATCACCTTGGAGTCCTTCATACCGGCCAAGTGCTGGATGGCGCCCGAGATACCTGCAGCGATGTACAGCTGCGGCGCCACGATCTTGCCGGTCTGGCCCACTTGCAGGTCGTTCGGCGCGTAGCCGGCATCCACGGCAGCGCGCGAGGCGCCGATGGCGGCACCCAGCTTGTCGGCCAGGGGGGTCATGACTTCGTTGAACTTCTCGGCGCTGCCCAGCGCACGGCCACCGGAGACGATGATCTTGGCGGCGGTGAGTTCCGGACGGTCGCTCTTGGTCACTTCACGGCCCGAGAAGCGGCTCTTGCCGCTGTCGGCCACGGCAGCCACGGTTTCCACGGCAGCGCTGCCGCCGGTGGCGGGTGCGGCGTCAAAGCCCGTGGTGCGCACCGTGATGACCTTCACGGCGTCGGCCGACTGCACGGTGGCAATCGCGTTGCCCGCGTAGATGGGACGCTCGAAAGTGTCGGCGCTCTCCACCTTGGTGATGTCGCTGATCTGGGCCACGTCCAGCTTGGCAGCCACGCGCGGTGCCACGTTCTTGCCGCCAGCGGTGGCGGGGAACAGAAGGTGGCTGTAGCCGCCGGCCACGGCGAGCACCTGGGCCGCGAGGTTCTCGGCCAGGCCGTCCTTCAGCGCGGCGCCGTCGGCGTGCAGCACCTTGGCCACGCCAGCGATCTGTGCGGCAGCGGCAGCGGCGGCGCCTGCGCCTTCACCGGCGACGAGCACGTGCACGTCGCCGCCGCAGGCCTTGGCTGCGGTCACGGCATTGAGGGTGGCGGCCTTGATGGAGGCGTTGTCGTGTTCTGCAATGACGAGTGCGGTCATGTTCTTTTCTCCTTCGGCCTTCAGATGACCTTGGCTTCGTTCTTGAGCTTGTCCACCAGGGTGGCGACGTCGGGCACCTTCACACCGGCGCCGCGCTTGGCGGGCTCGGCCACCTTGAGGGTCTTGAGGCGCGGGGCCACGTCCACACCCAGGTCGGCGGGCTTGACAGTGTCCAGCGGCTTCTTCTTGGCCTTCATGATGTTGGGCAGCGTGACGTAGCGCGGCTCGTTCAGGCGCAGGTCGGTGGTGATGACGGCCGGCAGCGACAGTTGCAGCGTCTCCAGGCCACCGTCGACTTCACGCGTCACGGTGACAGCGTCAGCCGCCAGCTCGACCTTGGAAGCAAAAGTGGCTTGCGGCAGATCGGCCAGCGCGGCCAGCATCTGGCCGGTCTGGTTGGCATCGTCGTCGATGGCCTGCTTGCCCAGGATGACCAGGGCGGGCTGCTCCTTGTCCACCAGCGCCTTGAGCAGCTTGGCCACTGCCAGGGGCTGCAGCTCGGCGTCGGTTTCCACCAGAATGCCGCGGTCGGCGCCGATGGCCATGGCCGTGCGCAGCGTTTCCTGGCACTGCGCCACGCCGCAGGAGACGGCAACGATCTCGGTCACCACGCCTTTTTCCTTCAGGCGCACAGCCTCCTCGACGGCGATTTCGTCAAAGGGGTTCATGCTCATCTTGACGTTGGCGATGTCCACGCCCGTGTTGTCCGATTTCACGCGGACCTTCACGTTGTAGTCCACCACGCGCTTGACAGGGACCAAAACCTTCATTGCAGCGGCTCCTTGGGAGTTGATTGAATTGACGTTTACGTAAACTGGAATATTGTATGCCGCACAGTGGCGAGCGGCGGCGGGTTACGCCAACCAGGCCACACATCAGCAAAAAAGAACGATCGTGCTTTTTGAAGGATTATAGGCCAGCACTGCTTTTGGCAGAGAGGCCTGGCTGTCGCTTCGGGCGCATCGGCGCCACCGGGCGCGGCGCGCGCAGCCAGGCTACTGTACCTGCTGCCGTGCGCCGGCAGTGGCCGCCTGGTGCTACGTGGCGCGTGGTGCGCGACCTTTCACGCAACAAAAGTGTCTTAAAGGCTTGCGCAAAAAGCGCCACAAGCTATTCAATCAATAGCAAATTGCGCTATTGCGGTGCTTTGTCGCCGGGCCAATGCAGCACCCGCTGCGGGTAGGGAATATCCACGCCATGCGCGCGCAAGGCGCGCAGGATGCCCAGGTTGATCTGCGAGCGCAGGCCCAGCGTGCCGTTTTCCGGGTCGTTGATCCAGAAGCCCACGGTGAACTCCAGGCCATCGGCGCCGAAGGCCGACAGCGCCACGCTGGGCGCGGGGTCGCGCAGCACGCGCGGGCTGGCGAGCGCCGCCTCGCCCAGCAGGCGCATGACCAGATCGACGTCGCTGTCGTAGCCCACGCTGACCACGGTAGAGTGCCACACCCTGAGGTCGGCCAGCGAAAGGTTCTCGACGCGGCTGGTCATCAGCATCTCGTTGGGCACGATGGACTCGCGCCCCCCGCCCGAGCGGATCACGGTGTAGCGCCCGGTGATGTCGGTGATGCGCCCCTCGAAGTTGTCCACGCGCACGTTGTCGCCAATGCGGATGCTGCGCTCGGCCAGGATGACGAAACCGCTCACATAGTTGGCCGCCAGTTTCTGCAGGCCAAAGCCGATGCCCACGCCCACCGCGCCACCCAGCACCGACAGCGCCGTGAGGTCGATACCCACCGCCGACAGTGCAATGGTGAGCCCAAGGAACAGCAGCAGCGCACGGATGGCGTTGCTCAGCGCCTTGCGCACCGACAGGCTGCTGCCCGTGGCCGAGCGCAGCAGCCAGCCGTCGATGCCCGAGGAAATCCACAGCGCCACGATCATCACCAGGCCCGCGGTAAGCGTCCCTTCCAGCAGGGTGCGTACCGACATGGTGCTGCTGCCCACTTTCCAGGTGATGTCCTCCAGATCCTGCAGCAACAGTGGCAACAGCCCTGTGACCCACAGCACCATGCCGAGCCAGCCAGCCCACGAGAGCGTGCGCTCGATGGGCCGCACCCAGACTGAATCCGGAAAGGCCGCCTGCAGCACCTTTGCGCCGGTGCGGATCACCGCCAGCGCCACCAACGCCGGAATGGCCAGCTTGAATACGGCCAGCGGCAGCCACAGCGCCACCAGCGCACGCCCCGCATAGGCCAGCGCCAGCAGCGTGAGCGGGAACAGCGCGCCGTCGACCACGCTACGCCCCCAGAGGATGGAGCGCCGGTCATGCGCCCGGCTCCTGCGCGACAACCGCTGCACCAGCACCCAAGCCAGCGCCACGCAGACAGCCAGCACGCCCAACTCGACCAGCGCGCCGGGCTGCAGGAAGCGCTCGAACCAGTGGCCCACGTCGTCAAACATTGGTTTATCCGATCCGCCCTGGGCCATCTCAGGCCTTCCACGCAGGCTGGCGTTTCTCGGCGAAGGCGCGGGCGCCTTCCTGCGCGTCGGCATCCATCATGTTGGCGGCCATGGTCTGGCCAGCCAGTTGGTAGGCGGCGTCCAGGCCCAGCTCGCGGTGCTGGTAGACCACGGCCTTGCCCATGGCCACGGCCACGCGCGGCTTGCCGAGGATGGACTGCACAAGCTTCTCCACCTCGGCGTCCAGCGCCTCGGCTGGTACCACACGGTTGACCAGGCCCTGTTCGAGCGCAGTGCGCGCATCGATGAAGTCGCCGGTGAGCAGCATCTCCATGGCCCGCTTGGCGGGCACGTTGCGCACCAGGGGCACGCTGGGCGTGGCACAGAACAGGCCGTAATGGATGCCGCTGGTGGCAAAGCTGGCATCCTCGCTGGCCACGGCCAGGTCGCACTGGGCGACGAGCTGGCAGCCTGCCGCCGTGGCCATGCCATGCACGCGCGCAATGACCGGCACGGGCAGTTTATGGATCGACAGCATCATGCGCGAACACTGGGCGAACAACTGCTGGTAATACGCCAGCTCCGGGTGCTGCGCCATTTCCTTGAGGTTGTGGCCCGCGCAGAACGCGCGGCCATTGGCGGCCAGCACCACCACGCGCGCACCCTCGTCGCGCGCCACGTTGTCCAGCGCCTGTTGCAGTGCGGCGAGCATGTCTGCGCCCAACGCGTTGAAGCGCGCTGGATCGTTCAGCGTCAGGGTGACCACGCCGCGCGCATCGCGCGTAGTCTGGAGAAGCTCGGAAGTGGGGTTCATGATGGGGGCTCCTGTGTGCACCGCAGGCGCTGCGGCGCTTTGGACATGGCGCCCCCCGTGCAAGGAGTGGGACGCCGGAACGGGTTCCGGCGATTATTGACCAGCCCTCCCCTGGGCGCTGCTCAGAGGTCGGCCAGCACGCGCACGTGCGCTTCCACACTGCGCGCCAGCGGGCTCATGACGTAGCCGCCCTCCAGGCACGAAACGATGCGCCCGCCGCAGTAGCGGCGCGCCACGTCCTTGATGCGCTGGGTGATCCAGGCAAAGTCCTGCTCCGTCAGGCCAAGCTGGCCCATGTCATCCTCGCGGTGCGCATCGAACCCGGCGCTGATGAAGATCAGCTCGGGCTTGAACTCCTCCAGCCGCGGAATCCACATCATCTCGACGATCTCGCGGATATCCATGCCCCGCGTGTACGCCGGCACCGGCACGTTGCACATGTTGGCCGCCGGCTCGTGGTCACCGCTGTAAGGGTAGAACGGGTGCTGAAAGAAGCTGCACATCAGCGCGCGCTCGTCACCCGCCAGGATGTCTTCGGTGCCATTGCCGTGGTGCACGTCGAAGTCGATCACCGCCACGCGCTGCAGGTTATGGCGCTGCAGCGCATATTTGGCGGCCACGGCCACGTTGTTGAAAAAGCAAAAACCCATGGCCTTGCTGCGTGTGGCGTGGTGGCCGGGCGGGCGCACCATGCAGAAGGCGTTTTCCAGTTCGCCCGCCAGCACTGCGTCGGTAGCCGCCATGGCAGCGCCCGCCGCGCGCAGCGCAGCGGTCCAGGTGTGGGCGTTGATGGACGTGTCGGAGTCCAGCGACGTGTGCTCCGGGCCGCCGGCCGCCTGCTCCTCCACCAGCCGCAGCGTCAGGCCGCGCAGGGCCGCAACGTGCAGGCGGTCGTGCGCCAGTTCGATGTCATTGAGCGAAGCCAGCGGGGCTTCCAGGTGCTCCAGCGCGTCGGCTACGCCCGACACGAGCAACCGATCCTGGATCGCGTCCAACCGCTCAGGGCATTCCGGATGGCCCGGCCCCATTTCGTGTTTCCGGCAATCTTCGTGGGTGTAAAAGCCCGTCTTGCTCACAGTCATGTCTCCCTTCTGCTGCTTTTTCGGATAACGTCGCGTGATGCACGCAAAACAGAAAATCACTTTGTTACTGAACCAGCTTAACACGGTGATCGTAGGGAAAAGCTTACAAATCCAGGACTGTGTTACCTGCCTGCTGGCCGGGGGCCACCTGCTCATCGAGGACGTTCCGGGCGTCGGCAAGACCACGCTGGCACATGCGCTGGCGCGCACTTTCGGGCTGCAGTTTTCGCGCGTGCAGTTCACCGCCGACCTGATGCCCAGCGACCTGACCGGCGTTTCCGTGTACGAGCGCAACCAGGAGGGTTTCGTGTTCCACCCCGGGCCCGTGTTCGCCCAGGTGCTGCTGGCCGACGAAATCAACCGCGCCAGCCCGCGCACGCAAAGCGCGCTGCTCGAAGCCATGGAGGAGAAGCAGGTCTCCATCGAAGGCCAGACGCATGCCCTGCCACGGCCGTTCTTCGTCATCGCCACGCAAAACCCCCTGGAACAGCTTGGCACCTTCGCGCTGCCGGAAAGCCAGCTCGACCGCTTTCTCATGCGCATCTCGCTGGGCTACCCGGACCGCGCGGCCGAGCGCCTGCTGCTGGCGGGCGAGGACCGGCGCGACATGGTCGACACCCTGCTGCCGCTGCTGTCACTGGACGAACTGGAGGCGCTGCAGCGCACGGTGCTGGCTGTGCATGCCTCTGACGCGCTGCTGGCCTACGTGCAGGACCTGATCGCCGCCACGCGCTCGGGGCGCTGGTTCGTGCAGGGGCTGTCGCCGCGCGCGGGCATCGCGCTGGTGCGCGCGGCCAAGGCGCGCGCGCTGATCGAAGGGCGTGACTACGTCGCCCCCGACGACGTGCAGGCCGTGCTGCCGCAGACCATTGCCCACCGCCTGGTGCCCGTGGGCGACGCCGGGCGCGGCGCGCTGGAGCAGGTGCGCGCCATGGTCGAGGCCACGCCGCTGCCATGAAGCCCCCCCTGAGTCGCCTTCGGCGCCTTCCCCCTCTCTCTACGCGCTGCGCGCTCCGGGAGGGGGACGCAGCCAGCGCGGCGGGGCGGCCCTTGCGCGGCTGCCCGCGCTTGGGCCGCGCCGGTTTCATGCGCCGGGGGTAACCGCGAAGTGCCCAAGAACCCGCTTGCTGCGCTGCGCCAGCGCCTGCGCCGCTGGTGGCAGGCGCGCCTGCCCGCCACCGACACCCTGGCGCTGACCCAGCGCAACGTCTACATCCTGCCCACCGGCTCGGGCTGGATGCTGGCGCTCACCCTGCTGGTGCTGCTGATCGCCTCGATCAACTTCCAGCTCAACCTGGGCTACCTGCTCACCTTCCTGCTGGCGGGCAGCGCCGCCGTGGGCATGCACATCTGCCACGGCACGCTGCGCGGCACCGAGCTGCGCCTGCTGCCGCCCGAGCCCGCCTTCCAGGGCCAGGCCGCCACGCTGACGGTGGAGTTGCACAACACGCGGCGCAGCCCGCGCTACGGCATTGCCCTGGCCACATGGCACGAGAGCGGAGCGCCCCACTGGGCCTGGACCGACGTGCCGGCCCAAGGCACGGCCCAGGTGCACATTGCCTTCAAGCCACCGCGCCGCGGGTTGCATGCACTGCCCCTGCTGACGGCGGAGACGCGGTTTCCGCTCGGCACCTTTCGCGTCTGGACCTGGTGGCGCCCCGCCGCGCAGGTGCTGGTCTATCCCGCGCCAGAGGTGCCAGCGCCCCCCCTGCCCCCGGGTGAGCCGCGCGCTGGCCAGGGCCACGCGGCGCGTGCCGGTGGCGCGGGGGAGTTCGATGGCGTGCGCGCCTACCGGCGCGGCGACCCGCTCAAGCTCGTGGTCTGGAAGAAGGCAGCGCAGGCCTTTGCCACCGGCAGCCACACGCTGGTGAGCCGCGACGCACAGCAAAGCCAGGCCGCCGACCTGTGGCTCGATGTGGATCGCGCCGGCCTGGCAGACCCCGAGGCCCGCATCGCCCGCGTCACAGCCTGGGTGCTGCAGGCCGACCGGCTGGGCCTGCGCTGGGGCCTGCGCCTGCCGGGTGGCGCCACCATCGCCCCCGGCGAAGGGGCCCAGCACCGCCGCCGCTGCCTGGAGGCACTGGCGCTGTGCTGAACCATGTTTTTGCCGTTTTTCGCCTCCAGCCCAATCCTATCAAGCGCTAGAAGCTCACTTTTCAGTAGCACATGAAACCTTCTTCCCGCCTCGCCACCACCCTGGCCAGCATGCCGCGCGACACGCGCGACACGCTGTTCCTGCTGGGTGTGATCGCCTGGATCGTGCTGCCGCTGACGGGCCACCTGCCCCCCTGGGCCACGGCCATTTGCCTGGCGCTGCTGGCCTGGCGCGGGCAACTGGCCTGGCGCGGGCGCCCGCTGCCAGGGCGCTGGGTGATCGGCCTGCTGCTCACGCTGGTCCTGGGCGCCACGCTGCTCACGCACCGCACCATCCTGGGCCGCGACGCCGGGGTAACGCTGATCGTGATGCTGCTGGGCCTCAAGACGCTGGAGCTGCACGGGCGGCGCGATGCCATGGTGGTGTTCTTTCTGGGCTTCTTCACGCTGCTGTCCAACTTCTTCTTCTCTCAGGCCCTGCCCGTGGCCGCCGCCATGCTGCTGGCGCTGCTGGGGCTGCTGGCCGCGCTGGTGAACGCCCATATGCCGGTGGGGCGCCCGCCGCTGGCGCAATCGCTGCGCATGGCCGGGCGCATGGCGCTGCTGGGTGCGCCCATCATGGCCGCGCTGTTCGTGCTGTTCCCACGCATGGCGCCGCTGTGGGGCCTTCCGACCGACATGCAAAACGGCCGCACCGGCCTGTCGGACGACATGCGCGTTGGCAACATCGCCCAGCTCGCCCTCGACGACAGCGTGGCGCTGCGCGTGCGCTTCCTCACCCCCCGGGGTGCGCCGCCCCCGCAGCACCAGCTGTACTTTCGCGGTCCGGTGCTCGGCCAGTTCGACGGGCGCGAGTGGCGTGCGGGTGACGCCATCCACCTGCGTGCGCAGGCCGCCGACATGGCCCGGTTTGAGGTGGAGGGGGAGCCCATCGCCTACGAAGCCACGCTGGAGCCACACCAGCGCCCCTGGCTGCTGGTGCTCGACGCCGCGCCCACCCCCCCGGAGCTGCCCGAGGGCACGGCCGCGCGCATGTCGCCCGACCTGCAGTGGGTCGCCCGCCGCCCGCTCACCAGCGTGCTGCGCTACCGCGCCGAGAGTTACCCGCAGTTCCGCTACGGCCCGCGCGAGCGCAGCCCGGCGCTGGCGCTCTACACCGCCCTGCCCCCAGGCTCCAACCCCCGCACCCGTGCCCTGGCGGCCGAACTGCGCGCCGACCCGCGCCTGGCCCAGGGGGGCACGCCCGCGCTGGTCGACGCCGTGCTGCAGCGCCTGCGCACCGGCGGCTACGCCTACACGCTCGACCCAGGCGTGTACGGCGAGCACACGGCGGACGAGTTCTGGTTCGGGCGCAAAGAGGGCTTCTGCGAGCACATTGCCTCGGCCTTCGCCGTGCTCATGCGCGCCATGGACGTGCCGGCGCGCATCGTCACCGGCTACCAGGGCGGCGACCTGAACGCCGTGGACGGCTACTGGACCGTGCGCCAGAGCGACGCCCACGCCTGGGCCGAGGTCTGGATCGCCGGCCAGGGCTGGGTGCGCGTCGACCCCACTGGCGCCGTGGCGCCCAGCCGCGTCGGCCAGCTGCAACGCCTGCGCGCACCGCAGGGGCTCTTCGCCGGCGCCGTGGGCACCGTCATCAGCCCCGGCATGGCGCAGCAGCTGCGTGCCGTGTGGGAAGCCATGAACAACGGCTGGAACCAATGGGTGCTGAACTACACCCAGGGCCGCCAGCTTGACCTGCTGCGCGCGCTGGGCTTTTCCGCACCCGACTGGCAAGACCTGCTGCGCCTGCTCGGCACCCTGGTGGGCCTGACCGCTGGCGGCGGCGCCCTGTGGGCCCTGTGGGAACGCCGCCGCACCGACCCCTGGGTGCGCCTGCTCGGCCAGGCGCGCACGCGGCTGGCGCGCGCCGGCCTCACGCTGCCCGCCCATCTGCCCCCCCGCACCATGGCGGCACGCGCGCAGGCACAATTCGGTGCTGACGGCGCCCCCGCCTGCGCCTGGCTGCTACGGCTGGAACAGGCCCGCTACGCCCCTCTTGCCGATGCCAATCTGGCGCAACTGCAGCGCGACCTGCGCCGCCTGCGCTGGCCGCGGCACCGCACCGTCTCCCCGCCATGAAACGATTTCTCGCAATTGCTGCACTTTCGATAGCTTCCAGCGCTTGCCCAGCAAGCGCTACAGCCCCAAAGCACCCACAAAAAGCGGCACCCAAACAGGCCGGCAAAGCCACGCCCAAGGCCTCTGCGGCCCAAGGCACCACGTCCTACGCCAGCCGCGCCGAGGCGCTGCGCTTCGCGGACGACCTTGCCGCACGGCGCGGGCTGGACCGCGAGTGGGTGCGCCAGGCCATCGGCCAGGCGCGCTTTCTGCCGCGCGTGCCGCAGCTCATGCTGCCGCCGCCCAAGGGGCAGGCCAAGAACTGGAACGCCTACCGCAGCCGCTTCGTCGAGCCCGTGCGCATCCGCGCCGGCCTGCGCTTTTGGCAAGAAAACGCTGCCACGCTGGCACGCGCCGAACAGCAGTACGGCGTGCCGGCGGAGATCATCGTCGGCATCATCGGGGTGGAGACCATCTACGGCCAGCACATGGGCGGCTTTCGCGTGATGGACGCCCTGGCCACGCTGGCGTTCGACTTTCCTGCGGCCCACCCGCGCGCGGCCGAGCGCCAGGCCTTCTTCCAGCGCGAGCTGGAGCAGTTTCTGAGCCTGTGCGACCGCACCGGCATGGACCCCTTTACCCCGCGCGGCAGCTACGCTGGGGCCATGGGCATGCCGCAGTTCATGCCATCGAGCTGGGCGCGCTGGGCCGTGGACTTCGACGGGGACGGGCGCATCGACCTGTTCGGCAGCCCGGCCGATGCCATCGGCTCGGTGGCCAGCTACTTCCAGGCGCACGGCTGGGTCACCGGCATGCCCACGCACTACGCGGTGGACTTCGACGCGCAGCGCCTGCAGCTCGACACGCTGCTGGCCCCCGACATCCTGCCCTCGTTCAGCCCGGCCAGCATGGCCGACAAGGGCGTGCTACCGCTGGGCGCGGGCGCGCAGCACCCGGGCCAGTTGGCGCTGGTCGAGCTGCAAAACGGCGGCGATGCGCCGGTCTACGTGGCAGGCACCGAAAACTTTTACGTGGTGACGCGCTACAACTGGTCAAGCTACTACGCGCTGGCGGTGATCGAGCTGGGGCAGGCCGTGGCGGCGGCGCGCGACAACGCACGCTGAGGGCATGCGCCAGGCGGTTTCAAAAATACCCATGAAATCCGCCTCAAAGCCTTTCCTATCAAGCGCAAGCAGCTATCAAAAGAAAAGCATCTTTCGTCAAAAGGACCACACGGCCTGCACATAGGCCTGGCGCTGCACCGGCAGCTGCCGCACGACGGCCCCGGCAGGCCCGGCGCTGGCGCGCAGCCCACCCTCCCAGCGCCAGCGGTCCCCTTTCCAGGCCAGGCTGGCCGTCAGCAACGCACCGCCATCCTCAGGGTGGTAGAGCATGTCTAGCGCGGGCTCCCAAGCCCCGGCGGTCCAGCTGCCGCGCAGCAACAGGCTCTGCCGCCGCAGCGACGCAAAGGCATTGAACACCTGCGCCTGCCACGCCAGGTTGCCCGCCACGGCCGCGGGCGGCCCCCCGGCGGCGGCCATGCGCTGCAGCGCCTCGCCGCGCTGCGCCCACTGGCGCCACTGGCCCGCCGAGGGCGCGGTGCCGTCATACCAGGCTTCCAGCAGCACGCTCACCTGCTGCGCGTTGGTCCAGGTGCCGCCCAGCAGCGCCTGCTGCGCGGCACCCGCCGTAGTGGTACGCCACGGGCTGGCCAGGGCCAGTGCAGCGGGCGCGGCCGAAGTGTCCTCCCAGGTGTCAAAGTGCGCCATGTGGCGCAGCGAACCGTGCAGCTCCAGCGCATCGCTCACCACCCAGGCGAAGGCGGCGCCCAGGCTACCCCGCGTGCGCTGGCCCCAGCGGGCAAAGGCGTAGGCATCCGCCGCCCCCAGGCGCTGGTACCAGCGTGCCGCCAGCGCGGGTTCACGGGCCCCGGTGGCGCTGCGCTCCGTCGTGGGATTCACGGCCACCAGGCTCCAGGCGGCATCCGGCGTGTAGCGCTCGGCCATCAGCACCGGCCGCCCCTGCAGGGGCACGGCCACGAGCAGGCGGCGCACCTCCTGCTGCACTACGTCGTTGGGGCGAAAGCCGTAGCCCACATCCCAACCGACCACCTTGCGCCCCAGGCTCCACTGCCAGTTGCCCAGAGTGCCTGCAGCGTAGCCCTCCATGACCGTGGCCTGGCTGTGGCCCGGGCCCCCTTCAGGGCGCTCGGCCCGGGCCACCACGTCAGCGTGCCACTGCAGCCCACCCCAGACGGCACTGCCCTGCACCTGGGCCAGCGTGACGCCCGACGAGGCCGGCGCCGCCGCAATGGCGGGCAGCAGCGCATGCGCCTGGGCCAGCGGCCCGGCCTGCGCCGCGCTGCGCGCCAGCCAGTAGCTTTGCCAGCTGCCGCGCAGTTCGCCACCCATCGCCGGCGCCATGGCCATGGCGGCGCACAGCAGCAAGGCCAACCGGTTGCTGCACCGCGTCATTCCAGCACCGGGCTGCGCGCCAGGAACATGGGGTTGAGCCACTCCTCGGGCACCGTGCGCTCCTTGCGCTGCAGGTAGCGGATGCGCGTTTGCCGCTGCTGGCCCAACTGGTCGATCAGCACCATGGCGTCCACCTGGCTGCGGCTGGCGTCGAGCTCGAAGTGCGCGGTCTTGGCCAGCTTGTCCGACTGCACATACAGCTGCGCGCGTACCGGCTCGTGGCGCTGCCGGGCCAGCCACAGTTCCACGCGCTGGTAGGTCACGCCCTTGCGCACGGCCTGCAGGGCCAGGCGGTAGCAGAGGCGGGTTTCACCCGGCTGGCACGGCTCCTCGCCCACCAGGGTGGCGCTGTAGTCGCCGCTCCAGCGCATGGTGGCGATGTCGCCGGTGGAGGCATCACCCAGCAGCTTCTGCATGGGCGTGATGCGCATGGGCCGCTGGCTGCTGGGCATGAGCAGCCAGAAGTCGTCACCCAGCATCAGCACCTTCTGGCCTTTCTCGGCGGCGCTTTGCATCAGCACCAGCGTGCGGCGGTCCTGCTGCGCGAACACGGTGTAGCGGCGCTCCTTGTCGAGCGTGCCGTCGGTCTTGTACGACTGCACCAAGGTGTCCACCTGCAGGTTGTCAGCGCCGGTGCGGTAGCGGTCGGCATCGCGCAGCATGGCGTCCACATCCTGTGCGACGGCGGGCCAGGCCAGCGCCGCGGCCACGAGGCCCAGCAAGCGCACCGGGTGCTTTCCCAAAACGAGAGACATGAGAGCTTCCTTTCAGTTATCCATGGCGCCACGCGCCGCCCACAGCCCATGAAACCGGCACGGCCTAGGCCAGCAGACGCCGCGCAAGGGCCGCCCCGCCGCGCTGGCGGCGTCCCCCTGCCCGCCACGCGCAGCGTGGCGAGAGCGGGGGGAAGCGGCGCAGCCGCTTAGGGGGGTGTCGTTCCATTCAGGTGTGGGCCAGGGCTTCGACCACGGGCATGTGCACCGTTTTGCGTGCCACCAGCACCGAGGCCAGCAAGGTCAGCCCCACCATGCCCAGCATGGTCAGCACGTACAGCGTGGGCGAAAAATGGATGAGCAGCGGATAGCCTTCGCTGCGACCGGGCGGTGGCGGCATCTGCACCGGAAAGATGTGCAGCGCCCCCGAAACGGCCAGTGCCACGGCGGCACCCGCCAGGGCGCCGAAGCCGCCCAGCAGCATGCCCTCCAGCCCCAGGCTGCGCAGCAGTTGCGACGGCAGGGTGCCCAGGGCGCGCAGCGTGCCGATTTCGCGGGTACGTTCGATCACGGCCATGGCCATGGCGCTAGTGACGACGAAGACGACAATGACCGCGATGATCAGTCCCAGCGCCCCGAAGATGCGGTTGTACAGGCCGCGCACCGCCTGGTAGAACACCGCCTGCTGCTCCCAGGTCTGCACCCGCAGCTGCGGCAGCTGCGCGGCCAGGCGTTCGCGCGCGGCCTCGGTGGCTTCAATGCGGTCCAGAAACACACCCAGGCTGGAGACGCGCTGCGTAACCAGCAGCTGCTGCGCCACCTGCACGCTGGTGTACACGGCGCGCTTGTCCATCTCCGGCACGCCGGTGGTGAAGGTGCCGGTCACCACCACGTCGATGGCGTTCATCGCCCCTTCAGTGGTGCTGGCCAGCAGCGTGAGGCTGCTGCCCGGCCCGGCCTTGAGGCTGCGCGCCAGGTCGTCACCCAGCATCACCTGCGGCTGCGCTGCGTCGCTCTCCAGCAGGTGGCCGCTGCGCACGGTGAGGAACGGCCCCTTGACGGCAAATTCGCTGTCGGGCTCCACGCCCTGGGCCAGCATGACCACGCTCTTGTCGCCGTTGCTGACGAGCCCGCTGAACGCCACCCGGGGCAGCACATGGCGCACGGCCGGGTCGGCCAGCAGCGTGCCGCGCAGGGCAGCCACGGCGTCCAGCCCGTTTTGCAGTGGCACGTCTTCGTCCTGCGCGAAGTGCGCCGGCGTGCCCAGTACCAGGTGGCCGGTGTCGCGCGCCGAAGCCTGGGCCAGGCTGTCGTAGGTGAACAGCGCAAAGCCCCCCGCCAGCAGAATGGCCGCCGTGCCCAGCATGGCGATCGCGGTGGTAACCAGCGAGCGGCGCAGGTTGCGCAGGCAGTTGTGCCACGCGAAGCGCACCCAGGTCCAGAAGTCGTTCATTGGATTCTCCCGTCCAGCAAGGCCACCACCCGATCGCAGCGGCGCGTCAAGCGGCTGTCGTGGGTGGCGATCACGAAGGCCGCGCCCTCGGCCTGGCCGCGCGCGCGCATCAGGTCGAGCACCTGGTCGGCGGTATGCGAATCCAGGCTGGCCGTGGGCTCGTCGGCAATCACCAGCCGGGGGCGCTTGACCAACGCGCGGGCAATGGCCACACGCTGGCGCTGGCCACCGCTGAGCGCATCGGGGCGGTGGTGCGCATGTGCCTGCAGGCCCACGGCGGCAAGCTGCTGCGCCACGCGCTCGCGCCGCTCGGCGGCGGGCACACCAGCCAGAAACAGCGGGTAGTCCACGTTCTCGGCCACCGTCATGACAGGCACCAGGTTGAAGCTCTGGAACACAAAGCCCAGCGCATCGCGCCGCAGCAGGGTGCGGGCCTGTTCGTCGAGCCCCTGCACGGCGGTGCCGCCGAGCACGATCTCGCCCGCATCGGGCGTGTCGATCAGACCGCACAGGTTGAGCAGCGTACTTTTGCCGCTGCCGGAGGGACCGGTGAGCGCCAGCAATTCGCCGCGCTGCACCACGAGATCGACACCCTGCAACGCAGGAATCACATGCGCACCCAGGCGATAGGTCTTGCGCACGCCATGCAGGCACACCACGGGTGCGGGCGGCACCCCATCGTTCAAATGCCTGGCGCTCATGTGCGGGGCCTCCCGTCCGGCGCCAGCCGTGCTTTGTCCAGGGCCTTGCGCACGGTCTCCTGAAACGCGGGCGGAGCCGAAGGCAGCAGCGGGCTGCGCGCTACCTCGCCCAGCAGCTTCACGCCCCGGTCGCGCCGGTTCATCATCGCGGGCAGCGCAAGAAAGGTGTTGGCCGCCACGAGCTTGACGTCCAGCACGGCGGGAACCTGCTGCTGCCCCGGGGCGTCATGGGCCGGTTGCAGCATGGCCAGTGCCTTGTCCAGCAACGCCAGACCGTCTTCGGCGTAGGCCATCTTGCGCCAGGGCAGGTAGGTGCTGCGGGCCTGCATGGCGGTGGCGGCACCCCGGTACGCCAGCAGCACGGGGCTGGCGGGCTCGGCACGCGAGAGCGCTTCAAAGCCCGCCAGCGCGGAGGCCAGCGCGGCGTCCTGGCCTTCGGAGGCCCGCAGGAACGATTGGAAGGCCGGAACGAACTGTGCGTCCGGTGCAGCCTCGGCACAGCAGGCCGTGGCGGCGAGCATGGCGGCACAGGCGAAGGGGATCAAAGGCAAGGGGCGCATGGCGCGGGTCGGCAAGGGTGGAACATGGCGCCAGTGTCGGCAGCGCCCGCCCACCCCGCAGCAGCCATGCGACGAAACGCATGCCCAGCGGCGCGAAACGCGGTGGCCCCGCCGCCAAATGGAGCACGGGCTACCCGTGCTCCCGGCAGGCCTGCACAAAGGCCGTCAGCGCCGGCGAGGGCTGGCGGCCTGCGCGCTGCAGCAGCGAAAAATGGCGCCACATGCGCGGCAGCACCGTAGGCAGCAGCACCAGAGCGCCGCTGTCGAGCAGTGGCTGCACCAGCACGCGCGACAGGCAACTGATACCCAGGCCCTGCGCCACGCAGTGCGCGATAGCCTCGGAGCTGCCCAGCGTGGCGGCCGAGGCCAGCTGGTGCAGGCGCGGCAGCAGAGCGTGCTCCACCATCTCGCGCGTGCCCGAGCCCTGCTCACGCAGCAGCCAGCGCGCGCCGCGCAGCGCCACCACGCCCAGAGGGCGCTGGCGCGCTGCCTGGGCCAGCGGGTCATCGGGCGCAGCCACCAGCACCAACTCGTCACGCAACCAGGGGGCCGTCTCCAGCCCCGGCCAGTGGCTGGCCCCTTCGATCAGCCCCAGGTCGGCCTGCAGCACCTGCACAGCCTCGGCCACCTCGCGCGTGTTGCCGATGTGCAGATCCACGCTCACCTGCGGGTGGCTGCGCGCCAGGGCGGCCAGCACACGCGGCAGCACGTAACTGCCGATGGTGGTGCTCGCCGCCACGCGCAAGCGCACCGGCAGGCCCGCCCCTTGGGCGCCGAACGCCTGCTCGATGGCCCGCGCCTGCTCCAGCAGCGCCAGCGCCTGCGGCAGCAGCGCACGCCCCGCGTCGTTGAGCACCAGGCCGCGCCCCGCGCGCTCGAACAGCGGCGTGCCCAGACCGCTTTCGAGCTGCTGAAGCGCCGCGCTGGTGGCTGACTGCGACAGCGCCACCACCGGGGCCGCCGCCACCGTGGAGCCGCTGTGTGCCACGGCGGTGAAGATTTCGAGCTGGCGCAGGGTGAGGTGGAGCATGGCATCAACCCGTTCAACAGGTAGTTTCTACATAAACAATCCGTTATACAAATATAACCAAGCCCCCTACAGTGGGCGCATGCCGTGGCGGCCTGTTTGCCCTGCGGCCCCTGCCATGCCGTCCCTCAGCCACCTGCGCACCTCTCTTGTTATTCCTCCCGCCTTCATCCATGCCACGCCCGGACTGGCCCTGGGCTGCGCCATCGCCACCAGTGCGCTGTGGCTGGCGCAGCAGCCCTGGTTCGCACGGCACGGCCTGGGCGCACTGACGCTGGCCATCGTCGCTGGCCTGCTGCTGGGCAACACGGTGTACCCGCGCTTGGCGCGGTCCTGCGGCCCCGGCGTGGCCCTGGCAAAACAACAGCTCCTGCGCGCAGGCATCGTGCTGTACGGCTTGCGCCTGACGTTCCAAGACATTGCACAGGTCGGCTGGAGCGGCGTGGCCACCGACGCGCTGGTATTGGCCAGCACCTTCGGCCTGGCCTGCTGGCTGGGCCAGCGTGTGCTGGGGCTGGACCGGCGCACCACCCTGCTGATCGGCGCAGGCAGTTCCATTTGCGGTGCCGCCGCCGTACTGGCCACGGCGCCAGTCGCCAAAGGACGGGCGCAGGACGTGGCGGTGGCCATCGCCACCGTGGTGGTGTTCGGCACCCTGGGCACTTTTCTGTACCCCGCGCTGTTCCAGTGGAACGCAGAACACGGCTGGCTGCACACGGACGCGCAGCACTACGGCCTGTACGTGGGGGCCACGGTGCACGAGGTCGCGCAGGTGGTGGCCGCTGGTACGGCCGTGGGCCCCGAGGCCGCCAGCACGGCGGTGATTGCAAAAATGGTGCGGGTGATGATGCTGGCGCCGTTCCTGCTTCTGCTCTCGACATCCATGGCACGCGGGGAGCGCACCCAAGGGCGACACCACGCAGGGCGCCATGCCATCACGATCCCCTGGTTCGCGCTGGGCTTCGTCGCCATGGCAGGGGTGCATTCCCTGGGCGTGCCGCCTGCCGCCGTGGTGCACGCAGGTGTGCAGCTCGACGACCTGCTGCTCGCCATCGCCATGGCAGCCCTCGGGCTGACCACCCACGTGCAGGCCGTGCGGGCGGCGGGCTTCAAGCCTTTGCTGCTGGCTGCAGTTCTATTCGCCTGGCTGCTGTTGGCGGGGCTGGCACTGAGCCACGGCCTGCCGCGATGGCTGTAACGTCAGGGGCGCAGCATCTGGCAGTTGGTGGGCATCTGCGCCTGCGCTGCGGTGATCTGGCGCACCACGCGAAAGCCGTACCCCGAACCTTCCACGTCGAACGGCACGCCCGGGGCGCCCTGCCGATCCATCACGCCGACCGCCAGGGCCTGCTGGAACTGGTGGTCCTGCGCGCGCATGAAGCCACCGTGGCCGGCCATCTGCACCCGGGCTTGCTCCAGTGCCAACGCCACGGCCACGGCATCAAGGCTGGCTGCGCGCTCCATGGCCTGGGCCAGGGCCTCCACCATGAGCTGCATGCGCAGGTGCACATAGTCGTCCTGCGGCTGCGGGAAACGCGCGCGGAAGGCACGGTAGAACGCCTCGCTGGGTGCGCCCGGCACGTTGGGCAGCCAATCGGCCACGGCCACCACCTTGCCCACCCCGGCTTCGCCCAGCGCGGCTGGCGCGCCCAGCGCGTTGCCGTAGAAGGTGTAGAAGCGGCCCTGGTAGCCGACGTCGCGCGCGGCCTTGACCAGCAGCGTCAGGTCGTTCCCCCAGTTGCCTGTGATGACCGCCTGCGCACCGCTGGCCTTGATCTTCACGGCATAGGGCGCGAAGTCCTTGACCCGGCCCACGGGATGCAGCTCGTCGCCAACGATGGCCACGTCGGGCCGCTGCGCGGCGAGCTGGCGCCGCGCCTCGCGCAGGACCGCCTGGCCAAAGCTGTAGTCCTGCCCGATCAGGTACGCGCTGCGCACGCCCTGGTCGGCGCGCAGCACCTCCATCAGCGCCGCCATGCGCATGTCGGCATGGGCATCGAAGCGGAAATGCCAGAAGCTGCACTTTTCGTTGGTGAGCTGGGGATCGACGGCAGAGTAGTTCAGAAACAGCACACGCCTGGCACTGTCACGCTGGTTGTGCTTGGCAATAGCGTCCAGCAACGCTGCCGCCGTGGCCGAGGAATTGCCCTGCAACACGATACGCGCGCCATCGTCGATGGCGGCGCGCAGCGCCGACAACGCCTCCTCGCTCGACCCCTTGCTGTCGTAGCGCGCCAGCGCCAGGGGGCGGGCACCGCCCGGCAGCATGATGCCGCCGCGCGCGTTCACCCGCTCGGTGGCCCACAGCAGGTTGCGGTACACCGCCTCACCGGTGTTGGCGAATGGCCCGGACAGGCTCTCGACCAGCGCCAGCTTCACGGGCGCAGCGGGCTGCGCCAGGGCCGTGGCCGCGCTGCCGCATAGGGCGGCAGCGGCCCATTTCAAGGCCTGGCGGCGCAATTTATTCATGTGTGGATTCCTCTTGAAAAGCAGCGCGGGCCACCTACTTTTTCACCAAGCGGTCGCCACCTCGGGCGCCGCGCAGTGTATAGGAGTAACCCCGATGATCTTCGCCCCCGTGATGCAGCGCAGCCCCTTCGCCCCCCGTGCCGCCGACCAGGCGCTGCAGCGCTTCCTGCTGAATCAGTTGCAGGCCAGCGCGCCGCAGGGCTTCCAGGTGCAGCAGGACGACAAGGCGGTCACCCTGCAGCTCGACGTACCGGGCCTGGCGCGCGAGCAGCTGCAGATCGACATCGACGGTGCCGTCGTGCGCCTGCAGAGCACCGAGGGCGCACCGCGCCAGGTCCGCCGTGCCTGGGAGCTGCCGACCGAGATCGACGCCGCCGCGAGCAGCGCCAAGCTGGAAAATGGCGTACTCACCCTCACCCTGGCCAAGCGTATCCCGGCACCAACGGCTACGCGCCTGGCGATTGATTAACTCTCTTTTTGATAGCTGCTAGCGCTTGCCAGCATTGCGCTACAGGCGCTTTTCATGTGCAAAGGCTGTCGAGCGGCCAGCGCGGCTTGACGTCGAAGGCGTAGTCGCGGCGCGCCTGCTCACGCCCAGCCTGCAGGCGCATCGCGGCGGCCATGGCAATCATGGCGCCGTTGTCGGTGCACAGATGCAGTTCGGGGTAATGCACGCGCACGCGCTGGCGCGCGCAGGCGGCGTCGAGCTGCTCGCGCAACAGGCGGTTGGCGCCCACGCCGCCCGCCACCACCACGCGCTGCAGCCCGGTCTGGCGCAAGGCCTTCAGCGTTTTCTTCACCAGCACCTCGACGATGGCCGCCTGGGTGCTGGCCGCCAGGTCGGCCTTGCGCGCCTCCAGTTGGTCGCCCAGCTTGCGCGCCTGGGTGAGCACGGCGGTCTTCAGCCCGGCGAAGGAGAAATCCAGGTCGCCGCTGTGCAACAGGGGGCGCGGCAGGGCGAATACGGTGGGATCGCCCTGCTGCGCCAGGCGCGACAGCGCCGGCCCGCCGGGATAGCCCAGGCCCATCAGCTTGGCCGACTTGTCGAAGGCCTCGCCCGCCGCGTCGTCGATGGTCTCGCCCAGCAGCGCGTACTGGCCCACGCCGTCCACACGCATCAATTGCGTGTGGCCACCGGACACCAGCAGGGCGACGAACGGGAATTCGGGCGGGTCGGCGCTGAGGAAGGGGGACAGCAAATGCCCCTCCAGGTGGTGCACGCCGAGCACGGGCTTGTCCAGCGCCGCGCCCAGCGCGCAGCCCACGCCCGCGCCCACCAGCAGCGCCCCGGCCAGGCCCGGCCCACGCGTGAAGGCCACGACATCGACCGCGCCGAGCGTGCGCCCGGCCTCGGCGAACACCGCCTCGGCCAGCGGCAGCACGCGGCGGATGTGGTCGCGGCTGGCCAGCTCCGGCACCACGCCGCCGTAGGCCTGGTGCATCTCGATCTGGCTGTGCAGCGCGTGGGCCAGCAGGCGCGGCACGTGCGCGCCGCCCTGGGCTTCGACCAGGGCCACGCCGGTTTCATCGCAGGAGGATTCGATCCCCAGAATCAGCAAGCTCATGCCCGCGAGTGTAGGGCGTGTCCCATGGCACGCGGGCCGGGCGTAGTCAGCGCCCGCCGCTGATGTAGTGCTGCAGTTGATCGATGATGAATTTCTGCGCCGAGATGATGTCCTTGACCAGATCGCCGATGGAGATCAGGCCTTGCAACTGGCCCGCGTCGTCCACCACCGGCAGGTGGCGCAGGCGGTTGCCGGTCATGATGGCCATGCACTCCTCGCTGCTCTGGCTGGGGCGCACGTACAGCACGTCGCGCGTCATGACGTCGCGCACCAGCGTGGCAGCCGAGGTGCGCCCGAGCAGGGCAATCTTGCGCGCGTAGTCGCGCTCGGTGACGATGCCGACGATGTCCTGCCCCTCCATCACCAGCAGCGCGCCAATGCCTTTCTCGGCCATCAGCTTGAGCGCATCGAGCACCGAGTCGCCGGGCGCGATGCGGTGGATGGCATTGCTGGACTTGGATTTCAGGATGTCAGAGACGATGGTCATGGAAGCCTCCCGTGAAGTGAAGGCCCATTTCAGCCCAACTGCAGACCGGATGCAACAGGGTGATCGATAGTCCGCGTGGCCAGTGCGGGGCCTGGCGCCTGGCGCTGGTCCTTCATGGCGCGGCGCAGGGCCACGGCGTCGGCCTGCGGCGCCTGCCCTGCAGCGTCGATGCGGAACACGTGCACCGTCTCGGCCATGGTCTGCGCCTGGGCCTGCAGGGCCTGGGCCAGCGCCGCGTTGTGCTGCACCAGCGCCGCGTTCTGCTGCGTGATGAGGTCCAGTTGCACCACGGCGGAATTGACCTGCGAAATGCCCGTGAGCTGCTCACTGGATGCGCTGTGAATCTCGCCAATGCAGGTATTCACGCGCCGCACCAATGCCAGCGATTCGGCCATGGTGCGCTGCGCCGCGCCCGTTTTCTCATGGCCCTCATGCACCCGCGCGGCGGAGTCACCGATGAGCTGGCGAATCTCCTTGGCGGCACTGGCCGAGCGCTGCGCGAGGCTGCGCACTTCGCCGGCCACCACAGCAAACCCACGCCCCTGCTCGCCCGCACGGGCCGCCTCCACCGCGGCATTGAGCGCCAGAATGTTGGTCTGGAAGGCAATGCTGTCGATCAGCTGCGTGATTTCGCCAATGCGCACCGACGCCGCCTCGATCTGCTGCATGGTCTGGGCCACGCCGTCCACCGCGCTGCTGCTGCGCTCGCTCACCGAAGTGGCCTGGCTGGCCAGCTGCATCGCCTGGCTGGCAGATTCCGTGGTCAGCTTGACGGTGCCGGTGATCTGCTCCATCGATGCGGCGGTTTCCTCCAGGTTGGCCGCCTGCGCCTCGGTGCGGGCCGACAGGTCGCGGTTGTCCTGGGCGATCTTGGCGGTAGCCACCTGCATCTTGTCACTCTCGTCGCGCGCATCGCGCACGACCGACTGCAGGTTCACGCCGAGCTGGGCCAGGGCTTTTTCCAGGTCGCCGACAACGCCACTGTGCTTGACGTTCACGCGCTGCGTCAAGTCGCCCGCAGCCAGCCGGTTAGCCTGCCGCACCAGTTGCAACAGGGGCACCACCGCCACGCGGTAGGCAAGGCCCGCCATGGCGCAGGTGAGCACCAGCGCCACGCCCCAGGCAACGGCAGCGCCCATGTGCATGGGCTGCCCGCTGACCAGTGCAGCCCCAAACGCCAAGACCAGTACGGCCAGTGCAGTAAGCACCAGGCGGCCCAGCATGCTAGGCACCAGCAGCGCGCAGCAGCGCCCCCAGGCATCCACGCGCACCGGGCTGCCCGCACGCAGCATGTGTACCTGGCGGCCCGCTGCCTTTTCGGCGCGCAGGGTCTGGTATAGGCGCTCGGCATTTTGAATCTGCTCGCGCGTGGCCTCTGTGCGCACGGACATGTAGCCCGAGGGCTGATCCCCATCCATGAGGGGCGTGACATTCGCCATCACCCAGTAGAAGTCTCCGTCCTTACGCCGGTTCTTGACCGGAGCCGACCAGGGCTGGCCGCTGGCGATGGTCTGCCACATGTCGCGGTAGGCCTCTTCGGGCATGTCGGGATGGCGCACGATGTTGTGCGGCTGGCCCAGCAGCTCCTCGCGCTCGTAGCCGCTGACTTCGATGAAGCTGGGGTTGCAGTAAAGGATGCGCCCCTTCAGGTCGGTGGTGGAAACCAGGGTTTGCCCCCTGGGAAACGGGTACTCCTGCGTGCTGACGGGCAGATTCGTTCGCATGAGGCGCTCCTTTTCAGGAAATGTCGCGTTTCCATCACCCCCGGCTGCCGCAGGCGCCAGGAGAGGCGTCAGCATTATGTGGCGATGCCCTGATTCGTCACAACTACTTTCCTGCACACGCAAGCACCGCACCGCGGCGCGCCAGCGTCCAACACCTCACGCAACCTCTTTAAGGCACGGCTTGCATCTTGCGCGCCCCCATCGCACAGCCAAGAGCAACAGTCGCGGCATGGGCCACGCCCTCCCTCTCGCTCGCCTGCGGGTGCTTTCGGCCAAAGCGTTTCCATGGAGAACGTGCTCCAGTTCTCTGGCGCAAACCCCAGCAAACTCGCAACACATCTGTCGCAGTACCCTAGTGACCTACGCTTTGCCGCAGAATCCAGCACACCCCTAGACACATAGCGACCACCATGGGCATCAGCCACTACATCAAAGAAATCGGCCGTGGCACGCGCGGCGCCAAGGCGCTGGACCGTGCCCAGGCCGCCGATCTGCTCGGCCAGGTTCTCGACGGCCAGGCCGGCGACCTCGAAATCGGCGCCTTCTGCGTGGCCATGCGCATCAAGGGCGAAACGGTGGAGGAAATGTGCGGATTCCTCGACGCCGCGCTGGCGCGCGTGGCGCGCTTTCCCGCCACACGGCGACCCATGGTCGTACTGCCCAGTTACAACGGTGCGCGCAAGCTGCCGGTGCTCACGCCGCTGCTGGCCCTGCTGGTGGCGCGCGAGGGCCTGCCTGTGCTGCTGCACGGCATGCGCACCGAAGCGCGCCGCGTGCTGGCGGCGGATGTGCTGCAGGCACTGGGTATTCCCGCGCTGCAAGCGCCAGACGCCGTGGCAGACGGCACGGTCGCGCACATCGGCACGACACACCTGCACCCCGGCCTGGCGCGACTGCTGGCGGTGCGCGAGGCCATCGGGCTGCGCACGCCGGGGCACAGCCTGGTCAAGCTGCTGGCGCCCTGCCATGGCCCGGCACTGCTGGTGTCGAGCTACACCCACCCCGAGTACATCCAGACCATGACCGGCACGCTGTCGGCCCTGGGCATGCACGCCTTGCTCTCGCGCGGGCTGGAAGGCGAGTCTGCCGCAGACCCGCGCCGCCAGCCGCGCTATGACGGCGTGCTGGCGGGCACGCACCACGTCCTGGCCGAGCAGCAGGGCGGCACGGCCGCCGAAGTGCCGGGCCTGCCCGAGGCCATCGACGTGGAGAGCACGGCACGCTACACCCGCGCCGTGCTCGCGGGCGAGCTGCCCGTGCCCGAAGCGCTGGCGCAGCAAGTGGGCCACATCGCGCACCTGGCGCGGCAGATCGAGGCGCGCGGCGCATGAGCGCGCCATCCACACTCGCAGCACGCTCAGGGCGCTGCACCCTTGTCGGCGCGGGGCCGGGCGACCCTGAGCTGCTCACGCTCAAGGCCCTGAAGGCGCTGCAGGCGGCCACCGTGGTGCTGGTGGATGACCTGGTGAGCGAAGCCATCGTGGCGCTGGCGCCTCCGGGCGCGCGCATCGTCCACGTAGGTAAACGCGGGGGCTGCAAGAGCACCCCGCAGGCCCTGATCGAGCAGCTCATGCTCGACGCCGTGCGCGCAGGCGAGCAGGTGGTGCGCCTCAAGGGCGGCGACCCGTTCATCTTCGGCCGCGGCGGCGAGGAGGTGGAGCACCTGCGCGCTGCGGGCGTGGCGGTGGAAGTGGTCAGTGGCATCACCGCCGCCATGGCCGGCATGGCCCTGCTCGGCGCACCGCTGACGCACCGTGCACATGCCCAGGGGGTGGTTTTCATCACAGGGCACAGCCAACCCGGCGGCACGGCCACCGACTGGCGCCTGCTGGCGGCCACGGCACGCGACCTGCGCCTGACCCTCGTCATCTACATGGGCATGGCGGGCAGCGCGCACATCCAGCAGGAACTACTGCACGGCCTGCCCGGCGATACGCCTGTGGCCGTGGTCCAGCACGTCAGCCTGCCACACCAGCGGCATGCTGTGACCACACTCGACCAATTGCACGCCACCATCGCGCGCGCGGGGCTGGGCAGCCCCTCGGTCATCGTCGTCGGCGACGTGGTACGCGGCGTGCAAGCACTGCCAAACTGAGACACGGTCCCACGCCACCTCGCCGCGCGTCGTTCACTGCACC
Source organism: Paenacidovorax caeni (assembly GCF_001298675.1). Lineage (GTDB taxonomy): Bacteria > Pseudomonadota > Gammaproteobacteria > Burkholderiales > Burkholderiaceae_C > Paenacidovorax > Paenacidovorax caeni. The sequence continues at coordinate 40,937 of NZ_CYIG01000003.1, forward strand.
CCGGAGGCGGCGCGTTGTCGGCGCAGGGAACCACGGCGATAGAACTGTCGCCGCAGAGACAATTCTTTCGGGAAACCCCAGGGACCACCTGCACGGGAACCTGGGAACAATGCGGCGCGCATACCGGGGAGGCACGGCACGAGCCCTTCTGGTTGCGCCTTCCTTCGCCTGTCCAGGAAAGACCCGCATGCACTCCACATCCGTCCGCCACCAGGCCGGTGCACCCGACACCGGCCGCCGCTACACTCTGCACCGCATCGCCGCAGGCGCCGCGACGCTGGCCGCCCCCGTGCTCGCCCATGCCCAGGCGCGCTCCACGTCCGCGCAAGGCGACATCTTGGTGGGGCGTTCATCCGCGCTGTCCGGCCCGATGGCGCCGTTCCTGGCCCCCATTCACGCAGGGCAGGACGCCGCTATTGCCGACTTCAACGCTGGCGGCGGTGTGGCTGGGCGCAAGGTGCGGCTGGTCACGTTGGACGACGGCTTCGAGCCCCAGCGCGCGCTGGCAAACGCCCACAAACTGGTTGAAGGCGAAGGCGTGGTGGCCCTTTTCGGCCAGGCCGGCACCTCGCAGGTACTGGCGCTGCTGCCCTACCTGCCGCAGGCCAAGACACCGCTGATCGCCGTCTACACCGGCAGCCCCGCGCTGCGCGCGGCACGCAGCCCCTGGCTGTTCACCACCAATGCCAGCTACGCTGACGAATTGGCCAAGGTGGTACGCAACCTGGTATCGATCCAGAGCACGCGCATTGGCATCGCCTACGAGAACAATGACTTCGGCAAGCTCGCCCTGCCGCTGGCCGAGCAAGCCATCGCTGCCGAAGGCGCAACCCTGGTGGGCGCGCACGCCATCGACAGCAGCGGCAAGGATGCCGGGGAGGCCGCCAAGGCCATGGCCACCCTGCAGCCCCACGCCATGCTGATGGTTGCCGCAGGGCCGTCCGTGGTGGCCTACGTGCGCGCCCACCGTGCGCACCTGGGCGTGCCGCTGTACACGCTGTCGCTGGGTGCGGGCACGCAAGTGCTCAAGGCCCTGGGCAGCGACGCACGCGGCCTGGCCGTGGCGCGCACCACGCCCTCACCGCTGCGCGCCACCATGCAGGTCACGCGTGACTTCCAGGCCTCGATGAAGCAGCACGGCCTGGAAGTGAACTACGACCACTTCGTTGGCTACCTCGACGCACGCGTGCTACTGGAAGGCCTGCGCGCTGCCGGCCCGGGTGTCACCGGCCCTGGCCTGGTACAGGCCATGGAGGGGCTGAACCGGCTCGACCTGGGCGGCCATACCTACCGTTTCAGTGCGCAGAACCACAACGGCTCCAGCTACGTCGATATCGCGGTGATCGGTCCCGGCGGCACCTACATGCGCTAGCACTGCGCGGCACGCGCATCACCGTACGCATGAGAAAGATGCCCTGGCTGGACTTTCAGCCAGCCCCAACGCTCCATTTTTCACGGGCCGCCCCAGAGCAGGACGGGCGCCCGCTGGGGCACCTTCACGCAGCCGGCTGGCCTGGTGGCATGTGCAGCGTCACGGTCACGACCGTGCCGCTCGCGCCGGAATCCACACGGAACATCGCGCCCATGCGCTCGGCCCGCGCCGCCATGCTGCGCATACCCACCGACATGCCCGCGCGCTGCACGGCGGCCACGTCGAAGCCCCGGCCGTCATCCTCGACGCGCACCGCAAACACCCCGGGCTGCGGCAATGTGCACTCCACGCACACGCGCCGCGCCTGGCTGTGCTTGATGACGTTGGACAACGCTTCCTCCACCAGCCGCGTCAGCAGCAGGCACTGGAGTGCGCTCGGGCAACCGCCCTCCTCCACCGTGCCCCGCCACTGCGCAGCAATACGCCATTCGCTGGCCACGCCCATCTCATCGAGCAGGCGCGTGACCCGGTGGCGCAGCGGCGCAAGCCACTGCAGCGGCGTTGCAGGCACGGTAGCGCCCGCGCTCGATCCGTGGTCGATCACCTGGCGCAAGTCGTCGCGCAGCGTCTTGAGCAGCGACAGCACACGCTCGCCGGGCAACTGCCCGCCCGCCTGCTCCAGCAGTGCCATGCCGCGCACCAGGCTGCCACCCAGGCCATCGTGCAGGTCGTGCGCGATCTGCATGCGCTCCTGCAGCTTGGCGTTGTCCAGCGCCTGCGCATGCTCGCGCGCCACAGCCTGGGCCAGTTCAGTGCGTGCCTCGGCCACGCGTGCCTCCAGCTCGCGCTGAAAACGCTCGGCGCTGCGCATCTGCTGCGCTAGTTGGCCGCTCAGCAGCAACATGACCAGGACGATGGTGGCAATGCCGCTGAGCGCCGCCCAGTTGCGCGCCACGTGCCACACGTCCGGCACCAGGCCCAGCGTGAACAGTGCCACCACCACCAGCACCAGCCAGCACAGCGCCAGCAGCCGCTGCGCCACGCCGCGCCCAGGCCGCCAGGCATGCCACTGGAACTGCAGCCCGTTGAGCAGAAACACCCCGAGTGCGCCGCGCCAAATGGTGGCAAACCAGGCACTCTCAGCGCCCTGCGGCGCCCACCACGCCGCCGCCGCACCCAAGGCCGCCAGCAGCCACAGCGCACGCTCGGCCCACGGCAGGCGCTGCTCGCCAAAGCGGAAAGTGAACAGGCAGGCACACAGCACGTAGCCCACCAGCGCCACCAGGCTGGCGCGCGCGCGGTCCAGCGAATCGGTGAATGGCCAGGGCGTGTCCGCCAGGTAGGTGCTCAGGTAAGCCAGCCAGCACAGCGACATGAGGGCGAACCAGCCATAGGCACGCTCCTGCCGCCGCAGGCCCCACACCAGCAGAAACAGCACCGCCGCCATGCCGGCGAGCACGGCGTTGACGAAGTACACCGTGCGCTGGCGCCACTGGGCCTGCTCCTGCGCGCGCGCCACGTCCGCCGCATCGCCCAGGCGCAGTGTGCCCACCAGGCCGGACGACAGCGCGGCCACGCCCACCACGCGCACCCACACGGTGTTGGTGCCCTCGCGCAGGGAGGACGCCGGCAGCAACCACCAGCGCGGCACGTTCCAACTGCGCGAGAGCGGCTCGGCGAGCGAGGCGTCGCGCCACAGCAGGTCATCGTTGATGAACACCTCGCCCGCGCTGCCGATGCCGTCGATACCCAGCCCAAGTTCGGCGGCCCTGGCGCTGCACTCCGCACCCGCACGCACCCAGTCAATGCGGTACCAGGCCGTACCGCTGTAGCCGGGCCAGCGGCGCTCCCACATGTCTGGCAGCGTGACCGGCTCCCATCCCTCCACCGGCCGTGCGCCATCGGCCGAGCGTGCGACCTGCGCCGACACGATGCGCGGGATGCACTCCTGGCCCTCGTCCGCCCATGCCGCAGGCCAGGCCAGCAGCCACAGCGCCAGCCACGCCACCAGCCGCCGCATCAGCCCAGCCACCCGCGTGTGCGCGCCGCGCTCACCGCGCCCGTGCGCGACGACACAGCCAGCTTGCGGTAGATGCGCTTGACATGGCTCTCGACCGTGTAACGTGAGAGGAAAAGTTGCTCGGCGATCTCGCGGTTCGAGAGGCCATCGGCCACCAGCCGCAGGATCTCACCCTCGCGCTCGCTCAGCGCCTCGGCCGGGGCAGCGCCCACGGCGGCGGGCGCGGGTACGGGCAACAGCTCCAGAATGCGCCGCGCAATGAACGGATCGATCGGCGCACCGCCGCGCAGCACGCTGCGGATGGAGAGCTGCACTTCCACGTCGTCGCGCTCCTTGAGGACGTAGCCGGTGGCACCGGCGCGCAGCGCGCCCAGAATCGCATCCTCCGAACTCCAAGCAGACACCACGAGGATGCCCAGGCCAGGGTCGTCGGCACGCAACTGCACGATCAGATCGCACCCATTGCCGTCGGGCAGCTGCAAATCCACCAGAGCCAACGCCACGGGCTGCTGCGCCAGGCAGGCGCGCGCCTCGGCCAGTGTCGCTGCGAACAGCAGCGCATCCGGCGCGTAGCCCAGCGCCAGCAGCACGCCGCGTAAACGCTGCTGCAGTAGCGGCTCGTCTTCCACCACCAGTACGGGTGCGGGCAGCACGGATTCGGGGGCGGTAATGAAAGCAGTCATGGCATGGCAGCGTCGACAACGGGGAGTGCAAGGCAGACGCCATCCTAGGCGACGCCGGCCCCGCCGCCTATCCCTGAAATTGGGTAATTCGCACCCGTCTGCCGCGCCGCGGTGGCACCAGCACAGGCACGCTCTGGCGCCACCGCCCTCAAATTACCCAATTTCAGGGATACCGCAACACGTCACAAATCCTTACGATGCCTCCTCAGACGCACCTGCTTCAACAGTGTTTTCGGCCTCCAGCGCATACCAGAAAAGCGCTAGCAGCTATAAAAAAAGTAGTACCCATGCACCACGCTACCGAAGAACGCACCATGCCGCTCCCCACCAGCCAGCGCACTGCCCGGCTGGCTGCCGCCGTCGCCCTGGCCGCCGGCCTGGCCGCCTGTGGCGGCGGCAACAGCAGCAGCCCGCCCGACCCGCTGCAGCCGTACCGCACGCAGGCTGTGCAGTGGACTGAGTGCGACACCAGCATCCTCGGCCCGCGCAGCCCCAAACTCGAAACGCTGTGGGCACTGGCGGGCGAGCGGCTGCGCTGTGCCATGGTGCGCGCGCCTCTGGATTGGTCTAACCCCGCGCGCGGCGATGTCACCCTGGCGGTCATGCGCCTGGCCGCTGGCACCCCGTCCAAGCGGCGCGGCGCCCTGCTGTTTAACCCGGGCGGCCCGGGCGAGGATGGACTGGGCTATGCCCTCACACTGCTGAACGCTTTCGCCCTGGGCAACCCTGACAGCCCGCTAGGCGCGCAACAACTGCGCCTGCTCGCCGAGTACGACATGGTGGGCTTCTCGCCGCGCGGCATGGGCGCCAGCACGCAGCTGCACTGCGCCACCAACGAGCTGAAGCGCTTCGTGGACTACAGCCCGGCAGGCTGGGACGCCCCTGACAACCTCGCCAACACCCACTACAACGGCCGCAAGACAGCCGAGGCCTGCCAGAAGAACCCCCTAACCCCTTACATCAACACCGACGCCACGGCGCGCGACATGGACTTGCTGCGTGGCCTGCTCGGCGACGACAAGCTCAATTACGTAGGCTACTCCTATGGCACCTGGCTGGGCGCCTGGTACGCCAGCCTGTTCCCCGAGAAGGTGGGGCGCATGGTGCTCGACAGTGCGCTGGATTTCGACACCACGATCGAAAAATCGCTGCTGCACTCGCAACCACCCGCACGCCAGCGCCTGTTCGACGAAGTGATGGCACCTTACGCCGTGCGGCACCCGGACGTCTTCCGCCTGGGCGCCACCGAGGCCGAGGTGCGCGCCATCATGCCGCGCCTGCACCCACGCGTGCAGGCCGTGCTGGCTGAGTTCCTGAGCGGCCTGGGCTACCGACGCGTGGACGCCATGGCGTACCTCGGCCACATCGCGGCAGCGCAAGGGTTGGACACGGTGCTGCAAAGCGTGCCTGATGCGGCGGATGACAGCGCGGTGCGCCACGCGCTGGCGCAGCAGGTGTTCCACCCCACTAACCCCTCGCAGGACACCCAGGTACGCGCCGTTGCATGGAGGCTCTACGAAAAGTACCGCAGCAACTGGCTGGTGCCACAGCCCCAAAACATCGAGGCCAACGGAGCGGGCGGCATCGCCATCCGCTGCAACGACACGCCCGCCATCACCGACCTGGCGCAATGGACCACCACGGTGCGCGGCCTGGCGCAGCAGGCCCCCATGTACTTCGGCGGCCTGATGGTGCTGAACGCCTGTGCCTTCTGGGGTGGCCCCTCGGTCAGCAAGCCCAGCCCGGCTGCCATGCGGCAGCTCCCGGTGCTGTTCGTGCAGACGCAGTACGACGCAGCCACCAACACCGACGGTGCCAACGCCTTCTTCGCCCAGTTGCCCGGAGCCCGCCGCGTGTACGTCACGCGCGACTTCCAGCATGGCGTGTACCCCTACGACGACAGCTGCGTCGATCCGTTGGTGACGGCCTATCTGCTCGGCGAAACGCCCGCGCAGCGCGAAACCGTGTGCCCAGGCAAACCACTGGAGGGGGAAGGCGAGGCCACCGCGCAGAAGGCACAGCCAGCGGACGGCACCCCGCCGACATACACCGACCCGGAAAAGGCACGTGCGCTGATCGATGAGTTCAAGCGCAGCCTGGTGCCACCCAGCCTGCGGCCCTGACCCACTGCGCCCCGTTCCTTCACGCTTCCATCCACCCCACCACTGCGAGGACTTTCATGCCCCCCATTTCACGCCGCCACATGCTCGGCACCGCAGCCGCCCTGCTCGCCGGAGGGCTTGCCGCCTGCGGCGGCAGCGGCGACGATGCCACCCCGCCCCGCACCACGCTGCTCGTCTACCTGCTGGGCTCCAACCTGGAGAGCATGGGCAACGCAGGCACCACCAACCTGCTGGAAATGCTCGCCGCCCAAGGCTCGGCGTACACCCGCGTCATCATTACCACGGGGGGCGCCGACAAGCGCGACCCCGACGGCCTGGTGCCGAGCTGGAAGACGGTCAAGCGTTTCGAGCTGGCCAACGGCGCGTTGAAGGAGCTGGCAGACCTGGGCGCACGTGACATGGATTCCAGCGACACGCTGCAGGACTTCCTGATCTGGGGCGTGCGCACCTACCCCGCCGAACGCACCATGCTGGCTCTGTGGGACCACGGCAGCGGCTACTACGGCTATGGCGGCGACGAAAACTATCCGGGCGAAGGCAAGATGATGTCGCTGCCCGCCATGTCAGCAGCCCTGCAAGGCTTCAAGGCCGCCACGGGCATTACGCTCGACTACATCGGCTTCGACGCCTGCCTGATGGCCACGCTGGAAGTGGCCAAAGTGGTCCAGCCCTATGCCCGCTACCTGGGCGCATCGCAGGAGCTGGAGCCGGGCTCGGGCTGGGACTGGAAGAGCGTGATCGAAACCGCCGCGCGCCAGCCCGTTCCGAGCCTGCCGGAGTTCGGCCAGATCGTGGCCACGGCCTTCCACGACAAGCAACTGCGCGAGCGCCCCGAGGGCAGCCCAATTCCACCGCTGTCGGACTACGTGACATTCAGCATCATTGACCTCGCGCGCCTCGGGCCGCTGCTGGAGCGGCTGGAGCAGTGGGCAAGCGCCGTGCACGCTTACTACGACAGCGGCGCCAAGCGCGCCAATGCCAACGGCGGCGTGTTCTGGCCACCCACGTTCGCCGCGGCGCTGCCCCGCACCAAGGCCATGCCCGGCACCCTGCTCGCTGAGGGCGACGCCGCCATCGAGCGCTGGAAGCAGGTCGCCATGGCGCGCGTGCGCACCACCACCTTTGGCTACGAGCCGGACGCCAAGGACGCCCTTGACCTGGTGGACCTGCGCCAGTTCGCCGCCCTGCTCAGTGCCGATGGCATTGCCACCGGCCCCCAGGCGGCACTGAACCAGGCCTTGCAGGACGCCATCGTTTTCAACATCACTGGCCCCCAGGCACGCAACGCCAGCGGCCTGAGCATCTACTTCCCCTTGCGCACGCGCAGCGCGCGCCAGCGCAACGTGTACCAGGCACTGGCCATGCCCAGCGGGTACATGGGCCTGCTTGAGCGCCACACGCGCCAGGCCGAGCAAGCTCCCTCGGCCATCTACATCGCGCCGCTGCAAGTCCGGGGCGACACCATCTTCGGCGACATCACTTCCCTGTATGGCGTGCAGCGTGCCGATCTGCTGCAGGTACAGCCGGCCGGCGCCGGGGTGGTCAAGATCACCGGCAGCACACCCATCGCCGCAGCCGAGATCGTCGAAGGCTACGGCCAGGTGCTCTACGACACGCAGCAATGGCTGCAGCTCGGCGGCCAACCCCTGCTGCTCTATACCCTGTCCATCCAGATCAGCGAAGGCGGCAGCCTCAACGCGGCCCTGTACGGCGCACCGGTACGCCTGAAAAGCGCCCGCACCGCTGAAACGCGCATCGTGCTGCTGTTGCTGAACTACAAGTGGGATCCGGCAACCATGCGCATGGCCGGCGAAATCATCGGCGCACGGGACATCGACTTCTCCGACCCCAGCGACCCGACCGACCGCGTCGACCGCGACATCTACGCGGGCGACACCGTGGAGCCCCTTCACATCCTCTACGACGTGGCGAAGCAGGCCCCCGTGGCAAGCCCGGGCGGCGGCATCGCCTTCGAATTCGGCTCGCCCGTGACAGTGGTGCTCGACTCGGCCCTGCGCCCCACGCCGCTGGCCGCAGGCAACCACACGCTGATGCTGTCAGTGACCGACCTGGCGGGCGCCGAGGCCCTCTCACAGCCGCTGGCATTCACCAAGCGCTAAAGCCGCGCGGAGGAGCGACCAAATCGCTCCTCTTTCAATAGCTTCCAGCGCTTTCTACACAAGCGCTGGAAGCATTTTTCTTTGTGATTTACACGTCAGCCACAAGCGCAAGCGCTGAACCGCACGCCCCTCGGCCCCAAGCCACGACACGACAACGCCCCGGCAACCCCGGGGCGTTGTGCTTTGGCGCGTCACGAAGGCCATATCAAAAATTCACATTTGGTAAATTAATTACGGATAGTAGAATTTTCAAACCACTCCAGGAGACCGCCATGGCCCTGCCCGCACCCGCAGCCATCGAGCAGCTGCACCACTTCGCCTACCGCTGCCGCGACGCCGAAGAAACCCGCCACTTCTACGAGGATCTGCTGGGCCTGCCGCTGTACCACATCATCCAGAGCGACTATGTGCCCAGCACGGGCGAGTACTGCCCGTACACGCACTTCTTCTTTCGCCTGCGCGATGGCTCGTTCATCGCCTTCTTCGACCTGGGCGACGACGTGCAGCCCGCCCCCTCACCGAACACGCCCGCCTGGGTCAACCACATCGCATTCCGCGTGGACAGCGTGCAGGCGCTGGAGGACACCAAGGCACGGCTGCAGGCGCACGGCATCGAGGTGCTGGGGGTGACCGACCACCACATCTTCAAGAGCATCTACTTCTTCGACCCCAACGGCATCCGCCTGGAACTGGCAGCCCAGGTGGCCGGCGCCGAACAGATGGCACGCGAGAGCCAGACCGCCCACGCCCGCCTGGCCGCATGGACGCAGCGCAAGGCGCAATGGCGCGCCGAGCGCGCGCAGGGCCAGTCCAGCGCGCCCCTGCGGCCGCAGCAGAACGACCGGCCGGAGTACGTGCCGGGCACCGGGGTTTAAGAAATAGGCTCAAAGATCGCGAACAGGCTCTCAGCCAAATTGGCCTCTTGGCCTTTCCTGTCAAGCGCTAAAAGCTATTGAATTAAGAGCAGCGCGGGGGCGATAAAATCGCCGCTCCTCCACACCACTGCCTCAGCGGCATCCTGCGGGATGCCGTTTTTCATTGCCATGAGCGACACGATCGAACAACCCGGCCTGAACAGCCTGTCCAAATCCTTCGAGCCTGCGGCCCTGGAGGCCCAGTGGGGCCCCGAGTGGGAACGGCGCGGCTACGGCGCTGCTGGCGTGCGCGGCACGGGCCAGGCCGATGCCAGCCAGCCATCGTTTTGCATTCAGCTGCCTCCGCCCAACGTGACCGGCACGCTGCACATGGGGCACGCGTTCAACCAGACCATCATGGACAGCCTCACGCGCTACCACCGCATGTTGGGGCACAACACCGTCTGGGTGCCGGGCACTGACCACGCCGGCATTGCCACGCAAATCGTCGTTGAGCGCCAGCTGCAAGAGCAAGGCGTGAGCCGCCATGACCTGGGCCGCCCCGATTTCGTGAAAAAAGTGTGGGAGTGGAAGGAAAAATCGGGCAACACCATCACCACGCAAATGCGCCGCCTGGGCGACAGCGTGGACTGGAGCCGCGAATACTTCACCATGGACGACAAGCTCTCCAAGGTCGTCACCGACACCTTTGTGAAGCTGTACCAGCAGGGCCTGATCTACCGCGGCAAGCGCTTGGTGAACTGGGACCCGGTGCTGCAATCAGCCGTGTCCGACCTGGAAGTGGAAAACGAGGAAAAAGACGGCTCGCTGTGGCACATCGCCTACCCCCTAGCCGATGGCTCGGGCCAGCTGGTGGTGGCCACCACGCGCCCTGAGACCATGCTGGGCGACGTGGCCGTGATGGTGCATCCCGAAGATGAACGCTACGCGCACCTGATTGGCAAGATGGTGAATTTGCCGCTGTGCGATCGCCAGATTCCCATCATTGCCGATGCCTACGTGGACAAGGAATTTGGCACCGGCGTCGTGAAAGTCACACCCGCGCACGACAACAACGACTACCAAGTGGGCCAGCGCCACAAGCTGCCCATGATTTGCGTACTCACCCTGCAAGCCACGGTGAACGAGAATGCCCCCGCCAAGTACCAGGGCATGGACCGCTTTGTGGCGCGCAAGGCCGTGGTGGCCGACCTCGAAGCCCTGGGCCTGCTGGTTGAAGTGAAAAAGCACAAGCTGATGGTGCCCATTTGCACCCGCACCGGCCAAGTCATTGAGCCCATGCTGACCGACCAGTGGTTCGTCGCCATGAACAAAGTGGCCAAAGAAGGCACGGGCGACGCCACAGGCAAGAGCATTGCGCAAAAAGCCATTGACGCCGTGGCCAGCGGCCAGGTGCAGTTCGTGCCCGAGAACTGGGTCAACACCTACAACCAGTGGATGAACAACATCCAAGACTGGTGCATCTCGCGCCAGCTGTGGTGGGGCCACCAGATTCCGGCCTGGTACGACGAGGACGGCAACGTCTATGTGGCGCGCAACGAACAAGAAGCCCAGGCGCAAGCCCCCGGCAAAACGCTGACCCGCGACGCCGACGTGCTCGACACCTGGTATTCGAGCGCCCTGGTGCCCTTCAGCACCATGGGCTGGCCGCAGCAAAGCGAGTCGGCCACCGACGACTACAACCTGTACCTGCCCTCCTCCGTGCTGGTCACGGGCTACGACATCATCTTCTTCTGGGTCGCCCGGATGATCATGATGACCACGCACTTCACCGGGCGCGTGCCGTTCAAGCACGTGTACATCCACGGCCTGGTGCTGGACGCGCAGGGCAAGAAAATGAGCAAGTCCGAGGGCAACGTGCTCGACCCGGTGGACTTGATCGACGGCATTGCGCTCGAACCCCTGCTGGACAAGCGCACCCAAGGCCTGCGCCGCCCCGAAACCGCACCCAAGGTGCGCCAAAACACGCAAAAAGAATTCCCCGAAGGCATTCCCGCCTACGGCGCCGACGCGCTGCGCTTTACCTTTGCCGCGCTGGCCACACTGGGGCGCTCCATCAACTTCGACAGCAAGCGCTGCGAGGGCTACCGCAATTTCTGCAACAAGCTCTGGAACGCTTCGCGCTTTGTGCTGATGAACTGCGAGGGCCAGGACTGCGGTGTGGACACCACCCAGGGCTGCGCCGAGGGCTACCTGCACTTCAGCCAGGCCGACCGCTGGATCGTCTCGCTGCTGCAAAAAACCGAGGCCGAAGTGGCCAAGGGCTTTGCCGAGTACCGCTTGGACAACGTGGCCAACACCCTGTACGACTTCGTCTGGAATGCGTTCTGCGACTGGTACCTGGAGATTGCCAAAGTGCAAATCCAGACCGGCAACGCCGCCCAGCAGCGCGCCACGCGCCGCACGCTCATTCGCGTGCTCGAAGCCATCTTGCGCCTGGCCCACCCCATCATCCCCTTCGTCACCGAAGCGCTGTGGCAGGTGGTGGCGCCGATTGCCGGGCTCAAGGGCGAGTCCATTGCCGTGGCGGCCTACCCGCAGGCCGAGCCCGCGAAGATCGACGAAGCCGCCGAAGCCTACGTGGCGCGCCTGAAGAACACGGTGGACGCCTGCCGCACCCTGCGCGGCGAGATGGGCGTGTCGCCCGCGCAGCGCCTGCCGCTGCTGGCCGTAGCCGACAACGCCGACGATGCCGCCTTCTTGCGCGCCAACGCCGCCGTGCTGCAAAACCTGGCCAAGCTCAGCGAAGTCAAGGTGTTTGACGACGCCGCGGCCTGGGAGAAAGAAGCGCAAAACGCCCCGGTCAGCGTGGTCGGTGGTGCGCGCCTGGCGCTGTTCGTGGAAATTGACGTGGCCGCCGAGAAGGTGCGCCTCTCCAAGGAAGCTACGCGCCTGCAAGGTGAAATCACCAAAGCCAACGCCAAGCTGGGCAACGAGGCCTTCGTGGCCAAGGCCCCGCCCGCTGTGATCGAGCAAGAGAAAAAGCGCGTGGCCGACTTTGGTGCCACCCTGGCGCGCATCCAGGAACAACTGGCCCGCCTGGGCTGATGCACCCATCATTGCAAAAACAATAGCTGCTCGCGCTTGACTGGCAAGGGTTTGGAAAAGAAAAAATCTCCAAACCCTTCAAAATCAAGTGCCAGAAGCTCATTTTTTAGGAGTGGTCTATATGGTCAGCACCCGTATCCGCAAGGCCGTGTTCCCCGTCGCAGGCCTCGGCACCCGCTTTTTGCCCGCCACCAAAGCCTCGCCCAAAGAGATGCTGCCGGTGGTGGACAAGCCACTGATCCAGTACGCCGTGGAAGAAGCCTACGAGGCTGGCATCCGCGACATGGTGTTCGTCACCGGGCGCAGCAAGCGCGCCATTGAAGACCACTTCGACACCGCCTACGAGCTGGAAAGCGAGCTGGAGCAAGCGGGCAAGCAGGAAATGCTGGAGCTGGTGCGCTCCATCAGCCCGGCCGACATGAACTGCCTGTTCGTGCGCCAGCCGCGCAGCCTGGGTCTGGGCCACGCCGTGCTGTGTGCTGAGCCGCTGGTGGGTCACGAACCCTTTGCCGTGCTGCTGGCCGACGATCTGATGGTGGGTGACAACGGTGGCCCCGGCGTGATGGCGCAAATGACCGCCGCCTTTGCCAAGCAAGGCCGCTCGCTGCTGGCCGTGCAGGAAGTGCCGCCCGAACACACGCGCCGCTACGGCATCGTCAAGGGCGAGGCCGCAGGCGGGCCGCTGCTGCGCGTGGAGCAAATCGTGGAAAAACCTGCACCGGAGGTGGCCCCCTCGCGCATGGGCGTGGCCGGGCGCTATGTGCTGACGCCGCGCATTTTTGAGGAAATTCGCAACCAGCCGCGCGGCGTGGGCGGCGAGATCCAGCTCACCGACGCCATCGCCCGCCTAATGGCGCATGAAACCGTCTACGCCTACCAGTACCAAGGCAAGCGCTACGACTGCGGCAGCAAGGAAGGCTTTTTGGAAGCCACGGTGGAGCTGGCGCTGCAGCACCCGCAGGTGGGAGCGCAGTTTCGCGCCTACCTGAAAGGGCTGGCGCTGTAGCGCATGTGCCGCAGCGCGCGGCTGCGGCACAATCGCCCCACCCTGGCCGCCGCAGGCACTGTCGCCCGCTTCCCGGCGCCGGGGGTGCTGCCATGCCACGCTTTTTTGCCATCCTTGCTGCCACGCTCACCCTGGCCTGGGGCCTGACGGGCTGCGGCTACAACGACTTCCAGCGTCTGGACGAGCAAACCAAGGCCGCCTGGAGCGAGGTGCTGAACCAGTACCAGCGCCGTGCCGACCTGGTGCCCAACATCGTCGCCACCGTCAAGGGCGAGGCGGCGTTTGAGCAAGACACGCTCACCAAAGTGGTGGAGGCGCGCGCCAAAGCCACCTCGATGCAGGTGACGCCAGAAACGCTCAACAACCCCGAGGCTTTCCAGAAATTCCAGCAAGCGCAGGGCGAACTGTCGGGCGCGCTCAGCCGCCTGATGGTGGTGGCCGAGCGCTACCCCACGCTGCAGGCCAACCAGGGTTTTCGTGACCTGCGCGTGACCCTGGAAGGCACCGAAAACCGCATCACCGTGGCGCGCAACCGCTACATCGAGGCGGTGCAGCAGTACAACGTGCTGGCGCGCAGCTTCCCCACCAACCTCACGGCCATGGCCTTCAGCTACGCGCCCAAGCCCAGCTTCACGGTACACAACGAGGCGCAGATCAGCACCCCGCCCGCCGTGGATTTTTCTAAGTAAAAAATGGCTTTTGCCCTTTGGTGGCAAGCGCTGGCAGCTCTCTTCTTCATAGCAGCCAGCGCCTTTCCGGCCAGTGCCCAGGCGCAGGCGGCGCTGCGCGCCGTGCCCGCCCTGACGGCCCACGTCATCGACCAAACCGGCACGCTCAGCAGCAGCCAGCGCCAGGCCCTGGAGGCGCAGCTCGCCGCCATCGAGCAGCAGCACGGCGCCCAGGTGGTGGTGCTGATGGTGCCCGCCACCGCGCCCGAAGACATTGCCGCCTTTGCCAACCGCGTGGGCAACACCTGGAAGATTGGCCGGCGCGATGTGGGCGATGGCGTGCTGCTCATCGTGGCCAAAGACGAGCGGCGCATGCGCATCGAGGTGGCCAAGGCGCTCGAAGGCGCGATTCCCGACATTGCGGCCGCACGCATCATCGACGAGGCCATGAAGCCGCGCTTTCGCAGCGGCGACTTTGCCGGGGGGCTGCAAGCCGCCATCGAACAACTGGGCGCGCGCATTGCCGGTGAAGCGCTGCCCGCTCCCACGCCCCAAAAAGCCGAAGACGACACCGACTGGTCAGACCTGGCGGTCTTCCTGTTCTTTGGCGTGATGGTGGCAGGGCCGGTGGCCCGCGCCGTGTTCGGCCAGGGCCTGGGCGGCCTATTGATGGGCGGCGGCGTGGGGGTGCTGGCGTTTCTCGCCACGGCCAGCGTGCTGCTGTCGGTGGGTGCAGGCCTGGCGGCACTGCTCTACACCTGGGCCTTTGCCGGGCGTGGCAGCCCGGTGGTTTTTGGCAGTGGCGGCGGTGGCTGGGGCGGCGGCGGGGGCAGCAGTGGAGGTGGTGGCGGCGGCGGCTGGAGTTCCGGCGGCGGCGGGGATTTTGGTGGCGGCGGCGCCTCGGGCGACTGGTGATTCAACGTAGGAGAACAACCCCCATGGCACACCCTGGACCGCTGCAGCGCCTGACCCGGCTGCTGCGCCACCGCTGGGCCGATGGCCGCCTGCGCCGGGTGCTGACGCCCGAGGTACTGCAGCGCCTGGGCCAGCGCGTGGCCGCCAGCGAGCGCCGCCACACCGGGCAAATCCGCATCTGCGCAGAAGGCGGTCTGCCGCTGTCTTACCTGTGGCGCGGCGCCAGCGCGCGCGAACGCGCCATCACCCAGTTTGGCAAGCTGCGCGTGTGGGACACGGAGCACAACAACGGCGTGCTCATCTACCTGCTGCTGGCCGAGCACGCCATTGAAATCGTGGCCGACCGGGGCCTGGCGCAGCGCGTGCCCGAGGCCACTTGGCACACCCTGGTGCAGCGCCTGGGCCAGGCCCTGCGCGCCGGGCAGTACGAAGACGGCTTGACCGAGGTGCTGGCCGACGTCTCAGCGCTGCTGGTGGCGCACTTTCCTGCCAGCGACAACGCCCCCAGCAGCAACGAACTGCCTGACGCGCCTGTGTTGCTGTAGCCCCACCCATGCGGCACAATTTTTCGCGCCTCGGAAGCATCATGCACCCTCACCAATGCAGGAGATCGTATGACCCGCACCATGCCCACCGACTGGCTCCAATGCCAAGTCACCCCCGCCGAAGCTGAAACGGCACATTTGGTCACTGACGAGGCGCTGGGGCCTAAGCCCGTACCGTTTGGCTTCATGCACAGCGCATGGCTGCAGCTCCTTGTCCAGTTGCAACTCGGCGACGAACTGTGGGAGTTTCGCAGCCCACCTACAAGCTGGCAGCATCTGTGCGGGCGCGAAGGCTTGGTGTTGCTGCGTCGCGGTAAAGTCGTAGCACACGTCCTGACCGGCATGAATTAATTTCTTCGAACCAAATCGGCCTCTAAGCTTTATACGGCAAGTGCGAACAGCTATGAAATTTCACACTCCCTGTACCCCCGCGCTCTGAGCCCTGGACACCGCACTGCTGATTGTGGAACGGCAGCACCACATTCCACGCGGGCGCACGCCGCCGGACCAAAGTGATGTCACTGGGGCTGGCACAGCGAGGCCCACGCCTGTACCTGGTGTGGCTCTTCGAGGGTTTTGACAACGAACGCAGCCTGGCCCTGCACCGCATTGGAAAATGCCGAGGTCTCGCCGGAGGCCTTTGAACGCCCGCGTGGCTTCGACCTGCAGAAATATGACGCTGATGAACGGTTTGGGTTTGGCGAGGGGCGCCGCATCAGGCTGCAGTTTTGCGGCAAACACGATGCCGGCTTTCACCTGCGGGGAACGCCTTTGTCCAAAGACCCGCAGATTGGGAAAGTGGACGACCGTTGCACGGAAGTCACCGCCACGATGGTGGACAGCGCGATGCTGGACTGGTAGCTGCGCGGGTTTGGGGACGCCGTGCGCAGCGTGCACAAAACACTGCGCAGCGTAGAAGAATGATTGGACGCCAGCCCTTTCACAGCAAGCGCTACCAGCTATCAAATCAGGAGTTTCTATGTCGCGGCATGAGCCACGCTCAGACGGTGCGCAAGGCATTCTGTCCCGCAGCATCTCGGGATTTTTCACCCACGGCAACACCATCCGAGTGCTTGCATTGGCCGATTGGCTGGATATGGCCGCCGGAGAGCATCCCGCCGTCGGCGTCGATTTGCCGATGATTCAGCGCGGCTTTGTGTGGAAGCCCAAGCAGATCATCGACCTGTGGGACTCCTTGCTGTCAGGCATGCCCATCGGCGCACTCATGGCCAGCGAACTACAGCACAACGATGCCCGTGTGGCATTGGCCCAGGGATCCCAAGCGGCAACGGCTGCGCAGCGCCTGGGGCTGGTCGATGGCCAGCAACGCACTCTGGCCATGCTGACGGGCTGGAGCGCCTTCGCCGCAGGTGCCGGGCAACGCCGCCTGTGGGTGGACCTGGCCGATGAGCCCGCAGCAGGCCACCGCGTGCGGCTGCGCGTCAGCACCCGCCACCAGCCGTTTGGCTATGACCGCCATGAGCCCAATCGCAAGTTGTCGCTGGACCAGCGCCGCCGTGCCAGGGAGGCCTATGCCGCCGTGGCCGCGCAGGATTTGTTGGCGCAGGCCCGTCCCCATCCGGCAGGCGCCAAGTACAGCGCTCCGGTGGACTTGGGCCAATGGGTGCAAGCGTGGCGCCAGCTCCAGGATGCCAACGCCTGGAAGCACGCCCTGCTGCAGGAGTTGCAAAGCGTCCAAACCCTGGCCATCGAGGATGGCATCGCCGTCCTGCGTGCCCCATGGGGCGATATTCCGCCTGCTGAACGCACCCAAATCCTCCAGCGGCTGGACCAACTGGCCCTCGGGCTGCAGCGGATTTTTGCCACCCAGATTCCCCTGGTGCGGGTCGATCCGGCACTCTTTCAGGCCGACAGCGAGGACGGCACCGAACCACCGCTGGCACGCCTGTTCCAGCGCATCGGCAGCAATGCCACCCCGCTATCGGATGCGGACTACATCTATTCCATCCTCAAGCACATGATGCCCACAGTCCACGGCATGGTGGAGCGCCTGCACGCCCATTCCAGGGTCGCCGGGCTCTTGACCGCGACCGACCTGGTGATGTCGGCCTTGCGCCTGGCTGCGGTGCAGTGGAAAGACGTTTTGGACCATGACAACCCCAGCAAGGATGACTTTCAGCGCATGGTCATACGCCCCAAGGATGGCGACCCCCAGCAGCGCCAGGCCGACATGCTGGCCCTGCTCGGCAGCGCAGGCCCCCAGGTCCTGCAAGGCTACTTTGACACCGTGCAGAAGAACCTGCTCTACCGGGGCGAAGGCGACGCTGGCCTGCCCGCCCTGATGCTGCCCTACCTGGGGCGGCCACTGGTACAAGTCCTGCTGCGGCTGGCCCAATCGGGTTTTCTGCAAGACCCGGTCAACGAAGCCACACGCGCACAGGCCCTGCGCATGGTGCTGTGGTGGATGCGCTGGGTCTGGGATAAACCCAAGGCCAGCCGCACGGCCTTTGATGTGATCCAGAACAGCACCGACCACTCGGACCTCGACCGGCAGATAGCCCATGCGGTGGTCGAAGCGGGCGCGGGCTTGGCCATGCAGCCGCCCGCGGCCATCGCGGGGCTCGGACTGCACCTGAGCGACACGGCCACGCTGCTGGGCCACCAGCGCTTTGCCACCCCGGAAGACGACAGCGAGAAAAACCGTCGCACCCGTGAGTTCTACCGTCACTGGTGGCAACCCTGGAGCCACCAGCACCCCATGCTGCTATGGCTGCAGCGCAGCTATCTGAACGGCTTGGACGCCGAACCCCTGGCAGGGATGGACGAAGACACGCCCTACGACTTCGACCACATCCTTCCCTCTGCCCATTGGTCGCCGGATTGGCGCATTGTCGGCAAGAGCGGGACGGTGGAGGATTTTCGTGAAGCCCGGAGTGTGCTGGGCAACAGCATCGGCAACATCCGCGTGTGGGATGCCTCACACAACCGCAGCGACGGTGATGCTTCACCCAAGGAGAAGCGGCAAAGATCCGATGATCCCGATGAATGGATGGTGTGGAGTGCCATGGACCCATCGCACGCTCCACACTGGATCGCCTGCTCCCCCGCCGAAGGCAGCAAAAACACGGACTGGGACAGGCCGCGTGCGCTCGCCTTCCAGCGTGCCGTCGAACTGCGTGCCTATGCCTTGTACCAGCGGCTGTACCGGGAAGCTGGTTTCGCGCAATGGGAGTGCACATAGTCCCGCACGGTGCGCACCAGCCAACCCGGCAGGGCTACCTGATCAACGCCGCCGCAGCACGTGGATGTATTCCTCACCCACCGTCTGCTGCTCCACCAGCTCGTTGCCCGTCTGCTTGGCAAACGCCTGGAAGTCGCGCAGCGAGCCACTGTCGGTGGCCAGCACCTTGAGCAGTTGGCCGCTGGCCATGTCGGCCAGCGCTTTCTTGGCTTTGAGGATAGGCAGCGGACAGTTGAGGCCGCGCGTGTCGATTTCCTTGTGGATGTTCATGTCTTTCAGTCCTTCGGCAGGCCCAGCCCGCGCCGGCGCTCTTCATTTTCCTCGGCCGTGAAGAACACCGGCTCATGCCCGCGTGTGCGCAGCCAGTCAGCCAGCGCGTAGCCCGTGCCGGCGGGCCAGCACTTGAGTTCATGCAGGTCGTACAGACGCCAGTCCACCAGCTCGGGCGAGAGCTTGACCTCGCCGCGCGCCACAACGTGGTAGGCAATGATGACCTGGTTCATGCGCAGGAACTCGTAGGCGCCGACGATGCGGCACGACAGCACGTCGAGGTTGGTTTCTTCCTTCACCTCGCGCGCGATGCCTTCCTGGGGCGATTCGCCCGCCTCCATGAAGCCGGTGATCAATGCGAACATCTTCGGCGGCCAGGCGGCATTGCGTGCCAACAGCACCTTGCCGTCCAGCTCGACGATGGCGGCCAGCACCGGCGTGGGGTTGTTCCAATGCGTCCAGCCGCAGGCGGGGCAGCGCAGGCGCTCCTTGTCGCCGCCGTCCTCGGCCATGACGATGGGAACGAGCGCCGTGGCGCAATGGGGGCAGAAGCGGGTTTCGTAGTGCATTGCTCTTTTTCTTATAGCTGATAGCGCTTGCCCATCAAGCGCCATAGGGCTTTTTCCTCAAGCAGGAAAGACGCCGGTGGACAGGTAGCGGTCGCCGCGATCACACACCACGAAAACGATGGTGGCGTTGTGCTCGCGCGCCGCAATCTGCTGTGCCACCCAGCAAGCGCCGGCGGCGGAAATACCGCCAAAGATGCCTTCCTCGCGCGCCAGGCGACGGCACATGTCCTCGGCGTCGTCCTGGCCCACATAAACCAATTCATCCACCAAGCGCGGCTCGTAGATCTTGGGCAGGTACTCCTCGGGCCACTTGCGGATGCCCGGAATGCGCGAGCCCTCGCGCGGCTGCGCACCCACGATCTGGATCGCCGGGTTCTTTTCCTTGAGAAAGCGTGCCACGCCGGTGATGGTGCCCGTCGTGCCCATGGCGCTGACGAAGTGGGTGATGCGCCCCTCGGTCTGCTCCCACAGCTCGGGGCCGGTGGTTTCGTAGTGAATGCGCGGGTTGTCCGGGTTGGCGAACTGGTCGAGCACGCGGCCCTTGCCCTGCTTGACCATGGTGTCGGCGAGGTCGCGGGCGTACTCCATGCCGCCGCTCTTGGGCGTCAGGATCAGTTCGGCGCCAAAGGCCTTCATGGTCTGGGCGCGCTCGATGGAGAGATCCTCCGGCATCACCAGCACCATGCGGTAGCCCTTGATGGCCGCCGCCATGGCCAGCGCGATACCGGTGTTGCCCGAGGTGGCCTCGATCAGCGTATCTCCGGGGCGGATTTCTCCGCGCTCCTCAGCGCGCCGGATCATCGACAGCGCTGGCCGATCCTTCACCGAGCCCGCGGGGTTGTTGCCCTCGAGCTTACCCAGCACCACGTTGCACCGCGCCTGGTTGTCCTGCGCGCCGATGCGTTGCAACGCAACCAGCGGCGTGCGGCCGATCGCGTCTTCGATGGTGGGGTAGTGCTTGGTGAGTGACGTCATACGCCACTACTGTGCCATAATTTAGTGCTTCACGAATTCCCCGCCGGAGTGGTGAAATTGGTAGACGCAGGGGACTCAAAATCCCCCGCCGCAAGGCGTGCCGGTTCGATTCCGGCCTCCGGCACCACATTGAAGGCCGCACAGTTCCCAGAACGTGCGGCCTTTTTCTTTTCCCCTCTGTAGAGCGGGCTTCAATCGTTCGCCAAGGTGTGCTGAGGTGCGCTTGCAGCCGGGCACTTTTGACGGTACCTCCACTGGATACCGAAAAAAGTACCGTCATGCCCCTTACGGATACCGCCTGCCGCCTGGTTCAGACAAACCCTCCCGCCAGGGCGAATATTCTGGGTGCATGTGTGCACTTCGACAGCCAGCAAGTCTTGCCACACATGCCCGCTCCCCGGTACACCGCCAATCGCCCATCGTTGTGCCACCATCGGAATGCGCTCGCCAACCCCTTGGAGCTTGCATGAACAAACGTGATTTTCTGAATGTCTCTGCCCTGATCGGGGCCGCCAGCCTGTCGCCAACGCCTGCACTGGCCGCGGCCTCCGCCACCGGGCCCACGCTCTTGACCGTAGGTGGCTTGGTACCCCAAGGCAACCGGCCTGCACTGGATCCCGAACTGGACCAGATGATGGCCAAGCACGGCGTCAGGTTCGGCCAGGCGTTCACCTTCGACGCGGCGGCATTGCAGAAACTGCCCAAGACCCGTATTCGCCCCACCCTGGAATACGACGGCAAGGTGCATACCCTCAGCGGCCCGGCGCTGCTCGATGTGCTGTCGGCTGCCGGCGTCAAAGCGGATCCCGGCCTGCGGCTGGGTATGCGCGCGCTCGACGGCTACAACGTCGAAATCAGCGTCGCCGATGTCGCGGCCTATCGCATGATTTTGGCGACCCACATGGACGGCAAGCCCATGGGCCTGGGCGGCCTGGGGCCCCAATGGGCGGTCTACGATGCCGACCGGCTGGCCGCATTCAAGGACAAGCCCCTCAAAGAACGCTTTGGTTTGTGCCCTTGGGGGGTTTATTACATCGATGTGGCACAGGGCTGAGGTTCACGGAAAAGTCGTGGCCGCAGGCCTTGGTGAAGCCCGCGTTGCGAACCGTACTGGCACGATTCGCGGCCAACGCGTGGCGGGCCAGTGGTCATGCCGCACTGAAAACAAAGCCGCATGCCTTTACAGCATGCGGCTTTGTTCATGGCAATGTGCACTTGGCGACGCTGCTGTGCGGCGCGGTCAGCCCTGTGTGCTCAACCCTCCTGGCGCCGAATCCAGCGGCGCCCGCTGTCTGTCAGGATGAACTGCCCTTGCGCGGTCTTGGTGATGTAGCCGTGCTCCACCAGCCGCCCGGACAGGTGCTGCTTGAGCGCCTCGGGCATGCCCATGGACTGGCCCAACTCCAGGTGCTTGAGTGTCGCCAGTTCGTCCACGGTGGGCTCGAAAACGGGCGCGTGGTACAGGGGTTGTGCGGTGGCCATGGCGTGTCCTCCTTGCTGTGTGATGGGTTACGAAGACAGCGTATGCCTGTCGGATGCAAAGCGCAATCGGCCACGCCCCTGGTGCACGCCCGCATGGCCACTTCATACGCCTGCGACAACCGCACAAATCCATCATGAAAACAGCCGCTAGCGCTTACCCATCAAGCGCTAGCAGCTATTAATAGAGAAGTATCGGATGGCCGCTTTCAACCTGCGCGGCATTCACGCCCGGGCCCCGGCACTGAGGAAGTGAAAGCGCATGAGCGTACGCTCGCGCGCGCTGGCATGGTCCACCACCGGCAGCGGGTAGTCCTGCCCCAGGCGCAGGCCACAGGCTTGCAGCTCCAGCGGTTTCATGGCAGCGGGAAAGTGCAGGTGCTTGTCAGGCACGCGCGCCAGCTCAGGGAGATAGCGGCGGATGAACTTGCCCTCGGGGTCAAACTTTTGCGACTGTGTGATGGGGTTGAAGATGCGAAACCACGGCTGGGCGTCGCAGCCCGTGGAGGCGGCCCACTGCCAGCCGCCGTTGTTGGCGGCCAGGTCGTAGTCGTTGAGGTGCTGGGCAAAAAAGCGCTCGCCCCGGCGCCAGTCGATGCCCAGGTCTTTGGTCAAAAAGCTGGCCACCACCATGCGCAGGCGGTTGTGCATGTAGCCCGTCTGCAGCAGTTGGCGCATGGCCGCGTCCACCAGCGGGTAGCCGGTGCGTGCCTCGCACCAGGCTTGCCACAGTTCGGGCGCATCGTCCCACTGCACGCGGTCGTAGGCGGGGCGAAACGACTGCGTGACCACATGCGGGTGGTGGCGCAAGATCATGAAATAAAAGTCGCGCCACGCCAGCTCAGAGAGCCACGTTTGCGCGCCCGCGCAGCCCTGCGCGGCCTGCCCCGCAGCCAAGGCGGCAAGCTGGCGAATCGACACCGTGCCGAAGCGCAAATGCACCGAGAGGTAAGACACGCCCTTGCGCGCAGGAAAGTCGCGCGCCTCTTGGTAGGCAGCCATGCGCGGGGCAAAGTCGTGCAGCAACTGCTGCGCGCCCTGCATCCCAGGTGGCAACGCCAGGCTGCCCAGGTTGGTGGCGCTAAAGCCCAGGTCGGCCAAGGTGGGCAGCCGCTCCCCAGCAGGTGGTGCGGCCAGGTGGTGGGCGTAGCACTGCACTGGGTAGGGTGTGAGCTGGAACGCGTCGAGCTTTTGCAGCCAGGCGCGTTTGTAGGGGGTGAACACGCTGTAGGGCGAACCTTGCTGGGTCAGCACTTCGTTGTGCTCCAGCAGCACCTGGTCTTTGTAGTCGCTCAAAGCTATGCCTGCGGCCTGCAGCGCTTGGGCGGCGTGCTGGTCGCGGGCGATGGCCTCGGGTTCGTAGTCGCGGTTCGTCAGCACTTCCTGCACGCCCAGGCTGCGCGCCAGCTGCACGATGGTCGGCACGGCCGGGCCGTGGCGCACGATCAAGCCGCCACCGGGGGCGCCGCTGCGCGCGGCAAGCTGGCGCAGTTCCTCATCGAGCGCCGCGACGCTGGCGTGGATGAACTCAACGCGCCGGTCGCTGCGCCTGGGCAGGGCATCCAAGATGTCGGTATCGAACACGAACGCGCAGTACACGCGCTCGAAGCGGCGCAGTGCGTGGTACAGAGCGGCATGGTCGTCGCAGCGCAGATCGCGGCGCATCCACACCAGGGCAGTACGGGGCATGGGCAAACCTGTCAAAACAAGAAAGAAAGGGGGGCTGTACCTGGGAATTGTGGCAGCCACATGATCTGCCCAAGCTTGGTATGCTGGCAGCCCCACGCGATCGCCCCGTCTTGTGAAGCCCCCACCCTTGTGACTTCTTTGCCCGCCTCTTTCGCTCCCGCTTGCACCGACCTGGCGCAGTTGCTGCACACGGCCGTGGCGCAGGCTTTCAATGCCGTGGTCATCACCAATGCCGCGCTGGATGGTGAAGGGCCGTGCATCACCTACTGCAACCCGGCGTTTTGCCGCATGACGGGGTACACCGAGCAGGAGCTGCTGGGGCGCTCGCCGCGCCTGCTGCAAGGCCCGCACACCGACCCCCAGGTGCTGCAGCGCCTGCGCGAATGCCTGCGCAGCGGGACGTTTTTTCAGGGCTCCACGGTGAACTACCGCAAAGATGGCAGCAGCTACCTGGTGGAGTGGAACATTTCCCCCGTGCGCGATGCCCAGGGCCAGGTGCAGGCCTACGTCTCGGTGCAGCAAGACATCACCACGCGGGTGCGTGCCGAGCAGCGCCAGGCCTTGCTGGCACGGGTGCTGAACGCCACGCAAGATGCCGTGGTGATTGCCGATGAGCAGGCGCAGATTTTGTTCGTCAACCAGGCTTTTGAAGACCTGACGGGCTACAGCAGCGACGAAGTGCAGGGGCGCACGCCCAAATTTTTGCAATCGGGCGAGCACACCCGCTTTCTACGCCCAACTGCGCGAAGCGCTGGAACGTGGTGACAGCTGCCAGACCACCTTTGCCAACCGGCGCAAAGACGGCAGCATTTACCACGCGGCGCAAACCATCACGCCGCTCAAAGACGAGGCCGGGGCCACACAGCACTACGTCAGCGTGACCAAAGACGTGACCGAGCTGGTGGCACGCGCGCAAGAGCTGCGCCAGCAAGCCCACCACGACGCACTGACCGGCCTGCTCAACCGCCGCGCGGGCGAGCAGCAGCTCCAGCGCTGCCAGCGGGCGGCGCAACTGGAGTGCCAGGGCTACGCGCTGATCCTGGCCGACATTGACAATTTCAAGTCCATCAACGACCGCTTTGGCCACGAAGAGGGCGACCGCGTGCTGCAGCGCTGCGCTGCGCTGCTCAGCCGCAAGGTGCGCAGCGGCGATGCGCTGATCCGCTGGGGGGGCGAGGAATTTTTGATTGTGCTGCCCGGCTGCAAGCTGGCTGCGGCGCAGGAGCTGGCAGAACGCATCCGCCGCACCATGGCCTGCGAGCAAGATGCCGTGGTGGGCACCATCACCCTGTCGCTGGGCGTGGGCGCCTGGCAGCCGGGCGAATGCAGCTCCACGCTGCTGCGGCGCACCGACCAGGCGCTGTACCGCGCCAAAACCAGCGGCCGCAACCAAGTCGCCGTCGCACCGTAGCGTTGGCGCCAGCGCGTGCGGCTTCAGTCCTCAGGCCAGTGGATGGCGGGCAGTTGCTCAAACGCGGGCTTGGCAAACAGGTAGCCCTGAAAGTAGTGAATACCCAAAGCACGCAGCGTGCGGTATTCGGCCAGCGTTTCCACGCCTTCGGCAATCGCCTCGATCGACAGCGCCTTGCACACGCCCAAAATGCCCTGCACGATGGCGTGGCGCACCGGGTTGGTGTCGATCTGGCGCACCAGCTCCATGTCGAGCTTGATGATGTCAGGCTGAAACTCGGCCAACAGGTTCAGGCCCGAGTAGCCCGCGCCAAAGTCGTCAATGGCGGTTTTGAAGCCGCGACGCCGGTACTCTTGCAAGATGCGCTTGAGGTGGTCTTTGTCCACCACACGCTCGTTTTCGGTGATCTCAAAAATCAAGCGGTCGGTGGGGAATTGGTGCTGCTGCGCAGCTTCCAGCGTGGTGCGAATGCACGCGGCGGGCTCGTACACCGCATTGGGCAAAAAGTTGATGCTGACGTGGCAGCCCATGCCCAGCTGGGCTGCCAGGCGCACGGCTTTGACACGGCAAGCCTGGTCGAACTGGTAACGGTTGTCATCGTTCACCTGGCCCAGAATGTGGGCGGCACCACTGCCATCCAGCCCGCGCACCAGAGCCTCATAGGCAAATACCTCGCGGCTGCGCACATCGACGATCGGCTGAAACGCCATGCTGAACTCAAGCGTCAGCGGCGGCCGGTCCTGGCACGCTTTGCAAGGCGCAAGAGAAGAAATGCGATGTGTAACCATTCGCGCATCGTACCGCAGGGCCAACGCACCAAGCGCTCCGTACCGCAGTGCCTGCGCCACCCGCAGGGTGGGCGCGTCCCCACCGGAGGCCTCCGCACCGGCATGCAGCCGGCGCACGGCAGGCAGGCAGTCCGGCAGGCCGGCCGGAAATCGTTGGCGCGCCAAGAACGTACCCCTGTGAGAGGGAGCGTTATCAATCCTGGCGGAGCGGTGGGGCAGCACTCTTCCCACCGGCATCTGGCACTGCACCCTGCGTTGCCGCCATCTCCCCCAGCCACTTGGCGAACGCCGCGAGCATCGGCGGCTGCGGCTGCGCCGGGCTGACCAGGTAGTAGCCGCGCTCCCCCTGCAGCGGCCGGGGGCACGCCACCACCAGGTCGCCCCGGGCGAGCTCGGCCTCGATGAGCAACGGCGGAATCAACGCCACCCCCAGGCCATGCGCGGCGGCAGCAGCCGTCATGGAGAACAGCTCATAGCGCGGCCCGTCGAGCGCACGCGCCACGCCGTGCACCCCCATGGCGTCGAACCACTGCTGCCAACCATAGGGCCGTGTGCTCTGCTGCAGCAGCGGCAGGCGCGCTAGCGCCTCGGGTGCCACGCCCCCCGGGGGCAGCAGGCGCGGGCTGCACACGGGCACCACGTCCTCTTGCAGCAGCAGTTGCGCCTGCACGCCGGGCCAGTTGGCCACCTGCTCGGGCGTGCCCGCGTACAGCGCGGCGTCGAACGCGGAGTCGGCAAACAGGAAGGGGCGCGTGCGCGTCTCGATGTGCACCACGATCTCAGGGTGGCGCGCAGCCAGCAGCGGCAGGCGCGGGATCAGCCAGCGCGTGGCGAACGTGGGCACGGCGGCCAGCGACAGCGCACCGCCATGGCCCTGGTGCGCCATCACGTCGAGCGTGCCCTGCTCCAGCGTCTGTAGCCAGCGCGCCACCTGGCGCCCGTAGTGGCGCCCGGCAGGCGTGAGCACCACGCCGTGGCGCGTGCGGCGGAACAGCTGCACGCCGAGCTGCTCCTCCAGTGCCAGGATCTGGCGCGACACGGCGCTTTGCGTCAGCGCCAGCTCCTGCGCTGCGCGGGTGTAGCTCTCGTGCCGCGCGGCGGCATCGAAACAGGCCAGGGCCTGGGTGGAGGGCAAATGGCGGCGCATGCACGCACTCTACCCTAGAGATTCCAAAAACGCATTTCTGGATGCCAACTACGCGCTTGCCACCTCTAGGCGCGCTGCCCTACGATGCGCGCGTTTCGCATGAATTCTTTTTTGCACTGGAGACACTGATGGCCCACGCCCCCTTCCACTGGGAAGACCCGTTCCTGCTCGACCAGCAGCTCAGCGCCGACGAGCGCGCCATCCGCGACGCCGCCGCCGCCTACTGCCAAAACCAGCTCGCCCCGCGCGTGCAGGACATGTTCCGCCATGAGAAGACGGACCTCTCCATCTTTCGCGAGATGGGTGCGCTCGGCCTGCTCGGGCCGACCATTCCCGAGGCCTACGGCGGCGCGGGGCTGAACTACGTCAGCTACGGCCTGATTGCA
Organism: Paenacidovorax caeni; assembly: GCF_001298675.1. GTDB lineage: Bacteria > Pseudomonadota > Gammaproteobacteria > Burkholderiales > Burkholderiaceae_C > Paenacidovorax > Paenacidovorax caeni. Next base: position 68,228 of record NZ_CYIG01000003.1, read on the forward strand.
CGCGAGATCGAGCGCGTGGATTCGGGCTACCGCTCCATGGCCAGCGTGCAGTCGTCGCTGGTGATGGTGCCGATCCATGCCTTCGGCACCGAGGCGCAGAAGCAGAAGTACCTGCCCCCATTGGCTTCAGGCGCGTTCATCGGCTGCTTCGGCCTGACGGAGCCGGACCATGGCTCGGACCCCGGCTCCATGGCCACGCGCGCCTATAAAACCGATGGCGGCTACCGTCTCAAGGGCAGCAAGATGTGGATCACCAATTCGCCGGTGGCGGACGTGTTCGTGGTCTGGGCCAAGGAGGTGAGCGAGAGCGGCGCGGTGGGCCCGATCCGGGGCTTCGTGCTGGAGAAAGGCTGGAAGGGCCTGAGCGCCCCTGCCATCCACGGCAAGGTGGGGCTGCGCGCTTCCATTACGGGCGAGATCGTGATGGACGATGTGTTCGTGCCCGAAGAAAACGCCTTCCCCGAGGTGCGCGGCCTCAAGGGCCCGTTCACCTGCCTGGACAGCGCGCGCTACGGCATTGCCTGGGGGGCCATGGGCGCGGCCGAGTTCTGCTGGCACACCGCGCGCCAGTACACGCTGGACCGCCAGCAGTTCGGCCGCCCGCTGGCGGCCAACCAGCTCATCCAGAAGAAGCTGGCCGACATGCAGACCGAGATCACCCTGGGCCTGCAGGCCGCGCTGCGCTTTGGCCGCATGAAGGACGAAGGCATTGCCGCCGTCGAGGGCACATCGCTCATCAAGCGCAACAACTGCGGCAAGGCGCTGGACATCGCCCGCCTGGCGCGCGACATGCTCGGCGGCAATGGCATCAGCGACGAGTTCGGCGTGGCGCGCCATCTGGTCAACCTGGAGGTGGTCAACACCTACGAAGGCACGCACGACGTGCACGCACTCATCCTGGGGCGCGCGCAGACCGGCATCGCAGCTTTCGCCAACTGACGGGGCCGATACGGCGCTCCTGAAAAATGAGCTGCCAGCGCTTTCCTCAAGCCACTTTGCGCATAAAAAATATCGCAAAGTGGCGAATAAAAAGCGCTAGCAGCTCCTGATTAAATAGCAAACCATGACCCCTTCCGCCACGGCGCCGGGCGCCCTCGCCGGCATCAAGGTGCTCGATCTCTCGCGCGTGCTGGCCGGCCCCTGGTGCACGCAACAGCTGGCCGACCTGGGGGCCGATGTGGTCAAGGTCGAGCGCCCCGGCAGCGGCGACGACACGCGGCACTGGGGCCCGCCCTTCCTGCACGACGCGGCAGGCCAGCCCACCACCGAAGCCAGTTACTACAGCGCCTGCAACCGCAACAAGCGCTCCATCACCGTGGACATGGCCCACCCCGAGGGCCAGGCGCTGCTGCGCCGCATGGCTGCCGAGGCCGATGTGGTGGTGGAGAACTTCAAAGTCGGTGGCCTGAAGCAGTACGGCTTGGACTACGAAAGCCTCCGGGCGATCAATCCGCGCCTGGTCTATTGCTCCATCACCGGCTTCGGGCAGGACGGGCCCTACGCCGAGCGCGCCGGCTACGACCTCATGGTGCAGGCCATGTGCGGCCTGATGAGCATCACCGGCCCTGCGGACGAGCAGCCCGGCGGCGGCCCGCTCAAGGTCGGCGTGGCAGTGATCGACGTGGTCACCGGCCTGTACGCCAGCAACGCCATCCTGGCCGCGCTGCATGCGCGCCAGGCCAGCGGCCTGGGCCAGTACATCGACATGGCCCTGCTCGACACCGGCATGGCCCTGCTCGCCAACCAGGCGGCGGGCTACCTGGCCACCGGCGAGGCACCGCAGCGCATGGGCAACACCCACCCCAGCCTGGCGCCCTACCAGGACCTGCGCACGCGCGACGGCCACGTGCTGCTGGCCATCGGCAACGACGGACAGTTCGCCCGCTTTTGCGCCGCCGCGGGCCACCCCGAATGGGCAGAAGACCCGCGCTTCGCCACCAACACCGCGCGCGTGCGCCACCGCGAGGCACTGCTGGCCTGCATGGCCCCGGTGCTGCAGGCGCGCACCAGTGCCGAGTGGATCGCCCTGCTGCAGGACAAGGCGGTGCCCTGCGGCCCCATCAACACCATCGCCCAGGCCTTCGACGACCCGCAGGTGCGTGCACGCGGGCTGCGTCTGGAACTGCCGCGCTGGCGTGCGCACGAGTCCCCCGGCCCCGGCCCGACGCACATTGCCGGCGTGGCCAGCCCCCTGCGCCTGTCGGCCACGCCCGTGAGCTACCGCAACGCCCCCCCGGCGCTGGGCCAGCACACCGACGAGGTACTGCACGAGCTGGGGCTGGATGCCACCGCCATCGCCGCGCTGCGCGCCAGCGGGGCGCTGTAGGCCCCAGGCGTGTGAACCAAAACCGGCCCTGGCGCGTCATAGGGGTTGTGGGTGTGCGCAGTTCGTGCCACCCTGCACAGCACCCGTAAACGGAAAAATGGAAAGCGCCATGCCCACCGCCCTGACCCGCCCCCTGGCCCTGCTGCTGGCATTGGCCGCAGGCGGCTGCGCCTCGGCCCCCGCCCAGCCCCCGGCGCCGGCGCCCGCAGCCTCAGCCCCTGCGTTGCCCCCCGCATCGGCACCCGGCGGGCAGCCACCCCAGCACTTCGGCCCGCCCGGCGAGCGCACCGACCCAGGCTTGCGCCCGCCGCCGTTCGACTGGCGCAATGCCCCCGGCGGCCAAGCGCCCACCCGCTGAAACGTTCACGAAAGGCCCCGCCATGCGCCTGCTTCTGACGGCCTGCCTGGCCGCCTGCGCGCTGCTGGCCAGCCTGGGCGCGCCGGCCCAGGTACTGCGCTGCACCGACCCGCGCACCGGCAAGGTCACCTACACCGATGGCGAATGCACCAGCGGCAGCCAGGCCCTGGAGGTCGAGCCGCGCAAGACGCCCGAGGCGCTGCGTGCCGAGCGCGAGCAGGCCGCCGAAGCCATCGCGCGCAAGCAGCAACGCCAGCAGGCCGAGGCCGCCGAGCGCCAGCGCGAGGCCGCACTGCAACGCGCCGCGCGCGCTGCGGATGCGGCACAGCCCTTCGACTATTCGCAGTCCACCGCTTGCCTTCAATCGCGCCAGGAGGTCGATCGCGCACTGGGCCGCCTGTCCTCTGGCAACGAACAGGAGCAACTGCGCCTGCAGGCTCTGCAGCGCCAGATGGATTTCGACTGCCTGGGCCCTGAGCGCTTTGCAGAGATCGAGCGCACGCGGGCGCTGCAGCCCGCCGCGCCCATGGTGGTGGCACCGCCCTACCGCCCCCTGCCACGCCCTCCGCACACGCAGCCGCCCCAGCCGGCACCGCACATCACGCACTGCAACGTGTTCCGCTGCTACGACGACCGGGGCGGCACCCATCCACGCTGAAATGAAACCCGCCCTGAGGCGCTTCGCGCTCCGGGAGGGGGGCGCAGCCAGCGCGACAGGGCGGCCACGGCAAGGCTGCCCGCGCCTGGGCCGCGCCGGTTTCATGGACTGCGGGTGGGGCGCAGCGCCGTGGAAAACTGAAATGCGTGCGCACGCCCGCGCCCAGCTATCGAAAACGGAGCGAATCAGGCGCTGCCCGGGTCGGCATCGGCCATCCCAGGCGCGTACAACACATAGCGGTTGCGCCCACGCTGCTTGGCCTGGTACATGGCCTGGTCGGCTTGGCGCAAAAGCTGCTCTGCCTCACAGCCGTCACGCTGGAACACGCTGATGCCCATGCTGGCCGAGACATGCACGGTATGCCCCTCCACCTCGATGGGCAGGGCCACGGCATGCAGCACGCGGCGCGCGGTGTCCTCGCATTCGCGCGGATGGTGCAAGCCGCCCAGCAGCAGCACGAACTCGTCGCCCCCCAGGCGCGCGGCGGTGTCGCCGGCGCGGATACTTCCCTGCAAACGGCGCGCCACCTCGGCCAGCAGGTCGTCGCCAGCGTCGTGGCCGTGCGCGTCGTTCACGGCCTTGAAGCCGTCCAGGTCCATGAAACACACCGCCAGCCCCTGGCGTGCCCGCTGCGCACGGGCCAGGCCCTGCTGCAGGCGGTCTGCCAGCAAGGCACGGTTGGGCAGGCCGGTCAGGGGGTCGAAGTGCGCCAGGCGTTCCAGTTGTTCCTGCTGGTGCTTGCGCTCGGTGATGTCGGAGAACACGCTGACGTAGTGCGTGACCTGCCCAGCCGCATCGCGCAGCGCATTGACGGCGCTGGCGGCGGCGTACAGGCTGCCGTTTTTGTGCCGGTTCCAGAACTCCCCCTGCCAGTGCCCGTGCTGGTTCAGCGCTTGCCACATGGCGGGGTATTGCTCCCGGCTCCTGCGCCCCGAAGAAAGCAGGCTGGGCTTGCGCCCCAGAACCTCGGTGGCGGTATAGCCCGTGATGCGGGTGAAGGCCGGGTTGACCTCGATGATGCGCTGGGCGGCATCGCAGACCATCACCCCTTCATGGGTGTTGGCCACCACGCTCGCAGCCAGGCGCAGGGCCTTCTCGGCCTCCTTGGCGGCGGTGATGTCTTGCTTGATACCCAGGTAGTGGGTGATGCGGCCTTGGTCATCGACCAGCGGCGCGATGGTGGCATTTTCGATGTACAGCTCGCCGCTCTTGCGCCGGTTGACGAACTCGCCCTGCCAGACCCGGCCCGCCACCAGTTCTGCCCACATGGCCTCGTAGGTGGCCTGGCTGGTCTGGCCCGACTGCAGCACGCGCGGATTGGCCCCCAGCACCTCGGCCGGGGTGTAGCCCGTGGTGTGGAAGAAATGCGGGTTGGCATACTCGATGGCCGGGGCCGTGGAAGTGATGACGATGCTGGTGGGGCTTTGCTCCACCGCCAGCGACAGCTTGCGGATGGTGGCCTCGTCGGCACGCAGACGCGAGAGGTCGTGCAGCACGCCCACGTAGTTGACCACGCGGCCCGCGCTGTCACGGATGGCATTGACCGTCAGCCAGCCGGTCAGCGGCGTGCCGTCCTTGCGCCAGTCGATGACCTCGCCCTGCCATGCGCCTTCGGTGGCCATGGCGGCCCACATGGCGTCCAAATGGGCGGGCACGGGGTGCGAGGGGGACAGATGACCGGGCAGGCACCCCGTGGCCTCGGCTGCGCTGAAGCCCGTGCCGCGCTCGAACGCGGGGTTGACGGTGACGATGCGCCCCTGCCGGTCGGTGATGACGATGAAGTCGCTGCTATGCGCGAACACGCTGGCGGCGAGGCGGGTTTCCTCCAGGCGCTGCTCCTCGCGCTGCAGCGAGCGGCGCACCCGCCAGGTTAATGCGCCAGTGGTGAGCAGGACCAGCACCAGGGTCAGCCCGGCCAGCAGGGCGAGCTGACGCATGTCGCGCCGCCATGGCTGCAGCACCTGCGTGCTGGAGGCTTGCGACTGCACGAACCAGGGGTAGTTGCGCGAGGGGCGGAAGGCTACGAGCCAGGCATCGCCGCGCGGCCCAGGCCACTGGGCCACACCCACCTGGCGCTCCAGCACGGCGGCCAGACGCGCGCCATCCAGCACGGTGCCGGGCAGATCGTCCTCCGCGGTAGACAACAGCAGCGTGCCCTGGTCGGTGTAGAGCTGGTGGCGCAGCGCGGGCATGGCTTCGTGGTTCAGCGCCTGGTTGATGAAGTAGTCGCTGTTGATGGCCGCGACGATGGTCCACTGCGGTGCCTCGGGCAGCACCAAGGTGACAGGGAAAAAGCCGGCATCGCGTGCATGCGATGACGCCTCCGGCCCCGGCGTGGACGGCCAAGGGCTGCCGTCGGCGAAGTCACGCCCACGCCAGGGCACGCCGAAGCGCAACACGCCCGGGGTGTGCGGAGCGACGTGCGGCAGCAGAGGCTCCAGGGCGGGCTGCTGGCCGATGTTGGCGGCCTGGGTACTGGCCAGCACCCGGCCCGAGCGCTCCAGCACCGACAGCGAGCGGACGTAGGGCAGCTTGTTCTGCAGGGCGGTCAGGGCCTTTTCCAGGTCCCTGGGGGCCACGCCCTGCTCGGCGTACTGGATCTCGGGGTGCTCGGCCACGAGGGCGCGCAGGTGCATGTCCAGCAGGTTGAAGCTCTGCGTCATGCTGTCTTCAAGGTTATGGGCTTGCACCTGGGCATGGCTGCGGGTGTGGTCGAGCACCACACCCCGCAGGTGCTGGCCGCTGAAGTACAGCCCCGCCACCACACTGGCCACCAACAGCAGCTGCAGACCCACCAGCAACGCCACGGAGCCCCGGCCCAGACGGCGGCCTGTCGGGGTTGCTTCGGGCAGGGGCAAGAGGGAATCCGCCACGCCGCTCTTCACTTCAGCGGGCGACGCACCCGCCGCCAATGCCCAGCTGGCGCGGCGCGCAGGAACGCCGCAGCGTGTGGACCAAGGGGATGTTGCTGCGCCACCTCAGTCCAGCACCACGATGGGGTCGAGCTTGTGCTTGCGCGCGGCTGCCAGCAGGCGGCCGTCGCGCTTGATGTCGCGCAGGAACTGCTCCAGCCGTGCGTGCCAGGCGTCGTCACCGGGCTGCACGGCCCAGGCGTAGGGCGTGACGTGCCAGACGGCCGTCGGAGCGACCAGCCGCGCCCAGTCGGTGGTCTCCAGCATGCGGCGGGTGTAGGGAAAGTCGGTCATGAACACGTCGGCGCGGCCCGCTTGCACTTCCTGCTCGCGTGCGTGCGGGGTGTCGGGGGTGATGAGCCGGGCATTTTTCAGCCGCTCGCGCATCAGTGGTTCGTGCAACGTGCCCTTGGCCACGGCCACCACCACGCCGGGCTGGTCAATGTCGTCCCAGCCACGAATCTTGCGGTTGCTGCGGGTGGTGATAGCCAGCACATCGCTGGCCAGATAGGGCTGGGTGAAGCGCACGGACTGCTGGCGCTGCGGCGTGATGCCGATGGCGAACATGGCCACGTCGCAGCGCCCTTCCTGCAGGTCAGGCACCAAGCGGGCGAAGGAGCTGTCGACGAACTGCACCGCCACCCCCAGCTCATGCCCCAGCGCCTGGGCCAGGTCGATGTCGATGCCCGACAGCGCCTGGGTGCGCGGGTCGCGGTAGGAAATGCCGTAGTAGTCCGGCCAGATGCAGACCTGCAGCTGGCGGCTGCCACGAATGCGCTCCAGGTGCCCTTGCGCCACCGCACCCTGGCTGCACAGCGCCAGACACAGACTAAGCACTGCGGCCCGCGCCAGCCCTGGCGCCACGTTGTTACGCCACCAACCCATGACAATTAAATACACATAAAAACATTAAGGTCAATATAAAACAAATTGGAACCTATTCCCGGACGCGTCCGCGCGCGGGGCCTACAGCCACCGCCCCGCCAGCCGCTGCTGGCACGAAGCATCCATTGCCGCGCAAGAAAACGCTCTTGAATCCATAGCTTCCAGCGCCTTCCAGCAAAGGGCTAGAGGCATTTTTTCCTTAAATCGCTACGGGGCTAATCCGGGTCCGGATAGCGCTGCGAAATGTGCAGGAAATCCTGGGCAATCGCGACAAAGGCATCGACCATGTCCGGGTCGAAGTGCGTGCCCCGGCCCTTGACGATGGCAGCGCAGGCCTGCTCGTGCGGGAATGCAGGCTTGTACACGCGCTTGCTGATGAGCGCGTCGTACACGTCGGCCACGGCCATGAGGCGCGCCGACACGGGAATCGCATCGCCCTTGAGCCCTTCGGGGTAGCCGGAGCCGTCCCACTTTTCCTGGTGGCTGTAGGCGATTTCCTTTGACACGCTCAGGAACGCCACGCGCATGCCCAGGCGCCGCTCGGCCTCCTCGATGGCGTTGCGCCCCAGCGTGGTGTGGGTCTTCATGATCTCGAACTCTTCCACCGTGAGCTTGCCGGGCTTGAGCAGGATGGCGTCGGGAATGCCGATCTTGCCGATGTCGTGCAACGGCGCCGACTTGTACAGCAGGTCGACCATGCGGTCGGTGAGCACGTGGGCAAAACGCGGGTGGTCGCGCAGGTGCTCGGCCAGGGCCTTCACGTACAGCTGGGTGCGGCGGATGTGGTTGCCGGTTTCGTTGTTGCGCGTCTCGGCCAGGGACGTCATGGCCATGATGGTCACATCCTGGATGGCCTGCACCTCCAGCGTGCGCAGCGCCACCTCGCGCTCCAGGTAGGCGCTCTTGTCGCGCAGGAAATCGGCCGAGGCCTTGAGCGCCAGGTGCGTGGCCACGCGCGCCAGCAGGATGGGCGGGCTGATAGGCTTGGTGATGTAGTCCACTGCCCCCAGCGCCAGGCCCTGGCGTTCGTCTTCCATGTCGGCGCGTGCCGTGAGAAAGATCACGGGAATGTCGCGCGTGTGCAGGTTAGCCTTGAGCCTGCGGCAGACCTCGTAGCCGTCCAGGCCAGGCATCATGATGTCGAGCAGGATCAGGTCGGGCGGTTGCTCGCCCTGGGCGATCTTCAGTGCCTTCTCCCCCTGGTTAGCCACCTTCACGTGGTAATGGTCACGCAGCAGCCCGCCCATGAGCGAGAGGTTGTCGGGCGTGTCGTCCACCACCAGTACCGTGGCGATCGGTTTCTCGACGAACGCCGACTGTGCATCAAAGAACGGGGCATGGTCCATGAATGCTCCTGCTGGGTTGTGGCTGCGGTGCAGCATCACGGCGGCGGCGCCGCCGCGTCGATGGCCTCCAGCGCCTGTTCGAACTCGAATGCCTGAACCCTGTCGTACACGCGCTGCAAGCGGGGCCCGAGCATTGCTTCGAGAACGACTACATTGTGTTGCAAATACTCAAGCGCTGCAGGATCGTCCTCCCGCAGCAGGGTGCACAACTGGCGCAGGGCCTCGTCCGCTGCCACCCCTGGCGTGCCGGACGGCACCGGCGCGGCCAAGCCCATGCTCCAGTCCGCGAGCGCCTGTAGCAGCGGGTGCAGTGCGCCCTCCAGGGCATCGCGCAGGGCCTGCACCTGCTCTTGCGGAGCCTGCGCGCGCAGGGCCTGCTCCAGCGCCTGCGCCTGCTGCGACAGTGCCTGCGCGCCGATGTTGGCAGCCACCGAGCGCAGTGTGTGCGCCATGCGCTCGGCCTGCAGCAGCTCGCCGGCAGCCAGCGCTGCGTCAAAATCCGTCCCCCAGGCCGCCTGGCCTTGCGAGAAACGCCGCAGCAGATCGGCGTAGAGGCCCGGGCGGCCCAGCGCGCGGCGCAGCCCGAGCACCATGTCCACACCCGGCAGGGTCTGCGGCAGAGCGTCGGTTACGGCATCGGCCTGCGGCTCGGGTGCCGCCGCCTCGCCCAGGCCAGGGCGTGCGCGGATCCAGCGCGCCAGCGCCGCCCACAGCTGCGCCGGGTCGATGGGTTTGGCCACGTGGTCGTTCATGCCCACGGCGAAGCAGCGCTGGCGATCGGCCTCCATCGCGTTGGCGGTCATGGCGATCACCGGCAGGTTGGCGAAGCGGGGGTCGGCCCGCAGCAGGCGCGTGGCAGTCTCGCCGTCCATCACGGGCATCTGCATGTCCATGAGCACCACGTCGTAGCGTTTGCGCTCCAGGGCGTCGAGCGCCTGCTGGCCATGCGCAGCCACGTCTACCGCAAAACCGGCATCGCGCAGCAGCTCCACGGCGACGAGCTGGTTCAGCTCGTTGTCCTCGACCAGCAGCACCGCCGCACCGCGCACCGGGGCCAGCAATGCTTGCTGCTGCGGGTCTTCCAGGCTGGCGCCGCGAGCCAGCGGCTGGCTGATGGCGGCCATGGGCTGCACCAGGGTCTCGAACAGCACGGACGCGCTGACCGGCTTGATCAGCACCGTCTCGATGCCCTGCGTGCGCGCCGCGTGCATGACATCCTCGCGCCCATAGGCCGTGACCATGAGCATTTGCGGCACAGGGCCAAGATCCAGCGCCCGGATGCGCCGCGCCAGCTCGATGCCGTCCATGCCCGGCATATGCCAATCCAGCAGCAGCAGGCTGTGCGGGTGCCCCTGGGCCACCGCATCGCGCACCGCGGCCAGCGCCTGCTCGCCCGAATGCACCTGCTCGGCCTGCAGGCCCAGCGATTGCAGCATGTCGCACAGCACCGTGGCGGCGGCGTGGTTGTCGTCCACCACCAGCACCCGCCCCCCTTGCAATGCGGTGGCACCGAGCGCGCGCTGCGGCGCCGGCTCGCCCAGCTCGAGCGGCACCGTGGCCCAGAAACGCGAGCCCTGGCCAGGCTGGCTTTCTGCCCCCACATCCCCGCCCATCAGCAGGGCCAGCTTGCGGCAGATGGCCAGGCCCAGGCCGGTGCCGCCATAGCGGCGCGTGGTCGAGCTGTCGGCCTGCTCGAAGCTTTGGAACAGGCGCCCCATTTGCTCGGGCGTAATGCCGATGCCGGTGTCGCGCACCTCGAAGCGCAGTAGCGCGGTGCCCGCGCGCTGCTCCTGCAGGCGCACGCCGATGGCGATCTCGCCTGTCTCGGTGAACTTGATGGCGTTGTTGGCGAAGTTGATCAAAATCTGCCCCAGCCGTAGCGCATCGCCCACGAGGTTTTGCGGCACGTCTGCCGCCACGTCAAGCACCAGCTCCAGGCCCTTGGCACCGGCCTTGTAGCCGACCACATCGACCACGCTGGACAGCATGCGGTCGAGTTCGAAAGGCTGCGGATCAAGCTGCAGTTTGCCGGCCTCGATCTTGGAGAAGTCGAGGATGTCGTTGATCACGCCCAGCAGGTGCTGGCCGGCCTGCTGGATCTTGCTGACGTAGCCGTGCTGGCGCGCATCCAATCCCGACTTGAGCGCCAGGTGCGACATCCCGATGATGGCGTTCATGGGCGTGCGGATTTCGTGGCTCATGTTGGCCAAGAAATCGCTCTTGGCGCGGCTGGCGGCGTCTGCCGCCTCCTTGGCTTCGCGCAGCTCCTGCTGGATCTGCTTTTGCTCGGTGATATCTGTGAAGGTGCCGATGAGCCCGCCCGGCGTGCCATCGGGCAGGCGAAAGCCCCGCGTCCAGTGCGATACCTGGTGCACCAGACCGTCGCGGAAGATGCGCTGGGTCTCCTTGTGCACCGTGATGCCCTGGCGGATGACCAATGCATCCTCCTCGGCTTGCGCCTGGCGCTGGGCCAGTGGTACGCCGGCGTAGTCGAGCACCGTCTTGCCGACCATGGTGTCACGCTCCTGGCCCATCAGCTCCTCGAAGGCGCGGTTGGTGCCCAGGTATCGGCCCTGGGCGTCCTTGTAAAACACGGGCACCGGCACGGTGTCGAGCAGTGCTTGCTGGAACGCCAGTTGCTCAGCCACGCGCGCCTCCAGCAGCTTCTGCACATGCACGTCGATGTTCACCCCGACCGCACGCCGGGCCTTGCCGTCGGCGTCGCGCACGATGCGCGCCGACAGCATCATCCAGCGCCACTGGCCATCCGGGCGCACGATGCGCCAGGTATTCTGAATCTCGCTGGCCGTCCCGTTCACGCAGCCCTGGAAATGCTCCAGCGCTTGTGCACGGTCGTCCGGGTGCAGGGTGGCGGACCAGTCGGCCAGCGGGCGGCGGTTGGTGCCCGCTGGCAGGCCCAGCATTTCGAGCAGCTTGTCGGACCACACGACCTCCTCACGCACGAAGTCTGCGTCGAACACCCCGATCAGACCGGCCTCCTGCACCAGCGCCAGGCGTTCGTTCGCCTCGCGCACTGCGGCTTCGGCACGCAGCGCCTCGGTGACGTTCTCGATGACCCACAGCGAGCCCTTCTCGCAGCCGGCCAGCCGCACACTGCGCCCGGACAGGCGCGCCTGGAAGGGGGTGCCATCGAAGCGCTGCATTTCCCAGACGTCACGCACAGGTTGCTGCTGCGCCAGCGCCAGTGCCACACGGGCGTTGAAGTCGCGCCAGCTCTGCACACTGCCAAACAGGCGCTGCACGGGCAGCCCGACCAGGGCCTGCTCCGGCGCGCCCATGAGCTCCGCAAAAGCCGGGTTGCAGCGGCGAAAACGCCCATCGCACACCAACAGGATAGGTGGCGCATGGTCGAAGATGGCGGTCTGCTGGTCCAGCAGCTCGTTGAGCTGGCGCTCACGCTGCTGCAGCTCCTGCTGCGCGTGGATGCGCGCTGTCACGTCCTGCTGCAGCCCCACCACGGCGATGCAGCGCCCCTTCTTGTCGAACACCGGGGAGAGCGTGGCATCGTCGTGGTAGATGCTGCCGTCGCGCCGCCGGTTGATGAACTCGCCGCGCCAGGAGCGGCCCGCGAGCAGTTCGGCCCACATTTCCCGATAGGTCTGCGCTGGCGTCTGGCCGCTGGCGACCAGGCCCGGCTTGCGGCCGCGCACATCGGCCAGGCTGTAGCCGGTGCTGCGCTCGTACTCCGGGTTGACCCACTCGATGCGGCCCTGCGCATCGGTGATGACCACGCCCACCGGGCTGCTCTCCAGCGCCGCGCCCAGCACCTGGAAGCGCTCCATCACCGCCGCCATGCGGGCGCGGCTGCGCAGAATGTCCAGCAGCATGCCCCCCAAAAGGAACAGCACGACGAATGCGCCGCCCCCCACCTTCCAGCTCAACGCGGGCGGCATGAGGCTGGTGACATCGTCCAGCGCCACGAGCTGCCAGGGGCCCGCGGGGTCAAACCACTCGACGGGCTGGCGCGTGATGGCGTAGGCCTTGCCATTGATCTGCGCGCGTGCCGCCCCCGCGCCGAATGGCAAGGCGGAGGCCATGCCGTTGTCGAAATGCGTACCGAACTGGCGCAGTGCACGCACCTCGTCAATACGCTCCTGCGCCAGCGGCGGCAGCATGGCGTACTGCCAATCCGGCCGCGTGGAAGCGAACGCCACGCCCTGCGGCGACAGCAGCAGCACGGTCATGCCGCTGCGCAGCAGCAGTGCATCGAGCGGCTGGAAGCTCGCCTGCAGCACGATGGCCCCAACCACGGGGCCCGTGGCCGTATCCCCGGCGTACAGTGGGGCGGCGTAGTACAGCCCGCGCGTAAAGGTCTTGGGCGCCAAGGCGGCGTAAACGTTGGCCACGCCGCGCAGCGCCTGCTGCAGATACGGCTGCACGTACAGGTTGAACCCGGCCATGCTCTCACCCGCGGTGTCGTGGGCGACGACCGTACCCACCTTGTCCAGCACATAGACATCGCTGCCGCCTAAACGCTCACGGGCCTGCGCCAGGCGCGCCAGCGCATCGGGCGCGTCGGGCGGCAGCGTGCCCAGCGCCAGGCCCTTGAGCAGCGGCTCATGCAACCCCAGCTGCGCCACGGCATCGCGCAGAGGGCCGCCCGTGGTCTTGCCCAGCAGGGCCTGGGCCGTTTGCTGCAAGGTGCGGGCACGCTCCTCGGCGCGCTGCATCTGGTGCAGCGACTCCATGGTCTGCACCGCCAGCCAGGCGCCCAGCAAGGACAGCAACACCACAACCAGCGCGCCCGGCACCCAGCGTGCATCGCGCACCTCCAGTTTGTCGATCACGCTCTGTGCCATCGCCGGTCAACGCACCGAGAACAGCATTTCGTCCCAGGCCTGCAAAGGCGCAGGACGCCCGAACAGGTAGCCCTGGAAGCCACCACAGCCATGCAGGCGCAGAAAACCCAGTTGCCCCGCCGTCTCCACCCCCTCCGCCACAACTTGCAAATCCATGCTCTGCGCCAAAGCCAGGATGGTGCGCACGATGGCGGCGTCGTTCGGATCCTCCAGCACATCGCGCACGAAACTCTGGTCGATCTTGATCTGCTCCAGTGGCAGGCGCTTGAGAAAGCTCAGGCTGGAATAGCCCGTACCGAAATCGTCGAGGGCAAAGCCAATGCCCTCCCGTTTGAGCTGCTGCATGCGCACGATGGCATCCTCGATGTCGCCCAGCAGCATGCTTTCGGTCAACTCAAGCGTCAGCCTGCGTGGATTGGCCGCATGCTCACGCAGCGCCTCCAGCACCTCGGCGACGAAGTCGGCATGGCGAAACTGGCGCGCGCTCACGTTCACCGACAGGCTCAGATGCGCTGTGGCGGGACTTTGCGCCCAGCGTGCCAGCTGCGCACAGGCCTGCTGCAGCACGAAGCGGCCCAGAGGCAGGATCAGGCCGCTTTGCTCGGCCAGCGGAATGAACTCTGCCGGGCTCACCATGCCACGCACGGGGTGGCGCCAGCGCAGCAACACCTCGGCGCCCACCAAGCGCGCGCGCTCGTCCACCACGGGCTGGTAGTGCACGCTGAACTCGCCGCGCTCCAGCCCCTGGCGCATATCGGCCTCCAAGTGCAGGCGCGCGTTCACTGCGGCCTGCATCGCCGGGTCAAAGAAGCGCAACGTGTTGCGCCCGCCGGCCTTGGCTTCGTACATCGCCAGGTCGGCGCGCTTGAGCAATTCGTGCACTTCCACGCGCTCGCCCCCGAACAGCGCGATGCCGATGCTCGGCGAGCTGTAGTGGTGGTGCCCGCCCAGCACGATGGGCTGGTTGACGTGGGCCAGCAGCTTTTCCGCCACGCCCTCCACCTGCAGCGCTGCCTGGGCGCTGTCGCAGGCCAGGTGTTCCAGCATCACCACGAACTCGTCGCCACCGAAGCGCGCCACCGTGTCGCTCTCGCGCACCGTGGCCACCAGACGCCGCGCCACCTCAATGAGCAGTTTGTCGCCCATGTCATGGCCCAGGGTGTCGTTGAGCACCTTGAAGTTGTCCAGGTCGATGAACAGCAGCGCGCCCTGCTGGCGCGTGCGCTGGCTCAACACCACGGAGCGCTGCAGCCGGTCAAGCAGCAGGCGCCGGTTGGGCAAACCGGTAAGCGCGTCGTAAAAGGCCAGACGCTCGATCTGCTGCTCGGCCTGCTTGCGCTCGGTGATGTCCATGGTGAAGCCGTGCGAGACGACGGTGCCGTCACTCTCGCGGTGCGGCACGGCGCTGGTCATGTGCCAGCGCACACTGCCATCGGGCATGCGCACCCGGTATTCGCTCTGCCAGGGCACCAGGCGGCGCACCGACAGCATGGCCGAGCGGCGCACCTGCGGCACATCCTCGGGCAGCACGCGCTGCTCCAGCAGACCATGGTCGCGCATCACCTCGCCAGGCGCCACACCTAAAAATTCGCGCACGGCCTCGCTGATGTACTGCACGCTGGCCGTGGAACCGTCGCGGTGGATGCGGTACTGGTAGATAAAACCAGGCACCCGACTGGCAATGCGCTGGATGAAGACCAGCTGCTCGCGCAACTGCTCGGCGGCGCGGTGCTCCTCGGTCACGTCCTGCACCACGCCCATCTGCACCGCCACGCCGTCGCGCGAGCGCACGCGCTGCACGCGCGAACGCATCCAGCGCACCTCGCCGTCGGGACGGCGCCAGCGGTACTCCACGTTGGCGCCATCCTGGGCCCGGCTCGCCGCCTCGAACAGCGGCCGGTCCTCGGGCAGGATGCCGCTCATCGCATATTCAGGATCCAGCCATTCCTGGCGCTCGTACCCGGCGATCTCGCACAAGCCCGGCGACCACAACAGCACGGTCTCGCCGGGGTCCTTGATGCGCCGCCAGTGGCCGGCACGGGCCAGGGTCTCCATGGTGTCGAACACCTCGGTCTGCTCGCGCAGGTCGCGCCGCGCTTCGGCCAGCGCCTGCTCGCACGACTGCAGGGCCTGGCGCAGCCCCTCGGCCTCCGACACATCACTGACGGCCACCAGCACGCAGTCGCTCGCCATGCGCCGCGCCGCGATGTCCCAGGCCAGCTGCAGCCGGGGACCATCGCGCAGCACGTGGCGCCCGTCCAACGGCACACCCAGCCGCGCCACGCCGCAAAGCTGGTCGATCAGCGCCGTGCTGGCGAGTTGGTCAAACACGGTGCGGGCATCGGCACCCGGCTCACGCACCCCCCCTAGCCCTGGCATACGGCGCGCCGCAGCATTGGCCGTGAGCAAAACCAAGGACTCGCCGCTCAGACGGAACTCCATGAGCGCAATCGGCAAGGCATCCAGCAAGGCCTGCAGACCGACATAGGCCGCGTGCGGCAGTTGCGGTTCACCCGCCGGGGCCAGCAAGGCAGACAGCAGATCAGAGGGCTTCACGATGAATCAGGCACCTTTTCAAACCAGGCCCCAAGGGGCGTTTCGAATGCATGCACAGCAATCGCATCCGAGAATCCGAGCAGTATGGCAAAGCCAGGGCGCCGCGAGAAACATTTGTTACAAACGCCGCCCCCGGGAATACCCGGCCACCGCCGCCGCGGGCGACGGCCTGCACGCACGATACACCCTCACGGGCGTGGCCTGGAGCAGGCCCCATGGCGCGAGACAACCCACCATGCCGCAACCTCTGGGGACTACGCAGGCCCGCAGGCTTGGGACACAAAAGGTCGGGGACAATGCCGGGCTTTGCACCGCCCTGGTTCACAAAGGTTCGACAGGCAATGAGTCCAGAAACGCCCACTTCCGAAGATTTGCTCCGCGACCTCGAGAGCCACACGCCGATGATGCAGCAGTACCTGCAGCTCAAGGCCCAGTACCCCGACACGCTGCTGCTCTACCGCATGGGCGACTTCTACGAGGTGTTCTGGCAAGACGCCGAGAAGGCCTCTCGGATGCTCGACATCACGCTGACCCAGCGCGGCCAGTCGGCGGGCCAGCCGGTGCTGATGGCCGGGGTGCCGTTCCATGCGCTGGAGAGCTACCTGGGCCGCCTGATCAAGATGGGCGAATCGGTGGCGATCGCCGAGCAGGTGGGCGACGTGGCCACGGCCAAGGGCCCGGTGGAGCGCAAGGTGGTGCGCGTGGTCACGCCCGGCACGCTCACCGACAGCGAACTGCTGTCAGACAAGAGTGAATCGCTGCTGCTGGCCGTGCACCAGGGCAAACGCGCGCGCTGCGGCCTGGCCTGGCTCAGCGTGACGCAGGGGCGCGTGTTCCTGGCCGAGTGCACGCTGGAGGAGTTGGGCGGCTGGCTGGCGCGCATTGCCCCGAGCGAGCTGCTGTACAGCGGCGGCGCCACCCAGCGCTTCGAGCAGCAGCTGCAGCAGCTGCGCCAGGGCGGCGCCTGCACCTGCCCCCTCGCACCGCGCCCCGACTGGCAGTTCGACAGTGCGCTGGGCGAGCGCAAGCTACTCGAAGCCACGGGCGCCGCCACGCTGCAGGCCTGGGGCGCCCAGGATCTGGCGCAGGCCCACGCCGCCGCCGCCGCGCTGCTGCACTACGCGGAGCACACGCAGGGACGCCAGCTCACGCACATCCACAGCATCCAGGTGCAGCGCGGCAGCGAGCTGATCGACCTGCCAGCCAGCACGCGGCGCAACCTGGAACTGGTGAAGACGCTGCGCGGCGAGGATGCGCCCACGCTGTTCTCGCTGCTCGACACCTGCATGACCGGCATGGGCAGCCGCCTGCTCAAGACCTGGCTGCTGGAGCCGCGGCGCGAACGCACCGAGGCCAGCGCCCGCCTGGCCGCCACGCAGGCGCTGCGTGGCGATGCCGCCAGCCCGGGCCCGGCGCCGTGGAGCTGGCTGCGCGAGCAGCTCAAGGGGGTCAGCGATGTCGAGCGCATCACCGCGCGCACCGCGCTGCGCCAGGTGCGCCCGCGCGAACTCCTGGCACTGGCCCGAACGCTACAAAAAGCAGAGCTGCTAGCGCAGTCTGGACAAGCGCCAGAACCCTATTTGGCACAAATTTTCAACCAACTCCAACCACCCCCTGAATGCGCCTTGCTGCTGCAGCGCGCCATTGCCGAGGAGCCTGCCGCCCTGGTACGCGACGGCGGTGTGATCGCCGCGGGCTTTGACGCCGAGCTGGACGAGCTGCGTGCCATCCAGAGCAACTGCGACGCCTTCCTGCTCGACCTGGAGACGCGCGAAAAGGCGCGCACCGGCATTCCCAACCTGCGCGTGCAGTTCAACAAGGTGCACGGCTTCTACATTGAGGTCACCAGCAGCCATGCCGACAAGGTGCCCGACGACTACCGCCGCCGCCAGACGCTGAAGAACGCCGAGCGCTTCATCACCCCGGAACTCAAGGCGTTTGAAGACAAGGCCCTTTCCGCGCAAGAGCGCGCCCTGGCGCGCGAAAAGTGGCTGTACGAGCAGATCCTCGACCAGCTCCAGCCGCACGTGCCCGCACTCACACGCCTGGCGCACGCGCTGGCGGCACTGGATGTGCTGTGCACCTTCGCCGAGCGCTCGCTCACGCTGGGCTGGTGCGCGCCGCAGTTCGCGCCCGAGCCGTGCATCGAGATCGAAGCCGGCCGCCACCCGGTGGTCGAGGCGCGCCTGGCCGAAACCTCCAGCGGCGCCTTCATTGCCAACCACACCCGGCTGCACGCCAACCAGCGCATGCAGATCATCACCGGCCCGAACATGGGCGGTAAATCGACCTACATGCGCCAGGTGGCGCTGATCGTGCTGCTAGCCAGCATCGGCAGCCACGTGCCCGCAGCGCGCTGCCGCCTGGGGCCCATCGACGCCATCCACACCCGCATCGGCGCGGCCGACGACCTGGCCAACGCGCAGTCCACCTTCATGCTGGAGATGGTGGAGGCGGCGCAGATCCTGCACGCCGCCACGCCGCACAGCCTGGTGCTGATGGATGAGATTGGCCGGGGCACCAGCACCTTCGACGGCCTGGCGCTGGCCAGCGGCATTGCCACGCACCTGCACGACAAGACGCGCGCCTTCACGCTGTTCGCCACGCACTACTTCGAGCTGACCGAGCTGCCCGCCACGGCGCGCCACGCCGTCAACATGCACGTGAGCGCGGTGGAGAACGGCGCCGACATCGTGTTCCTGCACGAAATCCAGGCCGGCCCCGCCAGCCGCAGCTATGGCCTGCAGGTGGCCAAGCTGGCGGGCATGCCCGCCGCCGTGCTGCACCACGCACGCCACGCCCTGGCGGCGCTGGAGGAGCGCGCCGCAGAAGACGCCCAGCAAGTGGATTTGTTCGCCCCGCCCCCTGCGCCCGAAATGGCCATGGGCAGCGCCGTGGAAGCCGCCCTGGCGCAGATCAACCCCGACCAGCTCAGCCCGCGCGAGGCACTCGACGCGCTCTACCAGCTCAAGCGGCTGGCACCTGCGGCCTGACTTCCGCCGCACCGGGCGCCCGGAATGCGGCCACCCGGCCGACCACCCGATTGCTACATAAAGCATAGCTTCCAGCGCTTTACAGGAAAGCGCTGGAAGCCGATTCATTCATGCATTCTGACTGCCCTGCGCGCAGCGCCCCAGCCGCGCCCAGGGCAATGAATAATCTATTGAACTAATTAAGGCAATTGTCATTTTTACGGACACAGCCTTACGGTATGCACTCTTACGATTGGCTGTTTGAAAAAAAATGTAATCGAGACATCCATGCCCCCCCTGCTTCCCCGCGCCAGCGACGGCACGCCCCCAACGCCCCCGCACGCTGACGGCTCCGGCTTCTTTCAGTACCACGGCATATGGGCGCCCGGCGTGCGGGCCTTTCGCCACATGCGTTTCATGTCGAAGGCCGCGATCATTTCGCTGGCCTTCATGCTGCCGCTGCTCGCCCTGGTGGGCTGGCTGCTGATGGCCAATTTCAACAACACCATGCAAGAGCGCAAGGACGCCACGCGCCAGCACGTGGAGGTGGCGCACGGCGTGCTGGCCTGGGCCCACGCGCAGGAGCAGGCGGGCACGCTCACACGCGAGCAGGCGCAGGAGCAGGCGCTGCGCCTGATCGAGCAGTTGCGCTACGAGCGGCAGGAGTACTTCTGGATCAACGACATGCAGCCGCGCATGGTCATGCACCCCTTCAAGCCCGAGCTGAACGGCCAGGACGTGAGCGGCTTCAAGGATCCGAACGGCCTGGCGCTGTTCAACGCCTTCGCCGACATGGTGCGCAGCAACGGCAAGGGCTTCGTACCTTACAAGTGGCCCAAGCCAGGCAGCGACGTGCCGGTGGACAAGGTCTCCTACGTACTCGGTTTCGCGCCCTGGGGCTGGGTGATCGGATCGGGCATGTACGTCGATGACGTGCAGCAGGTTCTGCTGCGCCGCCTGGCCTGGGCGGGCTCGTGCGTGCTCATCACGCTGGCGGTGGCCGGCTATCTGTTCCTGAGCTTCTACCGGGTGATGGACGGCGGCCTGCGCGAAACGCGCCGCCACCTGCGCGCCATGACGGACGGTGACCTGACCACCTCCCCCGAGCCCTGGGGCAGCGACGAGGCCGCCGACCTGATGGTGGAGCTGCACAAGATGCAGGACGCACTGCGCAACATGGTCTGGCGCGTGCGCCGCTCGGGCGACGAGATCGTGCACACGGCCACCGAGATTGCCAGCGGCGCCATGGATTTGTCGCGCCGCACGGAAGCGGCAGCGGCGAGCCTGGAGGAATCGGCGGCGTCGATGGAGGAAATCGCCTCCACGGTGAACAACAGCACCGAGCATGTGCAGGAGGCGTCGCAACGGGCGCGCCACAACGCCGAGATGGCCACGGACGGCGGGCGTGTCATGCAGGAGGTGGTGCAGACCATGGAGGGCATCCGCGCCTCGTCGGCCAAGATCGCCGAGATCATCGCCACCATCGACGGCATCGCCTTCCAGACCAATCTGCTGGCGCTCAATGCCGCCGTCGAGGCCGCTCGGGCCGGCGAGCAGGGGCGCGGCTTTGCCGTGGTGGCCACCGAGGTGCGCAACCTGGCAGGCCTCAGCGCCGCAGCAGCGCGGGAGATCAAGACCCTGATTGGCAGCAGCGTGGAACAAATCGCCAGCGGCGCGCAGGTGGTGCGCAAGGCGGGCGCCACCATCGAGGACATCGTGGCCTCGTCGCAGCAAGTCAACCAGCTGCTGGGTGAAATCGCCACCGGCGCGCGCGAGCAAAACCAGGGCATCTCCCAGATTGGCCAGGCCGTGCAGCAGCTTGACCAAATGACGCAGCAAAACGCCGCGCTGGTCGAGCAGACGGCTGCCGCCTCGGCGGCCATGCAGGAGCAGGCCCACACCCTGGCGGTGGAAGTGGCGCACTTCAAGATGCCCGCGCATGTGGACGCGCGCATGGCGCAGCACGACGCCCGCCTGGCACTGGAGGAGCGCGAGAACTTCGATTTCGACCAGGCCATCGAGGCCCACCGCAAGTGGAAAGTGCGGCTGCGCCAGGCCATCGCCAACCACGAACAGCTGGACGCCGACACCATCTGCCGCGACGACCGCTGCCCGCTGGGCCAGTGGCTGCACGGCGACGGCGGCAAGCGCTGGGGTACGCGCCCGCTGTTCACGCAGCTGCTGCAAAAGCACGCGGCCTTTCACCAAAGCGCGGGCAGCGTGGCGCGCAAGATCAACGCCGGCCAGTACACCGACGCCGGCCAGCTGATCGGCGCGGGCTCGGAGTTCGCGCAGGTCTCGCTGGAGGTCACCACGCTGCTGGCCAGCGCCAAGCGCAGCCTGTGAGCACCGTGCGGACTCTTCGCATCAAAATGGCACCCAGCCCTTTGCTGGCTTGCGCGGGAAGCTATCATTCTTGAACGTCCGGCCTCTGTGCCGGAGCCTTCCTGCACGCCCTGCCCGGCCCACGCCATGACCTCCATCGTCTTCTCGCACGCCAACAGCTTTCCGGCCAGCACCTACCGTGTGCTGTTCGGCCACCTGCGCCAGCGCGGCTTCGAGGTCAGCGCAGTCGAGCGCTACGGCCACGACGCGCACTACCCCGTCACCAGCAACTGGCCGCACCTGGTGCAGCAGCTGGCCGACTTTGCCGCCGCGCAGCAGCAGCGCACCGGGCAGCGCGCCTTCCTGGTCGGGCACTCGCTGGGCGGCTTTCTCAGCGTCATGGCCGCGGCGCGGCACCCAGAGCTGGCACGCGGCGTGGTGATGATCGACTCGCCCCTGATCGGCGGCTGGCGCGCCAGTGCCCTGGGCGTGGCCAAGCACACCCAGGTGGTGGGCGCCGTCTCGCCGGGGCGCGTGAGCCGCGCGCGACGCAACACCTGGGCCAGCACGCAGGAGGCGCTGGAGCACTTCCGCCGCAAGAAGGCCTTCGCCCACTGGGACGCCGAAGTGCTGCAGGACTATGTGACCCACTGCCTGCACGACGACGCGCACGGCAAGCGCGTCCTGGCCTTCGACCGTGCCGTGGAAACGCAGATCTACAACACCCTGCCGCACAACCTGGCGCGCCTGCTGCACCAGCACCCCCTGCGCTGCCGCGCCGCCTTCATCGGCGGGCGCGACTCGGTGGAAATGCGCCAGGTAGGCATGGCGATGACCCGGCGCATCACCGAAGGCCGCATCATGATGCTCGACGGCACCCACCTGTTCCCCATGGAGCGCCCCGCCGCCACAGCCGCCGCCATCGAGGCGGCGGTACTGAACCTCGCGGACTGACGCTCGGAAAAAGCGCACACCGGCACGGCCAGCGCCGTTCCCCTACACTGGGGACAATCGTTACAACACGATACATGTTGCCATCACTGCGCTGGACGCACCAAACCGAGCCCCCCATGACAGATGCCCGACTGCGCGCTGCCAACGACGCCGCGCCCGGCGCCATGCCGAAAGCCATCGCCCGCTGGAGCAACGCCCCCCGCACGCCTGGCGGGCCCCACCACCGGCAAGATCGCCGGACGGCCGCCACGGCAGCTTGGGCCCGGCCGCAGGGCATGGCCCGTACCGCAGCATGCTGCCCCGGTTGAACCCGATGCCAACCGCCCTCCGCCGAACGCCGCAGCGCGGCTGGCCCCTGCTGTGGCTGGCGTGGCTGTGCTGGCTCTGCGGGGCCGCACTGCCCTGGGCGGCCCTGGCGCAAACCAGCCCCCTGCCTGCCCAGCGTACGCCGGCGCTGCTGGCCGACAGCGCGGGCAGTGTGGCGCTGTGGCCAGCAGTCACGCTGTGGGCGGACGCCTCGGGGCAGGCGACACTGGAGCAGGCGCTGGCGCGGCTGTCGGCCTTTGAGGCGCCCCAGGCCAGCGCCACCCTGGGAGTGCGCCAAGACGCCGTTTGGCTGCACGCCAGCCTGGCCGTGGACCCGGCGTCGGCGGGCCGCTGGACCCTGGACATCAACCACCCGGACCTGAACCGCATCGACGTTTACGTGCTGCAGGCTGACCGCGTACTGCGCCATGTGGCCCTGGGCTCCGACATCCCGCGCGCCGAACGCCCCTTGCCCGCACGCACCCCGGCGGTGGCGCTGGAGCTGCTGCCCGGCCAGCGCTACGCGCTGCTGCTGCGCGTGCAAACGCGCGGCGCCATGATCCTGCCGATCACCCTCAACACCCCGCCCGCCATGCTGGAGCGCGCGCTGAACGAACACATCCTGCAAGGTGTGCTCGCCGGGCTGGCGCTGTGCCTCATCCTCTATAGCCTGGCCCAGTGGATGAGCCTGCGCGAGCCCCTGTTCCTGCAGTACGCGCTGATGACCAGCGGCAGCCTGCTGTACTCGCTGCATTTCTTCGGTATTGGCCAGCAGTACCTGTGGGGCCACAGCCCCTGGCTGACAGACCATGCCGTGGGGCTGTCCTCGTTCATGGCCCTGGCGGGCAGCTTCCTGTTCATGAGCCAGGCGGTGGCGGGCGATGCGCCGCAGAGCCGCTTCCTCCGGCTCATGCGCAGGGGTGCGGTGGGCGCGGCCGTGCTGGGCCTGGCCCACGCGCTCGACCTGCTCAGCCTCAAGCAGGTGGCGACGATCGTCAGCATCCTGGGCCCCATGCCGGCCCTGCTGAGCCTGCCCGGGGCACTGCGGCGCGCACGTGCCGGCGACCCCATCGGCACCACCCTGCTGGTGGCATGGCTCGTGTACGCAGGCGGCGCGGCGACCATCATCGGCGTCATCAACGGAGCGATTCCTGTCAACTTCTGGAGCTTGCACTCGTTCCAGATCTCCGCGACGGTGGACATGCTGCTGTTCATGCGGGTACTGGGCCTGCGCACCCAGGCGCTGCGCGAGGCGGCGCTGCACGCACGCCAGGAGCGCGACGCCCTGCACTCCCTGGCGCACAGCGACGCCCTGACCGGCCTGCCCAACCGGCGCGCACTGCAGGCGGCCCTGGCGTCGGCGCTTACGCACGCGGGCCCGGGCAACCTTCTAGGGGTCTATATCCTGGACCTGGACGGGTTCAAGCCCGTCAACGACCTGTACGGCCACGATGTCGGCGACGAACTGCTGGTCGCGGCCACGCACCGCCTGCGAAGTACGCTGCGCCAGAGCGACCTGATCGCGCGGCTGGGCGGCGATGAATTCGTGGTGGTCACCGAACGCCTGCTCAGCCCACAGCAGGCGCACGACCTGGGGCAAAAGCTGCTCGACGCCTTCCATACGCCCTTCGCACTGGGCAGCGTACAGATACAGGTCGGCCTGACCATTGGCTATGCCATCGCCCCCGACGACGGCATGGACGCTGCCACACTGCTCAAGCGGGCCGACGCCGCCATGTACAGCGGCAAGCAAAGCGGCAAGTTCTGCCTGCGCCGCAACCGCGGCGACCTGGCCTTGTCGTCCGCTTGATCGCCCCCGCCGGACGTTAGAGCGTGTTCATGGGCTTAGTCCGCCCAGGTCACCAGCCCTGACCAGGCGGTCAGCAGCACCACCAGCCCGAACACGATGCGGTAGTAGGCAAACGGCACGAAGCTGTGCGAGCTGATGTAGCGCAGCAGCCAGCGCACGCACAGCCACGCGCTGATGAAAGAAAACACCAGGCCCACGGTGAACAGCGGCACATCGGCCACCGACAGCAGTGCGCGCTCCTTGTACAGGCTGTACACGCCCGCGCCGATCAGCGTCGGAATGGCCAGGAAGAACGAGTAATCGGTGGCCGCCTTGCGCGACAGGCCCAGCAGCATGCCGCCAATGATGGTGGCGCCGCTGCGGCTGGTGCCCGGCACCATGGCCAGGCACTGCACCAGGCCGACCTTCAGCGCATCCAGCGGGCCCATCTCATCCACCGACTGGATACGCACGGCCGCCTGCTGGCGCCGCTCGGCCCACAGGATGATGAAGCCGCCCACGATGAAAGTGCTCGCCACCACCACCGGCGTGAACAGGTGCGCCTTGATCGCCTTGCCCAGCAGCAACCCCAGCACCACGGCAGGCAGGAAGCCGATGAGCACGTTCAGCGCAAAACGCTGCGCCTGGCGCTGCGTGGGCAGCGCTGCCACGGTGGTGCGGATGCGTTCCCAATAGACCAGGATGACCGCAAAGATCGCCCCCGTCTGGATGGCGATGTCGAACACCTTGGCCTTGGCGTCGTCGAACCCCAGCAGCGCGCCCGCGAGGATCAGGTGGCCGGTGGAAGAGATGGGCAAAAACTCGGTCAAACCCTCGACCACGCCCATGATGGCGGCCTTGAGCAGCAAAACGATATCCACGCGCGTTCCTCGCAGCGAAAAAGGGAGCGATTATCCGCCCCCACCCACCGCCCGCGCCGCCACGGCGGCATCCGGCGCCGTGGCGCCGCGTTTCGTCGCAGGGCGCTGTTCGGCAGCGATGCGGGCAAGCACAGTGCACCCCACGCCTCAGCAATCGACCCACCGGAGCCCGCCCCATGCCCGCCCGCCAGGCCTGCCGCACAATGCGGGCCACACCGCCGCCCGTCCCGCAATCCAGCCCCATGCCGCCCACCGACCTTCCGACCTTCCTGCGCCGCGGCCTGGGCACGGCGGTTTTCTGCAGCTTCATCGCACTGGCGCTGACGCTCTCCGGCCAGGGCGCATGGGACGTGCAGTGGGCCTACTCCCTAGCCATCGGCCTGACCGCATGGCTGGTGATCGAGATGGGCTGCACCAAGGGCTGGCCGCCCGGCCCGCGCGGCGTGCTGCTGGTGCTCGCGGGCAGCGTGACCGGCTTCGTGCTGGGCACCGCCCTGGGCGACGCCTACAGCGGAACCCCGCACCCGTTGTGGCAAGGCCGCAGCTGGCAGGCCATGCTGCTGCTCACCCTGGCCACGGGCACCATCCTGTCGTACTTCTTCTACACGCAAGCCCAGGCGCAGCAGCTGCAGCTGCACATGGCGCAGGCGCAGCGCACCGCTGCCGAAGCCCGGCTCAAGCTGCTGGAGGCACAGCTGGAGCCGCACATGCTGTTCAACACGCTGGCCAACCTGCGCGCGCTCATCGCCACCGACCCTGAGCGGGCCGGGCACATGCTGGACCGTCTGATCGACTACCTGCGCGCCACGCTCGGCGCCTCGCGCCGCGAACGCCACCCCCTGGCCGATGAGTTCGCGCGGCTGGACGACTACCTCGCCCTCATGGCCGTGCGCATGGGCGCGCGCCTGGGCTACGCGCTCGAACTGCCCGCGCCGCTGGCCCAGGCCAGCGTGCCACCGCTGCTGCTGCAACCGCTGGTGGAAAACGCCATCCGCCACGGGCTGGAGCCCCAGCTCGCGGGCGGGCGCATCACGGTACGCGCCCAGGCCACCGACCAAGGCCGCCGCCTGCAACTGTGCGTGCACGATACCGGCCCAGGCCCCAGCCAAGGGCTGGACCCAGGCGTGGATCCAGGCGCGGGCCTGGACGCAACGGCAACGCCCGGCAGCGGCTTTGGCCTGCAACAGGTGCGCGAGCGCCTGGCCACGCTTTACGGGCCCGAGGGAACTCTCGAATTGATAGCTGCCAGCGCAGGTGGGACAAGCGCCATCGTCACATTTCCTTTGCAATATGCCACCGACACCCACACCGCCACGCGCCCTGATCGCTGAGGACGAACCGCTGCTGGCCGCGGCACTGCAGCAGGCACTGGCCCGGGCCTGGCCCGGGCTGCGCGTGGCCGCCACCGTGGGCGACGGCCTCTCTGCCGTGCGCGAAGCGCTGGCGCTGCGGCCCGAGGTGCTGTTCTTCGACATCCGCATGCCCGGCCAAAGCGGCCTGGACGCCGCCGCCGCCCTGGCCGACGCCTGGCCTGCGGACGAAGCGCCCTTCCCCGCGCTGGTGTTCGTCACCGCCTACGACCAGTACGCCCTGCAGGCCTTCGAGACGCAGGCCGTGGACTACCTGCTCAAACCCGTGCAGCCCGCCCGCCTGGAAAAGACCGTGCACAAGCTGCGCCAGGCGCTGCAGCGCGGCGCCGCCCCAGCGCCGGAAGACACGTTTGCCCAGCTGCGCGCGCTGCTGCACACCCCCGGCCTGGGCGCCGCGCCAGCCGCCCCGCGCCTGCACATGATCCAGGCCATGCGCCAGACGGGCAGCGGCACGCAGATCCACTTTGTGCCCGTGGCCGAGGTGCTGTACTTCGAGGCCGCCGACAAATACGTGCGCGTGCTCACCGCCACGCACGAGTACCTGATCCGTACCCCGCTCAAGGAGCTGGCCGCACAACTCGACCCCGCCGCGTTCTGGCAGGTGCACCGCGGTACGCTGGTGCGTGCCAGCGCCATCGCCAGCGCCACGCGCGACGAAGCCGGCCGCCTGCACCTGCACCTGCACGAGCGGCCCGAGCGCCTGGCGGTGAGTCGGCTGTATGCGCACTTGTTCAAAGCCATGTAACACCAGCGCTACTAAATAGATAGCTGCCAGCGCTTTACCAGAAAGCGCTTAAGGCCATTTTTGGCACAAGCCACGCTGCTATGCCGGTGCCCGGGCATGCACCCTGCGCAGGCCCACTAAGCCCAACAGCGCCGCGAGCAGCAGCGCACCCCATTCGCCCAGCGTGGGGATGGGCTGCGCATTGCCGGGTGCGGGCGCCGCCAAGAGCGCGGGCATCCCGGGGTCGGTGATCTGGCCGTCAAGCACGCCGTCGCTGTCGCCCGCGCCGCCGTCGGTCAGCAGCAGGCGCACGCTCATGCGGTCGGGCGAGAACTCGGCGCCCGGCAGCGCGTACCAGTGCGCCTGGCGGCAGGCATCGCCCGTGCAGTTCAGGCCCTCGGGGCTGGGGCCGTATTTCAGGTAGACGGCGCCCTCGGGCACGGGCTCGCTGTAGTGCACGATGACCTGGGCCTGCGCCGCCGTGCCGCCGCTCAGGAGCAGTTGCAGGGGGTGGAAGGTGCTGCGCGCGCCCGGGGGCAGCGGCGCGGGCAATGCGGCCGTCACGCTCACGGCCGACAGGCTCCAGCCATTGTTCTGCCCGGGCATGGGCAGGTCGAGCGAGGCGCGCGCGCCCGTGCCACCGGCCAGCGCCCAGGGTGCGGTGCATGTGGCGGACGCCCCGCCCTGCGTGCCGGCGCAGGTCCAGGCGTATTGGCCACGCACGGATTGCACATCCCCAGGCTGGCCTGCGCTGCACAGCTCTGCCATCGGCGGGGTGATGCTCGCCTGGCCTTGCGCCGCGCCACAGGCACCCGCCTGCCCGGGCGGCGCAAAGCGCACGTCCACCGTGCAGTCCGCCTGCACTGCGGCGGTGGTGAACACCGCGCCCGCCAGCGTGCCGCCGCAGCCGCTGGCCGAGGCCACGGCCTGCCCCGCGCCGGGCGCCAGGGTGAACTGCGCGGCCTGTCCGTACACCACGGCCTGGGGCGTGGCGGGGGTGGCCGCGCCGTCGCCGGTGATGTCGAGGGTGACCAGGTACTGGCGCGGCGCGCTGCACTGCGCCGTGGCGCCGCCGTTCAGGCCGGTGCACTGCCAGGTGAAATCTGCCGTGCCGGTGAGCACCGCGCTCGTCTGCCCCGCAGCGCACAGGCTGGCGCCAGGTGCCGAACGCACCGCCACACCCTGGGCTGCACCGCAGGTGCCGTCCACCCGCAGTACCGCCTCCACCGCGCCCAGGTCGCAGCGGCTGCCCTGGGGGCGTGCCACGCCGCGCTGGTCGGTGGTGGGGGCCGCAGCGCAGTCCACCGCGTCGATGGCGGGGCTGCCACTGGCGGGCAGTTGCGTAGGGGTGGCGCCGCCGTTGTCTTGCAGCGGGCCGAGCAGCGGGTCCACATCCAGAATGCCGGTGCCGACGCATCCGCCTTGCACGATGCTGTCGACCACGGTCGCCGCGCAGCCGCCGATGGAGGTGCCCGTGTTGCCCCACACGATGCTGGCAGTCACGCTAGAGTCACCGTAGAGGATGGAGCCCATCGCGGTGTCCGTGACCGCATTGCCACTGAAGGTGCTGTGGGCAATGGTGGGGCGCGCGCCGGTACCATCGTTGTAAACGGCCGCTCCATCCAGGACGGCATGGTTGCCGCTGAAGGTGCTGTTGGTGACACTGGGGCGGCTGGTGCCGCTGGCGTCGGCGTTGTTGAACAGTGCGCTGCCCCACTGGGCCACCCAATTGCCGCTGAAGGTAACGCCGGTCAGCACCGGGCTGCTGTTGCCGCTGCGCTGGCCGTTGTTGAACAAGCCGCCACCGGCCCAGCCGTAGTTGCCGCTGAAGCGCAGCTGCCGCAGCGCTGGGCTGCACTGCCGCCCAGCGCCCGCGCCGTTGCACAGCAGTCCGCTGCCCTTGATATCGACTTCCGGGATCGCCCCCCAATCGACGGACGTCCCGCCGGCGGTGAGGGTCAGCCCTTCGAGCAGGGTGAAACGGGCGTCGCCCTCGGTGGCGGTGTAAACGCCGTTGCCGTTGCTGTCATCCACCGCGCCGCCAATCACCACCACGTGGTAGCTGTTGATGCCAACGTGCTGGTTGCCTGGCAAGGGGGTGCTGCCGTCGGTTGGAGAAAAGCGCGCCACTTCGGTGATGCCCTGGGCGTTCACCTCGTCGTCGCCGCCGATGTCGCCCGACAGTACGGTGTTGCTGGCGTGCAGCACGCGCTCGTCGGGCTGCGCCGCGTTGCCGGTGTAGCCGCCCTTGATCTGCAGCGGTCGGTCAATGGCGAAGTGCCGCTCCGGGCGCCCCGCCGGGCCGGGCTTGTACACGCCCTGGCGCAGGCGGATCTCGTAGCACCGGCCCAGGTCGGCGTCGCCGTTGGCCAGCGCCAGCGCCTGCTGCAGCGCGGCGGCCTGCGCCCAGCTGCTGCCGTCACCGCTGCCATCGGGCGCGGCGTGGAGCACGGTGGTGCTGGCGCACGCAGCGGGTGCCGAGGCCAGGCCGAAGGTGGCGCCCACACTGGGCACACCGGTCACGCCGCTGAGCTGGCACGCACCCGTGCCGGTGCAAGCCCCCGTCCAGCCGGTGAACTGGTAGCCCGTGGCGGGCGTGGCGCTGCAGGTGGCGTCCTGGCCATGCGTCACCGGGTTGGGCGTGCAGGCCACCGTGCCGCCGCTGGCGGGGCTGGCGTTGGGGGTGATGGGGTAGGTGGCGGGTGCAAAGCTGGCCTGCACCGTGCAGTCGCCCACCACGGCCGCCGTGGTGTAGGTGCTTCCCACCAGGCTGCCGCCGCAGGTGCCGCCCACCGCCGCGCTGTAGCCCGCCTGGGGTGTGACGGTAAAGCTGGCCTGGGTGTTCATCGCCACCACCTGCGCCGTAGCCGGGCTGATGCTGCCATTGGCGCTGGCCGAAGGCGTGACGGTGTAGCCCTTAGGCGCCTGGCACGAGGCCTGCGCGCCGCCGTTGCTGCTATTGCATTTCCAGGCCCAACCCGCGCCCGAAACGCTGTAGTTGCTGTACGTGCCTGCGCTGCACAGGCTGCCGTCGTCGGGCGGGGGCGTCAGCGTGACCACGCTGTGGGCACTGCCGCAGGCACCGTCGACCGTGGCGGGCACTGCAGTCAGCGTGAAGCTGGCGCTGGTTTCCTGCATGACCGTGGCTTCGTTGCCGCCATTGGCAGCGTTGGCGCTGGTGCCCGTGGTCTGGCCGCTGCGCAGGGTGAGGGTGGCGGTGTTGGCACCACTGGCTGGGGCCGTCAGGCGCACCGTAATTTGGTCACCGCTTGTGACGATGGCCTGTTGCACCCAAGCGCCCCCGTTTACCTGAAAGACCGGATTGCCCGCACCACTGATGCGCGCACCGCCCCAGGCTTGACCAGTACCGGTGCTGGTTGCCAGCGTGATGGGGGAAAAATTTGTCTGCTGGCCTGCAGGTCCGCTCGTTGAGGATAACGACAAACCCGCAAAAGACTGTCCACCACGCACCAGCCGAACGTGGTTACCGTCGTTGCGGCCGCCGTCGAAGCCGAAGTAGCCATAGTAGAAATGCACGACCCACGCGTAGTACGAATCGTTGGCATAGGGCGAACCCGACCAGACGTATGAAGACGGCGTATCAGGAAACACCATACGGTTGACTCTGGGGTTATTGCCGCAGGTTTGCGTGATGCTGATCAACTCGTTTTCGTAGGCCATACGCCATGCACCGCTGGCCAGCAGGTTCTGGGTGCTGGGGGCGCTGTGCGGGTAAGGCCCCGAGTCGGTGAAGTATTTCGGCAGATAGCTTGTGGCCCAGTTTGGCCACTTGTTAGATGTCGGAGTACCCGTGCATTGCCCGGAGCTGTAAGTCATGCCTTCCACGCAGCGCTTCCACACCAGCCCGGTGGGCCAGTGCATGGCGCTGGCCGTGCTCTCGGCCTCGCCCAGGATGTATTCGGCATCGGCGTTGTCGCCGGTGCAGTTCGATGCCTGCGCCAGCAGCGGCGCGGTGCACAGGGCCATCAAGGCCAGGATGTTTTTCATGAAAGCTCTCTCTTTGCTCTTTTTTAGATAGCAGCTAGCGCTTATCCATCAATCGCTAAGGGCCGATTCGGCTTGCCAAACCCCGAGCACGGGGCCTTTCAGCCGCACCCGCCCGCCAGCAGCCCCCGCGTGAATGCGTCGATCAGCACGCGGGCCTTCTGCGGGCTCGGGCAGCGCGCAGGCGCGCTGACGGACTTCGGCTGCATCTGGCGCAGTGCGTTCTGCTGCTGCGGACCGGGCTGGGCTGGCTGGTGCGGTCACTGCCACTGCCACTGCAGGCGGCCAGGGCCCCTGGCAAGGCCGCCCCTTTTTTGACGATGCGGGGCATTTTGTGGCGGCTGCAATGCATGGCGCCGCATCATTTGGAGGGCAGGGTTTTGCAAATACCGCGCGTATCGAGATCAATCGTGTGGGTTGTCTTCCAGACCTTGGCATTCAATATCTTTGGAATACTCAGCTTGGTCACGATGTTGAATCGTGGCTTGGGCCGCTCCTCTGTTCCGGAATTTTCCAGATTGGTAATCTCGGCTGCGCCGATGATGTGGTTGCCCACCCCGCCGTGGAGAAAATTGGGCTTATCGACATCCATGACTTCCACCCCCACTTTGGGCAGCCACGTTCCCCACGGATAGCCTTGATTTTCCGAAACGTCGAGATGTATTTCATACGACAGAAAGGCGTGCAGCACATTGGCGCGGCCATGAACATGCACCCGAGTGGGGCAGGCGCCCTTGTATTGCGCACTGACGGGATAACGCCACGGCTGCCTATCGATGAATGAGAGAATGGACGCATACCTTTCTCCTTCCTGGCGCACGGTTCCTGAATCGTTCTTGATCCAGAATTTCCATGAAGGGTTGACAACGTGAAAATCCGAAGCGCCAGGCCACGGCGCTTTTTTCACCTGCGACTGCCTCTCGGTGATGAATGGCGAATTCACGTAGTGCGCGACAAAATCTTCCAGCCCGCTGGAATTTCCTGTCTTGTATTGATGCAGCAAACCGGCAAAGCTATCACCGCGCTGCGCCATCAGCGCAAGAAAGCGCGGCCAGTCGGTATTCTGGGCTTGCAGCGCCCGCAGCCAGGCGCCCTGGCTCCAGCCGGTCTGGGCGAAGAATTGCACCAATTCCTCTTCCACCGATTCCTGCGCATCGAAATACGGGTTTTCGCCCACCTGCTCGTAAAACGCCACGTAGTCCTTCACGCTGGCAAATTCCGATTGCCGGTAATCGTCGTACAGCGCGCCCACGTCGGTTTCAAAGGCGCCTATTTCGGCGGCGACGTCCGAGCCGTCATTGCGGCGCTCGGCAATACCTTGCCACAGCTGCTTGTAAAAAGTGCGCAATTCGGCAAGCCGGGAGTTTTCGGCCCCGGAGGGTGCACCCGGCTCCAGCGGCAGCGCCACCAGGGAGCCGGGCACGGGGTGCGAGGCTGCTTTGTCAGTCAGCAAGTCGCCGTCTGCCGTCACGCCATGCACCAGGTAGTGGCTCTCCTGCGTGCCGCCGTCCTGCGTGCTCATGGAAAAGGTCAATACCTCGCCGGGCCGGAAAGTCTGCGCTTCATCGCCGCCGCCGCAGGCGGCGAGGGTCAGGAGCGCCGAGAAAGCCGCACCATATCGCATTCCGATTTTCATAAAGATGCCTTTTTTATTTGGACAAGGTGGAGCAAATAGGCCATGCGTCCAGGTCTATGGCATGGGTGATTTTCCAGACCTTGGAGTTATAGAGACGCGGAATTTTCAACTTTGTCACGACGTTGAATCGAGGTTGCGGCCGCTCTGCCGTTCCCACGTTTTTCACATCGGTGATTTCAGCTGCGCCTTCAATGTTTTTGGCAATCAGGTTGTGCATTCCGCCGTCGGGCTTATCGACGCCCAGAACGTCTATGGCCACCCTGGGCACCCAGACTCCCATGGGCTGTCTGCTCTGATTCGCCACTTCCAGCACAACGTAATAAGCCAGAAAGGCATGCAATACATTGGCCCGCCCACTCAAATGCACCTTAGTTGGGCAGCTTTCGTTATCCCAACTGGTGACCTGGTAGGTATATGGATGGACATCGGCTGGGGAAATGATGGATGCCTCCCTTGCTCCGGGAGCGGAAGAAGTCGATGGGAAATCTCCCATCCAGAACATCCATGATGGATTGCGGATATAGAAACCATCCACCTGCTTCCAAGGATTGGCCTTGGTTTGTATTTTGATTCGAGGCGAATTCACGTAGCCCGCGACAAAATCATCCAGCCCACTGGAATTTCCCGTCTTGTATTGATGCAGCAAACTGGCAAAGCTATCGCCGCGCTGCGCCATCAGCGCAAGAAAGCGCGGCCAGTCGGTATTCTGGGCTTGCAGTGCCCGCAGCCAGGCGCCCTGGCTCCAGCCGGTCTGGGCGAAGAACTGCACCAATTCCTCTTCCACCGATTCCTGCGCATCGAAATACGGGTTTTCGCCCACCTGCTCGTAAAACGCCACGTAGTCCTTCACGCTGGCGAATTCCGATTGCCGGTAATCGTCGTACAGCACGCCCACGTCGGATTCAAATGCGCCGATTTCGGCGGCGATGTCCGATCCGTCATTGCGGCGCTCGGCAATGCCCTGCCACAGCTGCTTGTAAAAGTCGCGCAGCGCGGCCAACCGGGCCGCGTTGTCCTGCGGGGTGTCCCCCGCCTCCAGCGGCAGGGCCACGCGCACGCTGGCCAGGGGCGGCCGGTGGGGACTGAGCTTGGCGGTGGATTCGCCCGCCAGCAAATCGCCATCGGCCGTTACGGCGTGCACCAGGTAGCGGGTTTCCTGCGTGCTGCCGTCGTCCAAGGTGGCGGCAAAGGTCAGCACCTCGCCGGGTGGGAAGACGGCCGGCCCATCGCCGCTGCCGCCACCGCAGGCCGCCAGGGCCAGGATCAGGGGCGCGAGAGCGCCCAGACGGGTCTTGTTCATGCGCATGCTCATGCGGATTTCACTTTCTTTTTGATAGCTGCTTGCGCGCTTGCATCAAGCGCTGGAAGCCAATTTGGCTTGCAAGCCAGCCAGCACCGAACTACCAGCCACGCCCGTCACCCTGCAGGCCCCGCTTGAATGCGTCGATCAGCGCGCGGGCCTTCTGCGGATCCAGGTAGGCCGCGGGCGCACTGCTGGACTTGGACTGCGCCTGCAGCAGCGCGTCGCGCTCCAGCGCATGCGCAGGGCAGACGGTGTCGCGCTGCGCGGGCGGCTCGCCCAGCAGGTAACTGGTGACCAGCGGATCGACGCAGGTGTCGGTGTAGGGATAGACGCCGTGCTGGTAATCACCGGGTACGAACACGCGGCGGGCGCGAGGCAGTTGGGTGAAGAAGGCGTTGGCCCCGTCGCTGGGGGTGGCGCCGTCGTACTGCGACTGCACGAACAGCACATCAAGCGGCTGGAGCGTCTGCAGACTGGGCTTTGCCACACTGGGCCGTTGCCAGAAGGCGCAGGCGTGGTTGGCCAGCAGGCCGCCGAAGTACCACGGCGCCTTGTCGGCCAGGCCGCGCACCGTGGCAGTCCATTGGGCCAGGTCGGTGATGGCGGGCGTATCGTTGCAGCGCACGGCTGCACCGGCCGCTGCCAGGCTATCCAGGGCGATGCGCTGCGGGGGCGCCAGCCACGTGCTGACGTAAGCAGGGTAGAACTGCTGCCACGCCAATTGGCGCAGAAAGGCGTCGCGCGCGGGGATGGCGGGGTCGAACACGTGCCGGGCCAGTGCGGCCTTTACGGCGTCGGGGTCGTCCAGGCCGGGCACCTGCTGGCGCACCGCATCCAGCCCCTGGGCCACGGTGATGCGCTCCAGGTAGCCATTGGCGTCGACGCGGAAGTAGCTCAGGCCGCTGAGGGCTTCGCCCAGCACGGCCTGCACGCTGGGGCTCAGGGCCTGGACGGCGGCGCGCACCTCGGCAGCGCTGGTGCCCAGCCTGAAATAGTCCGCATGGCGTGCAGCGTAAGGGGCCAGCACCTCGTCGAACAGGCGCTGGCGCGCAGGCGGCTGCGCGTGCAGCAGCGCCTGCTCCATGGTGACGCCAAAGTCCATCACGCTGTCGAGCACCATGCGGCCCACTTTGTCGGGGAACAGGCCTGCGTACCAGGCACCCAGCCAGGAGCCGTAGGAGTAGCCAACGTAATTGAGCTTGTCGTCGCCGAGCAGGCTGCGCAGCAAGTCCATGTCGCGCGCCATGGCCTCGGTGCTGATGTGGGGCGTGAGCGGGTTCTTCTGGCAGGCCTCGGCGGTCTTGCGGCCGTTGTAGTGCACGTTGGCCAGGTTGCCAGGGGTATCCCACCCGGTCACGCTGTAGTCGACGAAACGGCTCGGCTCGTTGGTGCCGCACTGCAGTTGCGTGCTCGCACCCACGCCCCGGGGCGAAAAGCCCACCATGTCGTATTCATCCAGCAGGCGCAGCTGCCGTGCGCCTTGCGCGTCGGCGGGGCTGCTGCCAGCGAACGCATCCCACAGGCGGAAGGTAAGGTTCAGGCCATCCACACCGGGGCCGCCCGGGTTGAACAGCAGCGCGCCGCGCCGTGCCTCGGGCTTGCCCGCTGCCAGGCGCATGACCGCAAGGGTGATATCGCCATGCGCGGGGTTGCCCCAGTCGAGCGGCGCGCGCACCAGGGCGCAGCGCAGCCGCTGGCTGCCGCGCAGCGCGTTCATGGCGTCGCTGGGATGGCCCAGAATGCCGGGGTCGCATTCCGTCCATTGCACGACCTGCGCGCGGTAGGGCTGCAGCGGGTCGGGCGGGCTGGTGCCATCACTGCCACCGCAGGCGGCCAGGGCCAGTGCCCATACGGTCAGACAGGCGGGCGCCGCCTTGCGCGCGCAGCGCATCACTTTTTGCGAGAGGAGTTGCGACATTCACTTCACCTCGCAGGTACGCACCCAGGGCGAATTGAAGATGAAGCTCGGCGTGACCTTGACCCGGGCCGTGAAACCGGGGCGCGGTGCCGCTTCTGTGCCAATATTCTTGAGATCCTTGATCTCCATATTGACGCTCAGGCTCTTGATCAACTGCCGATTGAAGAACGCAGTGCCCCCCGTTTGGTAGAAGCCGCCATTGGGGTCATCCACTTCACGGATCTCGCCTTCATATCCCACGGCACGAAAGACATCCATACCGAAGGACGAGAGAAAAGTCCCCGGCAGACTGGCGTGTTTCTCTTCGGTGTATTTCATTTTCCATTCAAGGTCTGCCTGCGCAACGCCCAGGCGCCCCCGGATGGAAAGTTTGGTAGGGCATATCTCTTTTTTCTCTCCCACGCGGTGGTAATTCGAGATATTGGTATCCTGACTCGACAAAATGGCGACCGAGGATTGCTCGCTCGAATTGATCCGGACACCCCACGATTTGTTGGTCACAAAGAATTTTTCTGCCCCGGTGTCCTGCGAAGCATCGGCTTTGGCAACGTTATCAAGTGAAGCGGCTTTGGATCGGCCGACGTAGCGGCCAATGAATTCGTCCATGGTGATCGGGACCTGTCTGCGCCAATTCAGCTCGTGCCACAGATGCAGCAGGCTGGCGAAGCTGTCTTTACGCGAGGCCATCACATTCAAAAAGTCCGGCCAAGTGAGCCCCGGACTGAGGCGCTCGAGCGCCCGCACCCAATTCCCCTGGGCCCATCCCGTGCGGTAGAAAAACTCCACCAGTTCTTCTTCAACCCATTCCTGTTCGTCGAAATACGGGTTTTCGCCCACTTGCTCGTAAAAGGTCACATAGTCCTTCACGCTGAAAAAACCCGAGACCTGAAAATCTTCGTACAGCGCTCCCACATCGGTTTCATAGGCGCCAATTTCGGCGGCGATATCCGATCCGTCGTTGCGGCGTTCGGCAATGCCCTGCCATAGCTGCTTGTAGAAAACGCGCAATGAGGCAAGCCGGGGGGTATCGCCCTGCAGGGAATCGCCCGACTCCAGCGGCAGCGCCACCAGCACACCGGCCAGCGGCGGCCGCTTGCGGGGGCCAACCGACATCTTTTCGGAGACGTCATCCACCAGCAAATCGCCGTCGGCGGTGACGCCGTGCATCAGGTAGTGGCTTTCCTGCGTGCTGCCATCGGGCAGGGTGGCGGCAAAGGTCACCACCTCGCCGGGCTGGAAGATGGCGGACTCTTCACTGCCACCGCCACAGGCGGTCAGGGCCAGCGCCAGAAGCGGTAAAACGCCCCAGCGGGCTGGGCGTTGG
The DNA here is from genome assembly GCF_001298675.1 of Paenacidovorax caeni. Taxonomy (GTDB): domain Bacteria; phylum Pseudomonadota; class Gammaproteobacteria; order Burkholderiales; family Burkholderiaceae_C; genus Paenacidovorax; species Paenacidovorax caeni. The sequence continues at coordinate 105,596 of NZ_CYIG01000003.1, forward strand.
AACAGGTGGGTGTTCAGGGGTCTCTTCATTTTTAGGTCGCTGGTGGAGTTTGTTCAGTACGGGTGGGGAGATGTCAGGGCTGGCAATCAGCGCAGCCCCTGACCGACCGGGCCGTCGGCACGGTGCAGCCCTGTGCAGTCATACCGGCGAGGCTATGCGGATGCCGCGCAAAGCGCCTCCACTGAGCGCCACTGCGCGGCACATTGCGTGGAACAGGAAATCGGTGCGAACCGGAGGTGCCCCGCCCAGCTGCGCCCGCGCACACGGGGGTGGAAATGGGCAAAAAAATAGCTGCCAGCGCTTGCTGGACAAGCGCTGGCAGCTATCAAAAAAGGGGCAGTCGGTGCTTCAGGCCAGGGTTATGCCTGTGCCGTTTCGGTGTGCTGCTGCCGCACATCGCCAGGCGCGGCGGCAAAGCGTTGCTTGAAGGCCCGGTAGAACCAGGAGAGGTTGTTGAAGCCCGCGTCATACGCAATGGCGCTCACTGTGCTGCGTGCGTGCCGGGGGTTGGTCAGGTGGTCGAAGGCCCGTTGCAGGCGCAGCTCCAGCAGGTAGTCACTGAAGGCGGTGCCCTCCTGCTCGAACAGCGCGCGCACGTAGCGGGCGGATATGCCGTGGCGCGTGGCCACCCATTCCAGCGACAGGTCGCCACGCCAGGCGTGCACGCGCAGATCGGCCTGGATCGCCTTGAGCCGCGCCTGCCGCAGGCCACGCGCGCTGGCGCGTGCCCGCGCCCGGGGCGTGGCGCCCAGGGCCAGGGCGCCGAGATCCAGCAGTTGATCGCTGAGGCGCAGGCGCTCGGCATCGCTGGCATCGCCGGGGCTGGCAGACCGTGTCAGCTCCAGCGCCTGCTGGATCAGCAGCCGCAGGGGCAAGGTGTCGGAGAGCGGCTGGCGCAGGGCACGGTCGACGTCGGCCACATCGGGCAACAAGCGTTGGCGCGGGAAGGCGATGAGCAGGCACTTTGACAGGGGGCTGTAGAACTCCGAGCGCCCTGCCCGCTCATTGAGTGCGAAGCAGCCAGAGTTGGGGGTGCAGACGATCTCGCCGCGATGCCCCAGCCCGCGCTGGCGCACCATCCAGTCCGCGCCGGCGCGTTGTTCCAGCGGGCTGCCGGGGTTGAGAAACAACAGCATGTCGTCATTGCCATCGCCAAGCTGGCGGTCGCTGCGGCTGACGCTCAGGGGCGAACACTCGACCGCAGCCACGGCGACGCCGGGCAACAGGCGGATGCGCATGGACAGGCTGAGGTTGCCGTCATCCACGATGTCGGGCGCCATGTTGGCCATGGCAGCACAGGTTTCGCGCGCGGCGTCCGCGCGTTCGTGCGGGAAATGGTTGCGGGTGTCGAATTCAATGAATGCCATGTCACCGTAGCGCCCCCGGTACCGAAGGCGGCCTCTGCGAAGTTCATCGGGAAGCGCTGGTGGCTTGCACCAGTCGCTTCTGTGCGAGCTTGCGCGCGCTTCACCAAAGTGGTGCGCAGTCTAGGAAGGCCCCGGGACTGCGTCCATCGCCCAAAAAGACTAAGCGCCAGCTTTCACGCCGCCACCCGTTTTCTACACGCTTACTGCGGCACATCTGCCACCGCATCCCAGGGCACACCGGGCAGACTCTCGTAGTGCGCCACCAGCACCAGCCGCGCCGGTGCACCTGCGCACTGTGCCAGCGCCTGCTGCAGGTACTGAATGGAGGGTTTGTCCAGCGCGGCAATGGGCTCGTCGATCAGCGTCAGCGGCGCGCCACTGGCCAGGGCCGTAGCCATGAAGATCTTGCGCTGGGTGCCGCTGGAAAGGGCGTGAAACGGCTTGTCCAGGTGCTGCGCCAGGCTCCAGCCCTGCACATGTGCCTGCAGCGCGGCATCGCTCCACTGCGGACAGTGCGCAGGCAGGCTCTGCAGCCACTGCGCCGGGGTCTGGCCGTCGTGTGCGGGCAGGCCAGGCAAACGCGGGTCGATCCAGAAAACCTGGCGGCGGTAGGCCTCGGGCTGCGCTGCGGCATCCACGCCCTGCAGCAGCAGCCTCCCCTGCGTGGGCGCAAGCTGCCCGGCCAGCAGGCGCAGCAGCGTGGTCTTGCCCGCGCCATCGCCGCCGCGCACCAGCGCCACACCAGGGCCCCAGGCGTGCGACCAGTGCGCCCACAGCGGGCAGCCCGGGTAGGCAAAAGCAAGGTCATGCATCTGCAGCAGCATCGGCGGTGTTCTCCTGGAAAAAGTGCGCAGAGTGTAGGACGACGCTGAACAAGTCGCCGCGATGGCACGTGCCCTGGTTTGGCATGGGATGCTTGGCATGGGATGCCAGGCGTAAACGGCAGCCCTAGCCGTAGCAGCCGTAGCCATGGCGAGGATTGGCAACGCGGCCGACCGCCCCAATCCAGGGATACGCGACACGCGCGGACTTGTCCGGCGTTGCCTTTCATGCCGGACAATGCCGCGCCATGGCACTGGACTACCTCGATTTCGACTACAGCGAAGACTTTGACGGCAACGGCACCTGGGACGCCATGGCCGCCGTGCGGCCCGAGCGCATGCCTGCGCTGCGTGCCGAGCTGGCGCAGCTGCTGGCATGGGCGCATGCAGCGTTCGCGGGCCGCCAGGGGCCGTGCGAAGACGGCGGCGACTGGGATTACGACCTGCAGGCGCAGGACGAGGCAGGCCAACCGCTGCACGCGCGCTATGGCGCGGGCACGCTGGACCTTGAGGGCGCACCCGGCGGCGGGCTGACCACGGTGACGCTCACGCTCAGCGGCTCGCCCGCGTTCGGCGCGGCGCTGCGCGAGCGCTGGGGAGTCTGAGCGCCTGTTTAGTGCTTGCCGGTGGAGCCGTAGCCGCCCTCACCACGCTCACTGGCAGGAAACTCGCTGACCACATTGAACTGTGCCTGCACCACCGGCACGATGACCAGTTGCGCCAGCCGCTCCATGGGCTGCAGGGTAAAGGCCGTGCTGCTGCGGTTCCAGGCGCTCACCATGAGCTGGCCCTGGTAGTCGCTGTCGATCAGGCCCACCAGGTTGCCCAGCACGATGCCGTGCTTGTGGCCCAGGCCCGAGCGCGGCAGGATCAACGCGGCATAGCCGGGGTCTTTCAAATAGATGGCAATGCCCGTGGGCACGAGCTGCCAGGCGTTCGGCTCCAGCGTGAGCGGCGCGTCCAGGCAGGCGCGCAAATCCAGGCCGGCGCTGCCGGGCGTGGCGTAGGCGGGAAGCTGTTCCGCCATGCGCGGGTCGAGGATCTTGACGTCGATTTTCATAAGTGCATTTTCGTTATTCATCGCTGCGTGCCACCCGCAGCGCATGGCACTGGCGCGGCCCAGGCACAGGTAGCGCCCCTGCCACGCACAGTGAGAGAGTGGGAGAAGGCGCGATGCGCCTCAGGGGATGCTGGATTCCAGGCGCTGCGCAATGTCGGCAATGAGCTGCTGCGCCAACTGGCGCTTGCTGGCGCGCGGCAGCTCGCGGTGGCCGTGCGCGTCCACCAGCAGCAGGGCGTTGTCGTCCTGGCCGAAGGTGGCGGGGCCAATGTTGCCCACCAGCAGCGGCACGCCCTTGCGCGCACGCTTGGCCTGGGCGTGGGCCAGCAGGTTCTCGCTCTCGGCGGCAAAGCCCACGCAGAACAACTGGCCCGCGCGGGCACGCTCCGACTGCGCGACGGTGGCGAGGATGTCGGGGTTCTCCACGAAGGCGAGCTGAGGCACCTGGCCGCTGCCGTCCTTCTTGATCTTGTGCTCGGCGCTGCTGGCCGGGCGCCAGTCGGCTACCGCCGCCGTTGCTATAAAAACAGTAGCTTCTGGCGCTTGTTGGGCAACGGCTTCGAGCATGTTTTGCGCCGATTGCACGTCAATGCGGCGCACGCCGCGCGGCGTGGGCAGGTGCACCGGGCCGGCCACCAGGGTCACGTCGGCGCCTGCCTCCTGCGCAGCACGGGCAATGGCAAAGCCCATCTTGCCGCTGGAGAGGTTGGTGATACCGCGCACCGGGTCGATGGCCTCGAACGTTGGGCCCGCCGTGACCAGCACGCGCTGGCCTGCGAGGTGCTTGGGCGCGAAGAAGGCGATGAGTTCATCGAGCAGCTCCGGTGGCTCCAGCATGCGGCCGTCGCCGGTTTCACCGCAGGCCTGCGCCCCATGGCCTACGCCGAGCACGGTGGCACCGTCCTGCGCCACCTGGGCCAGGTTGCGCTGGGTGGCGGGGTGCGCCCACATTTCGCGGTTCATGGCCGGAGCGATGAGCAAGGGCACCCGCTCCGTCGGCCGCGCCAGGCACAGCAGCGAGAGCAGTTCATCGGCACGCCCCTGCACCAGGCGCGCGATGAAGTCGGCGCTGCACGGCGCGATGAGGATCGCGTCGGCCTCGCGGCTGAGGTTGATGTGGGGCATGTTGTTGGGCGCGCGCGCGTCCCACTGCGAGCCGTAGACCGGCCGCCCCGACAGGGCCTGCATGGTCACGGGCGTGATGAACTGGGCGGCGGCCTCGGTCATCACCACCTGCACGCTGGCCCCGGCCTTGATGAGCAGCCGGGTCAGCTCGGCGCTCTTGTAGCAGGCCACGCCGCCGCTCAGGCCCAGGACGATGTGTTTGCCTTGCAGTTCATTCATGGGCGCGCAATTTAGCAGACGCCGTGCGGGGCCAAGCTCGCTATGGGCATGGGCCATGGCCGGGGCGGACTTTATAATCACAATTTCCCACCACCATCAAAGACATGACCAAATTCGTCTTCGTCACCGGCGGTGTGGTGTCTTCCCTGGGCAAGGGAATCGCCTCAGCCTCCCTTGCCGCGATCCTCGAATCGCGGGGTCTCAAAGTCACCCTCATCAAGCTCGACCCGTACATCAACGTGGACCCGGGCACCATGTCTCCGTTCCAGCATGGTGAGGTTTTCGTGACCGACGACGGCGCCGAAACCGACCTCGACCTGGGCCACTACGAGCGTTTCATCGAAACGCGCATGAAGCAGGCCAACAACTTCACCACCGGCCGCATCTACCAAAGCGTCCTGGAAAAAGAGCGCCGAGGCGACTACCTGGGCAAGACCGTGCAGGTCATTCCCCACGTCACCAACGAAATCCAGGAATTCGTGCGCCGCGGCGCCGGCATCGGCACGCCCGACGCGGTGGATGTCGCCATTTGCGAAGTCGGCGGCACCGTGGGCGACATCGAGTCGCTGCCCTTCCTCGAAGCGGTGCGCCAGATGAGCCTGCGCCTGGGCCCGAACAACGCCGCCTTCGTGCACCTGACCTATCTGCCGTACATCGCCACGGCGGGCGAGCTCAAGACCAAGCCGACGCAGCACACGGTGCAGAAGTTGCGCGAGATCGGCATCCAGCCCGACGCGCTGCTGTGCCGCGCCCAGCACCAGGTGCCCGACGAGGAGAAGGAAAAGATCTCCCTGTTCACCAACGTGCCCGAGTGGGGTGTGATTTCCATGTGGGACGTGGACACCATCTACAAGGTGCCGCGCATGCTGCACGAGCAGGGCCTGGACGGCCTGATCTGCGACAAGCTGCGCCTGAACACCCCGCCCACCAACCTCAAGCGCTGGGACGCGCTGGTGCATGAGACAGAGCACCCGCAGGGCGAAGTCAAGATCGCCATGGTGGGCAAGTACGTCGAGCTGTCCGACGCTTACAAGTCGGTCAACGAAGCGCTCAAGCACGCTGGCATGCAAAGCCATGTGCGCGTGAAGATCGACCACGTCGATTCCGAGACCATCACCGACGCCAACGCGGCGCAGCAGCTGAACGCCTACGACGCCATCCTGGTGCCCGGCGGCTTCGGCTCGCGCGGTGTGGAGGGCAAAATCGCCACCGCGCGCTATGCGCGTGAGCACAAGGTGCCCTACCTGGGCATCTGCCTGGGCATGCAGGTCGCCACCATCGAATACGCCCGCCACGTGGCGGGCCTGGCGGACGCCAACTCCACCGAGTTCGACCCGGCAACGAAGCACCCGGTGATCGCACTGATCACCGAGTGGAAAGACGCCGACGGCACCATCAAGACACGCGACGCCAACTCCGACCTCGGCGGCACCATGCGCCTGGGCGCACAGTCCTCCGACGTGCAGCCCGGCACGCTGGCGCACGCCATCTACGGCGACGTGGTGACCGAGCGCCACCGCCACCGCTACGAAGCCAACACCCAGTACCTGGACCAGTTGCGCGCAGCGGGCCTGGTGATCTCGGCGCTGACGCAGCGCGAGCAGCTCACCGAGATCGTCGAGCTGCCGCAAACCGTGCACCCCTGGTACATCGGCGTGCAGTTCCACCCCGAGTTCAAATCCACGCCCTGGAACGGCCACCCGCTGTTCAACGCCTTCGTCAAGGCGGCCATCGTGCACCAGAAAAAGGCCTGACCCATGAAACTCTGCGGCTTAGACATCGGTCTCGACCGGCCCTTTTTCCTCATCGCTGGCCCGTGTGTGGTCGAGTCCGAACAGCTGCAGATGGATGTGGCCGGCCAGCTCAAGGAGATCACCGCCTCCCTGGGCATTCCGTTCATCTTCAAAAGCAGCTTCGACAAGGCGAACCGCTCCAGCGGCACCAGCTTTCGCGGCCCCGGCATGGAAAAAGGCCTGGAGATTCTGGCCAAGGTGAAGAAGACGCTGCAGGTTCCCGTGCTGACCGACGTGCACACCGAAGCCGAAGTGCCGCACGTGGCCGCCGTGGTTGACGTGCTGCAGACCCCGGCGTTCCTGTGCCGGCAAACCGATTTCATCCACGCCGTGGCGCAATCCGGCAAGCCGGTGAACATCAAGAAGGGCCAGTTCCTGGCCCCGCACGACATGAAGAACGTCATCGACAAGGCCCGCGCCGCCGCGCGCGAGAAGGGCCTGCCCGAAGACAACTTCATGGCCTGCGAGCGCGGCGCCAGCTTTGGCTACAACAACCTGGTGAGCGACATGCGCAGCCTGGCCATCATGCGCGAAACGGGCGCGCCCGTGGTGTACGACGCCACCCACAGCGTGCAGTTGCCGGGCGGCCAGGGCACCAGCAGTGGCGGCATGCGCGAGATGGTGCCCGTGCTCTCGCGCGCCGCCGTGGCCGTGGGTGTGGCCGGCCTGTTCATGGAAACCCACCCGGATCCGCGCAACGCCCTGTCCGACGGGCCCAATGCCGTGCCGCTCAAGCACATGCGCGCACTGCTCGAAACCCTGCTGCAGCTGGACGCCATCACCAAGAGGAACGGCTTCCTCGAAGACCGTTTCGACGCCTGAATGCTTTCATTTCGATAGCTGCTAGCGCATGCCAGCAAAGGGCTGGCGCCTGATCTGACGACAAAGAATCTGAAACCCGCATCAAAGGAAGACCATGAGTGCCATCGTTGACATCGTAGGCCGCGAAGTGCTGGACAGCCGCGGCAACCCCACCGTCGAATGCGACGTGCTGCTCGAATCGGGCGTGATGGGCCGCGCCGCCGTGCCGTCGGGTGCCTCCACCGGTTCGCGCGAAGCCATTGAGCTGCGTGACGGCGACAAGGCCCGTTACCTGGGCAAGGGCGTGCTCAAGGCCGTGGAGCACATCAACACCGAGATCAGCGAAGCCGTGCTGGGCCTGGATGCCTCTGAGCAGGCCTTCCTCGACAAGACCCTGATCGACCTGGACGGCACCGACAACAAGAGCCGCCTGGGCGCCAACGCCATGCTGGCGGTCTCCATGGCCGTGGCCCGCGCCGCCGCTGAAGAAGCCGGCCTGCCGCTGTACCGCTACTTCGGCGGCATGAACGGCTGCCAGTTGCCCGTGCCGATGATGAACGTCATCAACGGCGGCGCCCACGCCAACAACACGCTGGACCTGCAAGAGTTCATGATCATCCCCGTGGGCGCACCGAGCTTCCGCGAAGCCCTGCGCTGGGGTGCCGAGGTGTTCCACGCCCTCAAGAAGATCATCCACGACAAGGGCATGAGCACCGCCGTGGGCGACGAAGGCGGTTTCGCGCCTTCCGTGGAAAACCATGAAGCCGCCATCCAGCTGATCCTGGAAGCCATCGACAAGGCCGGCTACACCGCGGGCGAGCAGATCGTGCTGGGCCTGGACTGCGCTGCCAGCGAGTTCTACAAGGACGGCAAGTACGTGCTCGAAGGCGAAGGCGGCCTGCAGCTGACGGCCCAGCAATGGACCGACATGCTCGCCACCTGGGTGGACAAGTACCCCATCATTTCCATCGAAGACGGCATGGCCGAGGGCGACTGGGACGGCTGGAAGCTGCTGACCGAGCGCCTGGGCCAGAAGGTGCAGCTGGTGGGTGACGACCTGTTCGTGACCAACACCAAGATCCTGAAGGAAGGCATTGAGAAGAACATTGCCAACTCCATCCTCATCAAGATCAACCAAATCGGTACGCTGACCGAAACGTTTGCCGCCATCGAAATGGCCAAGCGCGCTGGCTACACCGCCGTGATCAGCCACCGCTCGGGCGAAACCGAAGACTCGACCATTGCCGACATCGCCGTGGGCCTGAACGCCGGCCAGATCAAGACCGGCAGCTTGAGCCGCTCGGACCGCATCGCCAAGTACAACCAGCTGCTGCGCATCGAGGAAGACCTGGGCGACGTGGCCGAGTACCCTGGCCGCGCAGCCTTCTACAACCTGCGCTAAGCGGCATTCGACCGACTGCCATGGTGTCCCGCCTCGTTCCGCTGGTGCTGCTGGCCTTGTTGGTGGCCATCCACGCCCAGTTGTGGACCGGGCGCGGCAGCATCCACCATGTGCAGGATCTGCAGCACGCCATCGCCACCCAGCAGGCAGCCAACGCCAAAGCGCGGCAGGAAAACACGCGCCTGGCCTCCGAAGTGCAGGACCTCAAGGAAGGCCTGGACATGGTGGAGGAAAAAGCGCGCAGCGAGCTGGGCATGGTCAAGCAAGGGGAGGTGTATGTGCACGTCACCCCCGCAGCGGCGCCAGGCAGCACCCGCCCCCAATGACCGGGGCGTGACCGCTCTCACAACAAAGCCCCTGGCAGCTTGCGCTGCCAGGGGCTTTTTGCATCACGAATACCCCGGGGCAATGCCCTGGCTGCGCGCTGCGCGGCACTGGCCAGCCGCACAGCCGCCCTCAGCGACTCCCCACTGGGGACGGTGACGAACTCAGGCAGCCGTGTCGCCCACCGCCACCACGCGCCCTAAGCACTGCCCGGCAGTGAGCGTGGCACCCACGGCGGCCAGGCATTCCAGGCGCCCGGCGCGCGGCGCAGTCACGGCGGTTTCCATCTTCATGGCCTCCACCACCGCCACCACCTCGCCGGCCTGCACCAGCGCACCACTGTGCTTGTGCCAGGCGACGAGGCTGCCGGTCAGCGGCGCCAGCACATCGCCCGGCGCCGCAGCGGCTGCTGCCGGTGCCGCCGCCACGGGAGTGGCCGCGCCCCCCAGCTGCAGGCCCAAGCCCGCGGGCAGGCCCAGGCGCACGCGCTTGCCGTCAATCTCCAGGTAGGTGCGCAGCAGCGCGCCTTCGGCCTCCGCCTCGGGGCGCGCGGCGCTGTCGAAACGCGCTGCCATTTCGGTTTCAATCCAGCGGGTGTGCACGCCAAAACCGTCCTGCGCGGTAAAGGCCGCATCCTGCACCACCGCGCGGTGGAAGGGCAGCACTGACGCCACGCCCTCAATGCGGAACTCCTGCAGCGCACGCCGCGCCCGCGCCAGCGCCTGTTCGCGCGTGGCGCCGGTGACGATGAGTTTGGCCATGAGCGAATCGAAGCTGCCCGGAATGCTGGAGCCACTGGCCACGCCCGTGTCCAGGCGCACGCCGGGGCCGCTGGGCGCATCAAAGCGCTGGATGCGCCCCGGCGTAGGCAGGTAGCCGCGGCCGGGGTCTTCGGCGTTGATGCGGAATTCGATGCTGTGGCCGCGCACCGGCGGCGTTTCGGTGAACGACAGCGGCAGGCCATCGGCCACGCGCAGTTGCTCCAGCACCAGGTCCACGCCCGTGGTTTCTTCGGTCACCGGGTGCTCCACCTGCAGGCGCGTGTTCACCTCCAGGAAGGAAATTTGCCCACTGCGGCTGAGCAAAAACTCCACCGTACCCGCGCTGACGTAGCCCGCCGCCGCGCAGATGGCGCGCGCGGCCTGGTGGATCTGCGCGCGCTGGTCGTCGCTCAGGAACGGCGCCGGGGCTTCTTCCACCAGCTTTTGGTTGCGCCGCTGCAGCGAGCAGTCGCGCGTGCCCACCACCACCACGTTGCCGTGCTGGTCGGCCAGGATTTGCGCCTCGATGTGGCGCGGCCGGTCCAGGAACTGTTCCAAAAAGCACTCGCCCCGGCCAAACGCAGCCGTGGCCTCGCGCACGGCGGACTCGTACAGCTCGGCCACCTCGTCCATCTGCCAGGCCACCTTGAGTCCGCGCCCACCGCCACCGAATGCGGCCTTGATGGCCACGGGCAGGCCGTGCTGCCGCGCGAAGGCGAGCACCTCATCCGCGCTTTGCACCGGCTCGGCCGTGCCGGCGACGAGCGGCGCCCCCACCTGCAGCGCGATCTTGCGCGCCGCCACCTTGTCGCCCAGCGACTCGATGGTTTCGGGGCGCGGGCCGATCCAGGTCAGCCCCGCGCCGATCACGGCGCGCGCAAAGTCCTCGCGCTCGGACAGAAAGCCATAGCCCGGGTGCACGGCGTCGGCGCCGCTGCGCCGTGCCACGTCCAGCAGCTTGGCGATGTCGAGGTAGGTTTCGCCGGGGCGCACGCCCTCCAGCGCCCAGGCCTCGTCGGCCGCCTGCACGTGCAGGGCATCGGCATCGGGGTCGGCGTAGACGGCGACAGAGCGCACACCGTAGTCACGGCAGGCGCGGGCCACGCGGATGGCGATCTCGCCCCGGTTGGCGATCAGAACTTTGGAGATCATGCGAACAACTCCTGCGGTGCAAAGGATCGGGGGGCGAGACCGCCACCTGCTGCGCAGGCATGGCGATGTGGAGAAACGCCCGCGATGCGGCCGTTTTCGCCCCGGTTGGCGATCAGAACTTTGGAGATCATGCGAACAACTCCTGCGGTGCAAAGGATCGGGGGGCGAGACCGCCACCTGCTGCGCAAGCATGGCGATGTGGAGAAACGCCCGCGATGCGGCCGTTTTCGCCCCGGTTGGCGATCAAGACTTTGGTGATCATGCGGACATCTCCTGCGGTGCAAAGGATCGGCGGGCGGTCAAAACTTGGGGAATCATGGGGAAACCTGCTCAAAAAAAGGGGCAATTACTCGGAAGCGCACGCTGCAGCCCACCGGAATCTGGGCCGCCAGGCCCAGGTGGTGGCTGGCCACGGCGCCGATCACGGGGTAGCCCCCGGTCAGGGGATGGTCGGCCAGGAACAGCACGGGCTGGCCGTTGATGGGCACCTGGATGGCACCGGTCACCGTGCCCTCGCTGGGCAACTCGCGCGCCACGCTGCGCGGCAGGGGCTGCGCCCCTTCCAGGCGCATGCCGACGCGGTTGGACTGGGGAGTGACGCGCCAGGGCTGCTGCGTCAGCAGCGTCAGTGCCTCGGGGGCGAACCAGTCGGTGCGCGGGCCCAGCACTACATCCAGCACCACCTCGTCACCCGCGCGGGGCCACTGCGGCAGCGGCTCGGCAACCGCCTGCACGGCTTGCAGGGCGTGGGCGGGCACCGCGCCGCCCACGGCCAGGCGCTGCCCGGCCTGCAGGGCGTCAGGGCCAATGTGGGCCAGGGTGTCCGTGGCGCAGCTGCCCAGCACCGGCGCCACCTGCCAGCCGCCGCGCACGGCCACGTAGCTGCGCACGCCGGCGCGCGGCGCGCCGACGAGCAGCGTGTCGCCATCGTCCAGTGCCACACAGGCGTGGCTGGGCACGGGCCATTGGCGGCCGTCGGCCGCGCGCAAGGTCAGCGGCACGGCTGCGCCCGTCACCGCCAGCGTGGCCCGGCCATGGCAGCGCAGTTGCAGCCCGCCCAGCAGGTTCTCCAGCACACACTGGCCCACCGGGTTGCCCACCAGGCGATTGGCCGCACGCAAGGAGGCCATGTCCAGCGCCCCCGAGGGCGACACACCCAGGCCCGCCATGCCGTGGCGGCCGCCGTCCTGCACCAGGGTTTGCAGGCCAGTAGCTACGATTTCAATAGCTGCTGGCGCTTGCCCTGAAAGCGCTGGAGGCTGATTAGGCTCGGATTCACGCCGCGCGGGCAGGCTGATGTGCACGCCGGGTGCGCTGGCGTCGCGGAACTGCACGCGAAAGCCCGGCTGCACGTAGGCGGGCTCGGGGCGTTGCAGGTCCCACATGGGCACCTCGGTCACGCCAATGAGCTGCCACCCCCCCGGGCTGGCAGCGGGGTACACCGCACTGAAGTCGCCCGCCAGCGCCACCGAGCCGGCCGGTACGCGCGTGCGCGGCGAGCTGCGGCGCGGCAGTTGGAAGCTGGGATGCCCCCCCGCCAGGTAGACAAAGCCCGGCGCGAAACCGGCAAAGGCCGCCTGCCAAGGCTGGCCGGTGTGGCGGTCGATCACCTCCCGCACCGAAATGCCGAGCAGTTCGGCCACGGTGGGCAGGTCTTCGCCGTTGTAGTGCACCGGAATTTCGACCAGGCGGCCGGGCGCGGCATCGGCCACGCCCGCCTGGGCATTGGCCACCGCGGCGCGTGCACGCAGCGCTGCCACCAGGTCCGGCAGCGCCAGGGCCGCGCGCTGGTAAGTCACCAGCAGGGTGCGGGCCGCCGGCACCACCTCCAGTACACCCGCGATGGGCTGGTCGGCCAGCACGCGGTGCAGCGCCATGGTGTGGACCAGATCGGGCAGCTCTACCAGCAAAGCGTTGTCACTGGCGGGCAAGAAACGCATGGACATTACAGGTCAATCCACAAAAGGGCGCAGCGCCACACCGGCCTGCTCCAGCCGGGCACGGATGCGCCGCGCCATCTCCACGGCGCCAGGGCTGTCGCCGTGGACGCAGATCGAGTCCGCCTGCACCGGCACGCTGCGGCCGGTGATCGACTCCACCTCCCCGGTTTGCACCAGGCGCAGCATGCGCTCGGCAATGGCATCGGCGTCGTGCAGCACGGCGCCAGGCAGGCGGCGCGAAACCAGCGAGCCGTCGTCGTTGTAGGCCCGGTCGGCAAAGGCCTCGGCCACCACCCGCAGCCCGCGCGCACGCGCCCAGCCAATCAGGGGCGCGCCCGCCAGCGCCATCAGCGTCACGCTCGGGTCCACCGCCAGCAGCGCGGTGATCACGTCGTTGGCCTGGCGCTCGTCCTGGGCGATGGTGTTGTACAGCGCGCCGTGCGGTTTGACGTAGCGCACACGCGTGCCTGCGGCGGCTGCCAGCCCTTGCAGGGAGCCAATCTGGTAAATCACGTCGGCCACCAGCTCCTGGCTGGTGGGGTCCATGTTGCGGCGGCCAAAACCCACCAGGTCGGGGTACGCCACGTGGGCGCCCACGGCCACGCCACGCTGCGCTGCGGCGCGCAGGGTTTCCAAAATGCCGGCAGGGTCGCCCGCATGGAAGCCGCAGGCCACGTTGGCACTGGTAACGATGCCGAGCATGGCGGCGTCGTCGCCCATGCGCCAGGCGCCGAAGCTCTCGCCAAGATCGCTGTTGATGTCCATTCTTGTATCCTCGTTTCTCTAATGACCCCATTGATTGTTGAACAATCAAAAGCAAATTTCTTACCAAGAGACGCCCACGCCATGCAACCAAGGCACTTTCCTACCCGTACCGAGCCGACCAGCCTGACCGACACCGTGGCCGACACGATCCGCCAGCAGCTCATCCACGGGCAGTTGCGCGCAGGCCAGCACCTGTCGGAGGCAGCGCTGAGCCAGCAGCTGGATATTTCGCGCAACACGCTGCGCGAGGTGTTCCGCACGCTCATCAAAGAAGGCCTGCTGCGCCACGAGCCCAACCGGGGCGTGTCGGTCGTCACCCCGTCGATTGCCGACATCATCGACATCTACCGCGTGCGCCGCCTGATCGAATGCCAGGCCCTGGAAAAGGCCTGGCCCCTGCACCCCGCGCACAAGCGCATGCGCCAGGCGGTGGAAGACGCCGCGGCTGCGCGCGAGGCACGCGACTGGCAGCGCGTGGGGTCGGCCAACATGGCTTTTCACGCCGCCATCGTGGCCCTGAGCGACAGCGAGCGCCTGTCGGCCATGTACGAGGACATTGCGGCCGAGCTGCGGCTGGCCTTCGGCTTGCTGGACGACCCCGAATACCTGCACGCGCCCTACGTCGAGCACAACGCCCGGCTGTTGCAGCTGTTCATGGACGGGCAGACCAGCGCCGCCGCACGGGAGCTGGAGGCCTACCTCGTGCAGTCGGAGCGCATGGTGCTGGCGGTCTATGCGCGACAGGTGCAGTGACGCTTTCAGGTGCATGGCTTCACCAGTGTGGTGCATAAATCGAACAATGCACCAAGTATGGTTGAACAATCTGTAATTTCAAATAGAACAATGCGAAGCTACAACACCTACAAAGAAGTTGTATTGTTGAAATCCCTAGTGGTTCTTTGTTGAGAACAGTGGTACTTTTGGCACGCGAATTGCGTTGCAATCACGCGCTCGGCGAACACACCGCCGCCGGCCACTTCCATTTCTCTTCTTTAGGAGCCATCATGAAACGTCGCATCCTCTGTGCCACCGCCGCTCTGGTCGCTGGTATCGGCTTTGCGGGCAGCGCCTTTGCCCAGACCAAGTGGGACTTCGCCACGGCCTACCCGGCGTTCAACTTCCACTCCAAGAACAATGAGCAGTTCGCGAAGGACGTGGATGCCGCCACCCAAGGCAAGCTCAAGATCACCCTGCACCTGGGTGCCTCGCTGTTCAAGATGCCCGAAATCAAGCGTGCCGTGCAAACGGGCAATGCACAGATGGGCGAGTTCTTCATGGTGAGCTTCCAGAACGAAGCCCCCATTTTTGGCGCCGATGGCCTGCCGTTCCTGGCCGCCAACTACGACGAGGCTTACAAGCTGTACCAAGCCCAAAAGCCCCAGCTGCAAAAGCTGCTGGACAAGCAAGGGCAAGTGCTGCTGTACGCCGTGGCGTGGCCGCCCCAGGGCATCTACACCAAGAAGCCCATCAACTCCATTGCCGACCTCAAGGGCATGAAGTGGCGCGTGTACTCGCCCACGACCGCCCGCATTGGTGAACTGGTGGGCGCACAGCCCGTCACCATCCAGGAGGCCGAACTGTCCCAGGCCCTGGCCACGGGCGTGATCGAAGGGCTGATCACCTCCAGCGCCACCGGCGCCGACAACAAGCTGTTCGAGAACCTGAAGTACTACTACAACGTGCAGGCGTGGATTCCGAAAAACGCCGTGGTGGTGAACAAGAAGGTGTTCAATGCCCTGAGCAAGCCCGAGCAAGACGCCGTGCTCCAGGCCGCAGCGGCGGCGGAAGAGCGTGGCTGGAAGGCCTCGCGCGAAGTCGATGCCCGTGCCCTGGAAACCCTCAAACAGGGCGGCATGAGCGTGGAACAGCCCTCGGCCCAGTTGAAGGCCGAACTGGCCAAGGTCGGCGAGACCGTGGTGAAGGAGTGGACCGAGAAGGCGGGTGCGGACGGCAAGGCCGTGCTCGACGCGTTCAAGGCTGCCAAGTAATCCAGGCCCCCCTGCAGCCGCCTGCGCGAATGCACAGCGGCTGCACCGCCTTTTCCTTTATCCAGGCCGCGCGCTCAGGCGCGGCCACGGAGCGATTGCATGCGCAAAATGCTTGATACGTTGTACGCCGCGAGCGCCTGGCTCGCGGGTATTTGCATGGTCGGGGTGCTGGTGATGGTGCTGCTCACCGTCCTCAGCCGCCTGTTCGGCTTTTCTGCGCCGGGCACCGACGCCTATGCGGGCTATGCCATGGCCGGCGCGGGCTTCATGGCCCTGTCCAATACCCTGAAGCAGGGTGAACACATCCGCGTGACCCTGGTGCTGGGCATGCTCAAGGGCCGCGCCCTCAAGGCGGCCGAAGTCATTGCTCTGGGCATTGCCACCGTGCTGTCGGGCTTTCTGGCGTTTTACTCCGCCCACCTGACCTGGCAGTCCTGGGAGATTGACGACATCTCCGTGGGTATTGATGCCACGCCGATGTGGATTCCACAGGTTTTCATGGCGCTGGGCACCTTGGTGTTCTTCATCGCCTTCTGCGACGAACTGGTGCTGGAGCTGCTGGGCCAGCGCAAGGCCCCTGATGTGAAGGATGCACACCATGAGTGAAATTTTTGCCAGCGTGATGCTGATGGTGGTGCTGCTGGTGCTGCTCAGCGGCGGCGTCTGGGTGGGCCTGACCCTTGCGGGCGTGGCCTGGTTCGGCATGGCCTTCTTCACGGCGCGTGCCGCCGGCGATGCCATGGCCATCAGCATCTGGGGCGCCTCCAGCAGCTGGACGCTGACGGCCCTGCCGCTGTTCGTGTGGATGGGCGAGATCCTGTACCGCACCAACCTGTCAGAGAGCATGTTCCGTGGCCTGGCCCCGTGGGTCAATGCCCTGCCAGGACGCCTGCTGCACACCAACGTGATCGGCTGCACCATTTTTGCTTCGGTCTCCGGTTCGTCGGCCGCCACCTGTGCCACCGTGGGCAAGATGAATGTGCCCGAGCTGCGCAAGCGCGGCTACACGGAGGCGCAGATCATCGGCTCGCTGGGCGGCCCGGCCACCCTGGGGCTGCTGATTCCGCCCTCGATCATCCTGATCGTGTACGGCGTGTCAGCCGAGCTGTCGATCTCCAAGCTGTTCATGGCCGGCGTGCTGCCAGGCCTGATGCTGGCGGTGCTGTTCAGCGGCTGGATCATGGTGTGGGCGCTGCTGAACCCGGACAAGGTGCCGAAGTCGGACAAGCAGCTGAGCTTCATGGAAAAAATCCACGAAGCGCGCCACCTGATCCCGGTGGTGCTGCTCATCGTCAGCGTGATCGCCAGCATCTACAGCGGCATTGCGACGGCCACCGAGGCTGCGGCCATTGGCGTGGTTGGTGCGCTGGTGCTGTCGGCCTGGCAAGGGGCGCTGACCTGGGACAGCTTCAAGGCGTCGCTGTTTGGCGCCACCCGGCTGTACTGCATGATCGCCCTGATCCTGGCCGGCGCGGCGTTCATGACCCTCGCCATGGGCTACATCGGCCTGCCACGCCAGCTGGCCGAGTTTGTGGGCAGCCTGAACCTCTCGCCCGGCATGCTGATCATTGTGCTGGGGCTGTTCTACATCGTGATCAGCTGCTTCCTGGACGGCATCTCGACCATCGTGCTCACCATGAGCGTGGTGCTGCCCATCATCCAGGCCGCCGGCATTGACCCGCTGTGGTTCGGCATTTTCCTGGTGATCACCGTGGAAACCGCCCAAATCACGCCCCCGGTGGGCTTCAACCTGTTCGTGCTGCAGAGCATGACGGGCAAGCAGATCACCTACATTGCCAAGGTCTGCGCGCCCTACTTCCTGCTGATGGTGCTGGCCCTGGTGATTCTGTGGTTCTTCCCGAGCATCGTGACCGCACTGCCGCAGAACATGTAGTCTCGGCCGACCGGTGACACGCCAAGCCCGCCCCCACCCGGGGCGGGCTTTTTTCATGCAACGCAGGCATATAAGCAAAAAAAGCTGCTAGCGCTTATCCCGCAAGCGCTAGGGAAGGTCTGCAAAACCCCTGGTCATTCCGACTGGCGCAGAGCCTGATGAGGACCGACGATCACGGACATGGATCAGATCACGCTTGGCCTTGACCCCCTGCCCAAGAAAACCCGCAAAGAGGTCTTCCTTGAAGAGATGAACCAGGTCGTGCCGTGGGGCGCGCTGGTGGCGCTCATTCAACCGCACGCGCGCGGCGCGCCTCAGGCGCTGGGCGGACGCCCGCCGTTTGCGGTCGAGACGATGCTGCGCATCCACTGCCTGCAACTGTGGTGGAACCTGAGCGACCCGGCGATGGAAGAGGAGTTGCATGAGCGGCCGCTGTATCGGCGCTTCGTGGGCTTGGACGGTGCCGCGCGACTGCCTGACGAGACGACCATTCTGCGGTTCCGGCACCTGCTGGAGAAGCACGAGTTGGCGCCCCAGGTGCTGGCTGCGATCAACGCGACCTTGGTCCAGCAAGGCCTGATGCTCAAGACCGGCACGGTGGTGGATGCCACCATCATTGCCGCGCCAAGTTCGACCAAAAACAAGGATGGAAAGCGCGATCCCGAGATGCACCAGACCAAGAAGGGCAATCAATGGCACTTCGGGATGAAGGCGCACATCGGTGTGGATGCTGAATCGGGCCTGGTGCACACCGTGGTCGGCA
>NZ_CYIG01000004.1 GCF_001298675.1 Paenacidovorax caeni
TTTCACGTATGTAGCCAACGGCCTGCGCAGCGGGGCATCGCGGCGCGGATTTGAGCGAGCAAGGCCACGATGTTGGCCGCAGCCATGGGTGTGATGGTTGGCATGCGCAATGCGGTCGCACTGACCCCCACCCCGGCTTGGGTTGCGGGCCGTTTTTGTGTCATCGCGCCGGCCAGGCGCTGCTGGTGTGTTCAGGGTGAGCGCAGTTGGCTCATGGCGTGCGCGAAGGTCTGCGCACTGGGCCAGTTGGAGGCCAGGTACAGGCAGATGCGCCGCGTGTTGCGCGTCACCACTGCCGCCACCTTGAGCAGCTTGATGCGCAGCGTGTCGATCTGCGCCGTGGCCAGCTCTGTGCCCTGCAACGCCAACGCGCGCAGCCTCTCTACCAGCACGTAGCCCAGCGCGGCCAACAGCATGCGCAGTTGGTTGGAGCGCAGCACATGGCAGCTCGTGCGCGTGGCGAACAGCCCTACCTGCGCTTCCTTGATCCGGTTCTCCGCCTCGCCGCGCTGGCAGTACACGCCGTCGTACAGCGCCTGGGGATCACCGGCAAGGTTTGTCACGATGAAGCGCGGGTTGCAGCCTTGCGCGCCCCATTCAAGCCGCGTGATCACGCGCCGCTCGTGCGGCCAGCTCTGTGCGGCGTAGTCGAATTCATCGACCATGCGCTGTTTGGCCCCGCTGCGCTCGTATTCGTCTTTCATTGAGAGTTCGGCAAACGCCACGCGCGCCTGCAGCCGTGCATTGCGCGCCAGACCCACGATGTAGTGCACGCCGGCGCGCTCGCACCAGTTCAGGATGCGTTGGCGGCAGAACCCGGAGTCGGCCCGAAACACGATGCGCACCTGCGGCCAACTCTGGCGCAGTCGGCGCACCAGCAGCTTGAGGATGGCCCCAGCGTGCTGCGCCGCATCGATGTTGCTGGGCCGCAAGTAGGCGCACAGCAGTTGCTGGCCACAGAACACGTACAGGGGCAGGTAGCAGTAGCTGTCGTAGTAACCATGGAAGAAGCGTGCCTCCTGCTGGCCGTGCAACGGGTTGTCGGTGGCATCAAAGTCCAGCACCAACTCTTCGGGCGCGCTCTCGAAGCTGGCGATGAACTGATTGACCAACACCTCGTGCAGCCGCCACGCCGTGGCACGGTCGGCCCATTTCTCCAGTCGGCAAAGCGTGGGCGCGCTGGCAATCTCGTGGTCCACGCCAACAGCCGTCTGCACAGCCACGTCACAGCGCAGAGCACCGTGGTCGTTGAGGTCTTCCCAGCCCAGCGCCAGGCCGTACACCCGCTGGCGCAACATGTCGCGCACGTCGTGCGTGATCAGTAGCGGATTGCGCGGATCGGCGATGCAGCGCGCCGCCGCATCCATCAAGCCCAGCTTGCGATCGACCTGGCCAAGCAACATCACGCCACCATCGCTGGTCATGCTGCCGCCGTCAAAACGCCCCTGCACCACGCGTCGGCCCAACCGGCCAAAGTCCATGCTCCCAACGTCAATTTCTTCGGTACAGTTTGGCTTCGGCATTGCCCGCTCGTTGATCAAGATTCGACACCTGGATTTTCGGGCACACAAGGGCAATGCCGTCCTCGTTTGTGGCTCTACTACGGTGAAATATCCGGGCTAACAGCTCTCAAAATAAGAGCAATCTTTATCGTTCGACACGCCTTTCACGTACTCACCCACACGCTTGGCTTTCGCATTCCGTACAGGCGACTGGATGGCGAGGTTTTTTGTGTCCAGCTGTGGCTTACCGCTACATTTAGCAAAATCGCCCCTCTGCACTCCATGCCACTGCACCCCAGCCACCAACCCGAAGCACGCCTTGCGCTGCCTGCGGTCATTGCCCTGGCGGCCCTCCTGCCGTTGGTCTTGCTGGCTCCTTTGTCCACGCCATTCAGCGGCACGGCCAGCTACCTGCCGCTACACATGGCACTGGAGACTTTGGCCATCGCCGTCACGGCGCTGATTTTTGGCGTGGTGTGGAGCTTGCGCCGTGAACGCATGCCTTACAACGCCCTGTTGTTGGCCTGCGCCTTCCTCGGGGTGGGGTTGCTGGATTTTTCGCACATGCTGTCCTACGCGGGCATGCCGGACTTCGTCACGCCCAGCTCCCCGGAAAAGGCCATCCAATTCTGGTTGAGCGCTCGGCTGCTGGGCGCCCTGGCACTGCTGGCAATCGCCTTGCCCCGGGACACGCGGAACGTGGCATGGCCTGCTTGGGCCGTACTCTCCACGGTGTTGGCCCTTGTGGCGGCGCTGCACGCGCTGTTTTTCATCTACCCGCAGGCGCTGCCGCGCACCTTCGTAACAGGCGAAGGGCTGACCGCATTCAAGATCGGCTTTGAGTACGCGCTGATTGCCCTGAACCTGATCGCCGCCGCGCTCCTCTTCCACCGCATGCGGCAGCCGCGCAGCTTCAACGCAAGTGGCCTGTTCGCCGCGGTCTGCACGATAGCCATGAGCGAGTTCTTCTTCACACGCTACGGCGGTGTCACCGATGCCTACAACCTCGCTGGCCATGTCTACAAGGTGTTGGCGTATGCCTTCCTGTACCGTGCAGTGTTCGTGGAGGCCGTACAGCGGCCCTACACCCTGCTACACGATTCGCGCCGGCAACTGGCTGCGACACTCGACGCGCTTCCCGATCTCCTGCTGGTGATGGATGCGCAGGGCCGCTACCTTGAAGTGCATGCAGCCCGGGCCGACGAGTTGGCCATGCCGACCGCGCAGTTGCGTGGGCGCACCGTGCACGAAACCCTTCCAGCCAAGGCTGCCGACACCGTGCTGGCGGCCATTGCGCAGGCGCACGAACATGGGAGCTCACATGGCAAGGTCATTGAGCTGGCACTCGAAGCAGAGCGAAAGGCATGGTTTGAGCTCTCCGTCGCGCGCAAGGCAGCCCAGCCGGGTGAGGACGAGCATTTCATCATCATCTCGCGCAACATCACGGACCGGCAGGAGACGGAGCAGGCTCTGCGCAAGCTGTCCCTGGTGGTGGAGCAAAGTCCCATCTCGCTGGTCATCACCGACCTACATGCGCGCATCGAGTACGTCAATGCAGCCTTTACCCGTACCAGCGGCTACAGCGCAAACGAAGCGGTGGGACAAAACCCGCGCATCCTGCAGTCGGGCAGGACTCCGGCATCGACCTACCAGGCCATGTGGGCCCAGCTGACCCAAGGCAAGCCCTGGCAGGGTGAGATGATCAACCGCAACAAGGCTGGCCAGGAATACTTCGAATCGGTGCTGATCTACCCGGTGCGCAACAGCGAGGGGCAGGTCACCCACTACCTAGCCCACAAGGAAGACATCACCGAAAAGAAACGCACAGCGGCACGCATCCAGCAGCTTTCGCGGCACGACCAGCTGACAGGGCTACCCAACCGCAGCCTGTTGCACGAACATTTCCGCCACGCCACGGCCAGCGGGCAGACCCTGGCTGCACTGTGGATTGACCTGGACAACTTTAAGGACGTGAACGACTCCCTGGGCCACAGCATAGGCGACATGCTGCTGCTGGAGATGACACGCCGCCTGCGCTCCAGCCTCCAGACCCAGGACATTCTGTCGCGCCACGCTGGCGATGACTTCATTGCCCTGCTGCCGGCCAGCAGCCAGCACGCGGCCGCCGCACTGGCCGAGGAGCTGCTCGCCACCCTGTCGCAGCCCGTACAACTGGCGGGACAGGAAGTCTCATGCACGGCCTCTATCGGCATCGCCCTCTACCCTACGGACGCTGAAGCCTTCGAAGCACTGCTGCACCAAGCCGAGACCGCGATGTACCGCGTCAAAGAAGACGGCCGCAACAGCTACTGCTTCTTCACCGCAGCCATGCAAGAGCGCTCAGCGCGCATCCTGGCCCTGGGCCACGCCCTCAAGCAAGCGCAGCAGCGCGGCGAATTGCATCTGGTGTACCAGCCGCAGATGTCCCTCACGAACGACTCCATCGTCGGCGCCGAGGCATTGCTACGCTGGAACTCACCGCAGTGGGGTGCGGTGTCTCCAGGCGAATTCATCCCCATTGCAGAGTCCAACGGACTCATCGTTGGCATTGGCGAGTGGGTTCTGCGCAGCGTGTTGGCGCAGTTGCGTGCCTGGCTGGACCAGGGCCTGCCGCCCATCACAGTGGCGGTCAACCTCTCCGCCGTGCAATTCAACCAGCCTGACCTGCCCGAGTTCGTCGGCCGTCTGCTCGAAGAAGCGGGCGTGCCACCCTCCTGCCTGGAGCTGGAGCTCACTGAGGCCATGGCCATGAAGAACCCCGAGGCTGCAGCCCAACAAATGCGCGAACTCAACCAACGCGGCATCCGGCTGTCGATTGACGATTTCGGTACAGGCTACTCATCGTTGAGCTATTTGAAGCGCTTTTGCATCCACAAGCTCAAGATCGACCAGTCGTTCGTGCGCGACATCGGCAGCGACGCCGACGACCAGGCCATTGCCACCGCCATCGTCCAGCTGGCACACAGCATGGGCCTGTCCACGATCGCCGAAGGTGTGGA
The DNA here is from genome assembly GCF_001298675.1 of Paenacidovorax caeni. Taxonomy (GTDB): domain Bacteria; phylum Pseudomonadota; class Gammaproteobacteria; order Burkholderiales; family Burkholderiaceae_C; genus Paenacidovorax; species Paenacidovorax caeni. The sequence continues at coordinate 4,502 of NZ_CYIG01000004.1, forward strand.
AACGGCCGAGCAACTGGCCTGCCTGCGCTACCGGGGCTGCGACGAGATCCAAGGCTACTATTTCAGCCGACCGCTGCCCCCGGCGCAATTCGAGCAGTTCGTACGCGCAAGGATGGGGGCCCCGGTTCAGGCGTGACGGCGGCGGGGCTATCGGTCTCGACGTCTGCTGAAAAGGTAAAAAAGAAAGGCCTGGAAAATCCAGGCCTTTTTGGTTTGGTGGGTGATACATGGATCGAACATGTGACCCCTGCCGTGTGAAGGCAGTGCTCTACCGCTGAGCTAATCACCCCTGAAGCTGCTTCTTTATCGCAGCAGCTTCATGAAAACGATGGTGGGTGATACATGGATCGAACATGTGACCCCTGCCGTGTGAAGGCAGTGCTCTACCGCTGAGCTAATCACCCATTGTCTTAAACAATTACGTTTGCGACAGCCTCCAATTATGGCACAGCTTTTTCGTTGCTCTCATAAAAGCGCCAAATTGTTTTACCGCCGCTGGCCTTGTCGATCTGCGCCAGCACGTCCTCGTGCGCCGCCTGCTCCTGGGCATTGGCGCGCAGCACTGGTAGCTGGAAGCCGCGCAGATCGATGTGTGCGGCCTGCGGGCCCGGAGTGCTGCTCTCCTGCGCGTCATCCGTCATCAACAGGGCATCCTGCCCGCGCGTGAGGTTGATGTAGACGTCGGCGAGCAGCTCGGCATCGAGCAAGGCACCGTGCAAGGTGCGGCCAGAATTGTCCACGTCCAGGCGGTCGCACAGCGCATCAAGCGAGTTGCGTTTGCCCGGGAACATCTCCTTGGCCATCGCCAGGGTGTCGATGATGCCGCTCACGTAGGTGGTGAACGGTGGCCGCCCGAGTAATTCCAGCTCCTTGTTGATGAAGCCGACGTCGAACGCCGCGTTGTGGATGATGATCTCTGCGCCCTGCATGAAGTCCAGGATCTGGTCGGCTACTTCGGCAAATTTGGGCTTATCGCGCAGAAAGGCGGTGGTCAGCCCGTGCACACGCAGCGCGCCCTCGTCGCTATCGCGCTCCGGGTTGATGTACAGGTGCAGGTGGTTGCCGGTGAGTTTGCGGTTCACCAATTCGACGCAGCCGATTTCAACGATGCGGTCGCCGTTCTCAGCCGACAAGCCGGTAGTTTCCGTGTCGAAGACGATCTGGCGGCTCATAAGCGCCCCCAGGCTTGGCACTGCGCGCCCTCGCCGCCCCCAGCCATGGGGATAAACATTTGCTTGGGATAGCCCGGCGCTGCACGCATCAGTGGTTTTCCTTGGCGTGGTTGATCGAATACTTGGGGATCTCCACGGTCAGATCCTTTTGCGCCACGATAGCTTGGCACGACAGGCGCGACTGCGGCGTCAGGCCCCAGGCGCGGTCAAGCAGGTCTTCCTCCTCCTCCTCGGCCTCGTTGAGCGAGGCCAGCCCTTCACGCACGATGACGTGGCAGGTGGTGCAGGCGCAGCTCATGTCGCACGCATGCTCGATGGAGATGCCGTTGTCGAGCAATGCTTCGCAGATCGAGGTCCCAGCGGGCGCGGTGATCTGCGCGCCTTCGGGGCAATACTCGGCGTGGGGCAGGACTTTGATGGTCGGCATGTGGAGAATTCGGTTCGTTAGAAGGATTGCACGCTCTTGCCAGCCAGCGCGTCGCGGATGCCGCGGTTCATGCGCTGGGCGGCGAAAGGCTCGGTGCCCTTGGCCAGGGCTTCGGTAGCGGCTTCAATGGCGGCGGCGTCCTGCACCTCCAGCACAGCGCGCACGGCCTGCATCAGCGCGTCGATGGCCGCGCGCTCGCTCGGCTCCAGCAGGTCACCATCCGCGTCGAGCGCGCTTTGCGTCGCCAGCAGCATGCGCTGGGCGTCCACTCGGGCCTCCACCACGGCGCGCGCTTGCATGTCGTCCTGCGCGGTGGCAAAGCCCTCCTGCAGCATGCGCGCAATCTGCGCGTCCGACAGGCCGTACGACGGCTTGACGTTGATGTGCGCCTCGACGCCGCTCGTCAGCTCCTTGGCGCCGACCGACAGCAGTCCGTCCGCGTCGATGGTGAAGGTGACGCGGATGCGCGCCGCGCCCGCGGCCATGGGTGGAATACCGCGCAGCTCAAAGCGCGCAAGGCTGCGGCAGTCCTGCACCAGATCGCGTTCGCCCTGCACCACGTGGATGGCCAGCGCAGTCTGGCCGTCCTTGTAGGTGGTGAAGTCCTGCGCGCGTGCGGTGGGAATGGTCTCGTTGCGCGCCACGATACGCTCGACCAGCCCCCCCATGGTCTCGATACCGAGCGACAGAGGAATCACGTCGAGCAGCAGCAAGTCGCCTGCCGCGCTGTTGCCAGCGAGCTGGTTGGCCTGGATGGCAGCACCCAGGGCTACGACCTCATCAGGGTTCAGGTTGGTCAGCGGTGTGCGACCGAAGAACTCGCCCACGGCACGCTGGATCTGCGGCATGCGGGTGGAACCACCTACCATGACCACGCCTTGCACTTCATCCTTGCTCAATTGGGCATCGCGCAGGGCGCGGCGCACCGCCGCCAGCGAGCGCTGGGTGAGCGCCGCAGTCGCTGCCTCGAAATCTGCGCGAGACACGTCAAATTGCACGCTATCGCCCGCCAGGCAAGCGCTGAATGCTACGGTTTCTGCAGTTGTAAGCGCCTCTTTGCAGGTCCGTGCTGCCATGCGTGCGGCGGCCTTGTCGGCCGGCGTGTCGGCGCTGCGGCCCAGGCGCTGCAGCGCCCAGTCGGCCAGTGCAGCGTCGTAGTCGTCGCCCCCCAGGGCGGAGTCGCCGCCGGTGGCGATGACCTCGAACACGCCCTGCGTCAGGCGCAAGATGGAAATGTCGAAGGTGCCGCCACCCAGGTCGTACACCGCGTAGACGCCCTCGGAGGCGTTGTCCAGGCCATAGGCAATGGCGGCGGCCGTGGGTTCATTGATGAGGCGCAGAAGGTGGATACCGGCGAGCCGGGCCGCGTCTTTGGTGGCCTGGCGCTGCGCATCGTCGAAATAGGCTGGCACGGTGATGACCGCGCCGTACAGGTCTGCGTCGAAGCTGTCTTCAGCACGCTGGCGCAGCGTGGCCAGGATCTCGGCGCTCACCTCCACCGGCGACTTCACGCCGTCCGCCGTGGCGAGGCTGACCATGCCGCCCTGCCCGCTTTCCTGCACGAAGTCGTAGGGCAGCTTGTCAGCACCAGCGATGTCGGCCAGGGCACGCCCCATAAAACGCTTGGCGGAGGCCACGGTGTTGCGCGCGTCCTGCGCCTGGGCCAGCACAGCCTCGTAGCCGATCTGGCGACCACCGCCCTGCAGGTAGCGCACCACCGAAGGCAGCAGCAAGCGGCCCTGGGCATCGGGCAGGCATTCGGCTACGCCGCTCTTCACGGCGGCCACCAGGGAATGCGTGGTGCCCAGGTCAATGCCGACCGCGATGCGCCGCTGGTGCGGGTCGGGGGACTGGCCGGGCTCGGAAATCTGCAAAAGCGCCATGGAATCTAGGAAGGGGTGAAAAGATAGGGCAACTTGCTATTGTCCCAGTTGCTCTCGGCGGCGATCGACATCCTGCGCAAATCGCGCAAGGAACATGAGGGCTCTGACCTGCTGGGCGGCACCGGCCCAGTCCTGCTGCTCGTCCAGCAGCGCGCCCACACGCACCAGCGCCGCAGTGCGCGCCTGCTCAACCTCGTCTTCCAGCGCATCAATGGCCGCCGTACCGTCCGCATCCTCCAGCGCTTCGCGCCAGGCCATCTGCTGCATCAAGAAGGTCGCAGGCATGGCCGTGTTGTCCTCGGCGCGGATGGGCGCGCCGTGCAATTCGCACAGGTAGGCCGCGCGCTTGAGCGGGTCCTTGAGGCGCTGATAGGCCTCGTTGATGCGCACCGACCACTGCATGGCCACGCGCTGGGCCGCAGCGCCCTCGGCGGCAAAGCGGTCGGGGTGCGCCTGGCGCTGTAAATCCTTCCAGCGCGCGTCGAGCTGGGCGCGCTCCTGCGCGAAGCGGCGCGGCAGGCCGAAGAGTTCAAAGTCGTCGGATTGCAACTGCATGGTGAAGCTATGCTCTTAAAAAGTGAGCTGCTTGCGCTTTCCCAATAACGTTTTACACATCTTTCGATGCGTAAAACCTTACCAATCAAGCGCTAGCAGCTATCGTTTTTGATGTACCTGCCCACATCCCGACAGAAAAAAACCGCCGGCACGGCATGCGGGCGGTCTGGCGGTTGTGCAGGAGCGCGTCACACGCGAAAGCTCTCCCCGCAGCCGCAGCGGTCACGTTCGTTCGGGTTGTTGAACTTGAAGCCTTCGTTCAATCCCTCGCGCACGAAGTCGAGTTCGGTGCCGTCGATGTAGGCCAGGCTCTTGGGGTCAATCAACACCTTCACCCCATGGTTCTCGAACACGATGTCTTCGGGCGCCGCCTCATCCACGTACTCCAGCTTGTATGCCAGGCCAGAGCAGCCCGTGGTCTTGACGCCCAGGCGCACGCCCAGGCCCTTGCCGCGCCGGCTCAGGTAGCGGTTCACATGCCGGGCAGCAGCTTCCGTCAGCGTGATGGCCATGGCGCTCACGCGGCCTCGGCAGCGGCGGCGCCGTGCTTGGCCTTGTAGTCATTCACCGCAGCCTTGATGGCGTCTTCCGCCAGGATGGAGCAGTGAATCTTCACCGGCGGCAGTGCCAGCTCCTCGGCAATGGCGCTGTTCTTGATCTGGGCCGCCTCGTCCAGCGTCTTGCCCTTGACCCATTCGGTCACGAGCGAAGAGGAGGCAATGGCGGAGCCGCAGCCATAGGTCTTGAAGCGCGCGTCCTCAATGATGCCGGTATCGGGGTTGACCTTGATCTGCAGCTTCATCACGTCGCCGCAGGCCGGGGCGCCCACCATGCCGGTGCCCACGGTGTCGTCGCCTTTTTCAAAAGAGCCCACGTTGCGGGGGTTTTCGTAATGGTCAATCACTTTGTCGGAGTAAGCCATGTCGGTTCCTTTGGATTTTGGTCAGTGCGCTGCCCACTGAATGGTGCTGAGGTCCACACCATCCTGGTACATCTCCCACAGCGGGCTGAGCTCGCGCAGCTTGGCGACGTTTTCGCGGATGGTGGCGACGGCGTAGTCGATCTCTTCCTCGGTCGTGAAACGGCCGATGGTCATGCGCAGGCTGCTGTGCGCCAGCTCGTCGCTGCGGCCCAGGGCGCGTAGCACGTAGCTGGGCTCCAGGCTGGCTGAGGTGCACGCCGACCCGCTGGAGACGGCCAGCCCCTTGATGCCCATGATGAGCGACTCGCCCTCGACGAAGTTGAAGCTCATGTTCAGGTTCTGCGGCACACGGTGCTCCATGCTGCCGTTGATGAACACCTGCTCGATGTCCTTCAGGCCGTCCAGCAAGCGTTGCTGCAGGACGCGGGCCTTGGCGTTCACCTCGTTCATTTCGAGCTTGATGATGCGGAAGGCCTCGCCCATGCCGACGATCTGGTGCGTGGGCAGCGTGCCCGAGCGCATGCCGCGCTCATGGCCGCCGCCATGGATTTGTGCCTCCAGGCGCACACGCGGCTTGCGGCGCACGTACAACGCACCCACACCCTTGGGGCCATAGGTCTTGTGCGCGGTCATGCTCATCAGATCAATGGGCAAGGCCTTCATGTCGATCTCGACGCGGCCCGTTGCCTGTGCGGCATCGACGTGCAACAGAATGCCCTTATCGCGGCAGATGGCACCAATGGCGGGGATATCCTGGATTACGCCGATCTCGTTGTTCACGAACAGCACGCTGACCAGGATGGTATCGGGGCGGATTGCGGCCTTGAACGCGTCAAGGTCGAGCAGGCCGTCCTCCTTCACATCCATGTAGGTCACCTCGAAGCCCTGGCGTTCCAGCTCGCGCATGGTGTCCAGCACGGCCTTGTGCTCGGTCTTGAGCGTGATGAGGTGCTTGCCCTTGCCCTGGTAGAAATGGGCCGCTCCCTTGAGCGCAAGGTTGATCGACTCGGTGGCGCCACTGGTCCACACGATCTCGCGCGGATCGGCGCCGATCAGATCGGCCACCTGGCCGCGGGCCTGCTCAATGGCCTCTTCGGCCTCCCAGCCCCAGGCGTGGCTGCGCGAGGCGGCATTGCCGAAGTGCTCGCGCAACCAGGGGATCATGGCATCGACCACCCGGGGGTCAACCGGGGTGGTGGCGCCGTAGTCAAGGTAAATCGGAAAATGGGGTGTCATATCCATGGCTGGCTCTAGAACGGAATCTGGCTGGCGTACGAGCGCTAAACGGTCACCGCAAAGGCGCCGAGCGCACGAGCCCTGTCGCTCAGGACTTGGCGAACGCGTTGCCCAACGCAAACACGGAATTGGGCGCGTTCACACGGATGGGCTTGACCACTGGCGTGGTGGAAATGGCGCGGCGCACCACCGGCTTGTCCTCGATTTGCACGCCCTTGGCGAGCTGCTCGTCGACAAGCTTTTGCAGCGTGACCGAATCCAGGAACTCGACCATGCGCTGGTTCAGCGCAGACCACAGGTCATGCGTCATGCAGCGGCCGGAGTCGCCAAGGCAGTTTTCCTTACCACCGCACTGGGTGGCGTCGATGGGCTCGTCCACCGAGACGATGATGTCGGCGACGGTGATGTCACCCGCCTTACGGGCGAGCGTGTAGCCGCCCCCCGGGCCGCGCGTGGACTCCACGAGTTCATGGCGACGCAGCTTGCCAAAGAGCTGCTCCAGGTACGACAGCGAGATCTGCTGGCGCTGGCTGATGGCCGCCAGTGTGACGGGGCCGTTGTTCTGGCGCAGGGCCAGATCGATCATGGCGGTGACCGCAAAACGGCCTTTGGTAGTGAGACGCATCGTGGGGCTCCTTTGGTCAGGATGTATTCGTTGCAGGGATGGCCGCGACGTCCGGCAAGGACGCACCCGGCACGCCGGTAGCTCTTGCACCACCCCGGATCAGGAGCGACTCCCTCGCAATAAGCTGATTTGTTGACTGTTTTGTAGGAGTATACCACAAAGCCCTATTGATTTTGTCGGACAAGCACGACAAAGCCCCGACACCCCCTCACCACCTACGCCGGCACATCCCCGCCATGCGCGCCAAAGGCGCGGTCCTTGAGCAGCGCCAACTGGTCGCGCACCCGCGCTGCCTGCTCGAACTCCAGGTTGCGCGCGTGTTCCAGCATCTGTTTTTCCAGCCGCTTGATCTCCTTGGCCATATCCTTCTCCGACATGTCAGCCACCTTGGCGCGCTGCAGTGCGTCCTGCGCCAGACGTTCTGCCTCCTTGCCCGCTTTTTCGCTGTAAACGCCATCAATCAGGTCTTTCACCTGCTTGACAATCGCGCGCGGCTGAATTCCGTGCGCCGCGTTGTGCGCGATCTGCTTGGCACGGCGGCGTTCGGTCTCCCCCATGGCCTTCTTCATCGACTCGGTAATGCGGTCGGCGTACAGAATGGCCTTGCCGTGCAGGTTGCGCGCCGCACGGCCAATGGTCTGAATCAGGCTGCGCTCGGCGCGCAAAAAGCCCTCCTTGTCAGCGTCGAGGATGGCAACGAGCGACACCTCGGGAATGTCGAGCCCCTCGCGCAGCAGGTTGATCCCCACCAGCACATCGAACGCACCCAGGCGCAGGTCGCGGATGATTTCCACACGCTCCACCGTATCCACGTCCGAATGCAGGTAGCGCACCTTCACGCCGTTGTCGGTCAGGTAGTCCGTGAGTTGCTCGGCCATGCGCTTGGTCAGCGTGGTGATGAGTACGCGCTCATTGCGCTCCACGCGGATGCGGATTTCCTGCAGAACGTCATCCACCTGGTGAGTGGCCGGGCGCACTTCAATCTCCGGATCCACCAGGCCGGTCGGCCGCACCACCTGGTCAACGACCTGGCCAGAGTGCTGCTTTTCGTAGTCCGCTGGCGTGGCGGACACGAACACCACCTGGCGCATGCGCTGCTCGAACTCCTCGAACTTCAGCGGCCGGTTGTCCAGCGCCGACGGCAGGCGAAAGCCATACTCCACCAGCGTGGTCTTGCGTGCCCGGTCACCGTTGTACATGGCGTTGAGCTGGCCAATCATCTGGTGGCTCTCGTCCAGAAACATCAACGCGTCCTTGGGCAGGTAATCGATCAGCGTGCTTGGCGGTTCGCCCGGGGCGGCGCCCGAGAGGTGGCGCGTGTAGTTCTCGATGCCCTTGCAGTGCCCCACTTCGCTGAGCATTTCCAGATCAAAGCGCGTGCGCTGCTCCAGGCGCTGGGCTTCGACCAGCTTGCCCTCGGCCACGAAAAACTTCAGGCGCGCCTCCAGCTCCTGCTTGATGGTTTCAACGGCCGCCAGCACCACGTCACGCGGCGTCACATAGTGGCTGCTGGGGTACACAGTGAAGCGCGGGATCTTCTGCTGGATGCGCCCCGTGAGGGGGTCAAACAGTTGCAGGCTATCAACTTCGTCGTCGAACAACTCGATGCGCACCGCCAGCTCGGAATGTTCGGCCGGAAACACGTCAATGGTGTCGCCGCGCACGCGGAACTGGCCGCGGCTGAAATCCTGGTCGTTGCGTTGGTACTGCATGCGGATCAACTGGGCGATCACGTCGCGCTGGTTCAGGCGGTCGCCAGCGCGCAGCGTCATCACCATGCGGTGGTAGCTCTCGGGCTCGCCAATGCCATAGATGGCCGACACGGTGGCCACGATCACCACGTCGCGCCGCTCCAGCAGGCTCTTGGTGCATGACAAGCGCATCTGCTCGATGTGCTCGTTGATCGCGCTGTCCTTCTCGATGAACAGGTCGCGCTGCGGCACGTAGGCCTCGGGCTGGTAATAGTCGTAATAGCTGACGAAGTACTCCACTGCGTTCTTCGGAAAGAACTCGCGGAACTCGCTGTACAGCTGCGCGGCCAGTGTCTTGTTCGGAGCAAAGATGATGGCCGGCCGCCCCAGCCGGGCAATCACATTGGCCATGGTGAAAGTCTTGCCCGAACCCGTCACCCCCAGCAGCGTCTGGAAGGCCTCGCCGTCGCGCACCCCCTCCACCAGCTTGGCGATCGCCTCCGGCTGGTCGCCTGACGGCGGATACGGCTGGAACAGCGCAAAAGGCGAATCCGGAAAGTGCACGTACTGCCCCGCCACAGGCGTGCCATCCGTGGGCTGCGTGACAGGGGGCGTATTCATGGGCAACTCCGTGCAATGGGCAAACGATTGAGTTTACGGGGGCCAAAGGCAGCTTTTCAGGCAGGGGCTATGCACAGTGCCCTGGTGGAGCGCGGGCAAGGCATGCATAAACGACTGGCTGCCTTCATCCCAAAGACCAGGGCAAGGATCAGGCCCGCATGAAACAAGGGCAGCGCTAGAATCTGAGGCTTCGTCTCTAACCGATTGCACACGCATCATGTCCCTTTTCTCCGCCGTCGAAATGGCCCCCCGCGACCCCATCCTGGGGCTCAACGAGCAATTCAACGCTGACACCAACCCCAACAAGGTCAACCTGGGCGTGGGCGTGTATTTCGACGACAACGGCAAGCTGCCCCTGCTGCAATGCGTGCAGGCGGCAGAAAAGGCCATGATGGACAAGCCCGCCGCGCGCGGCTACCTGCCCATTGACGGCATCGTCGCCTATGACAACGCCGTCAAGGCGCTGGTCTTTGGCGCCGACTCCGAGCCCGTTACGTCGGGCCGCGTGGCCACCGTGCAGGCGATCGGCGGCACCGGCGGCCTGAAGATCGGCGCCGACTTCTTGAAAAAGGTCAGCCCCAACGCCAAGGTGCTGATCTCCGACCCGAGCTGGGAAAACCACCGTGCCCTGTTCACCAACGCCGGCTTCACGGTAGACACCTACGCCTACTACGACGCTGCCAAACGCGGTGTGAACTTCGACGGCATGCTGGCCAGCCTGAATGCCGCCGCCCCTGGCACTATCGTCGTGCTGCACGCCTGCTGCCACAACCCCACCGGCTACGACATCACCCCCGCGCAGTGGGACCAGGTCATCGCCACCGTCAAGGCCAAGGGCCTGACCGCCTTCCTCGACATGGCGTACCAGGGCTTCGGCCACGGCATCGCCGAGGACGGCGCCGTGATCCAGAAGTTCGTCGCCGCCGGCCTGAATTTCTTCGTCTCCACCTCGTTCTCCAAGAGCTTCAGCCTGTATGGTGAGCGCGTCGGCGGCCTGTCGGTGCTGTGCACCGACAAGGAAGAAGCCGGCCGCGTGCTGAGCCAGCTCAAGATCGTCATCCGCACCAACTACTCCAACCCGCCCACGCACGGCGGCGCCGTGGTGGCCGCAGTGCTGAGCAACCCCGAGCTGCGCGCACTGTGGGAAAAGGAACTGGGCGAGATGCGCGTGCGCATCAAGGCCATGCGCCAGAAGCTGGTCGACGGCCTCAAGGCTGCCGGCGTGCAGCAGGACATGAGCTTCATGACGCAGCAGATCGGCATGTTCAGCTACTCTGGCCTGAGCAAGGAACAAATGGTGCGCCTGCGCAGCGAGTTCGGCGTGTACGGCACGGACACCGGCCGCATCTGCGTGGCTGCGCTCAACAGCAAGAACATCGACTACGTCTGCCAAGCCATCGCCAAGGTTATCTAACGGCACACTTTGGCGGCGCAGCGCCGCCTAACCCAAACGCCCCGAAAGCCGATTGATCCGGCTCCTTCGGGGCGTTTGTCGTTTTCATCCCCCAAACTGCACGCCCAGCCTCAACCGCAAGGCACTGCCCAACGCCAGTGCAGTGGCAAAACCGCGGCCATCGCCACAGGCCAGGGCGGTTAGAAGGGTCATGGGGCCGCCCCTTCCCACAGCATCGAACGCATAGAAAGCGACGCTGCCTGGAACCCCGTATTGAAGAAGCGCGGCACATCGCCCGTCTGCACCGCGCCGGCCGCGTACAGCAGCGGCAAGAAATGGTCGTGCGTGGGATGCGCCAGTTGGGCCACCGTGCCCCACTGGGCAAAACCTGCGAGCGCGTCCAACTGCCCGCTCTTGACCAGATCGGCCACGCGCGCGTCAAACCCGCTGGCCCAGGTATAGGCGGCGTTGATGCCTGTTCCCATGCGCATCGCCGCCAGGTTGTGCACCACGTTGCCGCTGGCCACGATGAGCACGCCGCGCTTGCGCAGAGGCGCCAGCTGCCGCCCCAGCGTCAGGTGCTCAACGGGCGGGCGCGCGTAGTCCATGCTGAGCTGCACCACCGGAATGTCCGCCGCCGGGAACATGGGCTTGAGCACGCTCCAGGCGCCATGGTCAAGGCCCCACTCGTTCTCATCCCCGCCCTCGTCCACGCCCAGCGGCTTGCCCGTGGCGGGCGAGCGCAGTTGCGCCGCCAGCGCCCGCGCCACGGCGGGCGCGCCCGGCGCGGGGTACTGCTGCTCGAACAGGATGCGCGGAAAGCCGCTGAAATCGTGCAGCGTGCGCGGCCGCGCCATGCCCGTGAGCCACCAGCCGCCGCGCGTGAGCCAGTGCGCCGAGATGCATAGGATGAGCTGCGGCCGCACCGGCCGCGCCAGCAGCTCGCGCCCCAGGTCGCGCCAGGTGTGGTGCCAGGCGTTTTCCTCGATCGCGTTCATCGGGCTGCCATGGCCCACAAACAATACCGGCAGGCGCGGCGAGGGTTGCAGGGCCAGCAGCGGCGCGGCATCGGGCGGTGAATTCATCGAAACTCCGGCACAAGGGCAGCAAAAAGAGCGGCAGCAGCATACCGCCACAGGCCGCCATTTTGTTTGTATAACCGCCTGTCTCCTTTTTGACCTACCGCCATGTCACTCCAGCCCCTCCAGCCCCTTGCCCAGACCCGCATTCTCAGCCTGGCCCTCAACCTGCCAGGCCCGGCCGCCTTGCTGCGCTGCCGCGACATGGGCGCCGAGTGCACCAAGCTGGAGCCCCCCGCACCCGCCGGCCACGCCAGCGCCGACCCCATGGCGGTGTACTGCGCACCGGCCTACGTCCAGATGCACGAGGGCGTGCGCGTACTACAGGCCCACCTGAAGACCCCCGAAGGCCAGGCAGCCCTGCACACCGAGCTGGAGCGCAGCGACGTGCTCATCACCTCCTTCCGCCCCTCGGCCCTGGCCAAGCTCGGCCTGGGCTGGGATGCGCTGCAGGCGCGCTACCCGCGCCTGTCGCTGGTGCGCATCGTCGGCGCTGCGGGCGCGCGCGCCGAAGAGGCCGGGCATGACCTGACCTACCAGGCCGAGGCAGGGCTGGTAAGCAGCACCGCCATGCCGCCCTCGCTCTACGCCGACATGGGCGGCGCCCTGGTGGCCAGCGAAGCCGTGCTGCAAGCCCTGCTGGCGCGCGCCCGCAGTGGGCGCGGCGTGTGCATCGAGGTGCCGCTGGCCGATGCCGCGCAGTGGCTCGCCCTGCCCCGCCACTGGGGCCTGACCGCTCCCGGGGGCGACACCGGCGGCGCCCATGCAGGCTACCGCGTCTACCCCTGCGCCGATGGCCTGGTGGCCCTGGCCGCACTGGAGCCCCACTTTGCCGCGCGCCTGTGCGAGGCCGCCGGCCTGCCGCCCGATGCCGACCCGCGCGCCGCCGCCACGCACGAAGGCGTGGCGCGCTTCGTCCAGGGGCAAAGCCGCGCGGCGCTCGACGCACTGGCCCAGGCACGCGACATTCCGCTGTACACGCTGAACGGCGGCGCATGACGGCGCAAGGCACTGTGCGCAGCTGGAACACCGAAAAAGGGTTTGGCTTCATCCAGAGCGCCCACAGCAACAACGTGTTTTTTCATGTGCGCGACTTTCGCGGCGCCGGTGCACCTGCCGTGGGCATGGCCGTGGTGTACGAGGAAATTCAGGTCGGCGGCAAAGGCCCACGCGCCATGCAGGTGCGTTCCGCCACAGCGCCAGCACCCGCCGCGCCACGGCCCCGGCAGCCCGCCAGGCCCCAGCGCCGCGACATGCAGGCCCCCGCCGGCAGCAGTCTGGCCGTGACGCTGATGCTGCTGTGGCTCGGCCTGCTGGCCTGGGGCGCTGCCACCCGCGCGCTGCCGCCGTGGGTGCTGGGCGCCCTGGGCCTGCTCAACGCGGCCACGTGCCTGGCCTACGCACTGGACAAGGACGCCGCGCGGAAAGGCCGCTGGCGCACCAGCGAAAAGCACCTGCACCTGCTCGCCGTGCTGGGCGGCTGGCCTGCGGCGTGGTGGGCGCAACAATGGCTGCGCCACAAATCGTCGAAGGCGGAATTCCGCGCGGTGTACTGGGCCACGCTGCTGCTGAACTGCGCGGCGCTGGCGGTGCTAGTATGGCGGCCCGCCTGGGCACGGCCGTTTTTACTCTCTTTTCAATAGCTCGCACCGCTTCATTGGCAAGGAACAGGGCCTGAAAAGTACCTGAAACGCTGATGCACCAAGCGCTGCCAGCGCTCGTACCATCAAGACCTCTGCCCCGCCCTTTGCGGGGTAGCCCCCTGCCACGAGGTGTCCAACCCATGCGATTACAGAAACTCTCCCCTCTTTTCGTTCTGCTTCTGGCCGCCTGCGGCGGCGGTGGCGGCGGTGACAACGGCACGCCCGCCAGCGAAAGCCGTGTGCTGCTGGAGCGGGTGGCCGGTTCAATGGACGACAGGTCAGGCACCACGGCCACCGATCCAGTACGCGGCTGCGTTGACGGCCCGGCCACGGACATCCTCCTCGGCTGGGGCCGTGCCCTGGCTATCGCGGCGAACGGGCAGACGCTGTACCTCGATGAGCGCGGCATGTGCGATGGGCGCTATCGCATCCGCCAGCTCGACCTGGCCACCGGCAAAGTCACGACGCTGGCCACCAGCGCCGAGCGGCCCGCGCCGGACGCGCCCGTGCCGGTGCAGTTGACGGGCTTTCTCACCCCCTCCGCGCTGGCGCAGGCGCCGGACGGCACGCTGCTGATTGCCGACAGCGAAGTCTTCGACGGCAGCCTGACCCTTTCCTCGCGCACGCGGCCCGGGCTGGGCAATGGCGTGTGGGCGCTGGCGCCTGACGGGGCGCTGCGCCAGGTGGCCGGGTTCGCCCAGCCTACGGGCACGCCCATGGCCGATGGCACGGGGGCGGGCGCGGTCTTCGAGTCGATTACCGCCCTCTGCGCCGACGCCCAGGGCGGCTTCTACGTCGAAGACCTGGGCCGCGTGCGCAGGCTGACCGCCGATGGCACGGTGCAGACGCTGGCCGACACCCAGGGCCAGCGCTTCCATGGCCTGTATTGCGGCCCGGCAGGCCAGGCCCTGACGAGCACGCGCCAGGCAGACGGCACCTACCGGCTGGTGGCGCTGCCCTCGGGGCTGACGCTCGGCGCCTGGGACGCGGCGAGCGCCCCCTATGCCCCGGCGAGCGCGCAGACGGCATGGGCCTGGGCGCCCGGGGCGTTGTTCCTGGCCGATCTGGAAAGCGGCAAGGGCCTGCCGGGCACGCGCGTCCCGCTCAATGCCTCGGGCCAATTGCAGATCGCGGGCCAGGCATACACCCCCGACCGCGAGGCGCTACGGGCGGCCAGCGGCGAAGTGGCCTATCTGCGTACCACCTACGGCATCGTGCGCATGACGTACCGGTGAAGCCAGCGCTATCGAATCGGTAGCTTCTGGCGCTTGCTGGAGCTGTGTTTGCGGCGCATTTGATCGGGAAATCGAAGCACGGAAAGCGCCAGCAGCTACTGAAAGAATAGCGCCAGTTCATGAAGCTGCTCGCGGCATGCGTCCCCGGTCCAGCTACCGCCCCTTCTTCCGTGGCTTGGCCGCGCCCGTCGCACGCGGCGGCAGGCCGGTGTGCTGCGTGAGCACCTGCCCGGGCCGCGGGTCGGCGCGGCGAAAGCGCACGTCGCCCTGCGGCTCCTGCACCTCCCGCGCTTCCTGCGTGCGGCGGCGCAGCGCCACGGCCTTGCCGTCCTTGTTCACGGTGTAGCCGAGTCCGCCGCCTTTGCCCTTGGGCGCAGCACCGGCCTTGGCTGCTGCGCCAGACGTGCCGCAGCCAGTCATGGGCTGGAAGGTCGGGATCAGGTGGTGCTTGCCATTGCCAATGAGGTCAGCGCGGCCCATGGCCTTGAGCGCCTCGCGCAGCAGCGGCCAATTGGCCGGGTCGTGGTAGCGCAGGAAGGCCTTGTGCAGGCGGCGGCGCTTCTCGCCGCGCACGATGTCCACGCGCTCGCCGCGTTCGTCGCGGTGCACGCCCTTGAGCGGGTTGTAGCCCGAGTGGTACATGGCCGTGGCCGTGGCCATGGGGCTGGGGTAGAAGGTTTGCACCTGGTCAGCGCGAAAGCCGTTCTTCTTCAGCCAGACGGCGAGGTTCATCATGTCCTCGTCGCTGGTACCAGGGTGCGCAGCAATGAAGTACGGGATCAGGTACTGCTTCTTACCCGCCTCCTCGGTGAACTTCTCGAACAGCACCTTGAAGCGGTCGTAGTTGCCGATGCCCGGCTTCATCATCTTCGACAGCGGCCCGGCCTCGGTGTGCTCGGGGGCGATCTTCAGGTAGCCGCCCACGTGGTGCTGCACCAGCTCCTTGATGTAGGCGGGCGAGCGCAGCGCCAGGTCGTAGCGCAGGCCGGAGCCAATGAGGATTTTCTTGATGCCGCGCAGCGCCCGGCCGCGGCGGTAGATGCGGATCAGCGGGTCGTGGTTGGTCGTCAGGTTCTGGCAGATGCCGGGGAAGACGCAACTGGGCTTGCGGCAGGCGGCCTCGATCTCAGGGCTGCGGCAGCCCAGGCGGTACATGTTGGCCGTGGGGCCGCCGAGGTCGGAGATAGTGCCGGTGAAGCCCTGCACCTTGTCGCGCACATCCTCGATCTCGCGCAGGATGGAGTCTTCCGAGCGGCTCTGGATGATGCGTCCCTCGTGCTCGGTGATGGAGCAGAAGGTGCAGCCGCCAAAGCAGCCGCGCATGATGTTGATGGAGAAGCGGATCATCTCCCACGCCGGGATCTTGGTTGCGCCGTCGTGGCGGCCGTACTCGTCGGCATAGCGCGGGTGCGGGCTGCGTGCGTAGGGCAGATCGAAAACCAGGTCCATCTCGGCCGTGGTCAGCGGGATCGGCGGCGGGTTCAGCCACACGTCGCGTGCCGTGGCGCCCTCGCCATGGGCCTGTACCAGGGCGCGGGCGTTACCGGGGTTGGTCTCCAGATGCAGCACGCGGTTGGCGTGGGCGTAGAGCACCGGGTCGCTCTTGACCTGCTCGTAACTGGGCAGGCGCACCACGGTTTTGTCGCGCGGCGGCAGGTTGCGGCGCGCAGCCAGAGCCGGGTTGGGTACGAACTGCACTGGCTGGGCCACCGGTTTGGCATCTTTTTGGCCTCCAGCGCTTGCCTGACAAGCGCTGGCAGCTCCTGAATCAGGAGCATCCCCCTGGGCGCAGCTGCTGCCCTGGGCCGAGGCTTGCTCGCTGGTGGTCTGGTAGGGGTTGATGAGCGCGTCGATGCGGCCCGGCGTATCGACGGTACTGGAGTCAATCTCGAACCAGCCATGGCTGGTTTCGTCGCCCGGACGGCGCACGAAGGCGGTGCCACGCACGTCGGTGATGCGCTCCACGGGCTCGCGCGCGGCCAGGCGGTGCGCCACCTCAACCAGGGCGCGCTCGGCATTGCCGTAGAGCAGCAGGTCGCACTTGCTGTCCACCACGATGGAGCGGCGCACCTTGTCGCTCCAGTAGTCATAGTGGGCGATGCGGCGCAGCGAGCCCTCGATGCCACCGAGCACGATCGGTACATCCTTGTAGGCCTCGCGGCAGCGTTGGCTGTAAACGATGGCAGCCCGGTCGGGGCGTCGGTTGCCCTCGGCACCGGGGGTATAGGCATCGTCGCTGCGGATCTTGCGGTCGGCGGTGTACCGGTTGATCATGGAATCCATGTTGCCCGCCGTCACGCCCCAGAACAGGTTCGGCCGGCCCAGGGCCTTGAACGGCTCGCTGCTGTGCCAGTCGGGCTGGGCAATGATGCCCACGCGAAAGCCCTGCGCCTCCAGCACGCGGCCGATCACGGCCATGCCGAAGCTGGGATGGTCCACGTAGGCGTCGCCGGTCACCAGAACCACGTCGCAGCTGTCCCAGCCAAGCTGCTGCATCTCCTCGCGGCTCATGGGCAGGAATGGTGCCGTGCCAAAGCGCTTGGCCCAATAGGGGCGGTAGCTGCCCAGCGGCTTGGCGTCGCGCGGGAAAAAGGAAACGTCTACGGGGGCGTTCATGGCTGGCTTCAAGGGAGGCGTGGGCGGGCGCGCCAGTGTAGTGGGCCGGGCCTTGGCGGGGCTGGCCTGGGGTTTCTCCTTGATCCAGCGCGAAAAGGAGCCCCCATGGAAAACGGTAGACTTGCGGTCTTCGCTCAGGCGGGCCAAAAAACCAAGAGTTTTTGTGCCAGCGCCTTTTTGTTCATCCAGGTACCAGGAGACACCATGAATACCCCCTTTCGCATGAAGACCGTGGCAGCAGCCCTTGGAATGGCCGGCGCGCTGTTCGCCGCAGGCGCACATGCCCAGATCAAGATCGCCGTGGTCGGCCCCGGCACGGGCCCCGTCACCCAGTACGGCGACATGGTCAAGGAAGGTGTCAATACCGCAGTTGAAATGGCCAACGCCGCTGGCGGCATCAATGGCAAGAAGATCGAGATCGTGGCCGTGGACGATGCTTGCGAACCCAAGCAAGGTCCTGTGGCTGCCAACCGCGTCATCAACGACAAGATCCACTACGTGGTCGGCCCCGTGTGCTCGGGCGCCAGCATTGCCGCCGCCCCGATCTACAACAACGAGGGCGTGGTCGTCGTGACCCCCTCGGCCACCTCGCCCGCACTGACCGAGGGCAAGAACTACCACTTCATCTTCCGCACCATTGGCCGCGACGACCAGCAAGGCCCTGCCGCCGCCAAGTTCATTGCCGAACATGTCAAGCCCAAGAAGGTTGCCGTGCTGCACGACAAGCAGTCCTATGGCCAGGGCATCGCCTCCTCGGTGCGCGACGACCTGAAGAAGGCCGGCGTGGCCGTGGCGCTGTTTGAGGGCATCAACGCCGGCGACAGCGACTACTCTGCCGTCATCACCAAGCTCAAGAGCGCAGGCGTGGACTTCGTGTACTACGGTGGCTACCACCCCGAAATGGGCCTGCTGCTGCGCCAGGCCTCTGAGCAGGGCCTGAAAGTGCGCATGATGGGCCCCGAGGGCGTGGGCAACCCCGAGGTGAACGCCATCGCCGGCCCCGCCGTGGAAGGCATGCTGCTGACGCTGCCCGCAGACTTCGCGTCCAACCCCAAGAACGCCGCCATCGTGAAGGCCTTCAAGGACAAGAAGCGCGATGCCGCCGGTGCCTTCCAGCTGTCGTCGTACGCCGCAGCGCAGGTCATCATCGACAGCATCAAGGCGGTGGGCGACGATCCCGCCAAGGTGGCCGACCATATGCACAAGGCCACGTTCGAGACGCCCATTGGCCCCGTGAGCTGGAACAAGGGCGGCGACCTGAAGTCCTTCGACTTCCAGGTCTTCCAGTGGCACAAGGACGGCACCAAGTCGGTCGCCAAGTAAGCGCATAGAACGTGTTTGCGACCTTTTCATGGTGCCCGCAAGGCAGCAAAGCGCCACAACCTAGGCGCGCGCCGCTGGTCATGCTGGCGGCCTGGCCAAGGTGCGCAACGACGGGTGCGACGCTTTGCTGCCTTGCCCGGAGGGTTGCCCCGCAAAGGCGGCATTTGCGGCGTTGCAAATGCCGCCTTTGCGGGGCAACGGGCACTATGAAAAGGTCGTAAACACGTTCTTTTCCCCGCCCCGACACCCACCCCACAAGGGACAGCGGTGGTCGGGGCTTCGTATTTTCCGGGGTATCACCCCTTCTTCGTTTTCTTCTCTTTATCGAGAGGCCCAGGATGTCTGAACTCCTGCCGCAGCTGGTACAGCAGCTCTTCAACGGCCTGTCGCTCGGAGCGATCTATGCGCTGATTGCCATCGGCTACACCATGGTGTACGGCATCATCGGCATGATCAACTTCGCGCACGGCGAAATCTACATGATCGGTGCCTATGCGGGCTTGGTTACGCTCGCAGCCATCGGTACGCAAAGCGGCCTGCCGGTGGCCGTGGTGATTGGACTCATGCTGCTCATGGCCGTGCTCGTCACGGGCGTATATGGCTTCGTGGTCGAACAGGTGGCCTACAAGCCCGTGCGCAACGGTCCGCGCCTGGTGGCGCTGATCTCGGCCATTGGCATGTCGATCTTCCTGCAGAACTGGGTGGCCCTGGGCCAGGGCGCGCGCGACATGGCCGTGCCCTCGCTGCTGCCCGGCGCACTGCGCTTTGGCACAGAAGGCGGCTTTGAGATTTTCGTGCCCTACACCCGCGTGCTCATCATCGCCGTGACGGTGGTGCTGATGATTGCTTTGACGCTGTACATCAAGCACTCGCGCATGGGCCGTGCCTCGCGCGCCTGCTCGCAAGACATGCACATGGCCAGCCTGCTGGGCATCGACACCAACCGCGTGATCTCGTTCACGTTCATCCTGGGCGCCATGCTGGCCGCTGTGGGGGGCGTGCTGATTGCGCTGGCCGTGGGCAAGCTCAATCCGTTCATCGGCTTCATTGTCGGCGTCAAGGCGTTCACGGCAGCGGTGCTGGGCGGCATTGGTAGCATCCCCGGCGCCATGCTGGGCGGCGTGCTGCTGGGAGTCGCCGAAACGTTCGCCGCAGCCTACATCTCGTCGGAATACAAGGACATCGTGGCCTTTGGCCTGCTGGTGCTGATCCTGCTGTTCCGCCCCACTGGCCTGCTGGGCAAACCTGAGGTGGAGAAAGTCTGATGAGCGCCGCCATGCAATCCTCCGGACGCCCCACCTGGCGCCAGAACCTCGCCCACGCGCTTACCGCCACGGTGCTTACCGCCGTGGTGGTCACGCCCATCTTCGGCCTGCACCTGGAGCGTGCCGGCATGCGCACCGTGATCCAGCAGAACTGGAGCAGCGTGGCCTGGGCCTGCCTGCTGGTCTTCGTGGTGCAGATGCTGCGTCCCCTGCTGCCGCGCAGCAGCGTACGCCTGCCGCGCTTTCAGCTCCCTGCCCTTCCCGCGCGCCAGCGCGGCATCTGGATCGCCGCCGCGCTGCTGCTGGCCGTGGCCTGGCCTTTCTTTGCCGGGCGCAACGCCGTGGACATCGCCACGCTTGCCATGATCTACGTCATGCTCGGTTTGGGGCTGAACGTCGTTGTGGGCTTCGCCGGCCTGCTCGACCTGGGCTTCGTCGGGTTCTACGCCGTCGGTGCCTACACCTATGCGCTGCTGTTCCACTGGGCTGGCTGGAGCTTCTGGGAAGCCCTGCCCCTGGCTGGTGCTGCGGCTGCGCTATTCGGCTTCGTGCTCGGCTTTCCGGTGCTGCGCCTGCGCGGCGACTACCTGGCCATCGTGACACTTGGCTTCGGCGAAATTATCCGCCTGCTGCTTGTCAACCTCACCGACTGGACCGGCGGTCCGGACGGCATCTCCAGCATCCCCAAGCCCTCGGTCTTCGGTCTGGAGCTGGCACGCAGCCCCAGTGTGGAAGGCGGCACCACGTTCCACCAGTTCTTCGGGCTGGAGTTCAACTCGATGCACATGGTGATCTTCCTGTACCTGATGGCGCTCACGCTGGCCGTGGCAACGCTGTGGATTTCCAACCGGCTGATCCGCATGCCCATCGGCCGCGCCTGGGAGGCGCTGCGCGAAGACGAAATCGCCTGCCGTTCGCTCGGCCTGAACCCGATGAAGATCAAGCTCTCGGCCTTCACGCTGGGCGCGATGTTCGCAGGCTTCGGCGGTGCCTTCTTCGCTGCACGCCAGGGCATCGTCAACCCCGAGTCGTTCACCTTCATCGAGTCGGCGCTGATCCTGGCCATCGTGGTGCTAGGCGGCATGGGCTCGCAATTGGGCGTGATCCTGGCCGCCATCCTGCTCACCGTGCTGCCAGAGCTAGCACGTGAGTTCGCCGAGTACCGCATGCTGATCTTCGGCCTGGTGATGATCCTCATGATGGTGTGGCGCCCGCAGGGCCTGCTGCCCATGCAACGCCACCATGTGGAGGTGAAGTGATGGCCAGCAACAGCTTTTTGCAAGTCGACAGCCTGAGCATGCGCTTTGGTGGCCTGCTGGCCGTCGATGGCGTGGCGTTCGAGGTGAAAGACCGCGAGATCTTCGCCATCATTGGCCCCAACGGTGCAGGCAAGACCACGGTGTTCAACTGCATCAGTGGCTTCTACCGCCCCAGCACCGGACGCATCAGCCTGCAGGGCCAGAATCTGGCCGGTCTGGGCAGCCACACGGTGGCACAGCACGGGCTGGTGCGCACGTTCCAGAACGTGCGCCTGTTCAAGCACATGACGGCGCTGGAGAACCTGCTGGTAGCCCAGCACCGTCATTTGCGCACCGGCATGCTGCCCGGCCTGTTCAAGACCCGCAGCTACCGCGAAAGCGAGCAGAAGGCCCTGGACAACGCGCTGCACTGGCTCGATTACATGGGCCTGCGCGAGTTCGCCAACCGTGAAGCCGGCAACCTGGCTTACGGGCACCAGCGGCGCCTGGAAATTGCGCGCTGCATGGTCACGCAGCCGCGCGTACTCATGCTCGACGAGCCCGCCGCCGGCCTGAACCCCCAGGAGAAAAAAGACCTGCAGGGCCTGATCGAGCAACTGCGCCAGCAGTACGGCGTGGCCGTGCTACTGATCGAGCACGACATGAGCCTGGTGATGGGCGTGTCCGAGCGCATCCTGGTGATGGAGCATGGCCGCCCCATCGCACTGGGAACGCCCGACGCGATCCGTAACGACGAGCGCGTGATCAAGGCCTACCTGGGAGAAGAATGATGCAAGCCATGCTGGAGCTGAAAGGAATCAGCACCCACTACGGCGCAATCTGCGCCGTCAACAACGTGAGCCTGCACGTCGACCAGGGCGAGATCGTCTCGCTCATCGGCTCCAACGGCGCGGGGAAAACCTCGCTCCTGATGACCGTGTGCGGCAATCCACGCGCCAGCGGGGGCAACGTGCTGTTCGAGGGCCAGGACATCACCAACGAGCCCTCGCACCTCATCATGCGCAAAGGCATCGCCATCTCGCCCGAAGGGCGGCGCGTCTTTCCGGCACTCACGGTGGTCGAGAACCTGCAAATGGGTGGCTTCTTCCTCTCCAAGGAAGAAATCGCCGCGGGCATGGAGCACGTGTTCACGCTCTTTCCGCGCCTGCGCGACCGGGCAGACCAACGTGCCGGCACCATGTCGGGCGGGGAGCAGCAAATGCTGGCCATTGGCCGCGCATTGATGAGCAAGCCGCGCCTGCTGCTGCTGGACGAGCCGACGCTGGGCCTGGCGCCACTGATCATCGCGCAGATCTTTGAAATCATCCAAGCCATCCGCGCTGCGGGCGTGACGGTGTTCCTGGTGGAGCAGAACGCCAATCGCGCGCTGCAGATTGCCGACCGCGGTTACGTGCTGGAAAACGGCAGGCTCGTTCTCGAAGATACCGGAGCCAACCTGCTCAAGAACGACGACGTGCGCAAGGCTTACCTCGGTCATTGATGGCCCAGACCCTGGCCGCACCCGCGCACAGCGAGCTGATCATCAAGAAAAGCCGCTTCATCGGCTGTGTACAGCCGATGTCCGACCGTGCCAGCGCCCAGGCTGTGGTCGATGCGCTGTGGCAGCAGCACCCGGGGGCGGCGCATGTTTGCTGGGCACTGCTCGCGGGCGGGCAGTCCGCCGCCGTCGACGACGGTGAGCCCAGCGGCACCGCGGGCCGCCCCATGCTTGACGTGCTGCGCCACCAGGAGCTGGAGGGCGTGCTGGCCACCGTGGTGCGCTATTTCGGTGGTGTCAAACTCGGTGCAGGCGGCCTCGTGCGCGCCTACACCGACTGCGTGGCCCAGGCACTGCTTGCAGCCCCCAAGGTCACGCTGCAGCGCATGGCCACGCTGCGCTGCGAAGTGCCCTACGCCCTGGAAGGCCTGCTGCGCCGCGAGATCGCCGCGGCCAAGGCGGAACTGCTCAGCGTAGAACACGGCACGGCGCTGGTCGCGCTGCAGTGGCGCCTGCCCGAGCCGGACGCTCCCGCGCTGGTGCAGCGCATCAACGATGGCTGCCAGGGGCGTGTGGGCTGGAGCGATCCACGCTAACAACGCTCAAGAACCCAGCGTATCCGCCGATAATCAAGAAAGCCCCTTTAGGAGACCACCATGGACGTCAGCCTTTCCAATAGCATCATGCACACCGCCACAGCGATGAAGAACGCCGAAACCGCCAACGCGGTGCAAGTGAATGTGCTGAAAAAATCCATGGACATGCAGGAAAATGCAGCGGCCCAGTTGCTCCAAGCCCTGCCCCAACCGCAGCAACTCGCCGCATCGGGCACCCTGGGCACACAGGTCAACACTTACGCCTGACAGTGCCTGTGCCATAAAGCAAACAGCCCGCAGATGCGGGCTGTTTGCTTTAGTAGGTCGAGCAGACGCGATTACAGCTTGCGGCGCATCGCCAGATAGCGTGCCTCGTTGGTCACGTTGGACGCTGCGGCGAACTTGCTGCCCAGCAGGGGCTCCAGCCTGCTGGCGCGCTCGGCCGGAGCTGGGTGGGTGCTGAAGAGCATCTGGTAGGCGGCATCGCTGCCCGAGCCGCTGGCCGCATACATGCGCAGCACCTTTGGCAGGCCGTTGGCCTGGTACCCTGCGCGCGCTGCGTACAACAGCCCTTGCCTGTCGGCATCGAACTCATCGGACTGGTCCAGCCCCTTGGCGTACAGATTGCGCACCGCGTTGACCATCGCCGCCGTCATGGCGCCGCCGTTGCGCGTCTGCGTCTGCACAATCCCGCCAGCGATCTGCGCGAAGCCGCCCTTCTTCAGCGCGCTCAGGTAATGGCCGCGCACCACATGGGCCACCTCATGGGCCAGCACGCCGGCCAGCTCGGCCTCGTTGTTCAGCTTGCGCAGCAGCCCCACGGTGACGAACACGTAGCCACCCGGCGTGGCGTAGGCATTCACGGCATCCGAGTCAATCACACCGAAACGCCAGGCGAACTGAATGTCGCGCCCATCCTTGTCCTTGGGCGGCTCGGCCTGCAGCGCGACCCACCAGCCCACTTGGTTCACGTACCGCTGCACCGCATCGTTGCGCAGCAGAGGACGTGCGCCCAGCAGCACCGAGGAGAACTCCTGCCCTAGTGCGCGCTGCTCCTGCGGCGAATAGTCCTTGAACACAGCCGACGCACCGCTGACCACGTCCTGGATGCCATTGGCCATGCCGGCCGAATTGTTGCCGCCGCCCATGGCTCCCCCCAGGGCTGCCGCCAGGCCGCCGGCACCGCCGCCAACGTTGGGCACGGTCTCGCAGCCTGCGAGAAAGAAAGCCGCTGCCAGTGCGGCAGCGCCGAGTTTCCAGCGTCGCGTGTTCATTGCTCAGCTCCTGTGTAGGCGGGAATCGGCTGTGCCTTGAGCTTGCCGCTCTGGGCGAACTGCTGGGCCTGGGCCGCGTTGATGGCGAAGCCCTCCATACGGCTGACCTCGGCAGGCGCGGGCTGGGCATTGGCCAACTGCTCCTGCGTCAGGCCACGCGTGCCGGTCGTAGCCGTAGGGGTGTTGCTGCTGGCGCTGAAGACGCCCGAAATCCCCGTCAGCGGGTTGCCCCCCGCCGCAGGCGCGGCGGCGGCGGCCGAACGCACATGGGTGGAGCGCACCCAGCCCTCGCTGTCCATGAAGCGCACGCGCAGCCAGCCGCCCTGCCGCTGCAACTGCTCCACCTGCGCGCCGACCGGCAGCGCGGCCAGCGACTTGGCATTGAGCACCGGACTGGCGCGCAGCTCGGTGGCCGTGGACACCTGCAGCGACTGGGCCTGGGCCCAGCCTCCCAGGGCCAGAACGGTGGCGGCGGCAAGCCGCCGGACGGTGGAAATTTTCATAGGGACCTCTCTTTGCTGTGGTTTTCAATACAGCGGCTCATGCAGACTCTACGCTGCTGCGCCTGGGGCGCGGCTCAAACAGCCGCACCGCCTGCTCCCGGCCCTTGACCTCAAAGGCCCCCCGGTCGATGAATTCGAACGCTTCGCCGCATTGTGCCCGCGTCGCTTCGGAAACGAGCACCGTGGCAACCCCCTTGGTGCAGCCTTCGATGCGACTCGCCAGGTTCACGGTGTCACCGATGGCCGTGTAGTCCAGACGGCGCTGCGTACCCAGAAAACCGACCACCGCCGGGCCGGTGTGCACGCCGATGCCGATGGCGAAGCGCACCGCAGGATCCTCGCGTGCCAGGTCGCTGGCAAAGCGCTCCAACGCCTCGGCCATGGCCAGCGCAGCCTGCACAGCCAGCACGGCGTGCTGCGGCTGTGCCATGGGCGCCCCCCAGAAGGCCATGATGGCGTCACCGATGAATTTATCCAGCGTACCCTGGTGGCGGAAGATCACCTCGACCTGCATCTCGAAATAGCGGTTCAGCAGCGCCACGATTTCCTCGGGGCGGCGGTGCTCCGACAGGCTGGTGAAGCCCCGGATGTCAGAGAACAGCACCGTCACCTCGCGGCTCGCCGATACCTGGGCCTGGGCCACCTGGGCGGGCTCCGAGAGTGCCGACGCGATGCGCGGATCAACAAAGCGCGCGAACATATCCTGCACATGGCGGCGCTGCGCCATTTCCAGCCGCGCCGACAACAGGCCAAACGCCAGCAACGCCACGCCCCCCAGCACCAGGGCCGACACGGGAATCCAGTACACCTGCCCCCACAGCGCCGCCAGCGCTCCGGCCAGGGCTAGCAGCACCACCAACGCGAACCCGGCCATGGTGACCGCCTGTGGCAAGCGTGCGGCGAACGCCAGGCCCAGCGCCGCAATCAGGCCCAACGCCAGCGCCGGGCTGGCCCAGGCTGGCGCTGGCCGCAGCCAGTCACCCTGGGCCAGGTTGGCCACGCCTGTGGCCAGCACGAAGGGCCCGGGGGTGGTCGTGGCCACCGGCGTAGGCACGAAATCGTGCAGGCCGCTGGCAGTGGCGCCGATGATGATGACCTTGCCGCGCGCATCGAAGGGCAATTGCCCATCCCCCGTCTGCGTCGCCAGGTAGGCCTGGGCGTAGGGAATGCGTGTGAACTCGCGCCCATACCAGTGCAGGCGAAAGCGCGGCTGCGGTGGCTGCGGCAGGCCCAGGTCGTGCGCCACGCGGCCCAGCAGGTGGGGAATCCACCAGCCTTGCACGTCGCGGCCCAGCTCGGTACTGCGGCCGATGCCGTCGTCGTCTTTAATGAAGTTGATGTAGCCGGTGCGCCAAACCTCGGGCGGCAGCGCCGTGGGACCGTCGATGCCGTAGCGCGCATCGGGCTGCGCGCCCGGCCCAGGGCGGATGCCCATGGCCGGGGGGGCCAGCGCCAGCGGCGCCTGCTGGGCCGAATCCTCCAGCAGCACCATGGGCACGTAGGCGCGCTCGAACGCCAGGGCTTCGGCCAGCGCGGCATCATTCTCCGGACGGAAGCGGTCGGGCGGCGAGAGAATCAGGTCAAGCAGGATGGCGCGCGGCTGCTGGCGCGCCAGCGCGGTGATCAGCTCGGCATGGATCACGCGCGGCCAGGCCCAGGCGCCGGCCAGTTCGAACATCTGCGGGTCCTTGAGCGAGGGCTGGTCGATGTCGATGATGACCACGTCCTGCGGCGGCACCCTGCCCTGCGCATGCCAGCGCAGCAGCACGTCGCCGAAGCGGTTGTCCAGCGCCTCCAGCAGGTGCAGGCCCTGCAGTTCGGCCAGCGCCAGGGCGGCCAGCAGCAGCCCCAGCGCGGCATGGAGCGCGCGACGCCCCCAACGCTGGCGCAGTTGCTGTAAAGAAATGTGCACGGTGCGAGTATGGCGGCAGGCGCACACTGGCGTCAACGCGTTTTTGCTCTCCTATTCATAGCTGGTAGCGCTTGGCTGCAAAGGTCTGGCGCCTTTTTTGACTCTGAATTCCCAGCGATGCTGGCGTCAATGCGCCGCTGTCTTGGAGAACAGCTGGATCACCGCCACCCCGGCCACGATGAGGCCGATGCCCAGCAGCGCCGCCAGATCGAGCTTCTGGCCGTGCAGGAGCCAGCCCAGGGCCGAGATGAGGACGATGCCCAGCCCGGACCACACGGCGTACACCACGCCCGTGGGCAGGCTTTTCATGACCAGCGACAGCATGTAGAACGCCAGGCCGTAGCCCAGCACGCACACCGCACTGGGCAGCCAGCGTGTGAAGCCGTCCGAGGCCTTGAGCGCCGTGGTGGCGACGACCTCGGCCACGATGGCAATGCCCAGCAGGGCCGTGGGGTGCAATGTCATGGGTTTACTCCTGGGGGTCGGCAGGCGCCAGCAGCGCTGGCAGGCATTGCGCCGCCGTGCCGCGCAGCACGGCATGGGCGGCATCGTCGAGTTCGCTGGGCGCGGGGTTGAGCACGGCAACCTGCGCCCCGGCTTCCCGCGCCAAACGGGCCAGCCCTGCGGCGGGGTAAACAGCACCTGCCGTCCCCACCACCAGCATCAGGTCACAGGCGCGCGCGGCCTGCTGCGCCGCCTCCAGCACCGCCAGCGGCAAGGCTTCGCCGAACCAGACCACGCCGGGGCGCAGCAGGTTGCCACAGGTGCTGCAGTACGGCGGCTCGCCAGCCGCGGAATCTTCCAGGTGGCAGCAGGGGCGCGGCGGGTTGAGCCAGCGGTCGGCCAGGAGGTCGCCGTGCAGGCACAGCACATCTGGGCTGCCGGCCTGCTGGTGCAGGCCGTCCACGTTCTGGGTGATGAGCGTCAGCCGCCCGGGATGGCGCTGCGCGAAATGCGCCAGCGCCACGTGTCCGGCATTCGGCGCCACACCGCGCAGCAGCGCGCGGCGGTGCGCATACCAGCGCCAGACCAAGCCGGGCTGGGCGCGGTAGCCCGCCTCGGTGGCCATGTCCTCGGGACGGTACTGCGCCCAGTAGCCGGTTTGCGCATCGCGGAAGGTGGGCACGCCCGACTCGGCGCTCATGCCCGCGCCCGTGAGCACGGCAATGCGCCGGGCCGTCTGCAGCCAGGCGCGCACCCGCGCCACGCCCACGGTCTTAGCCCCCGCGCTGGCGCAGCGCTTCGTACAGGCACACGGCGCTGGCCACGGAGACGTTCAGGCTCTCCACCGCACCCTGCATGGGAATGCCGACCAGCTCGTCGCAGGTCTTGCGCGTGAGCTGGCGCATGCCCGGGCCCTCGGCGCCCAGCACCAGGGCCACGGGGCCTTTCAGGTCCACCTGGTACAGGGTCTTGTCCGCATCGCCGCTGGTGCCGATGACCCAGATGTTGCGCTCCTTCAGTTCGGTCAGCGTGCGCGCCAGGTTGGTCACCATGAAGTACGGCACCGTCTCGGCCGCGCCACTGGCGACCTTGGCCACCGTGGCGTTGATGCCAACGGCATGGTCCTTGGGCGCAATCACGGCGTGCGCGCCCGCGCCGTCGGCCACGCGCAGGCAGGCGCCGAGGTTGTGCGGGTCGGTCACGCCGTCGAGTACCAGCAACAACGGGTTGACCACGCCGTCGGCTTCGAGCTGGTCGAGCAGCTCGTCCAGCGAGCGCTGCTGCACCACCGCCTCCACGCGCGCCGCCACGCCCTGGTGGCCGTGGCTGCCGGCCAGCTTCGACAGGCGCAGGCCGTCGGCCTCGATCAGGCGTACCCCGGCCTCTTTGGCGCGCTCGATGAACTGGCGCATGCGCGCGTCGCGGCGCGTGGGCTCGTAATAGATTTCAATGACGGATTGGGGCGCCGTCTTCAGGCGCACGCCCACGGCGTGAAAGCCGAACAGGACTTTGGGGGTGGAGGCAGACATGGGCGCGATTATCCGGCGCCGCAGGCCAGGCAGGCTGGCCTGCCTCTCTCACCCCTGCGGAAAAACCCTGGCAGTGGCACAAAATCACCGCGCCCATGCCAAACGCCACCGGGCCACAGAAGGGCTGCGGCGGTGGCGAAAGGGCACAAGCCCAGCGTCTTCAAGCGCCGCGCAGCGCCCGCGCGTGGTGCGCCACATGCTCACCGATGAAGCTGGCGATGAAGTAGTAGCTGTGGTCGTAGCCCGGCCACAGGCGCAGCGTCAGCGGGTGGCCGGCCTGGCTGCAGGCGGCGCGCAGCAGCTCGGGCTGCAGTTGCGGCAGGAATTCATCGTCCTCGCCCTGGTCCACGAGCAGCGGCAGGCGCTCGCGCGCCGTGGCGACCAGCGCGACCGCATCGTGTGCGGCCCAGGCGGCGCGATCGTCGCCCAGGTACGCAGCAAACACTTTCTGCCCCCACGGCACCTGCGAGGGTGCCACGATGGGCGCAAAGGCCGACACGCTGGCGTAGCGCCCCGGGTGGCGCAGCGCCAGTGTCAGCGCGCCGTGCCCGCCCATGCTGTGGCCGAAGATGGCTCTTTTTTCCGTGGCGGGAAAGTGCTGCTCCACCAGCGCGGGCAGCTCGTTCACCACGTAGTCCTCCATGCGGAAGTGCGGCGCCCAGGGGGCCTGCGTGGCGTTGAGGTAGAAGCCCGCGCCCTGCCCCAGGTCGTAGCCCGGGTCGTCGGCCACCGCGGCGCCACGCGGGCTGGTGTCCGGCGCCACCAGGATCAGCCCGTGCTGCGCCGCGTGCTGCTGCGCGCCGGCCTTGGTGATGAAGTTCTGCTCGGTGCAGGTCAGGCCCGAGAGCCAGTACAGCACCGGGCAGCGCTCGCCCGCCAGGGCTGCGGGCGGCAGGTACACGCCCAGCCGCATTTCGCAGCCCAGCGCGCTGCTGGTGTGTTTCCACACTTCCTGGCGGCCGCCGAAGCTGGCATGGTGTTCGATGCGTTCCATCGCTGATTTGCTCCTGATTGAATAGCTGCCAGCGCCTTCTAGATAAGCGCTGGAGCCGTTTCTGCTTGAAATCCAGGCGGCGATCAGGCGTAGTGCACCACGCTGCGGATCGACTTGCCTTCGTGCATCAGGTCGAAGGCTTTGTTAATGTCCTGCAGGCCCATGGTGTGGGTCACGAAGGGTTCGAGCTGGATACGCCCAGCCATGGCGTCTTCCACCATGCCTGGCAGTTGCGAGCGCCCCTTGACGCCGCCAAACGCGGAGCCCAGCCACTTGCGGCCCGTCACCAGCTGGAACGGGCGCGTGGAAATCTCCTGCCCCGCGCCCGCCACGCCGATGATGACGCTCTGGCCCCAGCCACGGTGCGCGCACTCCAGCGCGGCGCGCATCACGTTGACATTGCCAATGCACTCGAACGAGTGATCGACGCCCCAGCCCGTCATCTCCACAATCACCTGCTGGATCGGCTTGTCAAAGTCCTTGGGGTTCACGCAGTCGGTCGCGCCGAAGGTGCGCGCCAGGTCGAACTTGCCCGGATTGGTGTCGATGGCAATGATGCGCCCGGCCTTGGCCAGCTTGGCGCCCTGGATTACCGCCAGGCCGATGCCCCCCAGACCGAACACGGCCACCGTATCGCCCTCCTGCACCTTGGCGGTGTTTTTCACCGCGCCCAGGCCTGTGGTCACGCCGCAGCCCAGCAGGCACACCTGCTCGGGGTTGGCGTTGGGGTTGACCTTGGCCAGCGACACCTCGGCCACCACGGTGTATTCGCTGAAGGTGCTGCAGCCCATGTAGTGGTAGATGGGCTGGCCGTTGTAGCTAAAGCGCGTGGTGCCGTCAGGCATCACACCTTTGCCTTGCGTGGCGCGCACGGCCACGCACAGGTTGGTTTTGCCGCTCTTGCAAAACAGGCACTCGCCGCACTCGGCGGTGTACAGCGGAATGACGTGGTCGCCGGGCTTGACGCTGGTCACGCCCTCGCCCACCTCCACGACGATGCCCGCGCCCTCGTGGCCCAGCACGGCGGGGAAGATGCCCTCGGGATCATCGCCGCTCAGGGTGAAGGCGTCGGTGTGGCACACGCCGGTGTGGGTAATGCGCACCAGCACCTCGCCCTTTTGCGGCGGTGCCACGTCGATCTCGACGATTTGCAGCGGTTCTCCGGCCTTGAAGGCGACGGCGGCACGGGATTTCATGGGCGGATCTCCTGAAAAAGTTACTTGAGGAAGGAGCGCGCCAGGCGCGAGAGACGGTCGAGTTCGTCCGGTGCCCCGGCCTGGCCGAAGGTCTCGCGCAGGTGGCTTTCGAACACCTCGGCCATCAGGCTGGTGGCGGCGCCGCGCAGTGCGGCCAACTGCTGCAGCAACGCGCCGCACTCGGTGCCGGCCTGCACCGCGCGCTCCAGCGCGGCGGCCTGCCCCTGGATGCGGCGCAGACGCGCGACAACGCGCTTCTTTTCTTCGACGGAATGGGGCATGGCAGGCGCTCCGGTATCCCCTGCACGGGATACCCAGGGGGAGTATAGATGCTCTAGCGCTTTTTAATCAAGCGCAAGAGTTATGGTACCCGGGGGGAGTATCAAGCAGCAGCGCGTGTTTCATCGCGCGCAACGCGCCCTGCCTCGATGGTGATGCAGCGCTCGCACTGCGCGGCGATGGCGCGGTCGTGCGTCACCAGCACCAGCGTCGTGCCACGCTCGCGGTTCAGGTCGAACATCAGCCGCATCACGGCCTCGCCAGTGGCAAAGTCGAGGCTGCCCGTGGGTTCGTCGGCCAGCAGCAGCGCGGGCTGCACGACGAAGGCGCGCGCCAGCGCCACGCGCTGCTGCTCGCCGCCCGACAGCACCTTGGGGTAGTGCCCCAGGCGCTGGCCCAGGCCCACGCGGCCCAGCATCTCGGTAGCCTGCTTGCGGGCGTCGCGCTGCCCGGCGAGCTCCAGCGGCAGCATCACGTTCTCCAGCGCCGTGAGGTTGCCCATGAGCTGAAAGCTCTGGAACACGAAGCCGACCTGGCGCGCACGCAAGGCGGCGCGCGCGTCTTCATCCAGCGCGAACAGGTCCTGCCCGTTCAGCCGCACGGTACCGCGCGTGGGCGTATCTAGCCCGGCGATGATGGACAGCAGCGTGCTCTTGCCCGAACCCGATGCGCCGACGATAGCGGCGGTTTCCCGTGCCGCCAGCCGGAAATCGATATCCCGCAGAATGTCGAGCGTGCCGGTGGAGTCCGACACCGACTTGAAAACATGCTCGACCGCGACCAGCGGCGGGGAAGTGAAATCAGACATGAAAGGCCTAACGTGGTGATGGGAACGGTGGATCGGCGTGACTTTATCCTGAGCCTGGCGGCCATCACCGCCGGGGGACATGCCGCTGCCCAAAGCGCACCCGGCACCACCATCCTGGTGCTGGGCGACTCGATGAGCGCCGAGTACGGGCTGGCGCGCGGCACCGGCTGGGTCGCGCTGCTGGCGCAGCGGCTGGCGCAGCAGAAAATTGCGGCCGAGGTGGTCAACGCCAGCATCAGCGGCGACACCACGGCCGGCGGGCGCGCGCGCCTGCCCGCGCTGCTGGCGCAGCACCGGCCCTCCGTTGTGGTGATCGAACTCGGCGGCAACGACGCACTGCGCGGCCTGCCGCTGCAATCCACCGAGGCCAACCTGACCGCCATGGCCCAGGCCGCGCGAAAGGCCGGGGCGCGCGTGCTGCTGGTAGGCATGCAGGTGCCGCCAAACTATGGCGCTGACTACACGCGCCGCTTCGCCGCGCTGTTCCACACCGTGGCCCAGGCGCAAAAGGCGGCGCTGGTGCCTTTTCTGCTGCAAGGCGTGGCCGACGGGCCGGAGCCGACCAAGCTGTTCCAGGCCGACCGCATTCACCCCACGGCGCAGGCGCAGCCGACGATGCTGGAGAACGTCTGGCCGGCCTTGAAGAAATTACTCTGACGGTACGGGCTCCTGGGGCTCCAGCGCCGCGCGGTAGGCGTGCCAGCTCGCGTGGCCCAGCAGCGGCCCCGTCACCAGCAGGCCCGCGCCCCAGGGCCACAGCGACAACCCCACCAAGAGCGTGATGAGCGCGCCCCACCAGAGCATGACGCCGGGGTTTTCCACCACCACGCGCATGCTGGTGATGGCGGCGGTCATGGCGTCGGTGTCCCGGTCCAGGATCATCGGGATCGATACCACCGTGCTGGCAAACACCAGCGCCGCGAACACGCCCCCCACCAGGGTGTAGACCGCCACGAACTCCCAGTTTTCAGGGTTGAACACCGCCTGCATGACGCCGGTGGTGGAAGGCAGCCCGGTATTGAAGAACACCGCGAACACCACCAAAGAGGCACGCCCCCACAACAACTCGAGCACGATCAACACCAGCACCAGCATGCCCATGCTGCCCATGTGGCTGCGCCAGCACACCAGCGACTGGCCCAGGTGCGCCGCCTGGCCCGCTTCGTGGCGGCGGCTGGCGTCATACAGGCCCAAGGCCAGGAAAGGCCCCAGCAGCAGGCAGCCACTGGCCAGCGACATGGTGTATTCGGGCTGGGTGCGGAACACCCAGCCCAGCACAGCAGCCATGAGCCAAAAGCCTGCGCCGTAGAACAGCCCCACGGCAGGGGCTCGGGCCAGGTCACGCAGGCCCAGGGTAAGCCAGCGCAGCGGCGCCCCCAGGCCCAGGGGACGCAGCACCACTTGCGAGCTCCGTGGTGCGGGAGGTTGTGCGGTAGGGGCGGTCATGGCGGAAACCGGCGGCGCGGCAGCTGTGGCGACATACCCACCTTAGCCGCGTTGCGTATTGATAGCCATCAAGGAAACTACCACCCTACCCCCTTCGGGTCGGGCCGCCCCCTCGGATTCAGAACGCTGCTGCCAGCGCCTGAGCGAGGTCGCGGCGCAAATCCTCCTGCGCTTCCAGACCAATGGAAAAACGCACGACCGTGCCCGCGCGCAGGTGCGGCGTGGGCCGCTGGCGCATGCTGGCCAACTCGTAAGGCATCACCAGGCTGATGGGTCCGCCCCAGCTGTAGCCAATCTTGAACAACTGCAGGCTGTCGCAAAAACGGTCCACCTGTGCCTGCGAATGGCGGGCGTCGATAACCACGCTGAACAAGCCTGCCGCAGCGTCGGCCTGGCCGCACAGCGCCTGCCAATGGGCATGCCCAGGCGCCCCCGGCAACGCCGGGTGCAGCACCTGCGCCACGGCGGCCTGCGTAGCCAGCCAGCGCGCCAGTTCGCGTGCGACCTGGTCGTGCGCACGGTAGCGCAGCGCCATGCTGGGCAGCGCGCGCAGCACGGCCTCGACGTCGTTGGCACCCACGCCCAGGCCCAGGCGCATGTGGGTGAGTTTGATTTTCAGGTGCAGCGCCTCATCGCGCGTGACGATGCTGCCCATGAGCACGTCGCCGCCGCCACTCGGATATTTGGTAAGCGCGTGCGCCGATACGTCCACGCCCAGGCTACCGTCGCCACACAGGTCAAAGGGGGCAAAAGCCAGGCCCGCGCCCCAGGTGTTGTCCAGCGCCGTGCACACGCCGCGCGCGCGGCAGATGCGCACCAGCTCGGGCAGATCAGGAAACTCCAGCGTGACCGAGCCCGGCGCCTCCAGCCATACCAGGCGGGTGGCGGGCGTGATCTTGGCGGCCAGATCCTGCGGGTCCATGGCGTCGTACAGCACGTGGCGGATGCCGTAATGCGCCAGCTCCACCTCGGCCAGCGCCTTGTTCGGGCCGTAGGCGTTGTCGGGAATCAGCACCTCATCACCCGTGCGCAGCAGCGCCAGCGCCACGGTCGCCAGGGCAGCCAGGCCGCTGGGCACCAGCAGGCACTGCCGCCCGCCCTCCAAGGTGGCCAAACGTTCTTCTAGCAGGTAAGTGGTGGGGGTGCCGTGCAGGCCGTAGGTGTAGCCTGTTTTGTCCTTCCACTCGCGCTCGCGCATGGCGGCGACATTGGGAAAAATGACGGTGGACGCCTTGAAAACCCCGGGCTGGGGCGCCACGAAGCCTTCGGGTGGCTGGTAGGGGTGGTGGACGATGCGGGTACGAATGTCGGGCGTGGAATCGTTCATGCCCGCATCGTAGCGCGCCCGCCAGGGCGGGCGCGCAGCGGCGGCATCAGCCCGCGTGCACGGTGAGCTGGTTGTTCACCCCGCCCACGCCCTTCACGCCCTTGGCAATGCCGGTGGCGCGCTCCTTGGCCTGGGCCGTCGGCGCGGGGCCGCTGAGGGTGACCACGCCGCCCTTGGTGTCCACGTTGATTTTCAACGCGCTCAGCTCGGGATCCTTGGCCAGGCCTGCGGCCACTTGGGCAGTGATTGCGGCGTCATCCGCCACGCCCAGCGCCTTGCCGGCGGCTTCCTTGGCCGCATCGCCAGCGTCCTTCAGGGCAGCCTCGGCCTTGGCAGCGCCATCTTCCACCTTGGCCGAGGTGGTCTCCATGGCCTGCTCGGTCTTGCGCTGCGCGTCCTCGGCCACTTGCTCCGCCTTGCGCTGGGCATCCGCAGCGGCTTGCTCCGTCTTGGCAACGGCAGCATCGAGCTTCTGGCCGACGGTCTGCTCCTCGTCTTTCTTGCCACAGGCGGCCAAGCCCAGGGCCAGGGCACTGATGGCCAGGAAGCTCACCATGCGTTGGGTCGGTTGGCGGTAATTCATGTGCGTTACTCCTTGGTGCTGGTTGCAATGGAAATCAATGGTTCGCACTGTACGGCCCCGTGCGGCTGCGGGCGGTCGGACGCCGCCGAATCGACTGTAGGACGGCGCCGCATCGCCCCGCGCAGGCGATCGCGGCAAAGGCCCCGACAATCGCGGCATGGCGCATGCATCGCTGACCCGCTGGTTTCCTTTCCTGGCTTGGCCTCGGCCCAGCCGCGCCCTGCTGCGGGGCGAGTTCTGGGCCGGCATCACCGTGGGGCTGATGCTGGTGCCACAGGGGGTGGCCTACGCGCAGCTCGCGGGTATGCCGCTGGTGACGGGTATCTACGCCTCGCTCGTGCCCACGCTGGTGGCCGTGCTGTGGAGTTCCTCCACACGCCTGGGCGTAGGGCCAACGGCGCTGAGCAGCCTGCTCATCGGCACCTCGCTCGCCGGTCTGGCTGCACCCGGCAGCGCGCACTGGGTGGCACTGGCGGTGTGGATCGCGCTGCTGTCCGGCCTGCTGCAGCTGGTGTTGGGCGCAGTGCGTTTCGGCTGGCTGCTGAACCTGGTGACATCGCCGGTGCTCACTGGTTTCACGCAGGCGGCGGCGCTGCTCATTCTGGCCTCGCAGCTGCCGGCGCTGCTCGGGCTGCGCACCACCTGGCATGCGCTGGCCGCGAACCCGTCGCTGCACCACTTCGACCCACTGGCGGCTGGCCTTGGCTTGGGCTGTCTGGCGCTGTTGTGGGGCGCGCGGCGCCTGCGCCCGGACTTTCCCAGCGCACTCGTGGTGCTGGCGCTGGCGGGCGTACTGGCCTGGGCCACGGGCTTCGCCGACCGCGGCGGTGCGGTGGTGGGCACGCTGCCCGCGGGGCTGCCAGCACTGTATTGGCCTGGCTGGCTGAGCTGGGACGAACTTGGCAGCCTGGTCATGCCGGTGCTCGTCATCACGCTGGTGAGCTTTTTGGAAACCGCCTCCAGCGCCAAGGTGGACCACCAGCGCAGCGGCACGCGCTGGAACGAGAACCAGGACCTGATCGGCCACGGCTTGGCCAAGATGAGTTCTGGCCTGTGCGGCAGCTTCGCCACCAGTGCCTCGTTCTCGCGCTCGGCCATCAACCTCTACGCGGGCGCGCAAAGCGGCTGGGCCACGCTGTTTTCCTGTGCCCTGGTGCTGGTCACGTTGCTGTGGCTCACGCCGCTGCTGTACTACGTGCCCCAGTCCGCCCTGGCGGCCCTGGTGATCGTGGCCGTGGCCGGGCTGCTGCAGCCCGGCGCGCTGCTGCGGCTGTGGCGTGTCTCGCGTGTCGAAGCCGTCATCGGTGGCGTCACGTTCGCCCTCACATTAGCCACGGCGCCGCGCCTGTACTGGGGCGTGCTGGCCGGGCTGGTGATGAACCTGAGCCATTTCCTGTACCAGCGCCTGCACCCGCGCATCATCGAGGTGGGCCTGCACCCCGACGGCAGCCTGCGCGACCGCCACCTGTGGCAATTGCCACCGCTGGCGCCGCACTTGTTGGCACTGCGCATGGACGCGGAGTTGGACTTCGCCTCGGCCAGCAGCCTGGAGCGCCACGTGGCTGATCACCTTGCCGCGCACCCCGACGTGCGTCACCTGTGCCTGTTCGCCCAGCCAATCAACCGCATCGACATCACAGGGGTGGAGGTGTTCGTGCGCCTGCGCAGCCTGCTGCGTGCACGTGCCGGCACGCTGCACGTCAGCGGACTGAAGTTGCCGGCACAGCAAACGCTGGAACGCGCTGGCGCGCTTGCCCCAGGGCCTGACCTGGCGCTGTACCGCGCCGACCCCCAAGCCATCGCCGCACTACAGGCTGGTGCCGAGCCCGGGATGCCAGCGCAAGGCTGCTAAACTCAAGTTTCGTACTTTTGTTGCACTTTGTGACCCCACCTGCAGTCCGCCCCCATGTGTTCTTGCACGACCTGCGCCTTGCCACGGCCCATGCCTTGGTAGCGCAGGCGGGTGGCGACATGCCCGCACTGCCCAGCGAGCCCCCGACGCAGTACCTTCAGGCCCTGATAGACGGGCTATGTGAGCTATCCCTCAAGGATCCACTGACCGGGCTGGCCAACCGCCGCTATCTTTACGCCACGCTGGACCGCGAGATCGACCGCGTGACCCGCGCCGGCGATTCCGCCCTGCTGCTGATGCTGGACATCGACCACTTCAAGCAGATCAACGACGCCCATGGCCACCTGGCGGGCGACCTGGTGCTGCAGTCGGTGGCGCGCACGCTCAACGCCTGCGTGCGGCCCATGGACACCATCGCGCGCTACGGTGGCGAGGAATTCGCCATCGTGCTGCCTTCGTGCCAGGCCAATTTCGCCCGCGTGGTGGGCGAGCGTGTACGCCGCGCCATTGAGTCGACGCCCATTCGCATCTCCCCCATCGAGCAGGTGCATATCACCGTCAGCATCGGTGGTGCCTTCGCGCTGCAGTGGATCCGCAGCACCAAGCAGCTGTGGGTGGAGCGCGCGGACCAACAACTGTACGTAGCCAAGCAGGCCGGGCGCAACCGCATGAGCATCGAGGATCAGCCCGACAGCACCGTGAGCGCCGAAGAGAAGAATATGCTGTTCGCCCCCGTTTTCACCCCTTCAGGCTGGGGCGAACTGCCCCCGCTTGACCCCGCAGGTAGCGTCAAATGAAAGCGACCGAGATGAGCGACGCACCATCCACCCCCACCACCCAATCCGCGCAAGAGCCCTTGGCCCTTGGCACGGCGGCTGGCGCGCATGTCATTGCCGTCACCAGCGGCAAAGGCGGCGTTGGCAAGACCTTCATTTCCGCCAACCTCGCGGCGGCGCTGACGCGCCATGGCCTCAAGGTGCTGGTGCTTGACGCCGACCTGGGCCTGGCCAACCTCGACGTGGTGCTGAATCTGCACCCCAAGATCACGCTGCACGACGTGTTCACCGGCCGCGCCTCGCTGGAGGAAGCCGTGATTGAGGCGCCTGGCGGCTTCTCCGTGCTGCTGGCAGGCTCGGGCATGGTCGAGTACTCGCGCCTCACGCCCGAGGTGCGCAACCAGTTCATCAACGTACTGCAGACGCTCACGCCGCGCTTCGACGTGGTGCTGCTCGACACCGGCGCGGGTATTTCCGACGTGGTGCTCTTCTCCGTATCGCTGGCGGCCGAGGTGCTGATCGTGGCCACGCCCGAGCCCACCTCGCTGACCGACGCCTACGCGGCCATCAAGGTGCTGGCCACGCAGCAAAAGCGCCAGCACCTGCGCCTGGTGGTCAACCAGGCCGCGCGCGCCGGCGATGGTCGCGCCATCACCAGCCAGCTGCAGCAGGTGCTCAACCGCTTCGTCACCACCGACTCGGGCCGCCCGGTACGGCTGCTGCACCTGGGCGACATTCCTGCCGACAACGCCGTGCGCGAGGCCGTGATGCGCCGCCAGCTGCTGCTGCAGGGTGCGCCGGGCAGCCCGGCTTCGCTGGCTGTGGCACAGTTGGCCAACAAGATTCAGGCTACGCTGCTGAGCTGAATTCACTCTCAAAAAAATAGCTGCCAGCGCTTGATAGACAAGGGCTGGCAGCTATTTTTATGCCGAAAATTTGCACTCAAGGCTTGAAGCGCTGCGGAGGTAAGGCAATCCACTCCGTCTCGCCCGGCACCTGGCCCATCGCCTGGGCCTCCCAGTCCTGCGCTGCCTGCACGATGCGCTCCTTGCGGCTGGAGACGAAGTTCCACCAGATGTGGCGCGGCCCATCCAGCGGCGCGCCACCCACCACCACCCAGCGCGCGGGCGTCTGTGCCCGCACCTGCACGCCCTGCCCCACAGGCAGCACGCCCATGGTGCGCGCAGGAAGCGTCTGCGCTGCGCCATCGTCCAACTGCAGCTCCAGGTCGGCGTCAACGCAGTACAGAGCCATTTCAGGCGCCAGCGCGGGCAGCACCAAGGCTTCCCCCGCGGGCATGCGCACGTCCAGGTACAGCGTCGGGGCCATGGTCTGCACGGGCGAGCGCTGGCCCCAGGCCGTGCCCACCAGCACGCGCACCTGCGCTGCGCCCAGATGCAGCTCGGGAATGGCCTCGGCGGGCGTGTGCACGAACGCCGGCGCTGCCTCCTCATGCGCGCGCGGCAGCGCCACCCACAGTTGCAGGCCATGGTTGACATAGCTGCGCTGCGCCAAGGCGGGTGGACGGCGCTCTGAATGCACGATGCCGCGCCCGGCCGTCATCCAATTGACCGCCCCCGGCGTGATTTCCTGCAGCGAGCCCAGGCTGTCACGGTGCAGGATGGCCCCCTCGAACAAATACGTCACGGTGGCCAGACCGATGTGCGGGTGCGGCCGCACATCGTGCTGGTCCTGCGGCTGCACCGTGACCGGACCAAAATGGTCGAAGAACACGAACGGCCCCACCGACTGGCGCGGCACAGAGGGCAGCAGGCGGCGCACCGTAAAGCCGCCACCCAGATCCTTGACATGGCCGCCAAGCTGCAGCACGGCGCTCATGGCAGGCGCTGCACCGTGGTGCTGATCTCGGTCGTCACCTGGGTCATGAGTTTGTGCACCGGGCACTTCTGCGCCACCGCCTCCAGCTCGGCCAGCTGCGCATCGCTCAGATCTCCGCTGACCTCCAGCCGCGTTGCCAGGCGGTAGGTCCCGCTGCGCTCGGCCGAGGCATCACGCTCCACCACGGTGTGTACATCTTCCACCGGCAGCCCCTTTCGGCGCGCGTACCACAGCAGCGTCAGCGCCTTGCAGGCGCCCAGGGCCGCGTCGTACAGGTCATGCGGGTTGGGGCCGCTGTCGTCGCCGCCCTCGGCGGCCGTGCCGTCCACGCGCAAGGCATGGCTGCGGATGGTCAGCGTCTGGGCCATGGGGGTGGCACCGATGCGGCGCAATTCAATGGTCATGGGAAGTCCTCCGGCAAAAGCAGCGGCACCCGGCTGCCGCTTGCGCACACTGTAGCCGCCGCCTGCGCACAGCCAGGCAGCAGGGGCAATGCCCCAGGCCCGCGCAGCCACTCCCTGATGCAACTGCGGCCCGGTTGGCCGCGGCGCGTGTAGAGTGGCAGATTGCAAAGCATCCCTTTATGTGCCCGACGAAAGGCCTGGAATGACAACAACCGCTTCCCGCTCACCCTCCCCACAGCGCCCGCCAGCGCGCCGCTTCGCCATCATCGGTGCCGGCATGGCCGGCGTGGCCTGCGCGCGTACGCTCATGCAGGCAGGGCATTCCGTCAGCGTGTTCGAGCGCCAGGAACGCCCCGGTGGCCGCATGGCGACGCAGGAAACCCCGTTCGGCAGCTTCGACGCCGGCGCGCAGTTCTTCACCGTGCGCGACGCCCGCTTTGAACGCGCACTGCAGACCGTGAATGGCCTGTGCCGCCCCTGGAGCGCCACCAGCCTGCGCGTGCTCGACGCTACGGGGCAAATGGTGGCGGCGGCCCCCGCGCCCGAGCCACATTGGGTGGCACAGCCAGGCATGCAATCGCTTTTGACCACTTGGGCCGAGCCCATCGCACAGGCGGGCTGCCTGCACACCGACACCCAGGCTGTGCGCCTGGAGCGCGACCGCCTGCACCCACAAGGCTGGCAGTTGGCCTGCGAAGCCAGCGACGGCAGCACCGCCGTGTACGCAGGCTTCGACGCCGTGCTGCTGGCCCTGCCCGCCCCCAAGGCCCATGCCCTGCTGCAATCCAGCGGCATCGACAGCCCCCTGCAGGCGCCGCTGCACAGCGTGACCATTGACCCGTGCTGGACCCTGATGCTGGCCTTTCCCCAAGCCGTGCAGCCCGGCCTGACCACCCTGGGCCCGCAGTGGAACGCCGCGCGCAGCACGCACCACCGCATCGGCTGGCTGGCGCGTGAATCAAGCAAGCCCGGGCGTGGCCAGGTCGAGCGCTGGACCGTGCAGGCCAGCCCAGAGTGGTCGCAAGAGCACTTCGACGACACCCCGCAGCGCGTGCAAGCCAAGCTGCAGCGGGCGTTTTCCGAGGTCACCGGCATCCATGCCGAGCCGGCGTGGAGCGACGTGCGCCGCTGGCGCCACGCCCGCACCCTGGCCCCGCTGGGCCGCAGCTACCTGTGGGACGGTGATGCCGCTCTGGGCGCCTGCGGCGACTGGTGCCTGGGCCAGCGCGTCGAAGATGCCTTCATCTCAGGGCTGGAGCTGGCCCTGGCGGTGGCTTGACGGCACACGGCGGCTACACCGGCCGCTTCGCTCCCTCGCCCACCGGGCCGCTGCATGCGGGCTCTCTGGTCGCCGCGCTGGCCAGCTGGCTGGACGCGCGCGCGCACGGCGGCCGTTGGCTGGTGCGCATTGAGGATGTGGACACACCGCGTTGCGTGCCAGGCGCGGGCGAACACATCCTGGCGCAACTGGCCACCTGCGGTCTGCACCCCGACGCCCCGCCCCTATGGCAGTCCCAGCGCGGCACGCAGTACCAGACGGCGCTGGCACGGCTGCAGGCGGCGGGCTGGGCCTACCCCTGCGCCTGCACGCGCAAAGAGATCGAGGCGGCCTGGGCGGCGCAGGGCCTGGTGCATGAACGCCACGTGGAACGCCCCTACCCCGGCACCTGCCGCACAGGGCTGCGCGGGCGCAGCGCGCGCGCCTGGCGCTTCCATACAGCCGCTTATCAGAAAAAAGTGGCTCAAACCCTTACAAAGCAAGCGCAAGCAGCTCCTTTTTACATAGCGGATGACCACCTGCACTGGCATGACCGCCGGCTTGGTGCGCAGCAACAGAACGTTGCGCACAGCGTGGGCGACTTCGTGCTGCGCCGCGCTGACGGCCTCTGGGCCTACCAGTTGGCGGTGGTGGTGGACGATGCGCAGCAGGGCGTCACCCACGTCGTGCGCGGCGAAGACCTGGCGGACAACACCCCGCGCCAGATGCTGCTGCAGCACGCCTTGGACCTGCCCACGCCGCGCTACCTGCACACCCCGCTGGTGCGCACGGCGGATGGCGAAAAACTCTCCAAGCAGCACGGTGCCCCGGCGCTGGCGCTGCACGCACCGCAAGCCCCCCTCGCGGCCCTCAAAGCCGCCGCCCAAGCGCTGGGGCTGGCGCCGCTGCCCTCTGAGGCCGCAAACCTGAACGATGCGCTCGCACACTGGATTCGTGTGTGGGCAGATATTTACAATCGCACCCCGTGACTCCATCGTTTGCTTCCCAGGCCGCTTGCGGCACCACGCCCCCCCAGGACGCTGCGCCTGCGGGCCAGGCCCCCGCGGGCATCCCCTACCCGAAGGCCATCAAGAGCTTTGTGCGCCGCGCTGGCCGCACCACTGCAGCCCAGGCGAAGGCCTTTGCCGACCAGGGGCCGCGCTTCCTGCTGCCCTACAGCGCTGCGCCGCTCGACGCCGCCACCGCATTCGGACGTGAGGCACCGCTGATCCTGGAGATCGGCTTCGGCATGGGCGAGGCCACGGCGCACATCGCGCGCGTGCGCCCTGGTGACAACTTCCTGTGTTGCGAGGTACACGAGCCCGGCGTAGGCGCGCTGCTCAAGCGCATCGGCGAGCACGGCATCGAGAACATCCGCATCCTGCAGCACGACGCCGTGGAGGTGCTCGACCACATGCTGCCCCCCGGCAGCCTGGATGGCGTGCACATCTTCTTTCCCGACCCCTGGCACAAAAAGAAACACAACAAGCGCCGCCTGATCCAGCCGCCACTGGTGGCCAAGCTGGCGGCACGGCTCAAGCCCGGCGGCTACCTGCACTGCGCCACCGACTGGCAGCCCTATGCCGAGCAAATGCTCGAAGTGCTAGGCGGCGAGCCCCTGCTGGCCAACACGGCCGATGGCTACGCGCCACAGCCTGCCTACCGCCCCCTGACCAAGTTCGAGAACCGCGGCCTGCGGCTCGGCCATGGCGTGTGGGATCTGGTCTTCATGCGCCGCGACCTCGAAGACAGCATTCCGCCCCCGGAGCCGACAGCACGATGAGAAAACCCATTCTCCAGAACCTGGTGGAAATGACGGGCCTGCGCGACCACCTGCGGCTTGAGTTGTCCGTGCTGTCTACGCTGCAGGCACTGACGGGCATTGTCGACATCCGGGCGCTGGAGCTGTTCACGCGCGAAGGGCAGACCTTCGTGCGGCCGCGCACCTGGCTGGAGCAGGGACAGCTGCTTTCCAGCGACGCCGAAGCCGCCCAAGATCCGCGCCGTGAGCCACTGGAGCGCCGCCCCGACCTGCAAGCATGCATTGCCTCGCAAAGTGCCAGCGTGGTGCATGTGCCACGGCGGGGGCGCTACGTGCTGTGGCTACCGGTGTGGATGAACGACAAGGTCAGCACCTGCCTGGAGATCACCCAGTCGCGCGCTTTCTCCCAGCACCGCCTGGATGTGATCCTGGGCATTTTTCAGGTCTACAAGAACTACCAAAGCCTGCTGGACTACAGCGAGCGCGATGCGCTCACCGGTCTCTTCAACCGCAAGACCTTCGACGAGCAGTTCGCCCGCCACGCAGCCTCTGCCGCGCTGGCGCAGGGCACAGAGCCCGGCACTCCGTGCGCCGACGAACAGCATGGGCCACGCCAGCAGTGGCTGGCCGTCGTCGATATCGACCACTTCAAGCAAGTCAATGACCGCTTTGGCCACCTGTACGGCGACGAAGTGCTGATCCTCATGGCCAACCTGCTGCGCAGCTCGTTCCGCAGCCACGACCGTATCTTTCGTTTCGGCGGCGAGGAATTTGTGGTGCTGCTACGCAACGCCACCCTGGAAACGGCACGCAAGGCTTTCGAGCGCTTTCGCGAAACCGTGCAGACGCACACCTTTCCGCAGGTGGGCCACGTGTCGGTGAGCATT
Organism: Paenacidovorax caeni; assembly: GCF_001298675.1. Classification (GTDB taxonomy): domain Bacteria; phylum Pseudomonadota; class Gammaproteobacteria; order Burkholderiales; family Burkholderiaceae_C; genus Paenacidovorax; species Paenacidovorax caeni. Next base: position 48,593 of record NZ_CYIG01000004.1, read on the forward strand.
GGCTTCGTCGGCACCTCCACCGGTTCGCCGGTGGAAATCCTCGGCCAGGCGGACCAGGCGCTGTACTTCGCCAAGGAGCATGGCCGCAACCAGGTGCACTACTACGACGACCTGGTGGCAGCCGGCCAGCTGCAAACCAAGATGGCCCACGACGACGTCGAGCTTTTCTAGGCAAATAGGCCCCAAACCCTTACCTAAAAAGCGCTAGCAGCTCTCATTTCAGGAGCGCACATATAAAAAAGCCCACCCCGGCAAGGGGCGGGCTCGCGGGCACAGCGGGCTGGCTTTACACGCGCTCAGCCACCCAGCCCTGCACCGCCGCCAGCGCCTGCGGCAGCGCGGCGGCGTTGGTGCCGCCCGCCATGGCCATGTCCGGCTTGCCACCGCCCTTGCCTCCCACCTGGCTGGCGACGAAGTTCACCAGCTCGCCGGCCTTGATGCGGCCCACGGCGTCAGGCGTGACGCCTGCAGCCAGCTGCACCTTGTCGCCTTCGACGGCGGCCAGCACGATGGCGGCGCTCTTGAGCTTGTCCTTGAGCTTGTCCATGGTGTCGCGCAGCGTCTTGGCGTCAGCGCCCTCCAGGCGCGCGGCCAGCACTTTCAGGCCCTTGACCACCACGGCCTGGCCCGCCAGCTCATCCCCCTGGCTCGAAGCAAGCTTGCCCTTGAGCGCAGCCAGTTCTTTTTCCAGGGCCTTGATCTGGTCAAGCGCACCGCCAATACGCACCGTGAGTTCGGCTGCGGGGCTCTTGAGAACACCAGCGGCTTGGTTCACGGTGTCTTCGAGCTGCTGCAGGTAGGCCAACGCATTGGCGCCAGTCACAGCCTCGATGCGGCGCACGCCAGCCGCCACCCCCGACTCGCCCACAACCTTGAACAGGCCGATATCGCCTGTGCGCTGCACATGCGTGCCGCCGCACAGCTCGCGGCTGCTGCCGATGTCGAGCACGCGCACGGTTTCGCCGTACTTCTCGCCAAACAGCATCAGGGCGCCGGTCTTTTGCGCCGACTCGATGTCCATCACACGGGCATCGGTGGCTGTGTTGGCCAGAATCTCCGCGTTCACACGGGCTTCGATCTCCCGGATTTGCGCGTCCGTCACCGGTGCGTTGTGCGCAAAGTCAAAGCGCGTGCGCTCGGCATTCACCAGTGAGCCTTTTTGCTGCACGTGCGCGCCCAGCACCTCGCGCAAAGCCTTGTGCATGATGTGCGTGACCGAGTGGTTGCGCATGGTCGCGGCGCGCAGCGCGGTATCCACCTGTGCCTGCACGGCGTCGCCCACATTGAGCGTACCGCTGGTGAGCACGCCGTGGTGGCCGAACACGTCGGCCTTGATCTTCTGTGTATCGGCGACGGCAAAACATGCCGAGCCAGCGCTGATCTCGCCCTGGTCACCCACCTGGCCGCCACTTTCGGCATAGAACGGCGTACGGTCGAGTACCACCACGCCGCTCTGGCCTTCCTTCAGCGCAGCCACGCTGGTGCCGTCGACGTAGAGCGCCACGATCTTCGCGGCTTCGGCCAAGTGTTCGTAGCCTGTAAAGGCATTGGCGTCACCGCTGTACTCCAGCGCACGGTCCATCTTGAACTTGCCGGCGGCACGGGCCTTGTTCTTTTGCGCGTCCATGGCGGCATTGAAGCCCGCCTCATCGACGCTGACGCCACGCTCGCGGCACACGTCGTTGGTCAGGTCAAGCGGGAAGCCGTAGGTGTCGTGCAGTTTGAAGGCCACGTCGCCCGCCAGCACCTTCTCGCCGCCGGCAAGCGCCGCGTCCAGGATTTCCATGCCATGGGCCAGCGTCTCGAAGAAACGCTCTTCTTCCACCCGCAGCACCTCGGTGATGCGTGCTTCCTGCGCGCGCAGCTGGGGGTAGGCGTCGCCCATCTGCTGCACCAAATCGTGCACCAGCTTGTGGAAGAACGGCGTCTTGCGGCCCAGCTTGTAACCATGGCGAATCGCGCGGCGCACGATGCGGCGCTGCACGTAGCCACGGCCTTCGTTGCTGGGAATCACGCCATCGCTCACGAGGAACGAGGTGGCGCGGATGTGGTCGGCAATCACCTTCAAGGAGGGGTTGCCCAGGTCGTCCACGCCAGTTTCGCGCGCCGCGGCCTTGATCAGCGCGTCGAACAGGTCAATCTCGTAGTTGCTGTGCACGTGCTGCAGGATGGCAGCCAAGCGCTCCAGGCCCATGCCGGTGTCCACGCAGGGAGCGGGCAGCGGGGTGACCGAGCCATCCTCCTTCATGTCGAACTGCATGAACACGTTGTTCCAGATCTCGATGAAACGGTCGCCGTCCTCGTCGGGGCTGCCCGGGGGGCCGCCGGGGATCTCGGGGCCGTGGTCGTAGAAGATTTCCGAGCAGGGGCCGCAAGGACCGGTGTCGGCCATCATCCAGAAGTTGTCGCTCTTGTAGCGCCCGCCCTTGTTGTCGCCGATACGGATGACACGCTCGGGCGGCAGGCCAATTTCCTTGGTCCAGATGTCGTAGGCCTCATCGTCCTCTTCATAGACCGTGGCCAGCAGGCGCTCCTTGGGCAGCTTGTAGACCTCGGTCAGCAGCTCCCAGGCCCACTTGAGCGACTCGCGCTTGAAATAGTCGCCAAACGACCAGTTGCCCAGCATCTCAAAGAAGGTGTGGTGACGCGCGGTGTAGCCCACGTTTTCCAGGTCGTTGTGCTTGCCGCCCGCGCGCAGACAGGCCTGCACGGACGTGGCGCGGTTGTAGGGGCGCTTGTCGGTGCCCAGGAACACGTCCTTGAACTGCACCATGCCCGAGTTGGTAAACATCAGCGTCGGATCATTGCCCGGCACCAGCGGGCTCGACGCCACCACGGCATGGCCTTTGGCGGCAAAGAAGTCCAGGAAGGTCTTGCGGATGTCGGCAACGGAGAAAGTGGGTGTGCTCATGGTGTGTGCGTTGGTGAGGTCGCGCAGGGCGAACCCGCCATTATAGGTTTCGCCCCTCGCACGCATGCAGGCGCAACATGGGCGACAACGCGCGCATGCCAGTGGGCCCCGCCTTGCCGTATCCTGCGCGTTTTCCACCTCACTGCCGCCGCACCATGCAACCGTCTGCCTCGCCGCTCTCATTGTTGAAAGACCCCAGCCTGCTCAAGACCGATGGCCTCATCAACGGGCAATGGGTTGCAGGCAGCAGCCGCTTCGCCGTCCACGACCCTGCCACAGGGCAGCGATTGGCCGATGTGGCGAATCTCGGCCCGCAGGAGACCGAAGCGGCCATCGCCGCCGCCAACGCCGCGTGGCCTGCCTGGCGCGCCAAGACCGTCAAGGAGCGCAGCGCCATCTTGCGCAAGTGGTACGACCTGCTCATGGCGAACCAGGACGTCCTGGCCCGGCTCATGACCGCCGAACAGGGCAAGCCCCTGCCCGAGGCCCAAGGCGAAGTGGCCTACGGCGCCAGCTTCGTCGAATGGTTCGCCGAGCAGGCCAAGCGCATCGACGGTGAAACCCTGCCCACCTTCGACAACAACAAGCGGCTGCTGGTGCTGCAACAGCCCATTGGCGTGTGCGCAGCCATCACGCCGTGGAACTTCCCCCTGGCCATGATCACCCGCAAGGTGGCCCCAGCGCTTGCGGCAGGCTGCCCCGTGGTCATCAAACCTGCCGAGCTGACCCCGCTCACCGCCCTGGCCGCCGCCGAGCTGGCGCAGCGCGCCGGCATGCCCCCTGGGGTGCTCAACGTCGTCACGGCAGACAGCGCGCAGTCTGTGGCTGTGGGTAAGGCACTGTGCGCCAGCGACGTGGTGCGCCACCTGTCGTTCACAGGCTCGACCGAGGTGGGACGCATCCTGATGGCCCAGTGCGCACCAACGGTGAAAAAGCTCTCCCTGGAACTGGGCGGCAATGCCCCGTTCATCGTGTTCGACGATGCCGACATCGACAGCGCCGTGGAAGGCGCTTTCGCCAGCAAGTACCGCAACGCGGGCCAGACTTGCGTGTGTTCCAACCGTTTTTACGTGCAGGCGGGCGTGTACGAGGAATTCGTGGCCCGCTTCGCCGCCAAGGTACGCACTGCCAAGGTGGGCAATGGCTTCGAGCCCGGGGTGAACCAAGGCCCGCTGATCGAAGAAGCGGCGCTGGACAAGGTGCAACGCCACCTTGATGACGCCGTGGCCAAAGGCGGCCGAGTGGTCGCGGGTGGCCAGCGCCTGTCCGGCTTGGGCAGCGGCCAGTTTTTTGAACCCACCGTAGTGGCCGATGCCACGCCCGCCATGCTGTGCGCGCGCGAGGAAACCTTTGGCCCGTTTGCGCCCATCTTCCGTTTCGAGACCGAGCAAGAGGCAGTGGACGCCGCCAATGCCACCGAGTTTGGCCTGGCCAGCTACTTTTACAGCCGCGACATCGGGCGCATCTTCCGTGTGGGCGAAGCGCTGGAATACGGCATGGTGGGTGTGAACACCGGCATCATCTCCACCGAGCACGTACCCTTTGGCGGCGTCAAGCAGTCGGGCCTGGGACGCGAGGGCTCACACCACGGCATCACCGAGTACTTGGAGACTAAATACCTGTGCGTGGGTGATATCGCAAAATAATCAGTCCCTGCGGAAAAATGCCGCAGCCCATACCAAGAAAAAGCCCACGCCGTCTTTCGACAGGTGGGCTTTTGCCCTTACGGGACAGTGAAGTGGCGTCGCCTGCCTGGACAGTTTTGCCCCGAGAGATAAAAAGACCAAGCGCGATTTGAAGAGATGCAGAGTTTTCCGCGACAGCGGACGGCACTTACGACGAATCGGCAGACGGCCATGGTCTTTTCCTCACGCCGCACAACCGAGCAACCCATACCACCTTGGCCTTGAACCCGGAGCTGCGGGAGCGGCGCGTATGCCATCAACGCGCCTGCGGGGCCACTTATCCAACGCCCTGCCCCACCACGCCGATGTGGCCAGGCCCCAGGCCCAACAAGCAGGCGCCGACCGCGTGCACTGCAGCAGGGCTGGCGCTCCTGGGACTTAAAAACGCCCCACCAGCGAAACGCCCAGCAGCGGCGCCGCTTTGAAGCTTTGCTTCTCCACCAAGTCGCCTGAGGCATTTTCCAGGCGCAGCTTGCCTCCCACGACAGCACCGCCATACACATGCAGGGCCATCTGGGGACTGAATTGGCGCGTTACCCGCAAAAACAGCGGTACACCGGTTTCCTCACCCACCCCGCCGCGTGCCAGCGGACGGTCGGCCAAGCGAAAACGCACGCTGCGGTACGAGAATCCGCCCCCTAGCGTCCAGCCACCATCCAAGCGGTAGTCCAATTCCAGGCCTGCCGGGCCAGTCGGGCCGCTGGGCAGCGGGTTGACCAGGCGCCAGCGCTCGTTCAAGCGCCAGTCCACCACCACAAAGGGAAAGGCGCTGGTTTTTTCAATTTGCCTGTACACACCAACGCCAACACCCAGGCGATTGCCGCCCTCGAACTGTTTGACACCCGAGAGCATGGCGCCCCACACGCGGGAATCGCTGCTGCTGGCGCCTTTTTCGCCAAACCAGTCGACCGAAGGCGCCACGCTCATGCTCCAGCCATCCGACACGGCCCACGACACTGGTACCGAAATGCCGTAGCGACGCACCGTACCCCACGGCGCCTGCGTGCCAAAGGCGCCTGCGTTGTCGAAGGAATAGTCGTACTGGTCATAGTTCAGCGTGACCCCCACACGGCTACCGGCCCCCATGGCGTAAAACGCCCCGCCGCGCACAATCGCGCCGCTGACTTTGAAGCGCCCGCCATCATCAATATCGCTGTAGCCCTGGTGCACCGGGCTGACTGACACAAAGGGCTGCCAGGCGCTGTCCTGCGCATGGGCACTGGCTGCCAAAGTCAACATAGCACCCACGATGGGAGCGCTGGAAAGGCGAAGAAAAGGCATAGTGAAAAAAGTTGAGTGAAGGAGAAGCGCCGTACTGGCTTGACCTGCCCGGTCTTTCCGAGCCTTGCATTCCTGCGCGGCAGACCAGATGGGGCGTTGAATGATATTGCGGCTTGAGCGCTTGCGGGGTTCGGTCATTGAGCGCCATAGCAGCGCCGTACGGGATAGCGTCAAAGAATGCCGCCAGTTTGGCGGGTATGTGATGCCGCACCTTAGAACGGTGTGAGACAAGAAAAAACCCGCACTCCATACGGAACATGCGGGTTTTGAGAGGCTGCGGAAGGCAAATTTGGAGCGGGTGAAGGGAATCGAACCCTCGTATGAAGCTTGGGAAGCTGCCGTTCTACCATTGAACTACACCCGCAGTAGGGTTGCATTATAGGTGCGGCGCACCACCCCGACATCGATATGCCGAAACCTGCCGAAGCAGCATCGCGCGGAATCAGGCCATGCAGGCGCGCAGCGTCTTGGCTGCGGCGACCATCTCGCTCAACGCAGGAATCACCTCCGCCCACTGGCGCGTCTTGAGGCCACAGTCTGGGTTGATCCACAGGCGTGCAGCAGGTATGCGCTCGGCCGCCTTCTGCATGAGCTGCACGATGCGCTCCTGCGTCGGGATGTTGGGCGAATGGATGTCGTACACGCCGGGGCCGATCTCGTTGGGGTACTGAAAGCTATCGAAGGCGTCGAGCAGCTCCATGTCAGAGCGCGAGGTCTCGATGGTGATCACGTCTGCATCCATCCCGGCGATCGACGCGATGATGTCGTTGAACTCCGAGTAGCACATATGGGTGTGGATTTGCGTCTCGTCGCGCACGCCATTGGCGGTGATGCGGAAACTCTCCACGGCCCAGTCCAGGTACTCGGGCCATTGCGCCTTGCGCAGCGGCAGGCCCTCGCGCAGCGCGGCCTCGTCGATCTGAATGACGTGCACACCGGCCCTTTCCAGGTCCAGCACTTCCTCGCGGATGGCCAGCGCCAATTGTTTGCACGACGCCGAGCGCGGCTGGTCGTCACGCACAAAAGACCAGTTGAGAAGGGTCACCGGGCCGGTGAGCATGCCCTTCACGGGCTTAGCCGTGAGCGATTGTGCGTAGGTGATCCATTCCACCGTCATCGGTTGAGGACGGCTAATGTCACCGAACAGGATCGGCGGCTTCACGCAGCGCGAGCCATAGGACTGCACCCAGCCGAACTGGCTGAACGCATAGCCGTCGAGCTGCTCGCCGAAGTATTCGACCATGTCGTTGCGCTCGGCCTCACCGTGCACCAGCACGTCCAGCCCCAGCGCTTCCTGCTCGCGCACGCAGCGCGCGATTTCGGCACGCATCGCCGCCTGGTAGCCGGGGTAGTCCAGGCGACCGGCCTTGAATTCGCTGCGCGCATGGCGGATTTCGGCCGTCTGCGGGAAGGAGCCAATGGTCGTGGTGGGATAGGCGGGCAGCTTCAGGAGCGCCGCTTGCTTGGCCGCGCGCTGGGCGTAGGCACTCTCGCGCCGGCCCAGGCCGGCAGCGCTACGCGCCACCGCCGCCTGCACCGCTGGGTTGTGCACGCGCGGCGAGGCGCGGCGCGCGGCCAGCGCGGCGGCATTGGCGGCCAGCTCGGCCTTGACCGCGTCGCGCCCGTCACGCAGCGCCTTGCCGAGCACGCGCAGTTCGTCGAGTTTTTGCAGCGCGAAGGCGAGCCAGGACTTGACCTCGGGGTCGAGCTTCTTCTCGCTGGCCAGGTCCACCGGCACGTGCAGCAGCGAGCACGATGGGGCGATCCACAGCCGCTCACCCAGGCGCTCTGCCAGCGGCTCCAGCCAGTCGAGGGTGGCGTTCAGGTCGGTCTTCCAGATATTGCGGCCATTGATAACGCCCAGCGACAGCACCTTGTGCGTGGGCAGCAGGTTGATCAGCGGCTGCACGCCCTCCCGGTCGTTGATGGCATCCACGTGCAGGCCTGCCACCGGTAGGTTGGCAGCCAGGTAAGCGTTTTCTTGCAGCTGCCCAAAGTAAGTCGCCAGCAGCAGCTTGACGCGGCACGCTTTGAGCTGGTGATACGCCGTGTTGAAGGCGTGCTGCCAATCGGCATCCAGCTCCGTCACCAGGATGGGTTCGTCGATCTGCACCCACTCCACGCCCTGCCCGGCCAGGGTGTCGAGCAGTTCGGCGTAGACCGGCAACAGGCGCTCCAGCAGCGCCAGCTTGTTCGAGCCGTCCTTGGCCTTGCCGATGGCGAGGTAGGTGACCGGGCCGATGATGACCGGCTTGGCCTTCACGCCCTGGGCCTGGGCCTCGGCCAGCTGCGCCAGCAAGCGTGCGGCGTCGAGCTTGAACGGGGTGGCGGCGTTGAACTCGGGGACGATGTAGTGGTAGTTGGTGTCGAACCACTTGGTCATCTCGCCCGCCGCCACGCCGCCGCAGCAGGCGCTGTGATCCTCGGTGCCCTGGGCCGAGCGGCCACGTGCCACGCGGAAGTAGTTGTCCAGCACGTCGCCGTGAAAGCCCTGGACACGCTCGGGCAGGTTGCCGAGCAAGAAGCTCATGTCCAGCACTTGGTCGTAGAACGAAAAATCGCCCACGGGCACGAGGTCCAGGCCCGCCTGGTCCTGCCAGTGCCGCTGGCGCAACTGGGCGCCCAGGGCCGTGAGTTCGTCGCGCGAGGAGGCGCCCTTCCAGTAGGACTCCAGCGCGAATTTCAGTTCGCGGCGGGCGCCGATGCGGGGAAAGCCGAGGTTATGGATTGTCGTCATGTCGGTGTTGAGCAAAGCAGTGAAGGGAGGGAAACGAAGGAATCGGGCGCATGGTAGGCACTGCTTTCGATGAAGTAAAATGGTCTTATTTCAACAATCAATTACTTTTGTTCATACGTCATGCTGGAACGCATCCATCTCGCCGTGCTGCAGGAGGTCGAGAAGCAAGGCTCGCTCACGGCGGCTGCCGACAAGCTGTGCGTGACCCAGTCGGCCCTGAGCCACAGCATGAAGAAGCTGGAGCAGCAGCTGGGCACGGCCATCTGGCTGCGCGAGGGCCGCAGCCTGCGCCTGACGCAGGCCGGCCAGTACCTTTTGGCGGTGGCCGGCCGCGTGCTGCCGCAGCTCGACCTGGCCGAGGAACGCCTGCGCCAGTTCGCCCAGGGTGAGCGTGGCACCCTGCGCATCGGCATGGAGTGCCACCCGTGCTACCAGTGGCTGCTCAAGGTGGTGTCGCCCTACCTCGCTGCTTGGCCCGACGTGGACGTGGACGTGAAACAGAAATTCCAGTTCGGCGGCATGGGCGCCTTGTACGGCTACGAGATCGACCTGCTGGTCACCCCCGACCCGGTATTCAAGCCGGGCCTGCACTTTGAACCGGTGTTTGATTACGAGCAGGTGCTGGTGGTGGCGCGCGGCCACGCGCTGGCGGGTACCCCGTGCGTCCATCCCCGTCAGTTGGCGCAAGAGGTGCTCATCACCTACCCGGTGGCCACGGACCGGCTGGATATCTACACCCAGTTTCTGCTGCCTGCCGGCGTGCTGCCCAAGCGCCACAAAACCATCGAAACCACGGACATCATGGTGCAGATGGTGGCCAGCGGCCGGGGCGTGGCCGCACTGCCGCGCTGGCTGGTGCAGGAGTACACCAGCAAGATGGATGTGGTGCCCGTGCGGCTGGGGCCGCGTGGTATTGCCAAGCACATCTACCTGGGCGTGCGCGAGGCGGACCGGGCCACTGACTACCTGCAGGCCTTTATCGCGCAGGCCCGCCAGCCCTTACCCGCCTGACGCAGCGCCGTTCAGCGCACGGGCTGGCACCGCGCCCTTTCCGCAGGGTTGGCAACGCCCATCAGGCGTAGCGTTTTTCCAAGGTATCCCACTCGCCCTTGCCCACCAGCCGCTGGCGCTCAGCAAACGGCGTGACCAGGCCGCTGTCTTCGCGCACCTCTTTGGCGTCGCGCAGCGTGGTCAGCGTTTTTTGCATGCCCATCACCGCGCCTTGCAGCGCGGCGTTGGCGTACAGCACGATGCCGTAGCCCAGCGCGCCGAGCTGGTCGGCGTTGAAGATCGGGGTCTTGCCGCCAATCACCATGTTCATTAGCTGGGGCGTGGGCAGGCGCTGGGGCAGCGCGCGCACCTGCTCGGCTTCGGTCACGGCTTCAACGAACAAAATGTCCGCACCCGCCTCGGCAAACCGCTGCGCGCGCTCCACGGCGGCCTCGAAACCGTGGGTGGCGGCGGCGTCGGTGCGCGCCATGATGAGCAAATCACCGTCGCGCCGCGCGTCCACGGCGGCTTTGATCTTGTCCACGGCTTCTTCGGTGCTGATGACCTCTTTGCCGTTGAAATGCCCGCAGCGCTTGGGCGCCACCTGGTCTTCGAGCTGGATGCAGTCGGCCCCGGCGCGCTCCAGCGTGCGCACGGTGTGGATGACGTTGAGCGCGTTGCCAAAGCCGGTGTCGGCATCAACGATCAGCGGCACTTCCACCGCGTCGCGGATGCGCGCGGTGTGCTCGGCGATTTCGTGCAGGCCCATAAAGCCTTGGTCGGGCATGCCAAACCACATGTTCGTCACGCCCGCGCCGGTGACGTAAATGGCCTGAAAGCCCAGGTCGGCCACCACTTTGGCCGAGAGCGCGTTGAAGGCGCCGGGCACGAGCAGGCCGTTGCGGGCCTCGACGAGTTGCTTGAGTTGTTGGCGAGTGGACATGTGAAAAGATGGGTCAAAAGTGCCTCTGGCCCTTGCCTGGCAAGCGCAAGAAGCTATGAAAAAAGGAGTTTTGATGGGGCAGGATGCCGTGCGCCTTAGCCTGGCACGCGCACCCAGCCTTCCATCAGGATGCGGGCGCTGCGGCTCATCACGGCCTTGGTCACCGTCCACTGGCCGTTGACCTGCCGGGCCTCGGCGCCCACGCGCAGCAGGCCCGAGGGGTGGCCAAAGCGCACCACCGGACGTGCGCCCCCGGCGGCCTGGCTGACCAGCGTGCCAGGAATGGCCGCCGCCGTGCCAATGGCCACGGCGCAGGTGCCCATCATGGCGTGGTGCAGCTTGCCCATGGACAGGGCGCGCACCAGCAAGTCCACCTCTGCCGCCGCGATGGCTTTGCCGCTGGACGCGGTGTAGTCCTTGGGCGGGCTGACGAAAGCGATTTTGGGCGTGTGCTGGCGCGTCGCCGCTTGCTCGGGCGTTTGGATCAGGCCCATGCGCAGCGCGCCGGCAACGCGGATTCGCTCAAAGCGCGCCAGCTGCGCCGCGTCGCCGTTGATGTCCTCGCGCAGCTCCGTGCCCTGGTAGCCAAGATCGGCCGCGTTGATGAACACGGTGGGAATGCCCGCGTTGATCAGCGTGGCCGGCAAGCTGCCCACGCCGGGCACCTCCAACGTATCGACCAGGTTGCCGGTCGGGAACATGGCACCGCCCTCCTCGCCATCGTCCGACGGGTCGATGAACTCCAGCACGATTTCCGCCGCCGGAAAAGTCACGCCATCCAGCGCGAAGTCGCCGGTTTCCTGTACCTGCCCGCCCGTCACCGGCACGTGGGCAATGATGGTCTTGCCGATGTTGGCCTGCCAGATGCGCACAGCACAGGTGCCGTTGGCGGGGATGCGGCTGGCATCCACCAAACCCGCGTGAATGGCAAAAGCCCCGGCGGCGGTGGAGAGGTTGCCGCAGTTGCCGCTCCAGTCGACAAAGTCCTGGTCGATGGACACCTGGCCGTAGAGGTAGTCCACATCGTGCCCGGGGCGCGTGCTTTTCGAGAGGATGACGCACTTGCTGGTGCTGGACGTGGCGCCGCCCATGCCGTCAATGTGCGCGCCGTAGGGGTCGGGGCTGCCGATGACGCGCTGCAGCAGCTTGTCGCGCGCCGGGCCGGGCTGCTGCGCGGCTTCGGGCAGGTCTTGCAGGCGAAAAAACACGCCCTTGCTGGTGCCGCCGCGCATATAGGTGGCGGCAATGCGCAGGGGCGGAAGGTGCTGGGTCATATCCATTTTGATAGCTGCTTGCGCTTGTCTGGTAAGGGTTTAAGCCCGATTCGATGCCAAAAAGTCCTGGGCAAAGCGCTGCAGCACGCCGCCCGCTTCGTACACCGAGACTTCCTCGGCCGTGTCCAGGCGGCAGGTCACGGGCACCTGCAGCGTTTCGCCACTGCGCCGGTGAATGCGCAGCGTCAGTTCGGCACGCGGCTGCAGCGCGCCTTGCACATCGTAGGTTTCGGTGCCATCGAGCCCGAGCGTGCGGCGGTTCACACCGGGCGCAAACTCCAGCGGCAGCACACCCATGCCAATCAGGTTGGTGCGGTGGATGCGCTCAAAGCCCTCGGCCACCACGGTTTCCACACCCGCCAGGCGCACGCCCTTGGCGGCCCAGTCGCGACTCGACCCTTGGCCGTAGTCGGCCCCGGCAATGATGATCAGCGGCTGGCGCCGGTTCAGGTAGGCCTCAATCGCTTCCCACATGCGCACCACCTGGCCCTCGGGCTCAATGCGCGCCAGCGAGCCCTTTTGCACCTGGCCATCGACCACGGCCATCTCGTTGACCAGCTGCGGGTTGGCAAAGGTGGCGCGCATGGCGGTGAGGTGGTCGCCGCGGTGCGTGGCGTAGGAGTTGAAGTCCTCCTCGGGCAGGCCCATCTTCGCTAGGTATTCGCCCGCCGCGCTGTCGGCCAAGATGGCGTTGGAGGGCGACAGGTGGTCGGTGGTGATGTTGTCGCCCAAGAGGGCCAGCGGGCGCATATTTTTCAGCGTGCGCGGGTGCGCGGCCAAAGCGCCCACGCCTTCGGTGTCCCAGTACGGCGGGCGGCGAATGTAGGTGGACTGGGCGCGCCAGTCGTACTGCGGCGGCGCCTTGGCACCATCGTCCTGGCGGATGGCGAACATGGGTTCGTACACGGCGCGGAACTGTTCGGGCTTGACGGCATGGGCCACGATGGCGTCAATTTCTTCGTCGCTGGGCCAGATGTCTTTCAGGCGGATTTCCTTGCCATCGACGACCGCGAACACATCCTGCTCGATGTCAAAGCGCACCGTTCCCGCGATGGCATAGGCCACCACCAGCGGCGGCGATGCCAGGAACGCCTGCTTGGCATACGGGTGGATGCGCCCGTCGAAGTTGCGGTTGCCCGAGAGCACGGCCGTGGCGTACAGGTCGCGGTCGATGATCTCCTGCTGGATCTTGGGGTCGAGCGCGCCGCTCATGCCGTTGCAGGTGGTGCAGGCAAAGGCGACGATGCCAAAGCCCAGTGCCTCCAGGTCTTGCAACAGGCCCGCTTCCTTCAAATACAGCTCCACGGCTTTGGAGCCGGGCGCGAGCGACGTTTTCACCCACGGCTTGCGCACCAGCCCCCGGCGGCGGGCGTTGCGCGCCAGCAGCGCGGCGGCAATCACGTTGCGCGGGTTGCTGGTGTTGGTGCAGCTGGTGATGGCAGCAATGATGACGGCGCCATCGGGCAGCCGGCCCTCGGCCTCGTCGTCGCGCGCCATTTGCAGCTTCACGGCGCCGGCAATGCCACGCGCCACCAGCGCACTGGTGGGCAGGCGCCGGTGCGGGTTCGATGGCCCGGCCATGTTGCGCACCACGCTAGCAAGGTCAAACGTCAACGTGCGCTCGTACTGCACCTCGCGCAGCGTGTCGGCCCACAGCCCGGCGGTCTGGGCGTAGGTTTGCACCAGGCGCACCTGTTCGGGGCTGCGGTCGGTCAGGCGCAGGTAGTCGATGGTTTGTTGGTCGATGTAAAACAGCGCCGCGGTGGCGCCGTATTCGGGGCACATGTTCGAGATGGTGGCGCGGTCGCCAATCGACAGGCTGCTGGCACCTTCGCCAAAAAACTCCACATACGCGCCCACCACTTTTTCCTGGCGCAAAAACTCCGTCAGCGCCAATGCAATGTCGGTGGCGGTGATGCCACTTTGGCGCTGGCCCGTGAGCTGCACGCCCACGATGGTGGGCAGGCGCATCCACGAGGCGCGGCCCAGCATCACGTTCTCAGCTTCAAGCCCGCCCACGCCCACGGCAATCACGCCCAGCGCGTCAACGTGGGGCGTGTGGCTGTCGGTGCCCACGCAAGTGTCGGGGAAAGCCACGCCATCTTGCACATAGACCACGGGCGACATTTTTTCCAGATTGATCTGGTGCATGATGCCGTTGCCCGCCGGGATCACATCCACATTGGCAAAGGCTTTTTTTGTCCACTCGATGAAGTGAAAGCGGTCTTCGTTGCGGCGCTCTTCAATGGCGCGGTTTTTGGCAAAGGCGTCAGGCTCAAAACCGCCGCACTCCACAGCCAGCGAATGATCCACGATGAGCTGCACCGGCACCACCGGGTTGACGGCGGCTGGATCGCCGCCTTCTTTGGCAATCGCGTCGCGCAGCCCGGCCAGATCTACCAGCGCGGTCTGGCCCAGGATGTCGTGGCAGACCACGCGCACCGGGTACCACGGAAAGTCAAGGTCGCTTTTGCGCTCGATGAGCTGGCGCAGGTACGCAGGCAGCTGCGCAGGCTCGGCGCGGCGCACCAGGTTTTCGGCGTGTACGCGCGCGGTGTAGGGCAAGGTGGCCCAGGCGCCGGGCTGCAGCGCCTCGACGGCGGCTTGGGCGTCAAAGTAATCCAGGGCGGTGCCGGGCAGGGGTTTGCGGTGGGCGGTGTTCATCATGGGGGCGGGCAGGTTTGCTCTTTTTTTATGAGCTGCTTGCGCTTTCTGGGCGGTACTTTCAGAATGAAAACAGGCTGAAAACCTTACCCATCAAGCGCAAGCAGCTATGGTTTTTTCTTCAACGGCGCTCTTCGATCGGCACAAACTGCTGGTCTTGCGGGCCGGTGTAGTTGGCGCTGGGGCGGATGATTTTGTTGTCCTGGCGCTGCTCGATCACGTGCGCGGCCCATCCGCTGGTGCGGGCGATGACGAACAGCGGCGTGAACATGGCGGTGGGCACCTGCATCATGTGGTAGCTCACGGCGCTGAACCAGTCGAGGTTGGGGAACATGTTTTTCACCTCCCACATCACCTGCTCCAGCCGCTCGGCAATGTCGTACATCTTGGTGCTGCCTGCCGCATCCGACAGGCGCTTGGCCACGCCCTTGATGATGACGTTGCGCGGGTCGCTCACGGTGTAGACCGGGTGGCCAAAGCCAATCACCACCTCCTTGGCCTCCACGCGGCGGCGTATGTCGGCCTCGGCTTCGGCTGGGGTGTCGTAGCGCTTTTGAATTTCAAAGGCCACCTCGTTGGCGCCGCCATGCTTGGGGCCGCGCAGCGCGCCAATCGCGCCCGAGATGCTCGAATACATGTCGCTGCCCGTGCCGGCGATGACGCGCGCGGTGAAGGTGCTGGCGTTGAATTCGTGCTCGGCGTACAGGTTGAGCGAGGTGTGCATGGCACGCACCCAGTGCGCGGGCGGCTTTTCGCCATGCAGCAGGTGCAAAAAGTGGCCGCCAATCGAGTCGTCCTCCGTCTCCACCTCGATGCGGCGGCCCGAATTGCTGAAGTGGTACCAGTACAGCAGCATGCTGCCCAGGCTGGCCATCAGGCGGTCGGCAATGTCGCGCGCGCCGGGCAGGTTGTGGTCGTCCTTCTCGGGCAGCGCGCAGCCCAGCGCCGAAACGCCGGTGCGCATCACATCCATCGGGTGGCTGGCGGCGGGCAGTTGCTCCAGCGCCGCTTTCACGCTGCCGGGCAGGCCGCGCAGGGCCTTGAGCTTGGCCTTGTAGGCCTTGAGTTCGGCGCGCGTGGGCAGCTTGCCGTGCACCAGCAGGTGGGCGATTTCCTCGAACTCGCACACCTCGGCAATGTCGAGGATGTCGTAGCCGCGGTAGTGCAGGTCATTGCCCGTGCGGCCCACGGTACACAGGGCGGTGTTGCCCGCCGTAACGCCCGAGAGGGCGACGGATTTCTTCACGGGCTTGGAGGCGGCGGGCTGGGCCGGTGCGGCCACGGCGTCAACGGTTGCGGTGCTCATGGGAGTGTCTCCTGGTTGCGGTAAGAACATGCGATGGCGACGGGACGGCCGGCGGCATCTACCGCCACCATCTCGAACACCCCTTTCAACACCTCCTCGGGCGGCACGCCCGGCTGGTCGGCCAGCCCCGTCACGCACACGGTCATGGAGCTGCGGCCCACGCGGCTGACCCAGCCGCGCAGGGTGAGCTGGCTGCCGACCGGCACGGGTGCGAGGAAATCCACGCCCGTCACACCGGCCATCACCACCTCACGCTGCACCAGGCCGCGCGCGGCCAGAAAAGCCGCTTGCGCCATCAGCTGCAGGCCCTGCCCGGCAAACAAGGTGCCGTGGTGGTTGGCCCGCACCGGCAGCACCAGTTCGCGCGTCTCTACGGTTCCTGGGGGTGTTGTCATGCTTCGCAATTTACGCAGAATAGAGCCCCAGGAACAGGGCTGAAAAGGCGAAATCTTGCGAAACAAAACCACGCGAATTGCGAATCTTGCGAATACCACCACCATCCCAACCCAAGGGAGCGCTGCATGAAAAAGACCTTCATGGGCGTCAAGCTGCGCAAGCTGCGCGCCGAGCGCGGCCTGTCGCAAATCGCGCTGGCGCAAGCCCTGGGCCTTTCGCCCAGTTACCTGAACCAGATCGAGCAAAACCAGCGCCCGCTCACCGTGCAGGTGCTGCTCAAGCTGCACCGCGCGCTGGGCGTGGATATCCAGCAGTTCTCCGAAGACGAAGAAGCGCGCCTGATCGCCGGCCTGCGCGAAGCCCTGGCCGATGCTGCAGAACCCGTGGCCGTGCCCGAGCTGCAGGAGGTGGCAGCGCAGATGCCGGCGCTGGGCCGCGCCGTCATTGCCCTGCACCGGCGCGCGCTGGAGGCGCAGGAGCGCCTGGAGACCCTGGCGCTGCACCTGGGCGACGGCCGCTCCGACCTCGTGGGCAGCATGGCCCCCGCGCGGGCGATGCCGTTCGAGGTGGTGCGCGATTTCTTCTTCGCGCACCAAAACCACTTTGACGCAGTAGACCGCGCCGCAGAAGCGCTGGCACAAGACGCCCCGCGCGTGCACGGCGGGCGCCTGGGCGAATGGCTGGCGCAGCGCCTGCAGCAGCGCCACGGCGTGCGCGTGGTGTTGACCAGCGACGGCCCGGGCACGGAAGCCGCCGAGGGCAGCAAGCGCCGCTTCGACCCCGGCCAGCGCACCCTGCAGCTGGCAGCCACGCTGGAGCCCGCGCAGCAGGCTTTTCAACTGGCCACGCAGCTGGCGCTGCTGGAGGTGGCCGACACCATCGACCAGCTCACCGACGCCCCGCCCTTCACGCACGACCCCGCTTCGCGCAAGCTCGCCCGCGTGGGCTTGGCCAACTACTTCGCCGGGGCGCTGCTGCTGCCCTACGGCGAGTTCCTGGAAGCGGCCGAGGCCCTGCGCTACGACATCGACCTGCTGGAGCAGCGCTTCGGCGTGGGCTTCGAGACCGTGTGCCACCGCCTGAGCACCCTGCAGCGCCTGGGGGCGCCCGGCGTGCCGTTCTTCTTCATCCGCGTAGACCGCGCGGGCAACATCAGCAAGCGCCAGTCGGCCACGCACTTCCATTTCAGCCGCACGGGCGGCACCTGCCCGCTGTGGAACGTGTACGAAGCCTTCGGCCAGCCCGAGCGGGTGCTACGCCAGCTCGCCAGCATGCCCGACGGGCGTAAATACCTGTGGATCGCGCGCACCGTGAGCGGCGGCCGGCGCGGCTACGGCGCACCGCGCAAGACCTTCTCAGTGGGCCTGGGCTGCGACATCCGCCACGCCCCGCGCCTGGTCTACGCCAAGGGCCTGGACCTGAACGACCCCGGAGCCGCCACCCCCATCGGCATGGGCTGCAAGGTGTGCGAACGCGACGCCTGCCCGCAGCGGGCGTTTCCGTACATCGGGAGGGGGTTGGAAGTGGATGAGAACCAGAGCCGTTTTGCGCCGTATGGGGCGGTGTAGAACGTATTCATGGTCTCTTTCCATCGTGCCCGCAATCCATGCGCGCACCGCAAGCCATGCGGGCGCCGTGGCAAGGTTTTGTGGCCGCCTCGCACATCCGAAGCAGCGTGCCCGGGGCCTTGGCAGGTGGCTCTTGGCGGTCGGGGCGAACCAGGGCGGCCGTCAGGCTTGCATCACGACCGGCCCACCTTTTTCTAGCGCACGCCGGTAAGCGGGGCGGGCCTGAATGCGTTGGCGGTAGGCAGCCAGGTGGGGCCAAGCGGCAGCATCAGCGCCACGCGCAAGCACGGCTTCGACCGCAAAGCTCATCTGGAAGTCGGCCATGGTCAGGTGCTCGCCCGCAAACCAGCGGTGCTGGGCCAGGTGCGTCTCCATAAACGCCAGGGCAGTCTGCACGTTGGGGGCAATGAGCTTGCGCTGCACCGTGGCGCACAGGGTACGGGCGATGGGGCGCACGAGGAAGGGCATGGGCTGGCGCGGGATGGTGTCGAACACCAGCTGCATCACCAGCCAGTTCATCAGCGAGCCCTCTGCGTAGTGCATCCAAAAACGGCACTGGCGGTGCGCCTCTGTGCCGCGCGCAGGCTCCAGTTGGGCCAGCTCCGCCGGGGCCTGGGCGCCGTAGCGCTCAACCAGGTACTCGATGATGGCGCCCGACTCGGCGACGACCACATCGCCGTCAGTGATGACCGGCGACTTACCCAGCGGGTGCACCTTCTTGAGCGCCGCTGGCGCCAGCCGCGTGGCAGGGTCACGCCGATAGAGGCAAATCTCGTAAGGCAAGCCCAGTTCTTCAAGCAGCCACAGGATGCGCTGGGAGCGCGAGGTTTCAAGGTGGTGAAGGGTCAGCATGAGATGGCATGGTAGTTGTTACGCCCGCTTCGCGCAGCCAGTGCATCAGCCCCCTATGACGGAGCGCCGTTCGCAGCGATGTACGTCCTGCTGACGGCTTACGACTACGGCCCATGGCGCGGTTTTGCTCTGCAGTGATGGATCGCTCAGCGCGGCGGAGCTATTCAAACATCGCAATGTACTGGACAAGAAGTTTTTTGTCCTAGACAATAAAGCCATACGCCCTATCGCGAATGAACACCCTCAAGCATCCCATTGCCCTGACGCTGCCTGTTTCTAGCAAGACCGGGCTGGCTCACGCTGCCATCAGCGTACGGGGGTGGGGTTACGATGTGCCCATCCCTCTGGACATCACCTTCACTGAGGGTCGTGATAGCGCAGAGCAAGTCCGGAATATTTTGTCCAGGACAATTTGCAAAAATGCTTGTACCAGCGCGGTGGCCAGCGATCTGCCACGCACCATGGGTTCGCGCGATCTGCGCGCCCCTCGGAGGGTTTTCATCTCTCTGATGCTGCGCGCGTATCTGGCTCACATCGCCGCGCACGGCATGGGCGATGCGGCCGCGACCTACACAGTGCAGGCAAACGCACGCCTGCGTGCAGGCCACTGCGGCCACCCGCCCTCCACTGCCCCTTGGCTTAGCGCCTCTGCGCCCATCTGGGTGACGCACGAGCGTCTGGCCTTGGCACCCTGAGCGGCCTATTGCCATGGACTACACCGTCGTATGGTTCAAGCGCGACCTGCGGGTACATGACCATGCGCCGCTGGCCCATGCGGCGGCCCATGGCCCGGTGCTGTGCCTTTACGTGCTGGAGCCCAGCCTGTGGGCGCAGCCGGACAGTGCGCTGCAGCACTACCAATTCCTGCGCGAGAGCCTGCGCGACTTGGCGCAACAGCTGCGCGACTGCGGTGCACGGTTGGAGCTGGCCGTGGGCGAAGTCCCGGAGGTTCTGGCCCGGCTGCACGCGCTGCAACCCTTTGCCCGCTTGGTGTCGCATGAGGAAACCGGCAACGGAGCCACCTATGCCCGCGACCGGGCCGTGGCCCGTTGGTGCCGCCAGCAGGGCGTGGTCTGGCAGGAATGGCCGCAGCATGGTGTGGTACGCCGGCTGCCCTCACGGGCGCACTGGCACCGCCTATGGCAGGCGCATATGCAGGCTCCCAGCCTGCCGGCGCCGGCCAGCCTGCAGCCGGTTTCTTTGCCGTGGCGTGACACATGGCCGACACCCGAGGCGGTGGGGCTGGGGGACGCTCACGACCCGCCCCTGCGCCAGCGCGGCGGGCGCACCCTGGGCCTGCAGGTGCTGCATGATTTTCTGCACGAGCGTGGGGCTTGGTACCGGGGTGGCATTTCGTCGCCGCTGACTGCGCCCACGGCCTGCTCGCGCCTTTCGCCCTATCTGGCGCTGGGCAGCCTGGGCATGCGCGAAGTGGTGCAGGCCACGCAGCGGCAGCAAGTGCTGCTCCAGTCGCAAAACACCCCCCAGGCAGCACGCCTGCGCCAGGGTTTGGCGGCCTTCATGAGTCGCATGCACTGGCACTGCCATTTCATCCAGAAGCTTGAGTCCGAGCCCGCGCTGGAGTGGCGCAACCTGCACCGGTGCTACGACGGCCTGCGCGAAGGCGCCTGGACCCCCGCCCACTTCAACGCACTGCAAACAGGCCAAACCGGCTGGCCCATGGTGGACGCATGCGTGGCCATGCTGCGCGAGACCGGCTGGGTCAACTTCCGCATGCGCGCCATGCTGGTTTCGGTGGCCGCTTACCCACTGTGGCTGCATTGGCGCCCGGTGGGGCTGTGGTTGGCACAGCAGTTTTTGGACTACGAACCCGGCATCCATTGGAGCCAGATGCAAATGCAGGCCGGCACCACGGGCATCAACACCACCCGCGTCTACAACCCCGTCAAGCAGGCGCAGGACCACGACCCCCGCGGCGTGTTTGTGCGCCGGTGGCTGCCTGCGCTGCGGCGCGTGCCGGATGCCTGGATGTTCGAGCCCTGGCGTATGCCACCGGACGTGCAAGCGCGCTGCGGCGTGCGCGTGGGGCAGGACATTGCGGTGCCACTGGTCGATCTGGCCAGCGCCACAAAAGCCGCCAAGGCGCGCGTGCATGCCCTACGTGCCCAGGAGCCCGTGCGTGCGGCCAAAGCGGCAATTGTGGAAAAGCACGGCTCGCGGCGCGGCACCAATCTGCGCAATCGCAACAGCCGCAAAGCACCAGCGCCATTGCAGCGCTGCCTTGATCTTTAGGCCGTAACCCCTCGGGTCTCACCAACTCCAGCGTGCGAAGGCTGCCATTGACGTCATGCAAGTCTGAACTCCATCCCCTCGCCCATTGCTTGATTTCACTATTTTTCGGAGAACGATCATGCTGCGTTGGTTCACGGGACTCTTGGGTGCTTTGCTGCTCGCCTTCACGGCCGGCTGCGGTGCCCGCACCTTGAGCGGGCCGGCAGTGCAAGGCCAACGCGTCGTGCACTGCGCCATATAGCGAGGCATTGCACCATGACTGCACGGCGAAAAGGCGACCTCCCAACAAAGCTCTGCGCTTGCTGCCAGCGCCCCATGGTCTGGCGAAAGAAGTGGGCCAAGGTGTGGCAGGAGGTCAAGTACTGCTCCGAGCGCTGCCGCCGCCACCGCCTCTCAGTGCCATCCCAAGGACAGCAGCCATGAGCAATGACCTGCGTGGCGAGCAGCGCCTTGATCCCGTTAAACGAGCCGTAACTCTCACCAGCGACGGCACCGACCCAAGGGCTACAGAGCACGGCATGAACGCAACCGCCACACCGGCTCCCGTCCACACCCTGCGCCTGGTGCTAGGCGACCAGTTGCACCGCGGCCACAGCTGGTTCACCCAGGTGGATCGGCAGGTGGTCTATGTGCTGATGGAAGTGCGCCAAGAGACGGACTACGTTCTGCACCACGCGCAGAAAATCCTCGTCATCTTTGCGGCCATGCGCGACTTTGCGCGCCAGCTGCGCGCAGCAGGGCACCGTGTGCGCTATGTGGCGCTCGACGATGCCAGCAACCGCCAATCCATAGGCAACAACCTGAGCGCGCTGGCAGCGCACTACGGCGCCCGGCGGGTCGAGTGGCAGCAACCCGACGAATGGCGCCTGGACGCCCAACTACAGGCTTGGGGCGCGGCCCAGGCACTTGAGTGGGCGGTGGTGGATAGCGAGCATTTTTTGACCGCGCGCGGTGAGCTGGCCGCGCTGATGGGCCAGCGCAAGCAATGGCTGATGGAGCACTTCTACCGGCACATGCGCCGCCGCTGGAGGCTGCTGCTAGACGCCAACGGCGCGCCCGCAGGCGGGCAGTGGAACTTTGACCACGACAACCGCAAACGCTGGCCCGGCACCCCACCCGAGCCCGCCGATTGGCGCCCGCAGCACGACCACAGCGCGCTGTGGCGCACGGTGCAGCGATCTGGCGTGCAGAGCTTCGGCAACCCGCAAGCGGCTGACCTGCGCTGGCCACTGAACCGCAGCGAAGCCTTGGCCTGCCTGGAGGCCTTCATCGCCACGGCGCTGCCGCACTTTGGCGACTACGAGGACGCGCTCGCTGCCCAGGCACCGCGCCTGTTCCATTCGCTGCTGTCGTTTGCACTGAATGTGAAGATGCTGCACCCGCTGGAGGTGGTGCAGCGCGCCGAAGCGGCCTGGCGCGCCGGTCAAGCGCCGCTGGCCGCCGTCGAGGGCTTTGTACGCCAGATCGTCGGCTGGCGCGAATATGTGCGCGGCATCTACTGGGCCCACATGCCGGGCTACGCGTCGCGCAACGCACTCCATCAGCACACCCCGCTGCCGCAATGGTTCTGGAGTGGCGACACGCACATGCGCTGCCTGCACCTGGCCATCACGCAATCGCTGCAAACAGCGCACGCCCACCATATCCAGCGGCTCATGGTGATCGGCAATTTCGCGCTGCTCTCCGGGCTGGAGCCGCAGGCGCTGCACCGCTGGTACTTGGGCATCTACATCGACGCCTTCGAGTGGGTGGAGCTCCCCAACACCCTGGGCATGAGCCAGCGAGCGGACGGCGGCCTGATTGCCACCAAGCCCTACGTCAGCAGCGCCGCCTACCTGCAGCGCATGGGCGACTACTGTCAGGGCTGCGCCTACGACCCCAAGCAAAAGACCGGCACGCGCGCTTGCCCCTTCAACGCCCTGTACTGGGACTTCTTTGAACGCCACGCCCCGGTCCTGCAAGGCAACCCGCGCCTGACGCTGGTGTACCGCCAACTACACAAGATGCCCGAGATGCAGCGCGAGGCCCTGCGCGCGCATGCCGACCAGCTGCGTGACAGGCTCGCCACCCTCTAGCCGATGCCTCCGAAAGGACCTTCCATGCAATCGCTCCCTCCCGGCTACCGTGCGCTGGTCCTGGGCGCCTCGGGTGCCCTTGGCAGCGCCCTGGCCGCCCAGCTGCGCGACGACCCACGCTGTGCCACGGTGCTCGCGCTGGGGCGCTCCAGCACGCCAGCGGTGGACTTCAACGCGCCGGCCACCCTTGACGAGGCGGCGCACTCACTGGCCACCCACGGCCCTTGGAATCTGGTTTTAGTTGCCACAGGCATGCTGCACGGTCCCACCGGCATGCCTGAAAAGCGCCTGGCCGGACTGCGTGCCGAGCACATGGCGGCCAGCTTCGCCGTCAACACGATCGGGCCCGCCCTGGCGTTGGCCCACTTCGCCCCCCAACTGGCGCAAGGTGAGCGCAGCGTGGTCGCGGTACTTTCGGCCAAGGTTGGGAGCATTGGCGACAACCACCTGGGCGGTTGGTACAGCTACCGCGCCTCCAAGGCAGCGCTGAACATGGTGGTAAAGACCGCGGCCATCGAACTGGCCCGCACCCACCCACAGGCGGTGGTCGCAGCACTGCACCCAGGCACGGTGGATTCGGCCCTGTCAGCCCCATTTCGCGGTACAAAGATCTGGCGACCTGCCCGCGACGCTGCGCACGATCTCTTGGCGGTCATCGATGGCCTGCAGCCTCAAGACAGCGGCGGCTTCTGGGCCTACGACGGCCAGCGCTTGCCTTGGTAGCCCACGTAGCAACCTCAGAAAGGAACACCCCATGCGCATTCTGCTTACCGGCGGCACCGGCCTGATCGGCCAGGCTCTGTGCCGGCACTGGCAAAGCCAGGGCCACGAACTGTGGGTCTGGAGCCGCGATCCCCAGAACGTACCCGCCCTCTGTAGCGGCGCCCAAGGCATTGCACAGCTGCAAGCGCTTGATGGAGGCGCGCCGCTGGACGCCGTGGTCAACCTTGCGGGCGCGCCAATTGCCGATCGCCCCTGGACCGAAGCGCGGCGGAGCCTGCTGTGGCGCAGCCGTGTCGATTTGACACGCACCCTCGTCGACTGGATGGGCCGGCAACCCACGCCACCGCGCGTGCTGCTGTCGGGCTCTGCGGTGGGATGGTACGGCGACGGAGGCGAGCAATGGCTGGCCGAAGACAGCGCGCCGGGCAACGCCGATTTCGGCAGCCGCCTGTGCGTGGCCTGGGAGCAAGAGGCCGAGCGCGCGCGCCAGTGGGGCGTGCGCGTAGCGCTGCTGCGCACCGCACCGGTGCTGGCTCCGAAAGGGGGCATGCTGGCGCGGCTGTTGCCGCCCTTCCGGATGGGCTTGGGCGGGCGCCTGGGTAGTGGCCAGCAGTGGATGCCCTGGATTCATCTGGACGACCAAGTGGCCCTCATCGACCACCTGCTGCAGCACGACGCATGCAGCGGGCCCTACAACGCCTGCGCACCTGAAGTGGTACGCAACGCCGACTTCACCCAAACCCTGGCCCGCACGCTGCATCGCCCCGCTGTGTTGCCCGCGCCGACCTGGATCCTGCGCTTGGCACTGGGTGAGATGTCGGTGCTGCTGCTCGGCGGACAGCGGCTGGTGCCGCGCCGCACGCAAGAAACGGGGTTCACCTGGCGCTACCCGCAGCTATCCGTGGCGCTGGCGCATTTGCTGCAAAAACCATAGCTGACGAAGCTATGACGGGTTGGCGGCCAGAAGATCGCCCTGCAAACGAAAACGCGCGCCCAACTGGCAGGTGTAAAGGCAGTCCGCCATTAGCAACGCAGGCCTCTTTCGCTCACTATTTGATAGCTATTTGCACTTTACAGCAAAGGGCCAGGAGCGTTATTTACCAAAACCCCTCTGCCACCCTCAAGGCTGTCGCTGCAGCAACTCCAGTTGCAGCGCCACGCGCGCTTTCACGGGGCTCAGGCCCCCGGCATCGGGAAATCGACTGTCCGAGCGCGGCAGCACCCGGCCCAGCGGGCAGCGCGAGGCCACACGCACGGACACGCCCGCCGCCTGTGCACGCGCGAGCGCGGCCTGCAGCGCACGGTGTAGCGTGCCATTGCCCGTGGCCGCGACCACAATGCCCTGGGTACCGCTTGCGACCAGAGCATCGACGATGGCGCCATCCGCACCGGCATGGCTGAACACAATGTCCACACGTGGCCAGTCGCGCTCCAACGCTACGTTTTCAATAGCTGCTAGCGCATTTTGGGAAAGGGCTGGAGGCATATTTCTTGCCCAGCGCACGGCACCCTCCTCGATCCAGCCCAACGGCCCCGCATCACCCGAGTCGAAAGCGTCCACGCGGTACGGATGCACCTTCTGGACCTCGCGCGCACCGTGTACCGTGCCGGCGGCCACCACCAGCACGCCCTGCAAGCCCGGCTCCGCCGCCACGACCACCGCATCGCGCAAGTTTTGCGGTCCGTCCGGCGCCAGTGCTGTCGCGGGGCGCATGGCGCAGGTCAGCACCACGGGTTTGCACGCGGCCAGCACGCTGTGCAGGAACCAGGCAGTTTCCTCCAGCGTATCCGTGCCGTGGGTGATGACGATGCCACGCACCTGCGCATCCGCCAACAGCACGGCGCAGCGCGCCGCCAGCGCGCGCCATATGCCAACGTCCATGTCCTTGCTGTCGATTTGCGCCACCTGTTCGGCCTGCAGCGGTCCACACGCCGCCTGCGCCAGGCCAGGCACGGCGTCGAGCAGTGCCTGCACGCTGAGCTGGGCCGCCTGGTAGCCCACGTTGTCGCCAGCCTGCGCGGCCGTCCCCGCGATGGTTCCGCCTGTACCCAGCACCACGATGTTGTTGGCCCGCACTTGCCACCCCTAAAAAACTGGTTAAAAATACAGTTACTGGATTTAAATCCATATCCCATTTCATCGTACAGCAAGGGAACCCGCCATGTTTGACCACCCCAAGCTCACCGCCCGCCAGCAACAGATTCTGGATCTGATCCAGACGGCCATCGCCCGCACCGGTGCCCCGCCGACACGGGCCGAGATCGCGGCCGAGCTGGGCTACAAGTCGGCCAACGCCGCCGAGGAACATCTGCAGGCGCTGGCCCGCAAGGGCGTTATTGAGCTGGTTAGCGGTACGTCGCGCGGCATCCGTCTGTGCAGTGACACCGTGCGCAACATCAACGCCGCGCGCGGCACCCAGTTCAGCCTGCCGATTCCGGGCATCACTCAGCTCGTGCTGCCCCTGGTAGGCCGCGTGGCTGCAGGCTCGCCCATCCTGGCGCAAGAGCATGTTGACCAAACCTACTGCGTGGAAGGCAGCCTGTTCCAGCACAAGCCCGACTACCTGCTCAAAGTGCGCGGCATGTCGATGCGCGACGCCGGCATCATGGACGGCGACCTGCTGGCCGTGCAAACCACACGCGAGGCGCGCAACGGCCAGATCATCGTCGCCCGCCTCGGCGACGACGTGACGGTCAAGCGCCTGCGCCGCACAACTGCAGGTATTGAGCTGCTGCCGGAGAACCCCGACTACCCCGTGATCACGGTGCAGCCCGGCGAGCCCTTCGAGATCGAGGGACTTGCCGTCGGCCTGATCCGCAACACCATGCTGATGTAGCCCCCACGCCGCGCGCTATCCAGGTGGCGGGCGTTTGGCGGGCATGGCTCCGCCAACCCTGGGTGGCACGCTCCCCTCGCAATCCTGCCTGTGTTCACCCCTTTTTCCTGATTGGAGTTTTCACATGTCGATTGCCTTGTCCTCGATTCGGGCGGCCGCTGCTCCCACCCTGCCGCCCTGGCGCGCCCCCACCCAGGGTGCACGCACCGTGCGCGTAGTGCGCGTACTCGACAGCAACATGCCAGGCTGCGCGGGGCGCCTCGTCATCTCCGGACGCATGGCCGATGTATGCGCCGAACTCGAACGCATGGTGCGCCGCGAGCAGCGTTGAACTGCGCACGGCCCACAACACGGAGGCCATTCCCGGCATGCCCCACTGACTTACCTGCTGTTGCAACGCCCACGGCGTAGCGCCGAGGCACAATGGCGGGATGAACATCGTGATTCTTGACGACTACCAAGATGCAGTACGGAAACTGCACTGTGCATCCCGGCTCGACGCCTACGCTGCCAAGGTCTACACGAACACGGTGAAGGGTCTCGGACAACTCGCGGTGCGCCTGCGCGATGCTGACATCATCGTACTGATCCGCGAACGCACCCATATCACACGGCAACTCGTCGAAAAGCTGCCACGACTCAAGCTAATCGCCCAAACAGGGCGCATTGGAGCGCACATCGACGTCGCCGCCTGCACTGAACGCGGTATCGCAGTGGCCGAGGGCGTCGGCTCGCCCGTTGCACCGGCGGAGTTGACCTGGGCGCTGATCATGGCTGCCATGCGCCGCCTGCCGCAGTACATCGCCAATCTCAAGCATGGCGCCTGGCAGCAGGCTGGCATGCGTGCGGCCTCCATGCCACCTAACTTCGGCTTGGGCAACGTGCTGCGCGGCAAAACCCTCGGTATCTGGGGCTATGGGCGCATCGGCCAGATCGTGGCCGGGTATGGGCGGGCCTTTGGCATGAATGTGCGCGTCTGGGGCCGAGAGGCTTCACGTGCCCAGGCCCTGACCGATGGCTACCAAGTGGCCAGCACGCGCGAGGACTTTTTTGCCCAGTGCGACGTGCTCTCGCTGCACGTGCGTCTCTCGGAAGAAACCCAGGGAATGGTCACGCTGCAGGATCTGTCGCTGATGAAACCCACAGCGCTCCTGGTCAACACCTCACGCGCCGAGCTGATTGAGCCCGACGCTCTGATCGCAGCCCTCAACCGGGGCCGCCCGGGCATGGCGGCGGTGGATGTGTTCGAAAGCGAGCCCATCCTGCAAGGCCACGCCCTGCTACGGCTGGAAAACTGCATCTGCACGCCGCACATTGGCTACGTGGAGCAGGACAGCTACGAGCTGTATTTCGGCTCGGCCTTCGACAACGTGGTCAACTACATTCGCGGCACACCAACGAACATCGTCAACCCCGGAGCGCTCCAGGTGCGCCGTTGACGCGCTAGGCCGCCGCTCAGCGCGGCGCCTCAAGCTCCTGCGCCACGGCTTCGTACACAGCGTGGCGCACGACAGACTCCACCTCCTCGCGCAGGCGCGGCACCATGGATCGTGTCTGCTCCTGCACCACCGTGGCGATAGCCTCACGCAGGCGCAGGTCGAGCTCCACGTCAACGCGCTGCATCACCCGGTGCACCAGGTGCTCCTCAAAGGCCTCGGGCAGTTGCAAGGCGGCCCCTTGCGCTGACGGACCCGCCTGCACCTTCGGTAAACCAGGCTCTACACCAGGCGCCATAGAGACGGAGGGCAGACAAACCGGCGCGGCAGACATGACCGAAGCGGCGACAGCTTGTACAGGAGCATCCATGCCGACGGCGGGTACCTGCGTACGCTCGAAGAATGCGGAACCCGCCGCACGATGTGCTGTCTCGGGCGACGCAGAAGGGACCACCGCCCCTTCCACCACCTCGGTCAGGGTGGGAACGAAACGCGGTGGAGTCCGAGGTGGCTGTGCCATGGTGTTCAGGAATCTTTGAGAACAAGGTCGTGGCGCACGATAGCGTGTCCCTGGGCCTGGTACTGCCGCCAGCGCTGACGCGCCATCCCCCTGTCGGCTTCGTCGTGCGCGCTGACCACTTCCACGACCCGTGCAAAGCCCTCGAAACCCTCGGGCACCTGGGCACCTAGATTGAGCAGCACGTCCTGGTGTGGCGCACCTTGCGTGCCCTGCGCCAGCACGACCGGCGAGGCGCTCCATAGCTCGGCATCACAGCCCTGCAGTGCATGAGCCACGAAGTCATGGGGGGCCATGTTCCACAGCATCGCGTCCAGCGGCTGGAGCACTTCAGGCGGCCCGACAATCACCAGCCGCGCATCGCTGCGCAGCGCCTTGCGCGCAAAGCGGCAGGCATAGGCCAACTTGTCGGGCGCGTTGAAGTGAAAGGCGACTTCAGGCATTGGTGGGTGTACTAGCTGGCTGCCGGCTTGCGCTGCCTGCTTTTTGCAGGTGTCGCAGTGGCCACTTTGCCCTCACGCTCCAGCAGGTAATGCACCAGCAGGGACACCGGGCGGCCCGTGCCCCCCTTGGCCGCACCACTCTTCCATGCAGTACCAGCGATATCCAGGTGCGCCCATGGCACGTCACCCACGAAACGCTGCAGAAACTTCGCCGCGGTCACCGCACCAGCTGCGCGGCCAGCGACATTGGCTACATCGGCGAAGCTGCTCTTGAGGCCTTCGGCATAGTCATCGTCCAGTGGCATGCGCCAGCATGGGTCAAGCGCCGCTTCGCCCGCTGCATACAAAGCGGCGCCAAGGGCTTCATCATTGGCGAACAAGCCGCTGCGCACGCCGCCCAACGCTATCACGCATGCACCGGTCAGGGTGGCGATGTCAATCAGCGCAGCCGGCTTGAAGCGCGCTGCATAGGCCAGCGCGTCGCACAGCACCAAGCGTCCCTCGGCGTCGGTATTGAGAATTTCAATGGTCTGTCCATGCAGGCTGGTCACCACGTCGCTCGGCTTGAGCGCACGGCCATCGGGCAAGTTCTCGCAGGCCGGGATCAGCCCCACCACGTTGATTGCGGGCTGGAGCTCACCCAGGGCACGGAACACGCCCAACACGCTGGCAGCGCCCCCCATGTCGAACTTCATCTCGTCCATCTCAGCGGCCGGCTTGAGTGAAATGCCGCCAGCGTCAAACGTGATGCCCTTACCCACCAAGACCACGGGTGCATCGGACTTGGCGCCACCCTGGTAGCGCAGCTCAATGAAGCGCAGCGGCTCATGCGAGCCACGTGCCACCGCCATGAAGGCACCCATGCCCAGCTTTTCCACCTCAGCGGGGCCAAGCACTTTGCACTGCACCTTGGGCAGATCGGCAAGCGCCTGCGCCGCCTGCGCCAGCAGCGTGGGGGTAGCATGGTTCGCCGGCCGGTTGGCCCATTCACGCGCCAGCCCTACCCCGGCCGCTAGCGCCTTACCGCGTGCGAAGGCAGCCTGGGCCGCCTGCACGGCCTTTTTGTCGCCAACAGCCAGCGTCACGCGCGCCAGGGCAAACGCCTTGGCTTGGGGCTTGGTGGCGGTGTAAACATACGTAGCCTCGCCTACGGCCTGCACTGCTGCTGCCACGGCATCGATCCGGGCTGCACCAGCAAAGCAGACAACAGCCTCCTGCACACCGGCACCCTTGAACGCACTGGCACATGCCACAACGGCTTTGTGCACCTGCTTGGCCGTGCCGCCGCCCACACCTGCCAGCACCACGCGCCGCGCCGCTACGGCCGGCAATTGGTAGAGCTCCAGGGTCTTACCAGGCTGGGCCTCGAAGTCCTTGGCTTTGAGCGCACGCGCCACCACGGCCGCCAGAGGATCGCTGCCGGCATCGAAACCTTCAGCCACCAGCAGTACGAGCAGGTCGCACTTCTCGGTGGCAGCTTCGGACAGCCCCAGGGCCTTCAATTCAAAGTTCATAATCAGCGTTTTCCTTCAAGAGCCCGCCGGGCAGGCTCTCACCGATGTTATTCGATTCATCCATCCGCAAGGAGTTGGCCCGCAGTTTCGGCGCGACGCTGGTGGTGCTGGTCACCGTGGTCATGACCATGATGCTGATCCGCACCCTGGGCCAGGCCTCGCGCGGCAACGTCAACCCGTCCGACGTGGTGCTCATCATGGGCTTCACGGTAGTCGGTCAGTTGCCCACTATCCTGAGTCTGAGCCTGTTCATCGCCATCGTCGGCTCGCTCTCGCGCATGTACCGTGACAGCGAAATGGTCATCTGGTTCGCCAGTGGGCGCGGCTTGGCCAGCCTGCTGCGCCCTTTGCTGCGCTTTGCCTGGCCGGTGATGCTGGTTATCGGCGTACTGGCACTGGGCGTATGGCCCTGGGCCAACCAGCAGATTCAGGCACTCAAGACGCAATACGAGCAGCGCAGCGACGTGGACCGCATCGCCCCAGGCCAGTTTCAAGAGTCGGCCAACGGCACTCGTGTGTTCTTCATTGACAAGGACAGCCCGGACGAGCGCTCTGCCAGCAACGTGTTCATCGCTGCTTCGGATCCCGGCAAAGAGTCCGTCACCTCAGCGCGCAGTGCCCGCGTGGAAATCCAGGCCGGCGAACGTGTGGCCTACCTGTTCCATGGCGCGCGCATGGAAACCACACAGGACACGCCAGGGCTGCGCCTGAGTGAATTTGAGGAGTACAGCACCCGCGTAGGCAAGGCCTCGCAAGCCACAGAAGGCGAGCTCGCCGCCAAGGCGCGCCCCACGCTGGCATTACTGCAAAGCCCTGACCCGGAACACTTGGCCGAGCTGGGCTGGCGCCTGGGGCTGGCGCTGGGCTCCTTTAACTTCGTGTTGCTTGGCCTGACGGTTGCCAGCGTCAACCCGCGCGCTGGACGCAGTAGTAGCCTGGTTTTCGCGCTCTTCTCCTTCATCGTGTACTATAACTTGATGACTTTGGGCCAAAGCTGGATCGCCATGGGCCGCATTGGTCTGCTGCCCTTCATGGCGCTGCTGCACGGCGGAGTGCTGGTTGGCACGCTGGGCGCTTTGGCCGTGCGCCACAACCGCTGGTCGCCTCGCATGCTGTGGGCACGCCCCGGTATCCGGGAGGCCGAATGAAGATTCTGCGCCGCCTGATCTACCGCGAGGCCTCGCTTGCGGTGGCCTACGTTACGGTGGCCTTCCTGGCGCTCTTCTTTTTCTTCGACATGATCGATGAGCTGCGCTGGGTCAGTCGCGAGCCTGGGGGCTACCAACTCTCGCACGCGCTGCTGACCGTCGTGCTGCGCCTGCCTAATTACTTGTACGAGCTGCTACCCATCACCGTACTGATCGGCACCATCTACGTGATGGCCAGCTTGGCACAAACCTCGGAGTTCACCATCATGCGCACCAGCGGCATGGGGCCAGGACGCGCGCTTCGCACGCTGCTGGTGCTCGGCTGCGCCTTCGTGGCACTGACCTTCGCCATGGGCGACTATGTGGCACCCATGGCTGACCGCGCCGGGCAGATGCTCAAGGCACGCTACCTGGGGCAGCTGACCACAGGCGCCACCGGGGGCTGGCTCAAGGAACGCACGGACGATGGCCATTCCCTGGCCGTGAACGTGCGCGCGCTCGGTCCCGACGGACAGATGATCGGAGTCCGCATCTTCGACTTCGACGAGCAGGGGCGATTGAGCGCTCAGATTCAGGCCGCCTCAGCCCTGGTCGCTGAGGACGGAAACGGCTGGGTTTTAACCGATGCCCAGCAGCGCCGCTTCGTGCTGCATGGGGCAGATCAAGCCCATGTGGAGCAAGCCAACGCCGCTCGCATGCCTTGGCCCACGGGCATCACTGCGGAAATGGTCTCTGCAGCGCTGCTCAAGCCCGAGCGCATGCCCACAATCGAGCTGTTCCAGTACACCCGCCACCTCCAAGCCAACGGCCAGTCCGCGCAAAAGTACGAGATCGAATTCTGGCGCAAGGTTTTCTACCCGCTGAGCTGTCTGGTCATGGTCGTGCTGGCACTGCCATTCGCCTATCTGCACTTCCGCTCAGGCGGCCTCGCCGCCTACGTGTTCGGCGGGGTGATGGCGGGCATCAGCTTCTTCTTGCTCAACATTGTGTTCGGCTATGCCGGCACCCTGCAAAACTGGTCGCCCTGGCTCACGGCCGCTGCCCCGGGGCTTA
This sequence comes from Paenacidovorax caeni, assembly GCF_001298675.1. Lineage (GTDB taxonomy): Bacteria > Pseudomonadota > Gammaproteobacteria > Burkholderiales > Burkholderiaceae_C > Paenacidovorax > Paenacidovorax caeni. The sequence goes on from NZ_CYIG01000004.1 coordinate 81,199, forward strand.
TCTACACCGCAGCTTCGCTGGCCGCTTTTGGCTGGCTGGTACTCAGACGATGACGCGCCCCGGTATTGTCCTATTTGCCCATGGCTCACGCGACCCTTTGTGGCGCGCGCCCATCGAGGCCGTACATGCACATATTGCCGAGCATCAGCCCGAACTGCTTGTGCGCTGCGCGTACTTGGAGCTGTGTACACCCGACCTGCCGCAGGCCTGCGCCGAACTGATGGCGTTGGGCGTCGACCACATCACCGTGGTGCCCATGTTCCTGGGCACTGGCCGCCATGCCCGTACCGACCTGCCCGAGCTCGTGCGGGCGCTGCAGCTTAACCACCCCGGCGTAGTCTTCGTGGTGCAAAGCCCCGTGGGTGAAGACCCGCGCATGACAGCCCTTATGGCCCACATTGCCACAGAAACATCTTTATAAAGCATGCAGCATAATGATGCGACTTTTTAGCCGCATTCAAGCATGAACCTGCATCAGTTCCGTTTCGTTCAGGAAGCTGCGCGCCGTAACCTGAACCTGACCGAAGCCGCCAAAGCGCTGCATACCTCCCAGCCAGGGGTGTCCAAGGCCATCATTGAGCTAGAGGACGAACTTGGCGTGGACATCTTCGCGCGCCACGGCAAGCGGCTCAAGCGGATTACCGAGCCCGGCCAGCACGTGCTGAAAAGCATCGAGCTCATCATGCGCGAGGTTGGCAACCTCAAGCGTATCGGCGAGCAATACAGCGCACAGGATAGCGGCACCCTCTCCATCGCCACCACGCACACGCAAGCACGCTACGTACTGCCCCCCCCCGTGGCCCGGCTGCGCGAGGCGTACCCCAAAGTCACCATCAGCCTGCACCAAGCCACGCCGCACGAGGTGGCACGCATGGTGATCGACGAAGTCGCCGAAATCGGCATGGCCACAGAATCGTTGGCCGAGTACCCCGACCTCGTCACCCTGCCCTGCTACGAATGGCAGCACGTATTGGTGATACCCACCAACCACCCGCTGGCCCAGAAGGAGCGGGTGGGCCTTGAGGACATCGCACACGAGGCCCTGATCACTTACCACCCGACATTCACCGGGCGCAGCAAGATTGACCAAGCCTTCGCCGCGCGCAAATTGCAGCCGCGCATCGTGCTTGAAGCGATCGACTCCGACGTCATCAAGACCTACGTGCGCCTTGGCTTAGGGATAGGCATCGTCGCTGAAATGGCCATGCGCGACGACCCGCTGGGCGACCTTGTGGTGCGTCCCGTGGGCCACCTGTTCGGCCAAAGCGTGGCGCGCGTGGCTTTCAAACGCGGCGCATACCTGCGCAACTTCGTCTACAAGTTCGCCGAGCTGCTGAGCGACCGCCTGAGCCGCGAGCTGATCGCCCGCGCGATGACCGGGCATGTGAACGATTACGAGCTATGAGCACCCCCGTCTTCCCCAGCCGCCTGCCCCAGGTGGGCACCACCATCTTCAGCACCATGTCCGCGCTGGCAACCGAGCATGGCGCCGTTAACCTGGGCCAAGGCTTCCCCGACTTTGACTGTGACCCTGCATTGGTCAATGCCGTGACACGCGCCATGCAGTCCGGCCACAACCAATACCCGCCGATGCCCGGTGTGCCCGCGCTGCGCCAGGCAGTTGCTGCAAAAATAGAAGCATTACACGCACGCCAGTATTGCGCAAACAGCGAAATTACCATCACCGCTGGTGCCACCCAGGCGATCCTGACAGCCATCCTGGCTTGCGTGCAGCCCGGTGACGAGGTCATTGTGCTGGAGCCCTGCTACGACAGTTACGTGCCCAATATCGAGTTGGCGGGCGGCGTGGTCGTCCGCGTACCGCTGACCCCCGGCAGCTTCCGCCCCGACTTCGGCAAGATCGCCGCAGCACTCACGCCGCGCACGCGTCTCATCATCGTCAACACACCGCACAACCCCAGCGCCACCGTGTGGACCGAAGCCGACATGCGCACGCTGGAAGAGCTGCTGGCGCCCACCAATGTGCTGCTGATCTCCGATGAGGTGTACGAGCACATGGTCTTCGACGGCGCCATACACCAGAGCGCTGCACGCTTTCCCGGCCTGGCCGAGCGGGCTTTCATCGTCTCCAGCTTCGGTAAAACCTTCCACGTCACAGGCTGGAAAGTGGGTACCGTGGCTGCGCCTGTGCCGCTCACGGCCGAGTTTCGCAAGGTGCACCAGTTCAACGTGTTCACGGTGAACACCCCTGTGCAGTACGGGCTGGCCGGATACCTGCGCGACCCAGCACCTTACCTGCAACTCCCCGCCTTCTACCAGGCCAAACGCGACCTGTTCCGCCAGGGGCTCGAAGGCTCGCGCCTGAGGCTGCTGCCCAGCACAGGCAGCTACTTCCAGTGCGTGGACATTTCGGCTGTGAGCAACCTCAGTGAATCCGACTTCTGCCAATGGCTAACGCGTGAGATCGGTGTGGCGGCTATTCCACTATCGGCCTTCTACGGCGACAGTTTCGACCAACGCGTGGTGCGCTTTTGCTTCGCCAAGAAGGACGAAACGCTGCGTACGGCGCTGCAGCGGCTGCGCCGGCTGTAGGGCAGGCGGCTCTCAACGCCTCACACACCGCGTTTTCAAAGACCTTCTCTGCCAACGCGGACCGGCGTTGAATCCGGAAAGAAAAACACCCCGGTAACTTACGTCACAGGGGTGCTTGAATCGAAAGCTGGGATGAAGATAAGCATCCCATGCATCACCAATGAAATGACTTGGCGTGGTGCGATTCGGACCAGGCGTCCCTCCCTACGGGTTTACGGGATTGGCCTTGAGCCCTTGCGCATTGCAGCGCGAACGCTGCAAAAAGCTGTCAGTAACGGCTACCGCGGTAGCCGCCACGATCGCCGCCGCCACCGAAACTGGGACGGGCTTCCATGGGACGGGCAATATTCACCGTCATGGCGCGTCCCTCAACGGAACGGCCATTCAGGCCATTGATGGCATCCTGCGCCTCAGTGTCGCTGCCCATTTCCACAAAACCGAAGCCCTTGGAGCGACCTGTTTCGCGCTCCATCATCACCTTGGCGGAAGTCACGGAACCGAATTGGGAGAACTGCTGGATCAGCGATTCATCGCGCATGGAATAGGCCAAATTACCTACGTACAGGCGGTTGTTCATATCAAAATCTTTCTTGAAAAAAGGAAGGAATGGCTACATCAGCGCATTCCTGAGAAGGAATAAAAGTGCGGATCAATGGCGCCGACGCGCGGTAGGCGCGGTGCGCGTGCGGTTTTCGATATGCCTGAATGTCACCCGGCCCTTATTGAGGTCATAGGGGGACATCTCCAGGGTCACCAAATCGCCAGCCAGGATGCGGATGCGGAACTTGCGCATCTTGCCGCCGGTGTAGGCGATAAGCTGGTGGCCGTTGTCAAGCGTCACCCGGTAACGAGCATCAGGCAGGACTTCATCCACCTTGCCCTGCATTTCAATCAATTCTTCTTTGGCCACAGTGCACCTCGGGTCAATGGCGTGAGCAAATCAGCTCAACTGGTTTTGCAGCACCATGCTGCGCCCTTGCGCCAAGGCGTACTGGGCGGCCTGCGCATGGCAGGCGAAGGCGGGGATGAAGCGGAAGATCCGGTCATACACCCCCCGGCGTATGGAAACCGAGGCGGTAACACCCGCATCGGTGGTTCTGGTCAGCGGTGTAACGACGTAGTTGCCCACGCGCTCCGCATTTTGTTTTTCGAGCATTACAAACAGACGGGGATGTGCCAAGGAAGGCGGCCATCCAGGAATCAGAAAAGGGAGAGAAAAACCTGCTGCGCAGTGGCACAGGAGAGGCGGGGCAGATCCCGAAAAAGGGTAAGGATCTGCAATGGGCTTGCCGCATCGAAGGGTGACAGCCGAGGGACTTCGCAAGAAGTGGATCAGCCTGAGTGCCGTCAGACAGGCGCTACCGAAGCAAGCGATGGGCAGCGCGTAATGCGATTATGACCCACAGAAAGAAAAAAAGCAAAATTTATTCTTGAAGTGCATATTCAGGACCATGTTCCGCCTTACGCCAGTAGCAAGGTAGAGAGGCCATACAGCATCGCAGCGAGGCGCAGCAGAGGCGACCTTGCAGGTTTTTTTTGGCAGCCGTTGGCCAGGAATCACCCTAGGCCTGGTAGCCCCTACCGCAGCGCCCTGAGTCCCAACCCACTCTCAAACCACCGCGCTTCGCCCGTCACCGGATCAACAAACTCCAGACGTCGCGCCAGCAATTGCAGGGGATTGGAATAGTCGCCTTCGGGCGGGTCATTCACCTCGGGGTAGAACGCATCCCCGCGCAGGGGCAGGCCCAGCGCGCACATGTGCACGCGCAGCTGGTGGCGCTTGCCAGTGATGGGCTCTAGCCGGTAGCGCGCCCAGGGCGCGGCCACCTCCAGCAGGTCGATGCGCGTATGGGCATTCGGCTCGCCGGGCACTTCATGCATACGGAAGAACTGCGGGCTTTCCTCGATGCGGCTGATGCGCTCGCACGGGAACGCGAGCTCCGGCCGCCACGGCGCGACGGCCTCGTACACCTTGCGCACGCTGCGCTCACGGAACAGCGCCTGGTAGCGCCCGCGCGTGGCGCGCTGCACCGAGAACAGCACCAGCCCGGCGGTGTCGCGGTCGATGCGGTGGATCGGCGACAGCTCGGGCAAGCCAAGCTTGCGCTTGAGCCGCACCAGCAGCGTGTGTTGCAGGTAGGCCCCGGTAGGCACGACAGGCAGAAAGTGCGGCTTGTCCGCGACCACCAGGTGTTCGTCCTGAAACAGCACGGTTTCCTCGAACGGAATAGCGGCCTCGTGCGCTAGCGCACGGTAGTAATACAGGCGCAAGCCAGGCACGGCAGGCCGCTCTGGCGTGACGCGCTGGCCATGCTCGTCCACCACGTCGCCCGCGGCCATGCGGCGCACCCAATCGTCACGAGTCACGGCAGGCAGGCGCTGGGCCAGGAAGTCGAGCATGCTGCCCTGCAGCCGCGAAGGCAGCACCACGCAGCTTGGGCTTACGCCGTCGCGGAGGGGCAAAACGCGGGGATCGTGCGGGTTGTGCATGGCATCAATGGTTTCAAATTTGATAGCTGCCAGCGCTTGACTGGAAAGGGCTTGAGGCTATTTTCATGCACAACGCCCTGCACGCATGTCTCACACGCCCGCCAGCCACTGGCCGCAGGCGTCGCACCAGTCAGCCACGGCGGCGTCGCCCGCGCTGGCGCGCTCGGCCAGCCGGGGCCAGCGCCCCTGCACGGCGTTGACCAGGGCCTGCAGCTGCCACAGGGCCTCGCCCCCGACCAGGGCCAGTTCGGCCAAGCCCTGGCCGTCGCCCTGCAGCAGGGGCAGCATGTCGGCCAATTGGCGCGGGTGCGCGCCGGCCTCGGTCAGGGCTTTTTGCAGTGCCGCCAGGCGGGCGTCGATGAAGGCACCGGCCTCGGGCATGCTGGCCGCCAGGGGCGCACGCAGCTGTGCCCAGCGCGCGAACGCCTGGGCCAGCACGCTGGCGTGCCGCTCGGCCTCATGCTGCATGGTCTGGGGGTCTGCACCTGTGGTGCTGGCATCGGCCAGCAGCGGCAGCACCAGTGCCACCAGCGGGGCCGGAAACTTGCGGTGGTTCAGCCGCAGCGTGAGCGACAGCCGCTGGGCCGGATGGTCCGCATATTTGTCAAAGAAGGCGGCCACCACTTCGGCCAGCAGCAGCACCTGGCCCATGGCGGAGATACGCCCCCCCTCCAGCCCGCGCGGGTAGCCGGTACCGTCCATGCGCTCGTGGTGCTCCAGCACCGCCTGCGCCACGGCGGGGGGGTAGTCTGGCTGGGCACGCACCAGCAGCATGGCCGTGACGGGGTGGGCCACCAGGTGCTTGCGCCCAGCGCCCGCCACCTTGTGCGCTGGGTCGCGCCAGATGGGGTCCATGTGCAGCACACCAATGTCGTGCAGCAGCGCCGCCGCGGCCAGGGACGTACAGCCCGGCACATCCAGGCCGCTTTGCAGGCCCAGGTACAGGGCCACCAGCATCACGCCCACGCTGTGTGCCAGCAGTGCGGGCTGCTGCTCGCGCATCACCGTCAGCTTGAATGCCATGGGCGCAGGCAGCGGCAGCGACTCCAGCGGGGCCAGCAGCCGCGCCTCGCCGCCGACGGCCTGGACCATGCGCTGCATCAGGGGTTCCTGGCAGCGCTGGCGCGCCAGGGCAGCGATAGCGTGCAGATCGACGGCATTCTCGGCGCTCAGATGGCCGTCAATGCCGTCCTGCAGGCGGTGCTGCACCAGCCGGTCGTACAGGCGCGCGTCGATGCGCGCCCCCTTCTCCACCAGCTTGATGCCGCTGTCGTTGTAGATGGCGCTGTGCGCCACCACGGGGCAGCGCTCGGCCATGTCGGTCACGGCCAGCAGGTAGTGCGGGCCGTCGGGCGGCGGCGCGTTCAGGTCGATGGACGGGTTGGTCACCATAGGCAAGAAGCTCTCAAAACCGGCATGGCCCAGGCCCGCCGACGCGGCGCGAAGGTGTATTGCATCTCACACCTCGGGCACGATGGCCTCGGCCCAGTCGTACAGGGCGCTCAGGATGTCGTGGGCACGTTCGTCCTCTCGTTCCTCGGCCTGCTCCATGAGCTGGTCGATGCGGTCGAACAGCGCCTGCACCGTGGGCGCACCACCCTGCCCCTGCAACAGGCAGGCTGCACAGTGCTGCTGCCAGTGCTGCTGCTCCGTGGCCGAGAGGGTTTGCGGAAAGTTGCGTGCACGGTAGCGCAGCAACAGCTCGGCCAGGCGCGGGTCATCAAAGCCGGTGCGTGCATGCGCCAGCTCGGCGCCGGAGAGCTGGCGCAGCTGCGCCAGGCGTCGCCGGTCCTCATTGCCGACGAAGCCGCCGTACAAATCCTGCTCTACATCGGGCGCATCCTCCGGCGCGCGCTCGAACACCGCAGCCCAGGTGGCGCTCAGGTCGGGCAGCGCGCGCGCGGCCTGCGCGTGCTGGGCAGCGCGCTCCACGTCGATGCCCCAGCGCTGCGCCAGCGCGGGCGTCAGGGTGTTGAGGTTCCCCACCACCATGGGGGACTTGTTCAGGTGCACGCTCTTGAGAGGCAGCCGCGTCACGCCCTCGGGCAGCTCTGCCTGCCGGGTGAACAGACGCAGGCGGATTTCCTCGGGGCGCAGCGTGGCCAGTTCGGTGGGGTCGTACGCCAGATTCCAGGCCAGCAGCTCGTTCTTGTTGGTGGGGTGGGTGGCCAGCGGCCACATCAGCGCCATGCAGCCCTGCTGCGCCGGAAACATGCCCGAGATGTGCAGGAAAGGCCGCGCCGTCTGCGCCGTGGCGGGCAGACGCAGCTCGGCCATCACGCGGTCTTTCTTGTGCAGGCCCAGGGCAAAGTCAAACAGCCGGGGGTTGTGCTGGCGCACCAGCCGCGCCAGGGCAATGGTGGCGCGCACATCCGAGAGCGCGTCGTGCGCGGCCTCGTGCGCCAGGCCGTTGGCCTTGGACAGGTCTTCCAGCCGGAAGCTGGGGGAGCCATCTTCCTTGGTGGGCCAGCGGATGCCCTCAGGGCGCAGCGCATAGGCCATGCGCACCACGTCAAGCAAGTCCCAGCGGCCGCACTGGTTCTGCCACTCGCGCGCGTAGGGGTCGATGAGGTTGCGCCAGAACATGAAGCGCGTGATCTCATCGTCGAAGCGGATGGTGTTGTAGCCCACGCCGATGGTGCCGGGGCGCGCCAGCTCGGCCTCGATGCGCGCAGCGAACTCGTGCTCGGGCACGCCGCGCTCCATGCACAGCTGGGGCGTGATGCCGGTGATGAGGCAAGACTCGGGGTCGGGCAGGTAGTCGTTGGCGGGCTGGCAATACAGCATCAGCGGTTCGCCAATCTCGTTGAGCTCGGCATCGGTGCGGATGCCGGCGAACTGTGCCGGCCGGTCACGGCGCGTGTTGGCGCCAAAGGTTTCGTAGTCGTGCCAGAGAAAGGTGTGCATGGAAGGAAAAACGCTGCCCGGCGCCAAGGCGCAAAACGCCAAGTATGCCGGGTGCGGGCCGCCCCCGATGCTCCGGCATTTGCCACACGCCAATACCGGCATGCCGCTCGCCCTTCCAACGCCACCGCGCGGGTAGAGGCACGGCGCACGCGCAGGGCGCGGCCAGGGGACAATCCACGCATGCACTCTGCCCCCCGCCCCTTCTGGCCCCTGGCCGCCCTGGCCCTCGCCCTGACAGCCTGCGCCAGTACGCCGGCACCTCACGCCCCTACCGCCCCCCCGCCTGCACCTGTCGGCACAGCAGCGGCAGCGCCTGACGCGCAGCAGGCGGCCTTCACCGCCTGGCTGGCCGAGGTGGAACGCGAGGCCATCGCCCAGGGCTTGCGCCCCGCCACCGTGCGCCAAGCGCTGGGCGGCGCCCAGTTGCTGCCACGCGTGATCGAACTCGACCGCGCGCAGCCTGAGTTCACACGCACGCCCTGGGCCTACCTGGACACGGCCGTCTCGCCCCAACGCATTGCCCAGGGGCAGGCCCAGCGCGCCGCGCACCACGACGCCCTGGAGGCCGCTGCCGCGCGCTACGGCGTGCCCAGCGCCATCGTCACCGCCATCTGGGGCATGGAAAGCAACTACGGCCAAAACTTCGGCAGCTTCCGCACCGTGGACGCGCTGGCCACGCTGGGCTTCGAGGGCCGGCGGCGCGCCTGGGCGCGGCGCGAACTGCTGGCGGCGCTGCGCATCCTCGACCAGGGCGACATCGCCCCCGAACGCATGCAGGGCTCCTGGGCCGGCGCCATGGGACACACCCAGTTTCTGCCCTCGGTATTCCTGGCTTATGCCGTAGATGCCGATGGCGATGGCCGCCGCGACATCTGGGGCAGCGTGCCCGACGTGGCAGCCTCCACCGCGCACTACCTGGCGCGCTCGGGCTGGCGCAGCGGCGAGCCCTGGGGCGTGGAGGTGCAACTGCCCCCGGGCTTCGACTACGCGCGCGCCGGACTGGCCGGGGTGCGCCAGGCCAGCGCCGCCTGGGCGGCAGAGGGCGTGCGCAGCCTGGACGGCACCGCACTGCCCCCACTGGAAAACGCCGCACTGCTCACCCCGGCGGGTGCACGCGGCCCGGCCGTGTTGGTCGGCGCAAACTTCCGGGCGCTGCTGCGCTACAACAATTCCGAGAACTACGCGCTGGCCGTGGGCCTGCTGGCGCGCCAGATCGACGGCGGCACCGGCCTGCAGACGCCTTGGCCGCGCGAGGAGGCGGCACTGTCGCGCGCCGAGGTAAAGGCATTGCAGCAGGCACTAAACGAACAAGGCTACGACGCCGGCACACCCGACGGCGTGATCGGCCCGGCCACGCGCGCGGCGCTGCGCCGCTACCAGCAAAGCCAGGGCCTGGTGGCCGACGGCTTCGCCACCCAGGCGCTACTGCGGCGCATCGCGCCACCTCCGCAGGAATCAGAGCAAAAATAGGCTCCAGCGCTTGACTGGAAAGCGCTAGCAGCTCTTCTTTCAGTAGCAAAGCCCCGGATCGCCGGGGCGCCTGCAAAGTGCTGGGGTTTGCTCTCTTTTCAATAGCTTCCAGCGCTTTATCGGCAAGGTGAAAAGCCACTTTCCATAAAAAAACCGCAGCGGGTGCTGCGGTTTTCTGGAGCGCGGGAGAAGGGTCAATCCGCCGTTGCCTCCTCGGGCTCGGCAGGTTCCGACTTAGCGCCTCGCTCCTTCTTCGGCAGCGGCTGAATGTCCAGCAGAACCTCGGAGGTTTCCACGCCCTTGTCGTCGGTCTTGTGCGCAATATCCACCGACAGGCGGCCCCCCTCGGTCAGGCGGCCGAACAGCAGCTCGTCCGCCAGCGCCTTGCGGATGGTGTCCTGAATCAGGCGCTGCATGGGGCGGGCCCCCATGAGCGGATCGAACCCCTTCTTGGCCAGATGCTTGCGCAGGTCGTCGGAGAAGGTGACTTCCACCTTCTTCTCGGCGAGCTGGGTTTCGAGCTGCAGCAGGAACTTGTCCACCACACGCAGGATGATCTGCTCATCCAGCGGCTTGAAGCTGACGATGGCGTCCAGCCGGTTGCGGAATTCGGGCGTGAACAGGCGCTTGATGTCGCCCATTTCATCGCCCGCCTGGCGCGGGTTGGTGAAGCCGATGGTGGCCTTGTTCATGGTCTCGGCGCCCGCGTTCGTCGTCATGATGATGATGACGTTGCGGAAGTCGGCCTTGCGCCCGTTGTTGTCCGTCAGCGTGCCGTGGTCCATGACCTGCAGCAGCACGTTGAAGATGTCCGGGTGCGCCTTCTCGATTTCGTCGAGCAGCAGCACGGCGTGCGGCTTCTTGGTGATGGCCTCGGTCAGCAAACCACCCTGGTCGAAGCCCACGTAGCCGGGGGGCGCGCCAATCAGGCGGCTCACGGCGTGGCGCTCCATGTACTCCGACATGTCGAAGCGGATCAGGTCCACGCCCATGATGTAGGCCAGCTGTTTGGCGGCCTCGGTCTTGCCCACGCCCGTGGGGCCGCTGAACAGGAACGAGCCGATGGGCTTGTCGCCCTTGCCCAGGCCCGAGCGTGCCATCTTGACGCTGGACGCCAGCACTTCCAGGGCCTTGTCCTGGCCGAACACCACGCTCTTGAGGTCGCGCTCCAGCGTCTGCAGCTTGCTGCGGTCGTCGTTGCTCACGTTCGCGGGCGGGATGCGCGCGATCTTCGCGACGATTTCCTCGATCTCGGTCTTGCCGATGGTCTTCTTGCGCTTGGACGGCGTGAGGATGCGCTGCGCCGCACCCGCTTCGTCGATCACGTCGATGGCCTTGTCGGGCAGGTGGCGGTCGTTGATGTACTTGGCGCTCAGCTCGGCAGCGGCCTGCAGCGCGGCGGCGGCGTACTTCACGCTGTGGTGCTCCTCAAAGCGCGACTTCAGCCCCTTGAGAATCTCGATGGTTTCGGCCACCGTGGGCTCGACCACGTCCACCTTCTGGAAGCGGCGCGACAGCGCAGCGTCTTTCTCGAAGATGCCGCGGTACTCGGTGAACGTGGTGGCACCGATGCACTTGAGCTGACCCGACGACAGCGCAGGCTTAAGCAGGTTGCTCGCGTCCAGCGTGCCGCCCGATGCGGCGCCCGCACCGATCAGGGTGTGGATCTCGTCGATGAACAAGATGGCGTGCGGCTTGTCCTTGAGGCTCTTGAGGACGCCCTTGAGGCGCTGCTCGAAGTCGCCGCGGTACTTGGTGCCGGCCAGCAGCGCCCCCATGTCAAGCGCGTAGACGTTGGCCTCCAGCAGCACCTCGGGCACGGTGCCCTCGGTAATGCGCCAGGCCAGGCCCTCGGCGATGGCTGTCTTGCCCACACCGGCCTCGCCCACCAGCAGCGGGTTGTTCTTGCGGCGGCGGCACAGAATCTGGATGGTGCGCTCAACCTCGTAGTCGCGCCCGATCAGCGGATCGATCTTGCCGTCCTTGGCGGCCTGGTTGAGGTTTTGCGTGTACTGCTCCAGCGGCGACGCCTTCTCGCTGCCGCGCTCGCCCTGCGGGCCGCCGTCCTCGCCATCGCCCTGGCTCTCGGGTTTGGGCGGCTCGGAGGACTCGCCCTTCTTGATGCCGTGGGCGATGAAATTGACCACGTCCAGGCGCGTAACGCCCTGCTGGTGCAGGTAGTACACGGCGTGCGAGTCTTTCTCGCCGAAGATGGCCACGAGCACGTTGGCGCCCGTGACTTCCTTCTTGCCGTTGCCGGTGGACTGCACGTGCATGATGGCGCGCTGGATGACGCGCTGGAAGCCCAGCGTGGGCTGGGTGTCGACCTCGTCGGTACCCGCCACCTGGGGCGTGTTGTCCTTGATGAAGTTGGACAGCGATGCGCGCAGGTCGTCGATCTGCGCGGCGCAGGCGCGCAGCACCTCGGCTGCGCTAGGGTTATCGAGCAATGCAAGCAACAGATGCTCCACGGTAATGAACTCGTGGCGCTGCTGACGGGCCTCAACAAAGGCCATGTGCAAGCTGACTTCCAGTTCCTGGGCAATCATGTGAGAACTCCTTTGTGCTTGCGTTGGGATGACTTTATTTCAGGGCCAAAGGCCTTTTATTCAACAGGCTCACTCACGGCCTGCAGCGGGTGCCCGGCCTGGTGGGCGGCGGCCAGCACCTGCTCCACCTTGGTGGCAGCCACATCGCGCGAGTACACGCCGCAGACGCCTCTGCCGTCGAGGTGAATCTTGAGCATGATCTGCGTGGCGGTCTCTCGGTCCTTGCCAAAGAACTCCTGCAGCACGACGACCACGAATTCCATGGGCGTGTAGTCGTCGTTGAGCATGAGCACCTGGTACATCCGGGGCGGCTCGGTGCGCTGGGTGCGCCGCTCCAGCACCACCGAGTCGCTGTCGTCCACGGCAGGGCTGCGCACGGGGGGCGTCGGTGGGAGAGACGGTGGGGTCGTTGCCATGAAATTCATTCTAGCGAGCGCCGCACGGCGCATGAGCGGGTAAGAGTGGTGCCATTCCAGCGCATTTCAAGGCATGCGGGCCATTTTGTGGCCTGGCCGCTTTCATTTTGAATGAAATCGAGCTCAAACGCTTACCCAGATTGCGCTAGAAGCTATTAAAAAATGAGTAATTCTAGTCATACACCACGCTGGCGCCGCCCCCGCCGGTCTGGGCCGTCCACGCGGCGAGCGCGGCATCGCTGGGGTACAGGCGGCTGCCCTCGCCCAGTTGCAGTTCGGCCTCGGCCGCGCCCTCGGGGGCGGTGCAGCGCAGGGCCAGGCGGATGCGCAGGCCGTGCTGCAGCTCGCCGTGCTCCGTGGCCTCGCTCTGCGGCGGGAACTCGCGCAGCAGCCGTGCCACGTCAAGCACTTTATCGCCCATGCGCACGTGCAGGTAGCGACCAAACTTGCAGCGTGCGTCTGCCAGGCTCCACACCTGCTGCCCCTTCACGCGCAGGCCGCCACTGAAGTGGTCAAGCTGCAAGCGGCCACTGATGACCACGAATTCGTCGTCCTTGAGCAGGTCGCGGTGCTGGTTCAGTAGCGCTTCGTCCACCGACGCCTCGATGGCGCGCGACTTGTCGTCGAGCTTGAACAGCGCCAAGCGCCCACGCTGGCCGTTGATGACGCGCAGGTCGCTGATGATGCCCGAGAGCAGCTGCGGCTCACGGCTGTCCTGCAACTCGCTGATGCGTGTACGCACGAAGCGCCGCACCTCGCCCTCGACCTCGTCGAACAGGTGGCCCGAGAGGTAGAAGCCGATGGCCGTTTTTTCCTGCATCAGCCGTTCCTTGATGCCCCAGGGCAGCGCTTCCACCAGGCTGGGCTCCTGGGTGCTGGAGCCGTGCGCGTCTTCGCCCATCATGTCGAACAGGCCGCCCTGGTTGGCATTGGCAATCTGGGCCGCGGCAAAGTCGAAGGCGCGGTCAATCGACGCCACCAGCTCGGCGCGGTTCAGGTGCAGGGCGTCGAAGGCACCCGCCTTGATCAGTGCCTCTACCGTGCGCTTGTTGATGCGCTGGCGGTCCACGCGCACGCAGAAGTCGAACAGGCTCTTGAACGGGCCGCGCGTGCCGCCCTGCGGCCCCACGCCCTGCCCTTCGCGCGCCGCGACGATGGCCTCGATGGCCTGCTGCCCCGTGCCCTTGACGGCGCCCAGGCCGTAGCGGATGACCTTGTCAGTCACCGGCTCGAAGCGGTACACACCGCGGTTCACGTCGGGCGGTTCGAACGACAGGCCCTCACGCAGCGCATCCTCGTACAGCACCTTGAGCTTGTCGGTGTCGTCCATTTCCACGGTCATGTTGGCGCAGAAGAACTCGGCCGTGTAGTGCACCTTGAGCCAGCCGGTGTGGTACGCCAGCAGCGAGTAGGCAGCGGCGTGCGACTTGTTGAAGCCGTAGCCCGCGAACTTTTCCATCAGGTCGAAAACTTCGTCGGCCTTGTCCTGGTCGATGCCCTTCTCGGCCGCACCCTTGCGGAAAATGGCGCGATGCTCGGCCATTTCCTCGGCCTTTTTCTTGCCCATGGCGCGGCGCAGCATGTCGGCGCCGCCGAGCGAGTAGCCGCCCAGCACCTGGGCCGTCTGCATCACCTGCTCCTGGTAGACCATGATGCCGTAGGTCTCGGCCAGCACCGGCTCAACCAGCGGGTGCGGGTACTCCACCACTTCCTTGCCGTGCTTGCGGTTCACGAAGCTGGGGATCAGATCCATCGGCCCCGGGCGGTACAGCGCGTTCAGGGCAATCAGGTCTTCCAGGCGGCTGGGCTTGGCCTCTTTCAGCATGCCCTGCATGCCACGGCTTTCAAACTGGAACACGGCCTCGGTACGGCCCTCGGAGAACAGGCGGTAGGTCGGCCCGTCGTCCAGCGGAATGTTCTCGTAGGCGAAGTTCTCCTGGCCTTTGTGGCGCTTCATGATGAATTCGCGCGCGATCTCCAGGATGGTCAGCGTGGCCAGGCCCAAGAAGTCGAACTTGACGAGGCCAATGGCCTCCACGTCGTCCTTGTCGTACTGGCTCACGGCCGATTCGCTGCCGGGCTGCTGGTACAGCGGGCAGAAGTCGGTGAGCTTGCCCGGCGCAATCAGCACGCCCCCGGCGTGCATACCGATGTTGCGCGTCATGCCTTCGAGCTTTTGCGCCATCTCGATGATGGTGCGCACGTCCTCTTCCTTGCGCACACGCTCGTAGAGCATGGGCTCCAGCTCCAGCGCGTAGTTGTTCTTGTCCCCCTCCTTCTTCGGCTCGGGCGGGTAGGCCAGCGTGTAGGTCTGGCCAGGCTTGCCGGGCACCAGCTTGGAAATGCCGTCGCAGAAGGTGTAGCTCATGTCCATCACGCGGCCCACGTCGCGGATGGCGGCCTTGGCGGCCATGGTGCCAAAGGTGGCGATCTGGCTCACGGCGTCCTTGCCGTACTTTTCCTTCACATAGTCGATCACCCGGTCGCGGTTGGCCTGGCAGAAGTCGATGTCGAAGTCGGGCATCGAAACGCGCTCGGGGTTCAGAAAGCGCTCGAACAGCAGGTTGTATTGCAGCGGATCGAGGTCGGTGATCTTGAGCGCGTAGGCCACCAGCGAGCCGGCACCCGAGCCGCGCCCCGGCCCGACGGGGCAGCCGTGCGTCTTCGCCCACTGGATGAAGTCCCCCACGATGAGGAAGTAGCCCGGAAAGCCCATTTTGAGGATGGTGCCCAGCTCGAACTCGAGCCGCTCCTCGTAGCGCGGGCGCTGCTTTTCACGTTCCGCCTCGTTCGGGTACAGGTGCAGCAAGCGCTCCTTCAGGCCCTCGTACGAGGCGTAGCGGAAATACTCGTCAATGGGCATGCCACCCGGAGTGGGAAAGTCCGGCAGCTGTGGCTTGCCCAGCACCAGCGTGAGACTGCAGCGCCGCGCAATCTCCACGGTGTTTTCAAGTGCCGACGGCAGGTCGGCGAACAGCGCCTGCATCTGCGCCGTGGTTTTGAAGTACTGCTCGCGCGTGAAGCGGCGCACGCGGCGCGGGTTGGCCAGGATCTCGCCTTCAGCAATGCACACGCGCGCCTCGTGGGCTTCGTATTCGTCCTCGGTCTGGAACTGGATCGGATGCGTGGCCACCACCGGCAACTGCAGGCGCGCTGCCAGCGGCACGGCCGCCGCCACGTGGGCTTCGTCGTCGGGCCGGCCGGCACGCTGCAGCTCGATGTAGAAGCGGTGCGGAAACAGCCCCGCCAGACGCAGCGCCAGCGCCGCTGCGCCAGCCTCGTCGCCGCGCAGCAGCGCCTGGCCCACCGGGCCTGCCTGCGCACCAGACAGGGCAATCAGGCCCTCGCCCAGCTCCTCCAGCCAGGCCCAGGTGCACACGGCCAGGTTTTTGACCACGTTGCGCGTCCAGGCGCGGGCCAGCAACTCGGAGAGGTTCAGGTAGCCCTGCTTGCCCTGCACCAGCAGCAGCAGCCGCGAGGGTGCAGCGCCTGCCCCGGCCGGGTCTTCGAGGTAAATCTCTGCCCCCAGCACGGGCTTGACGCCCTTGCCGCGGTTTTCCTTGTAAAACTTGATGGCGCCGAAAAGGTTGTTGAGGTCGGTGATCGCCATGGCAGGCTGGCGGTCAGCGATGGCGGCCTTGGCCAGTTGGTCGATGCGGGTGGTGCCGTCAACGACGGAAAACTCGGTGTGCAGGCGCAGATGAACAAACATCCCGCCATTGTAGAAACCCCCCCTCCTCCACCGGCCCGGGCCAGGGGCAAGCCCCCGTGGCAGGCCAGTACAATGGCCGCTTCGCCTGCCCGCAGGCCGCCTCGTTCATCCACCGGAAAGCCCTCCTGCCATGCTGCGTGCTCCTCTGCCCCTTCTTTCGGTCCTGCTGGCCGCTGGCCTGATTGCCGGCTGCTCCAGCACCAACGAGGACAAGACGGCGAACTGGAGCCCCGACAGGATTTACTCCGAAGCCCGCGAGGAGATGACTGGCGGCGCCTACGACAAGGCCGTGCCGCTGCTGGAAAAGCTTGAAGGCCGCGCCGCCGGCACGCCGCTGGCGCAACAGGCGCAGCTCGACAAGGCATACGCGCAGTTCAAGGCTGGCGAAAAGGCCCAGGCCATCGCCACGCTGGACCGCTTTCTGAAGCTGCACCCCGCCAGCCCCGCCGCCGACTATGCGCTGTACCTGCGTGGTCTGGTCAACTTCAACGACAACCTGGGCATGTTCTCGTGGCTGTCGCGCCAGGATTTGTCCGAGCGCGACCAGAAGGCCGCCAAGGACTCGTTCGAGTCGTTCCGCGAGTTGACCACGCGCTTCCCCGATTCGCGCTACGCGCCCGACGCGCGCCAGCGCATGACCTACATCGTGAACGCGCTGGCCCAGTACGAGGTGCATGTGGCGCGCTACTACTACGAGCGCGGCGCCTATGTGGCGGCCGTGGGCCGTGCGCAGCAGGCCATCGCCGACTACCAGAACGTGCCCGCCACGGAAGAAGCGCTGTACATCCTCATCCGCTCTTACGACGCGCTGGGCATGGCCCAGTTGCGCGACGACGCCCAGCGTGTGATGAACGCCTCGTACCCCGATAGCAGCTACCTCAAGGGCGGCTTCAAGGCGCGCGAGAACCCATGGTGGAAGTTCTGGTAACCCTCGGCGCCCCTTGCTGCAGCGCTACAAGCGCTTCACGCGCCTGCGGTAATCGCCCACGTTGTTGCCACTGATCGCGGTGGCCTGCGTGCCGCGCACCTCGCCCGCCTTTGCGTCCTTGCCCGACACTGGCTGGGCGGTGATCGCGGTTTCACGCTCAAAGGCGTGGGACTTGTCGGTATTGCGGTAGTACCGGTACAGCATCCAGTACAGCCCGGCGGCGCTGGCCGGCCCCAAGGCCAGCAGGAAAAGAAGGCTGTCGTCGTCCATGCTCAACGTCCTATAAACCAGAGGGCCAGGCCCTCGACCAGGGTGCCCACGGTAAGTGCGGCGGTGATGAGCTTCCACTGCTGCACCGGCACGCTGCCCATGGTCTTGCCCGTGCGGCCGTTCACGGCGATGTAGTGCAGCATGCCACCGTCGCTGCCCGGCTGGTGGTAGGAGTAGAGCCACACCGGCAGGTACATGGCCACCCAGCGCGTGCCGTGCACGTCAAGGTGCTCCTGCTCCCAGCGCACGCCCCGGTCGTAGCGGCGCACCGAGGAGTGCACCTGCGCCCGCGCGATGGAGAGCAACTGGTCCTCCAGCCGTGGCTGCAGGTGCTCAACGTCACGGTCGCGCTTTTCCGAGCTGTAGCCGGCGAGGTAAGAGGCGTTCCACTTCACTGCGTTCTTGGTGTCGAAGGGCAGGATGGCGTTGATGACGTTGTTGGTGTTGGCCCGGGTGTCGAGGTTGCCACGCCGCGCGCTGGACTCGATCGTCAGGTCGTCCACCGTGAAGTCCACGTGGCGCTGCACCTGGTACACATCGGCGTCGTAGTAGGTCTTCTGGTCCTTGCCCTCGCCGCGCGTGTAGCGGCGCGTTTCGACCTCGCCAAAGCCGGTCACGTCGGCACTGGCGTTGGCGTCCACCACCATGTACGGCAAGTACACGCCGAGCACGTTCTCGGGCGTGAACTCCTCCTTGAACGCCTTGAGCGCAAACATCTGGCGCTTGCCCACGAACTGGCGGATGCGCGCCACCGCCTCGTCTTTCTTGATGTGAAAGGGCAGCACCGCGTCGGGCACGGCGCCGTTGTCGATCTGCTCGTTCACACCCAGCACGTGACGGCACCAATGGCAGCGAGCGGTCATGGCGTTCTCGGTGTTGACCACCACCTCGGCGCCGCAGCCCGTGCACTTGAAACTGCGCAGGCTGGCCGTGTCGGCATTGATACCCTGGGCGCCCGAGGCGATCTGCGTGCCCTTAAGCTGGTCGATGCCCTCGCCCAGGCCAAATTCCTCTTCGACGCGCGCGGCCGTCCATTCGTAGCGGCAAAACAGGCAGATCAGCTTGTCAGAGCCCGCGCGGTGGCGAATCTCGGTCGCACCGCACTTGGGGCAGTGGTTGAGGCCGTCGCGCAACTCTTTCGATCCGGTGTCGATGGACACCGGGTCAGGCGCCTGCAGTTCATCACGAATGGGCCCGGGCAGCGTGGCCGGGTCAATCGGAAACTCGCCCGAAGACGCGCCCGGCACAGGCGGCACGTCTTGCGGCGAGCCCGGGCCGCTGGGGCGCTGGGTGCTCACAGGCCAAGCGCCTTGGCCTTGACCGCGTCGTAGTCGGCCTGCGTAATCAGCCCGGCGTCCAGCATTTGCTTGGCCTTGGTGAGCTTGGCAATGGGGTCGTCCGCCGCTGGCGCTGCGGGCGCAGGCGCGGCCACCGGCTGCTGCAGGCCCGCGAGCCCGCCCAGGCCGCCCGTGGCGATGCCCATGCCCATGAGGCCACCAACGCCGGCGTTCTGCCCCGCCGACTGGATGCCCGCCGCCACCGAGGCCTGCAGGTTGGAATTGCCACGCGCACCCGACAGCGCGTCGGCGCGCTGCACGGTCTTGAGCAGCTCGCGGGTGCTGGCGTCGTACTCGATGGAGACGATGGCGGTCTTGGCGATGACCAGGCCGCGGTCGGACTTCCACTGGTAGGCGTTCTCCACCACGGCGGACAGGCTCTGCGCGAAGCCCACGGAGTCCTGCTGGATCCGGGTGATGCGGTTGCCCTTGGCCGGGTCGTTGGTGTAAAGGCTGAACGCCGGGGCGAGCGAGCCCACCACCTCGTTGAAGAGCTGGCTGGCCGCCGCGTTGTCGAGGTCGGTGAAGTCAAACACCTGGCCGGGCTGCAGGTACGTGGCGGGCACGAAGTTTTTCACGAACAGGATGGGATCGACGATCTTGAGCGTGTAGCTGCCACGCGTGATGGCGCCCACCTGTGCGTTCAGGTAGCCGTCGTCCCAGTAGATCTCGGACTGCGTGCCGAAGCGGTTGTCCGGCAGCTCCTTGAGCGACACGAAATACGCCGCCTGCTGCGCGCCCGGCTGGCCGCCGAACTTGAAGCGCTCCCAGCTCTGGCGCACCAGCGCATCCATGAGGCCACCACCGGTGAAGATGGACAGGGAGTTGAGGTCGTCCGACTTCCACTCGTAGGCGCCTGGCTCGCTGGCAAAGCCGGTAATGGCCCCGTCTTGGAACAGCAGCAGGCCGTAGCCCTCGGGTACGACGATCCTGGAGCCGTTGGTGATGATGTTCGACGACCCCTTGGTGTTGGCGCCCCGCCCCGCGTTGGTGCCGCGCGGCACGGCGGCGAACAGCGCGGCCGTGGGCGGCAGGCCGTCCGGCACGGTGTAGAAATCCTTCCACTGGTCGGCCAGCGTTCCGCCGATTGCACCCACTGCTGCCTGGATGAGACCCATGATGATGTATTCCCTTGTGTCGGTACCGCCCGGGTGGGCCGTTGCGGCAAAAGCATAAACGAAACCAGGGAAGCGCCTGCACCAGCCAGGCTATCAAAAAAGTGAGCTGCCAGCGCTTTTCCACTAAAGGTTTCAGATGGTTTTCATTCTGAAACTCTTTAATATCAAGCGCTGGCAGCTCCTATTTTTGAAGCGCCATAAGCGGGCGATCCGCCCACCGGCGTGGGCGCGCCGCACTCGGCCTTACTGCAGCAGCGGTACGCCCGTCTTGGACTGGATTTCCTCGAACGTCACGCCCGGCGCAAGCTCCACCAGTTTCAGGCCCTGGGGCGTCACGTCCATCACGCCCAGGTCGGTGATGATGCGGTTGACCACGCCCACGCCCGTGAGCGGCAGCGTGCAGGCGGGCAGGATCTTCAGGTCGGTGGTGCCGTCCTTCTTCTTGGCCACGTGTTCCATCAACACGATCACGCGCTTGACGCCCGCCACCAAGTCCATGGCGCCGCCCATGCCCTTGACCATCTTGCCGGGGATCATCCAGTTGGCCAGGTCGCCCTTCTCGCTCACCTGCATGGCGCCGAGGATGGACAGATTGATCTTGCCGCCGCGGATCATGGCGAACGACTGGTCGCTGCCGAAGATGGCCGAGCCGGGAATGGTGGTCACGGTCTGCTTGCCCGCGTTGATCAGGTCAGCATTCACCTGGTCCTCGGTGGGAAACGGGCCAATGCCCAGCATGCCGTTCTCGGACTGCAGCCACACCTCCTTGTCGCCGGTGTGATTGGCCACCAGCGTGGGGATGCCGATGCCCAGGTTCACGTAGAAGCCGTCTTCCAGCTCTTGCGCCGCGCGCGCGGCCATTTGGTCTTGCGTCCAGGGCATGGTTCAGGCTCCTTGCTTTTCAGTGATCGTGCGCTTCTCGATGCGCTTCTCGGGGTTCGGGTTGTGCACGATGCGGTGCACGTAGATGCCGGGCAGGTGGATGTCGTCAGGGGCCAGCTCGCCCACTTCGACGATGCGCTCCACTTCCACGATGCAGATCTTGCCTGCCGTCGCAGCGGCCGGGTTGAAATTGCGTGCCGTCAGGTTGAAGCGCAGGTTGCCGGACTTGTCGGCCACGTCCGCCTTCACCAGGGACACCTCGGGTACCAGCGAGCGCTCCATCACGTAGGTCTCGCCGTCGAACTCGCGCAGCTCCTTGCCCTCGGCGACGATGGTGCCCACACCGGTTTTGGTGAAGAACGCCGGGATGCCCGCGCCACCGGCGCGCAGCTTCTCGGCCAGCGTGCCCTGGGGGGTGAACTCCAGCTCCAGCTCGCCCGCCAGGTACTGGCGCTCGAACTCCTTGTTCTCCCCCACGTAGGAGCTGATCATTTTCTTGATCTGGCGCGTCTCCAGCAGCTTGCCCAGGCCGAAGCCGTCCACGCCGGCGTTGTTCGACACCACGGTCAGATCTTTCACACCGCTGTCGCGCAGGGCGTCGATCAGCGCCTCGGGAATGCCGCACAGGCCAAAGCCGCCGACGGCCAGCAACTGGCCATCGGCGACCACGCCCTCGAGCGCAGCAGCTGCACTGGGATAGAGCTTGTTCACGAATGTCTCCTCATAGGGGCGGATAAAAGGTATGCGCTACGATACTACGTATGTATATAAGTAGTTTCTCGTAAATATTTACACTATGGAGACCGATTACCAACTGGCCTTTGAACTGGCCCCGGTGGGGCTGGTGCTGTCACGCAACCGTGCCATGGTGGACTGCAATCGCCATGTCTGCGACATGTTCGGCGCCTCGCGCGAACTCATGGTGGGCCAGTCATTCCAGATCCTGTACCCCAGCGCCGACGAATACGAGCGCCTGGGCGCGCACATGGCCCCCATCCTCAACGCCAAGGGCTACTACAGCGACAACCGCATCATGAAGCGCGCCAACGGCGAGCTCTTCTGGTGCCACGTCACCGGGCGCTCCCTGCACCGCGAGGATCCGCACGCCGCCGGCATCTGGAGCTTCGAAGACCTGAGCGCCCAGCGCCCCGTGAAGGCGGATCTCACGGGCCGCGAACGCGAGGTCGCGGCGCGGCTGCTGGAAGGCCTGACCTCCAAGGAGATCGGCAAGATCCTCAACATCAGCCACCGCACGGTGGAGATTTACCGCGCGCGGCTCATGCGCAAATACGGCGCCTCCACGGCGGCGGACCTGGTGCACAAGCTCGTGGCCTGAAAAAAATGTGAGCGGCTGGCGCTTGCCTGGCAATGGTTTAGGGCCGAAATGCATCTGCTTTCACCCGGGCGGCCGATTTTCTTGCGCGCTACCGCCGCTTCCCGCGCAGGCCAGCAAACCGCGCCACAATTCCCGCCCTATGCAAGCCAATACCCTACTCAACGAACGCCGCCTGGCTGACGCCTGGGAAGAACTGCACACCCAGGCCCACAACGGCAACCCCTTGCAACCCGACTCCAACCGCCTGGCCTTTGCCGACCCGGAGTTCCTGTTCCGCCGCGAAACGCGTGGCATCCGCTTTCAGCTGGAGATGCTCAAGCCCGACCTGGAGCAGTCCGCCCAGGGCGTTGAAAACACCGTGGTGGTGTATGGCAGCGCGCGCTTCGTCTCGCATGAAGAAGCGACGCAAAAAATGGCCGAGGCCGAAGCCAGCGGCGACGCCCAGCGCATCGCGCTGGCCCAGCGCGCGCTGCGCAATGCGGTGTACTACGAGCAGGCGCGCACGTTTGCGCGCCTGGTGGCCGAGCACAGCCAGCACCAGCCGCCCGAGGACCGCATCTACGTTTGCACCGGCGGTGGCCCGGGCATCATGGAAGCGGCTAACCGGGGCGCTTATGACGCGGGCCAGCCCACCATTGGGCTGAATATCGTGCTGCCGCACGAGCAGCGCGGCAACCCGTACATCACGCCGTCGCTGAGCTTCAAGTTCCACTACTTCGCGCTGCGCAAAATGCATTTCATGATCCGCGCCAAGGCACTCGTGGCCTTCCCCGGTGGATTCGGTACGCTGGACGAGCTGTTTGAGGTGCTGACCCTGGTGCAGACGCGCAAAGCCAAGCCGTTGCCCATCGTGCTGTTCGGCAAGGCGTTCTGGAGCCGCTTTCTCAACTTCGACGTGCTGGTGGAAGAAGGCACCATTGCCCCCGAGGATCTGGGGCTGTTCCACCTCACCGACGACCCGCAGGACGCCTGGGCGACCATCCAGAAGTTCTACGCGCTGTAGGCGCGTATTGACGGACTGAGCGGCCTCAGTCCTCCGGCCCCTCGCCACGCGCGGCCTCCACCAGGGCCGGTGGCAGCGCCTTGGCGGGCTTGATGCCCAGCTCCTTGAGCATCTCGGCGCGGCGGATGACGTTGCCGCGGTTCTTGCTGAGCTTGTTGAAGGCCTTTTGGTAGGCGTCCTGCGCCTGCCCCAGGTTCTTGCCCACCTTTTCCAGTTCCTCGACAAACGCCGTGAGGTGGTCGTACAGGTCGGCGCCGCGCTGGGCGATTTCCTGGGCGTTGCGCGTCTGCGCCTCCTGGCGCCAAAGATGTGCCACGGTGCGCAGCACGAACAGCAGCGTGGACGGACTGACAAGCAGCACGTTGCGGTTCCAGGCGTCGCTGTAGAGCTGGTTGTCGGCCGTGACGGCAAGCATGAAGGCCGGCTCGATGGGAACGAACATGAGCACGAAGTCGAGCGACTGCAGCGCGTAGAGCTGCTGGTAGTTGCGCTCGGCCAAGCCCTTGATGTGCTGGCGTACCGAGTCGAGGTGGCGGCGCTGCGCACCGGCGCGCACCGCCTCGTCGTCGGCATGGGCCCATTCCTCGTAGGCCAGCAGCGAGGCCTTGGCGTCGATGACGAGGTGGCGGTTTTCAGGCAGGTGGATCACCACGTCGGGCTGGGCACGTGAGCCATCGGCACGCAGGTGGTTTTCCTGCACGTCGTATTCGAAGCCCTTGCGCAAGCCGGCCGACTCGAGCACCCGCTCCAGGATGAGCTCGCCCCAATTGCCCTGGGCTTTGGTGGAGCCCTTAAGGGCCTGGGTCAGGTTCTTGGCGTCCTCGCTCAAGGTCTGGTTGAGCTGCATCAGCTGGTGCACCTGCTGGGCAAGCGCCGAACGCTGCTTGCCCTCGGCGTCGTAGAACTGCTCCACGCGCCCCTGAAAGTCGGCCAGACGCGAGCGCAGCGGGTCGAGCAACTGGCCCAGGCTCAGCTGGTTCTGCTCGGCAAAGCGGCGGCTTTTTTCTTCCAGGATGTCGTTGGCCAGGCTCTTGAACTGGTGCGACAGGGCCTCGCGCGCCTCGGCCAGCAGCGCCAGCTTGTCGTGCGCCGCGCGGCGCTCGGCCTCCAGTTGCGTGGCCTGGGCGGCCAGCTGGGTCTGCAACTGGCTGGTGTGCTCCTGCGCCATCTGCAATTCACCCCGGCCCTGCTGCAACTCGGCCAGCAACGCCAGGCGCTCGGCCTCCAGCCCACGCACGCGCTCCTGGGCCGCTGCCAATTGGGCGCCGGCCTGTGCCAGCTGGGCCAGGCTGGCCTCGCGCTGCGCCTGCGCCTGCACTGCAGCAGCCTGCGCCGCGCCACGTGCACGGGCCGCGCCGGCCAGCCAGCCCAGCAGCAGCGCCACGGCCGCGCACAGCGCCGCCGCCCCGAAAGCCATGGAAAACGGCATCATGGCAAATTCACTCTCATTTCAATAGCTTCCAGCGCTTGCTGGAGAAGGACTACAGCCCGTTTTGGTACAAAAATTCATCCGCGCCCGGTAGTTGGTTCACCGGGGTCAGCGGGCCGCGTCCATCGAAGAAGGCGATCAGGTTGTCGGCCGCCAGGTTGGCCATGGCCCGGCGCGTGGCCACGGTGGCGCTGGCAATGTGGGGCGTCAGCACCACGTTGGGCAAAGTGAGCAAGTCGGGGTGCACGGCGGGCTCGCCCTCGAACACATCCAGCCCCGCGGCGGCAAGGCGCCCTTCCCGCAGCGCCGCGGCCAGCGCCGCCTCGTCCACGATGCCGCCACGCGCGATGTTGACCAGCGTGGCGGTGGGCTTCATGCGCGCCAGCTCTTGTGCGCCGATGGTGTGGTGGTTGTCCGGGGTATAGGGCAGCACCAGCACCACGTGGTCAGCGTTGGCCAGCAGCACATCCTTGCCCACGTGGCGCGCCTTGCACTCGGCCTCCAGCGCGGGCGGCAGGCGCGTGCGGTTGTGGTACAGCACCTCCATGCCGAAGCCGTGGGCGGCGCGGCGCGCGATGCCCTGGCCGATGCGCCCCATGCCGATGATGCCCAGCGTGCTGCCATGCACCTCGGAGCCGGCCAGCAGGTCGTAGCGCCAGTCCTTCCACTGGCCCGCGCGCAGGTAGCGCTCGCCCTCGGTGATGCGGCGCGCCGCCGCCATGAGCAGTGCGAAGCCAAAGTCGGCCGTGGTGTCGGTCAGCACGTCGGGGGTGTTGGTGCCCTGCACCCCCGCTGCGGTCATCGCAGCCACGTCGAAGTTGTTGTACCCCACTGCCATGTTGGCCACCACACGCAGGCGCGGGCAGGCGGCGAGCAGGGCCGCGTCGATGCGCTGCGCCCCGGTGGTCAGGGCGCCGTCCTTGTCAGCCAGCTGCCGGGCCAGCTCGGCGGGACTCCAGCGCACATCGTCCTGGTTGGCCTGCACCTCGAAATGCTGCGCCAATCGCTCGACAGTCTCGGGAAAGATGGCCTGCGCCACCAGGATGCGGGGTTTGGCCATATCGCCCTCCTCGTGCAGTCAGCGGAAAAAGATCAACGTCATGACGATGAACAACGGCACCAGAATGGCGCCAGACCACAGCATGTAGCCAAAGAAGCTGGGCATCTTCACGCCGCGGTCCTCGGCAATGGCCTTGACCATCAGGTTCGGTGCGTTGCCGATGTATGTGTTGGCGCCCATGAACACGGCCCCGGCCGAGATGGCGGCCAGCGTGGGCGCCATCTGCACCATCAGCGTGGCGGCATCGCCTCCGGCCGTGTTGAAGAACACCAGGTAGGTGGGCGCATTGTCGAGGAAGGAGGAGAGCACGCCCGTGGCCCAGAAGTACATGGCGGGGTCGGGCGAGCCATCGGGGCGCGTCACGGCATGGATGATGGCGCCAAACGGCCCCTGGGTACCCGCTTTGAGCATGGCGATCACCGGGATGATGGTCAGGAAAATGCCCGCGAACAGCTTGGCGACCTCCTGCATCGGCGCCCAATTGAACTGGTTGGCCGCATGCACCGCCTTGGGGGTGAGTGCCAGGGATGCCAGGGTCACCAGGATCAGCCCCACGTCGCGCACCAGGCCGGGCAGGCCAACTTCGGTGCCCGCCACGTCGAACGCGATACCCGGCTTCCAGAAGCCGCTGAGCAGCACCAGTGCCACCACCACGCCCAGCAGTACGAAGTTGACCTTGCCGTCGAAGCCAAAGCCATCGGTATCGGGCGTGGGATCGATGCGGCGCAGCTCGTCGCGCTGGCGGAAGAACCAGCTGTCCAGGGCATAGAACAGGGCCAGCAACACCCCGACCAGGAACAGCGTCTCCGGGAAAACATGCTGCAGGGTCCAGAAAAAGTCCACGCCCTTGAGGAAGCCCAGGAACAGCGGCGGATCGCCCAGCGGCGTGAGCGAGCCCCCGGCGTTGGAGACAATGAAGATGAAAAACACCACCACGTGGGCGATGTGCTTGCGGTGGTCGTTGGCGCGTATCAGCGGCCGGATCAGCAGCATGGATGCGCCCGTGGTGCCCATGAAGCTGGCCAGCACCGCCCCAAAGGCCAGAATGCCCGTGTTCAGCGCGGGGGAGCCATGCAGGTTGCCGCGGATGTAGATGCCACCCGCCACAGTGAAAAGCGCAGCCAGCAGAATGACGAACGGCACGTACTCCGCCAGCAGCGCATGCACCAGGTTCACGCCCGCTACGCCGGGCCCGAACACCAGCGCGAACGGCAGCAGAAAAGCCAACGCCCAGGCAGCCGCCACCTTGCCGAAATGGTGGTGCCAGAACACTGGCGCCAGCAGCGGCATGAGCGCGATCGACAGCAGAATGCCGGCGAAGGGGACGCCCCACAGCAGCGACAGCGCTCCGCCATCCAGCTCAGCAGCCCCCGCCCAAGCCGGGGCCATGCAGCAGGCGGCCGCAGCCAGCCAGCGCCAATACGTCATAAAAATCTCCTTGAGGTTGTCAGGCCGGGCTGGGGATGTCGAACACCTGGCGCAGGTAGGCCAGGTATTTTTCATCGTCGCACATGCCCTTGCCTGGGGTGTCCGACAGCTTGGCCACGGGCTGGCCGTTGCAGCGCGTCATCTTGATGACAACCTGCAGCGGCTCGTAGCCAAGGTCGTTGGTCAGGTTGGTGCCAATGCCAAAAGCCAGTTGGCACCGGCCATGGAAGCGCTGGAACAACTCAATGGTGCGCGGCACCGTGAGCGCGTCGCTGAAGATCAGCGTCTTGGTCAGCGGATCGACACGATTGTCGCGGTAGTGCTGCAGCAGGCGCTCGCCCCAGGCGAACGGGTCGCCGCTGTCATGGCGCGCGCCGTCAAATAGCTTGCAAAAATACAGGTCAAAGTCGCGCAGGAAAGCGCTCATGCCATACACATCGGACAGGGCGATACCCAGGTCGCCCCGGTACTCTTTAGCCCAGACCTCGAAGCCAAAGACCTGGCTGTCGCGCAGCCGGGGGCCCAGCGCCTGGCAGGCCTGCAGGTATTCATGCGCCATGGTGCCCAGCGGCGTCACGCCCAGCTTCATGGCATACAGCACGTTGCTGGTACCCGCGAACTGCCCGTGCATGCCCGTGCCCAGGCGCGCGCACAGCACGCGCAGCACCTCTTCATGCCAGGCACGCGAAAAGCGCCGGCGCGTGCCGTAGTCGGCAATCTTCAGTTCCGCCAAGCCGGGCGCCTGGAGTTGGCCAATCTTCGCGTCGAGCCGGCGCCGGCCCTCAGGGAAATCAGGCACTTTCTGCGTATTGCGGAAATACACCTCGTTGACGATGGCCAGCACCGGGATCTCGAACAGGATGGTGTGCAGCCAAGGCCCCTGGATGGTGATATCGATCTCGCCGGAAGGCAAAGGCGTGACCTGGACATATTTCTCGCCGAGCTTAAACAGTCCGAGAAAATCAACAAAATCGCTTTTGATGAAACGCAGCGAACGCAGATAGGCCAGCTCGGCATCCTGGAAACGCAGGCTGCACAGGGCACGAATTTCCTCGCGGATTTCATTCACCAAGGGCGCCAATGCAACGCCTGCATTGCGGCAGCGAAAGCGGTATTCGACCTGCGCGCCCGGAAACTGGTGCAGCACCACCTGCATCATCGTGAATTTGTACAGGTCGGTGTCAAGCAGGCTGGTAATGATCATGGCGGCAAAAAGGGGCTCTGCGCACGGCCCCGCGCAGGCGAAGGGACAGTGTAGGCCATCCCCCGGAGCGGCGCGCCCGGGGGGGAAATGCTCAGGGCTGGAGCGCCTGCAGCACTTCGCGCAAACGCTGCGGCAGTGGCACGGGCCGGCGCGTGGCACGGT
This sequence comes from Paenacidovorax caeni, assembly GCF_001298675.1. Lineage (GTDB taxonomy): Bacteria > Pseudomonadota > Gammaproteobacteria > Burkholderiales > Burkholderiaceae_C > Paenacidovorax > Paenacidovorax caeni. Next base: position 109,453 of record NZ_CYIG01000004.1, read on the forward strand.
CCACGTACACATGCACAAAATGCCCAGACGCGGCGCTGAGCGGCTCGCCGGCGGCGAACAGGCCCAGCTCGTAGCGCACGCTGGAGGAGCCGATATGCGCCACGCGAATGCCCGCATCCACGACCTGCGGGAACGCCAGAGGCGCAAAGTAATTGCATTGCGTCTCGATCACGAGCCCAATGGTCTGCCCGCCATGAATGTCGAGCGCGCCCTGCTCGATCAGGTGGGCGTTCACCGCGGTGTCGAACCAGCTGTAATAAACGACGTTGTTCACGTGGCCGTAGACGTCGTTATCCATCCAGCGGGTGGCAATGGCCCTGAAGGTCCGAAAGGCGCTACGTGGCTCGGGTGAGCGGCGCGGGGCTGCAGTAGGGGTTGCTGTGGTCATGGCAAACGATTGTGCCAGCGCAGGCCCGCGCCACCACGCCGGAGCGGTGTGCCATGACGCCACGGCGACAAATACTGATTTTTGGTATGTGCATCTAATATTTGCTGCACCGCAACATGGATATTGCATTTCCCCGGTGCACCGCTACAATTCAAACCATGCTGCACTGCAACATAGGTCAAAGGCCTCATGTCAGCGCAGATCTCTTGAAACCACCCGGGCTTAGCCCCTTTCTTTGGAGATATCTTATGTCGCTGACCGCAGAACAAATCCTGGCCTCCCACAAAGCCAACGTCGAAACCCTGTTTGGCCTGACCAGCAAGGCCTTTGAAGGCGTCGAGAAGCTCGTCGAGCTGAACGTCACCGCCTCGCGCGCTGCCCTGAACGAAGCCGCCAACCACGCCCAGGCTGTGCTGAGCGTGAAGGACGTGCAAGAGCTGCTGGCACTGCAAGCCAACATGTTCCAACCCCTGGCCGAGAAGACCGCTGCCTATAGCCGCCACCTGTACGACATCGCCGCAGGCACGGGCGCCGAATTCGGCAAGGCCCTGGAATCCAAGACGGCCGAAGCCCAGCAAAGCTTCGCAACCCTGGTCGACAACGCAGCCAAGAATGCTCCCGCTGGCTCTGAAACCGCCGTCGCCGTGATGAAGAGCGCCGTGTCCGCCGCCACCAACGCCTTCGAATCGGTGCAAAAGGCCGTGAAGCAGGCTTCTGACGTGGCCGAAGCCAACTTCAATGCCGTGGCCAACACCGCTGCCAAGGCAGCTACGCCCCGCAAGCGTTAATTACGCGTGTTGTCTGGAGTACACACTCTAGGCAACCTTCAGGGATTACCCTGATAATTCAACCATTGCCCTGAGCCTCTTGTTTCAGGGCCCCAGTTGTCTCCTTGGATCCTCTCGAAACCCCCGTTTCAAGGATCCCTTCCAAGCCCAGTGCTCGCACTGGGCTTTTTTTTGGCCGGCCGGGTCTGCCAGGTACACAGCGGGCCTGCGCGACAATCGTGCTTTGCCCTTGTCCACAGCTTGCCCCATGCCGACCACCTTGCCCTGGCTCGAGCCTCACGACGCCTTTCCGGACCCCGCGCAGGCGTGGGGTTCCAAGGATCCGGCACCCGGGCTGCTCGCCGCAGGGGGTGCGCTCGACACGGCACACCTGCGCACCGCCTACGCACATGGCATCTTCCCCTGGTTCAACGAGGGACAGCCCATCCTGTGGTGGTCGCCTGACCCGCGCATGGTGCTGCCCCCTGCGCAATTCCGGCTGCACCACTCGCTGCGCCGCACGCTGCGCAAATTCCGCGCCAATCCGCGCTGCGAGGTACGCGTAGACCACGACTTCAGCGCCGTGATCCATGCCTGCGCCTCCACCCCCCGCGAAGGGCAGAACGGCACCTGGATCCTGCCGCGCATGGTCGCCGCGTACGAGGAATTCCACACTGCCGGTCATGCGCACAGCGTCGAGACCTGGGTCGATGGCCAGCTCGTAGGCGGGCTGTACTTCATCGCGCTGGGACGCGCGGTGTTCGGTGAATCGATGTTCGCCCACGCGACCGATGCTTCAAAAATCGCCCTGTCGGCCTTGGTGTGCCTGTGCCTGCGCAACGGCGTCGAACTGATCGACTGCCAACAAAACACCCGCCACCTGGCTTCGCTGGGTGCACGCGAGATTCCGCGCACGCAATTCCTGTGCACCATTGCGCACGCACAGCAAGCGCTCTGCCCCGGCTGGGCCTTCGACCCCCTATACTGGAACGCGCTTTTGCCCCCCGCCCAAGCCTTGGCATCGCCGGCATGACGCAACTCAACGATCTTCCGCTACAAGCCCTGCAGTTCTACGCCACCGCGGCCTACCCCTGCAGTTATTTGCCGGATCGCCAGGCACGCTCGCAGGTCGCCACGCCGAGTCACCTGATCCAATCCAGCGTCTACTCCGATCTGGTAGCCCAGGGCTTCCGGCGCAGCGGTATGTTCACCTACCGCCCCTACTGCGACGGCTGCAAGGCCTGCACCCCGCTGCGGGTGCTGACGCACGAATTCACCCCAGACCGCAGCCAGCGCCGTGCCTGGACACGCCATGCGCACCTGCAAGCGCGCGTGCTGCGCCTGTGCTACCTACCCGAGCACTACCAGCTCTACCTGCGCTACCAGCAAAGCCGCCACGCTGGCGGTGGCATGGATCACGACAGCATTGACCAGTACACCCAGTTCCTGCTGCAAAGCCGCGTGAACTCGCGCCTGGTGGAATTCCGCGAGCCCGGCACGGGCGACAGCCCCGGTACGCTGAAGATGGTGTCCATCCTCGACGTGCTCGATGACGGCATCTCCGCCGTCTACACCTTTTATGAGCCTGAGGACAAAGCCAGCTACGGCACCTTCAACGTGCTGTGGCAGATAGAGCAGGCGCGCCAGCTCGGCCTGCCCCATGCCTACCTGGGCTACTGGATCGCGCAAAGTCCGAAGATGCGCTACAAAGCCCGCTTTCTACCGCACGAAGTGCGCAGCGACGGGCTGTGGCAGCGGGTGGAACGCGCCAGCCTGCGCGAAGACATTTCATAGGATAAAATTTCGCTTTTGCGCCTTGCATTGCCTCCATGCGAAAAAGCGACCCCGACATCCCCGCACAGCCCAGCGTTCAGGTACTGGAACGCATGTTCACGCTGATCGATGTCCTGGCCTCGCGCGAAGAAGCGATTTCACTCAAGGAAATCAGCGAACGCACGGGCCTGCACCCCTCCACGGCGCACCGTATACTCAACGACCTGGCCATCGGCCGCTTCGTCGACCGGCCTGAGTCGGGCAGCTACCGCCTGGGCATGCGCCTGCTGGAACTGGGCAACCTGGTCAAGGCCCGCCTGTCGGTGCGCGACGCGGCCTTGACGCCGATGCGCAACCTGCACAAGCAGATCCAGCAGCCTGTGAACCTTAGCGTGCGCCAGGGTGACGAAATCGTCTATGTGGAGCGCGCCTACAGCGAGCGCTCGGGCATGCAGGTGGTGCGTGCCATCGGCGGCCGTGCGCCGCTGCACCTGACCTCCACCGGCAAGCTATTCCTGGCCGTGGAAGACCCGCAGCGCGTGCGCGCCTACGCCACGCGCACCGGTCTGCCGGGCCACACCCACAACAGCATCACCCAGCTGCCCGTGCTGGAGCGCGAACTGGCCAAGGCGCGCCAGTACGGTATGGCGCGCGACAACGAAGAGCTGGAACTCGGCGTGCGCTGCATGGCCGCTGGCGTGTTCGACGACCAGGGCAAGCTGGTGGCGGGGCTGTCGATCTCCGCCCCCGCCGACCGGCTGGACGAAGGCTGGCTGCCCAAGCTGCAGGCCACGGCGCGGGAAATCTCCACCGCGCTCGGCTACCAGGAAGGCAGCACCCCGCCCATGGGGCTGGGCAACTGACCCGTTCCACCGCGCTGGCGCTTTCTTTTCGATAGCTGCCAGCGCTTGCCAGTAAAGGGCTGGCAGCCATTTTTCCTGCTAATCAGTGCACGCCATCAGCGCCGCCAGCGCGCTGCCGGGTGGCGCTGCGGCAAGCGGTCGCCCGCACCAAAGAGCTGCTGGCGCAGCGTGCCACCCGCGTAGCTGGTGCGGTAGCGTCCCCGGTTTTGCAGCTCGGGGACGACCAGCGTGGCGAAGTCTTCCCAGGTCTCGGGCACAACGAGGCGCGTGAGGTTGAAGCCATCGATCTCGCCCACGTCCACCCAGCGCTCCAGTTCATCGGCCACCTGCGCGGCGTCGCCGACGATCGTGGTGTAGCGGCTGCCGAGCGTGAACTGCTCCAGCAGCTTGCGCCGCGTGGTCCAGCCCTGCTGCTGGGCTGCTGCGGCCGCCGACTGGATGGCATTGCTCTGGCCGAAGGCAATCGGTTCTTCGAGCCCGTAGCGCGCGAAATCCACCCCGGTGCTGGCGGCGAAGTGCGCCAGGCCGCCCTCGGCGCTGGCGTGGGCCTGGTACTCGGCGTACTTTTCCTGTGCTTCGGCAGCCGTGCGTCCAGGCACCACGGCCACGCCGACGTAGATCTTGATGTCGTCCGGCTGGCGGCCCGCGTCCACTGCCGCCTGGCGCAGCTGGCGCGAGGCCTCGCGCGCGGCCTCGGGCGTGCGCGCGCCAATGAAGACGCCCTCGGCATGCTGGCCAGCAAAGCGCAGCCCGCGTGCTGAAGTGCCCGCCTGGAACAGCACCGGTGTGCGCTGGGGCGACGGCGCGCTCATGTGGATGGCGTTGGCGCGGTAAAACGGCCCTTCGTGCACCACCGGGTGCACCTTCCCGGGCAGCGCGTGGATGCGCCGCGCCTTGTCGGCGATGACGGCGCCGTCCTCCCAGCTCCCCTCCCACAGCTTGTACGACAGTTCCAGGAAGTCGTCGGCGCGGTCGTAGCGGCTATCGTGCGCGGCCAGGCCCTCCTGGCCCAGGCCGCGCGCGCCGCTGTCCACGTAGCCGGTGACGATGTTCCAGCCGATACGCCCCTGGGTGAGCTGGTCCAGCGTCGTCACATCGCGCGCAAAGACGTAGGGGTTGTGCGCCCCCACGGTGGCCGTGACGCCGAAGCCGATGTGTTGCGTCACGGCGGCCATGGCCGACACCAGCAGCCACGGGTTGTTCACCGGCAGCTGGATGGCCTCGCGCAGCGTCAGGTCCACGCCGCCCTGGTAGACGTCGTAGTAGCCGATCACGTCGGCGATGAAGATGCCGTCGAACAGGCCGCGCTCCAGCACCTGCGCGATGTGCGTCCAGTACTGCAGCGTGCCGTGCTGCGTGGACTGGTCGCGCGGGTGCGTCCACAGGCCGTGGTGGATGTGCCCCACGCAGTTCATGTTGAAGGCGTTGACGTGAATGTGCTTCTTGCGGGCCATGGCTGTCGTCTTTCTGAACCGCCCCGGGTTTTGAGGAGGCTCCAACACTTGAGAAGATGGAGCTATGAACAAGTCACCGAAGTTCTCCCCGGAAGTGCGCGAGCGCGCCGTGCGCATGGTGCAGGAGCACCGAG